>NZ_JNWZ01000001.1 GCF_000716545.1 Kitasatospora phosalacinea
ACGCGGGCATCGGCGCAGTGGTGGGGGCGGGGGCGGGGGTGCGTGCCGGGAGAGGAGCGGTCGGCCCCGCCGGGAAGCGGGGGAGGGACGGGGCCGACCGGGCTCAGGGGGTGGTGCGGGGCGGTGCGGTGGGGACGGTGGGGGCGGGTGCGGTGGCCAGCAGGGCATCCGAGCGGCGGACGTCCTCGCGGGCGGCGGCCAGCAGTTCGTCGACGGTGGCGAACTTCTCGGTGTCGCGCAGCCGGGCCACGAACCACAGCTCGACGCGTTCGCCGTACAGGTCGTCCGAGGTGTCGTGGCAGTACACCTCGACGTGCACCTCGGACGAGTCGCCGAAGGTCGGGTTGGTCCCGATGCTGACGGTCGCCCGGTGCACGTCCCCGGTCGCCGGGCGGGTCAGCCAGCCGCTGTAGATCGCGGGTGGCGGGACGACCGTGCCGGGTGCGGGGGAGAGGTTGGCGGTCGGGAAGCCGAGGCCCTTCCCCCGGCCGGCGCCGTGGACGACGGTTCCGACCAGGGGAGTCGGCGCGAACTCAGGCATGGGGGGTGAGCTCGCGGAACTGGCTGGTGTGGAAGACCAGCGGCTCCACGCCCGGGAACAGCTCCGCGGAGAGCAGCTCCAGCAGGACGATCTCGTGGTCCCCGCCGTCGTACACCGGGCCGACCCGGGCGGTCAGCCACAGCGTCGCGTCGTGGATCAGCACCGCGCCGCCGTCCGTGGCCTGCCAGGGCGTGCCGTCGAACCGGTCGCCCGCGCGGGAGGCGAGCTTGCGGCACAGTGCGCCCTGGCCGTGGCTGAGCACGCTCAGGCCGAGCACCGGGGCCTCGGCCAGCCGGGGCCAGGTGGTGGAGGTGCGGGCCACGCTGACCGCGACCATCGGCGGTTCCAGCGAGATCGACACGAAGGAGCTGGCCGCGAACCCGACCGGCTCGCCGTCGCGCAGCGCGCCGATCGCGACCACGCCGGTGGGGTACGCCCCGAACGCCCGCCGCAGCGCGCCCGCGTCCAGTGCTGAGGGGTGGTGAACGGGAGTGGCCATGGCCGGTGCCGTCCTCTCGTGGTGCCGGAAGTGGTGCGAAGGGGCAGGTCAGTGGCGGTGCCGCGCGGCGGGGTGGCCGGCCGGCAGCGCCCGGTCGCCGGAGCCGGTCAGGCGCTCGCGCAGCGACTCGCCGTCCGCGTACTCGCCGCGGAAGGCCCCGCGCTCGCGCAGGATCGGCAGCACCGACTCGACGAACTCGACCGTGGAGGCGGGCTGCACGGTCGGCGAGAGCAGGAAGCCGTCCAGGTCGGCGCCCTCCGCCAGGGCGCAGATCTCGTCGGCGATCTCCTCGGCGGTGCCGACCACCGGGCGGGCGCCCACGCCGTGGGTGTGCCAGTCGGCCAGCACGTCGCCGACCGTCTTCCCCGCGAACCGGGCGACCTGGGTCTGCGACATCTCGGTGGACAGCTCGGTCATCGGGGTGTCCGGCGCGTACGAGGACAGGTCCAGGCCGGTGAACATCGCGTACGAGGCGACGGTGACCTCGGGGCGCTGCGCGTCCAGGATCCGCTGCCAGCGGCGCTCGGCGTCCGAGGTGGTGGCGCCGACCACGCAGGAGAACGCCGACATCACCTTGACCTGGTCGGCCCCGCGCCCGGACCGCACCGCCTCGGCGCGGATCGCCCCGGTGTGGGCGGCCAGCTGCTCGACGCTGCCGCTGCCGACGAACATGCACTCGCCGTGCCGCCCGCCGACCCGCCGGCCCGCCGGGGACGCGCCGGCCTGGAACAGCACCGGGGTGCCCTGCGGGGAACGGGCGGTGTTGCCGTAGCCGCGCGAGCGGAAGTACGGGCCCTCGTGCTCGACCGGGTGCACCTTCGCCGGGTCGGCGAACCGGCCGGCCTTGTCCTTCTCCAGGGCGTCCGGCTCCCAGGCGCCCTCCCAGTACTTGTAGACCAGGTCGAGGAAGTCCTCGGCCATCGCGTACCGGTCGTCGTGCGCCACCATGTCCATCCCGAACGCCTTGACGGCGGTGTCGGCGGTGCCGGTGGTGACCACGTTCCAGCCGAGGCGGCCGCCGGAGAGCTGGTCCAGGGTGGCGAGGCGGCGGGCGAACGCGTACGGCGGTTCGACCAGCACCGAGCCGGTCACCACCAGGCCCAGGTCGGTGGTGGAGGCGAGCAGCGCCGAGGCGATCACGAACGGGTCCAGCCGGGGCAGGTCGAGGGTCTCCTCGGTGGCGATCGGCGGGCGAGCCCCGTTGATCTCCGACCAGCCCCAGGCGTCCGCCAGGAACAGGAAGTCCAGCTTGGCGTCCTCGCACAGCCGGGCCACCTCCTGCCAGTAGCCGAGGGTGTCGAACAGGTGGCGGCGGCTGTCGGGGTGCCGCCAGGTGGCGGTGCCGCCGGCGTTGGTCTGGGCGTTCTCGAACAGGCCGAGCTTGAGGCTGCGCATGGGTGTTCTCCGTTGAACAGGCAGGCAGTGCGGTGGTGGGGGTGACGGGTGGTCAGGGGGAGGGGTCGAGCTGCGCCGCGTACGGCATCGAGGACTGGGCGCCGAGCCCGGTGACGGCCAGCGCGGCCGCCCGGACGGCGCGGGCCGCCGCGGCGGGCAGGTCGGCGCCGCGGGCGAGGGCGTCGGCGAGGGCGCCGCAGAAGGTGTCGCCGGCGCCGACGGTGTCGACGGCGTCCACCACCGGGGCGGGCAGGTGGACGGCCGGGCGGCCCGGCTGCTTGATCAGCGCCCCGTCCGCGCCGAGCGTGACCACCACGGCCCCGCACGGCAGTCCGGCGCGCTCCAGCAGTTCGCGCGCGGCGGCCGGACCGGAGACCGGGCCGGTGCCGAGCAGCGCGGCCAGCTCGCCCAGGTTGGGCACCAGGACGTCGACGGCGGCCAGCACCCCGGGGTCGACCGGACGGGCCGGGGCCGGGTTGAGGACGACCGTGCCGCCCTGCTCCCGGGCCCGCAGCACCGCGGCCGCCACCACCTCGGCGGCCACCTCGTGCTGCACCAGCACCACCTCGCCGGGCGTGCGGACCAGCCACTGCGGCAGGTCCTCGACCGAGAGGACGGCGTTGGCGCCGGGGTTGACCACGATGGTGTTCTCGCCCGCGCGGTCGACCACCACCGAGGCGATCCCGGTGCGGGCGTCCGGCGCGGTCAGCACCGCGTCGAGGTCGATGCCCTCGGCGGCCAGCACCCGGCGGATCGGTTCGCCGTCCGCTCCGACCCGGGCCACCAGGCGCACCCGCGAGCCGAGCCGGGCGGCCGCGACGGCCTGGTTGGCGCCCTTGCCGCCGACGCCCTCGACGAAGCCCCGGGCGAGCACGGTCTCACCGGGCCGCGGCAGGTCCTCGACGGTCAGGACGAGGTCGCGGTTGACCGAACCGACGACGGTGATGGACGGCATCCGGCACTCCTCGGGAGCTTCGGGAAATCGATTTCCCACACTCTGGACCAGCACCCGCGAAGCGTCAAGTACCCTCGTGCTGCGCATCGCGCCAGCTCAGAGCGGGCCCGGCCGGCGCCGCTCCGGGGTCCGGCCGGCGCCGCTCCGGGGCCCGGCCGACGCCGCTCCGGGGCCCGGCCGACGCCGCTCCGGGGCCCGGAACGCGCCGCGCAGCCCCGAGACCGTTTCCGAGACCGCTCCGACCGGGGAAGGACCCCACGTGACAGCGCCCCGACTCCTCGACGTGGCCGCCGCGGCCGGTGTCTCCCGGGCCACCGCCTCGCGCGTCCTGGCCGGCACCCCGCGCAACGTCGACCCCGACCTGGCCCGCCGCGTCGAGGAGGCCGCCCGGCGGCTCGGCTACCGCACCAACCACTCCGCGCGGGCGCTGCGCACCGGCACCACCGGCACCGTCGGCGTGGTCGTCCCCTCGCTCGCCAACCCCTACTTCGTCCAGCTCGCCGACGCCATCGCCCAGCAGGTCCGGGCGGCCGGCGGGCAACTGGTGGTCTCCGACGCGGCCAACTCGCCCGCCATCGAGGCCGAGCAGATCGACACCCTGCTGAGCGGACGGGTGGACGGGCTGCTGGTCGTCCCGGTCTCCGCCGCCGCCTCCGGGCCCGCCGTCCGGGCCGCCGCCGGGTGCGCCCCCGTCGTGCTGTTCGACCGCTGGGCGCACGACTCCGGCACCGTCGCCGTCACGCTCGACAACGCCGCCGCGATGCGCCTGCTCCTCGACCACCTGGACGGCCTCGGCCGCCGCCGGATCGCCCTGGTCGCCGCCGACCAGGCGTCCTCCTCCGGCGCCGAACGGCTCGCCGCGTTCACCGCCGCCCGCGGCGCCGACGCCGTCACCGTCCTGCTCCCCAGCTTCACCACCGACGCCGGCCGCACCGCCGGCCGCCGGATCGCCGAACGCCGCGCCGAGGTCGACGCCGTCGTCTGCGGCGCGGACGTCCTCGCCGTCGGCCTGGTCAGCACCCTGCAGCGCTCGGCGGTCTCCGTCCCCGGCGAGATCGCCGTGACCGGCTTCGACGACACCGAGATGCTCGAACTGCTCGACCCCCCGATCACCTCCATCCGCCACCCCCTCGCGGACATGGCCGAACACGCCCTCGCCCTCCTCCAGGGCCCGCCCGCCGACCGCGCCGAGAGCGTCGAACGCTTTCCCCCGCAACTGGTCGTCCGCGCCTCCACCGACGCGGACGTGAGCCCCTGACGGGGGCGGCCGGCGGTCCCGGCCGAGTGCCGCCCGGGTGCTCGTCAGTCGGCGTGCTGCGCGGAGAACCGGTTGACGTGGGCCTGGAGTTGGAGCCAGGTGGGGTCGTCGGGGGAGGCGTCGGTGACCTCGGCCAGCCGCTCCCGGTCCCAGTCGTGCTCGCCGTCGCTGAAGTCCAGGTGGTCCTCCAGGTCGCCGTCGGCGGGGACGTCCCCGGTGCCGGCCAGGAACGCCGCCGCGTCCTCGTCCGCCGTGGCGGCCGGGGCCGGGGGGCCGCTCTGGGTGGGCACCGTCAGCAGGGTGAGGCCGCCGTCCTCCCGGGCGACCAGCAGTTCGCCGGCGGCGGTCGCGGCCAGCGCGGTGACCGCCGCCCCGGCCGGGTCCCCGTGCTCGACGGCCTCCCGGGCCTCCACGTCCAGCTCGATCAGGGCGCCGTCGGGAGCGCCGATCCACAGCACGCCGGGGTGCGGGCCGAAGGCGAGGTTGTGGCGGGACCACCCGCCGTCCTCGGGCAGGACGGTGTGCAGGACCTTGCGCAGCGAGGGGAAGGCGAAGACGTCCAGCGAGTCGACGTAGGCGTTGCCGCGGAAGGCGAGGTACCGCCCGTCGGGGCTGAACAGCGGGGGGCCGTAGCCGTCGACGTCCAGGATCAGGGCCCGCCGCTGCTGCCGCATCGCGCCGCCCTCGCCGCCGGGGCGGCCGAACACGCAGAAGGTGGCGCCCTGGTCGCTGAGCAGGGTGGCGACCACCTCGCCGGAGGGGTGCGCGCCGACGCCGGTGTCCCACCAGCGGGCGGGGGCGGCGAGGGCTCCGGTGGCGGGGTCGAGGACGTGCGAGGTCCCGTCGCCGCCGGACGCCGAGGCCCACAGGGCGCGGCCGTCGGGGCTGTAGGCGAGCGCCTCGCAGCACTCGGGGGCGGGCAGCGGCGCGACCGGGCCGTCGGGCGTCCAGCGCCGCAGCACCTCCCCGTCGGCGACGGTCAGCAGGGGTTCGTGCGGGTGCCAGGCGAGCGGGGGCGGGCAGTGGTCGCCCCAGCTGCTGACGGCGGTCGCGACACCGAACGAGGCGAGTTCGCGCAGCCGCCCGCCGGAGCAGTCCCAGACCCGGACGAGCGAGCGGCCGGCCTCCTCGTCCGTGCCGACCCCGGCGGCCAGCGGCAATCGCGGGTGGCAGGCCAACTGCTCCACCGGGAGGTCGTCTTCGGTCAACAGGTGCGCCGCGACGGCGAGATCGGTCATGGCGGCACCCTAGTGAACGGGGGAGACAGTGCCCGGGCCGGCCGCATCCTTGCATGATTTTGCCGGGGTGCGTATATTCATGCTGGGCTTCAGGAGGGAATGCCATGGTATTGCGAGTAGCCGTAGCCGGAGCGAGCGGGTACGCGGGCGGTGAGGTGCTGCGACTGCTGCAGGCGCACCCCGAGGTGGAGATCGGCGCGCTGACCGGCGGCTCCAACGCGGGCCAGCGCTTCGGCGCGCTGCAGCCGCACCTGATCGGCCTGGCCGGCCGGGTGCTGGAGCCGACCAACCCGCAGACGCTGGCGGGGCACGACATCGTCTTCCTCGGCCTGCCGCACGGCCAGTCCGCCGAGATCGCCGCCCAGCTCGGCGAGGACGTCCTGGTGGTCGACCTGGGCGCCGACCACCGGCTGAAGTCGGCGGCCGACTGGGAGCGGTTCTACGGCTCCCCGCACGCCGGGACGTGGCCCTACGGCCTGCCCGAGCTGCCCGGCCACCGCGAGGCGCTGCGCGGCAGCAGGCGGATCGCCGTGCCCGGCTGCTACCCGACCGCCGTCACGCTCGCCATGTACCCGATGTTCGCCGCGGGCCTGGCCGAGCCGGAGGCGGTGATCACCGCCGCGTCCGGCACCTCCGGCGCGGGCAAGGCCGCCAAGGCGCACCTGCTGGGCAGCGAGGTGATGGGCTCGATGAGCCCGTACGGCGTCGGCGGCGGCCACCGGCACACCCCGGAGATGGCGCAGAACCTGACCCCGCTCGCGGGGGAGCCGGTCACCGTCTCCTTCACGCCCACCCTGGCGCCGATGCCGCGCGGCATCCTCGCCACCTGCTCGGCCAAGGCGAGGCCCGGCACCACCGGCGCGGAGCTGCGCGCCGCGTACGAGAAGGCGTACGGCGACGAGCCGTTCGTCCACCTGCTGCCCGAGGGCCAGTGGCCGCACACCTCGTCCGTCTACGGCTCGAACGCGGCCGTGCTGCAGGTGGTGCTGGACGAGCACGCCGGGCGGATCATCGCGATCAGCGCGATCGACAACCTGGTGAAGGGCACCGCGGGCGGCGCGGTGCAGAGCATGAACATCGCCCTCGGCCTCCCCGAGGAGCTCGGCCTCCCGCTGGACGGAGTCGCACCGTGACGGACACTCGGAACTCGAACATCGGCGTCACGGCGGCGAAGGGCTTCCGCGCGGCGGGCGTCACCGCGGGCATCAAGACCTCCGGCAACCCGGACCTCGCGCTCGTCGTCAACGACGGCCCGCAGCACGCCGCGGCCGGCGTGTTCACCTCCAACCGGGTGCACGCCGCGCCGGTCAAGTGGTCGCGCCAGGTGCTGAACGACGGCGAACTCGCCGCCGTGATCCTCAACTCCGGCGGCGCCAACGCCTGCACCGGCCCCGAGGGCTTCCAGGACACCCACGCCACCGCCGAGAAGGTCGCCGCCGAACTCGGCGTCGGCGCGATCGAGGTCGCGGTCTGCTCCACCGGCCTGATCGGCGTCCGGCTGCCGATGGACAAGCTGCTGCCCGGCGTCGAGCTGGCGGTGAAGTCCCTCAGCGACACCGGCGGCGAGAGCGCCGCGATCGCCATCAAGACCACCGACACCGTGCACAAGACCGCCCAGGTCACCGCCCCCGCGGGCTGGACGGTCGGCGGCATGGCCAAGGGTGCGGGCATGCTCGCCCCCGGCCTGGCCACCATGCTGGTGGTGGTCACCACCGACGCCGCGGTCGACTCCGCCGGCCTGGACGCCGCGCTGCGCGACGCCACCCGCACCACCTTCGACCGGGTCGACTCCGACGGCTGCATGTCCACCAACGACACCGTGCTGCTGCTGGCCTCCGGCGCCTCCGGCGTCGCCCCCGGGCAGGCCGAGTTCGCCGAGGCCGTGCGCACCGTCTGCGCCGACCTGGCCCGCCAGCTGATCGGCGACGCCGAGGGCGCCTCCAAGGACATCCGGATCGAGGTCGTGAACGCGGCCACCGAGGACGAGGCCGTCGACGTCGCCCGCACCGTCTCCCGCAGCAACCTGCTCAAGTGCGCCATCCACGGCGAGGACCCCAACTGGGGCCGGGTGCTGTCCGCGATCGGCACCACCTCCGCCGCCTTCGACCCGGACCGGCTGGACGTCGCCATCAACGGCGTCTGGGTCTGCCGGAACGGCGGCGTCGGCGAGGACCGCGACCTGGTCTCCATGAAGGACCGCGAGGTCGTCATCACCGCCGACCTGAAGGCCGGTCAGGCCACGGCCACCGTCTGGACCAACGACCTGACCGCCGAGTACGTGCACGAGAACAGCGCCTACTCCAGCTGACCCCCGGGGGGACGTCACACCGCCATGCAGATCGCACCCAAGGGCGAACAGGCCCGCAGCAACGCCGCCCTGCCCAAGGCCCGCACCCTGATCGAGGCGCTGCCCTGGCTGGAGCGCTTCCACGGCAAGACCGTGGTCATCAAGTTCGGCGGCAACGCCATGGTCGACGAGGACCTCAAGGCCGCGTTCGCCCAGGACGTCGTCTTCCTCCGCTACGCCGGCCTGCACCCCGTCGTCGTGCACGGCGGCGGTCCGCAGATCAGCGCCCAGCTCGACAAGCTGGGCCTGGAGTCCTCCTTCACCGCGGGCCTGCGCGTCACCACCCCCGAGACCATGGACGTGGTCCGGATGGTGCTCGCCGGGCAGGTCCAGCGCGAACTGGTCGGCCTGCTCAACGCGCACGGCCCGTTCGCCGTCGGCATGACCGGCGAGGACGCCCACACCATGACCGCCGTCAAGCGCTACGCCGTGGTCGACGGCGAGCAGGTCGACATCGGCCTGGTCGGCGACATCGTCAACATCGAGGCCGGCGCCGTGAAGGCGCTGATCGCCGACGGCCGGATCCCGGTGATCTCCTCGATCGCCCGCGGCGCCGACGGCCACGTCTACAACATCAACGCCGACACCGCCGCCTCCGCCATCGCGGCCGCGCTCGGCGCCGAGATGCTGGTCGTGCTCACCGACGTCGAGGGCCTGTACAAGGACTGGCCGAACTCCGACGACGTGATCAGCCAGCTGAGCGTCAGCGAGCTGGAGGAGATGCTCCCCACCCTGGCCACCGGCATGCTCCCCAAGATGGAGGGCTGCCTGCGCGCCGTCCGCTCCGGCGTGGGCACCGCCCGCGTCCTGGACGGGCGCGTCCAGCACAGCCTGCTGCTGGAGATCTTCACCGACGAGGGCATCGGCACCATGGTCGTGCCCGACGACGACAGCACCGTACTGGGGGGCCTGGCATGAGCAGCAACGACGCCGTCATCGAGCGGTACAAGCACAGCCTGATGAACAACTACGGCACCCCGCGGATCCCGCTGGTGCGCGGCGAGGGCCCGCTGCTGTGGGACGCCGACGGCAAGCAGTACCTCGACCTGGTCGGCGGCATCGCGGTCAACGCGCTGGGCACCGCCCACCCCGCGATCGTCACGGCCGTGACGGAGCAGATCACCACCCTGGGCCACGTCTCCAACCTGTTCACGGCCGAGCCGACGATCGAACTCGCCGAGAAGCTGATCGAGCTGGCCGGCCGCCCGGGCAAGGTCTTCTTCTGCAACTCCGGGACCGAGGCCAACGAGGCCGCCTTCAAGATCTCCCGGCTGACCGGCCGCACCCACCTGGTCTCCCTCCAGGGCGCCTTCCACGGCCGCACCATGGGCGCCCTCGCGCTCACCGCCCAGCCCGGCAAGCAGGAGCCGTTCAAGCCGCTGCCCGGCGACGTCACGTACGTCCCGTTCGGCGACGTCGAGGCCCTGCGCGCCGCCGTCACCACCGAGACCGCCGCCGTCTTCCTGGAGCCCATCCAGGGCGAGAACGGCGCGATCCCGCTGCCCGACGGCTACCTGGAGGCGGCCCGCGAGATCACCCGGGCCACCGGCACCCTGCTGGTCCTGGACGAGATCCAGACCGGCACCGGCCGCACCGGCCACTGGTTCGCCCACCAGGCGTACGAGGGCGTCGACCCCGACCTCGTCACCCTCGCCAAGGGCCTCGGCGGCGGCCTGCCGATCGGCGCCGTGCTCGCCTTCGGCCCGGCCGCCGACCTGCTCGGCCCCGGCCACCACGGCACCACCTTCGGCGGCAACCCCGTCGTCGCCGCGGCCGGCCTCGCCGTGCTGAACACCATCGAGGAGCAGGGCCTGCTGGAGCACGCCGCCAAGCTCGGCGAGCGGCTGCGCACCGGCATCGAGGCGATCGGCGACCCGCTGGTCGACCACGTCCGGGGCAAGGGCCTGCTGCTGGGCATCGTGCTCACCGCGCCGGTCGCCGCGCAGGTCCAGGCCGCCGCGCAGGAGGCGGGCTTCCTGGTCAACGCCGCCGTCGCCGACGCCGTCCGGCTGGTCCCGCCGCTGGTGCTCACCGAGGAGCAGGCCGACGCCTTCCTCGCGGCGCTGCCCGAGATCCTCCGGACGGTCCGCGAAGCCGCCCCCGACGCGAACAGCTGAGCGTCCTTCAGGAGAATCATCAGTTATGACCGAACCCCGCCCCGAGCACACGACCCCCGCCACCGGCCCGACGCCGCAGGTCCCGCAGACCCGCACCGCGCGCCACCGGCGGATCGTGGACCTGCTGACGCGTCAGCCCGTCCGCTCGCAGAGCCAGCTCGCCAAGCTGCTCGCCGACGACGGACTCGTGGTCACCCAGGCCACCCTCTCCCGGGACCTGGACGAGCTCGGAGCGGTGAAGATCCGCAACCGGGACGGCGCGCTCATCTACGCCGTCCCGGCCGAGGGCGGGGACCGCACCCCGCGCGCCCCCATGGGCGAGTCCGCCAGCGAGGCCCGGATGGCCCGGCTGGCGGGCGAGCTGATGGTCTCCGCCACCGCCTCCGGCAACCTGGTGGTGCTGCGCACCCCGCCCGGCGCGGCCCAGTTCCTGGCCTCCGCGATCGACACCGCCGAGGTGTTCGAGATCCTCGGCACCATCGCGGGCGACGACACGGTGCTGCTGATCAGCCGCGACGCGGCCGGCGGGCAGGCGCTCGCCGACCACCTGATGCAACTCGCCCAGGCGAAGTCGCAGTAGTTCCGAGGCGCTCCGAACACCTCGTGCGGTACTGGTTTGTGAACTCATACGCGGTGGTGCATACTTATGCCTAACGCCGCATGGAACCTGTGTTTGTGAATGGAGATAGCCGTGACTGAGCGCGTCGTACTCGCCTACTCGGGCGGTCTGGACACGTCCGTCTGCATCGGCTGGATCGCCGAGGAGACCGGCGCCGAGGTCATCGCCGTCGCCGTCGACGTCGGCCAGGGCGGCGAGGACCTGGAGGTCATCCGCCAGCGCGCGCTCGACTGCGGCGCCGTCGAGGCCGAGGTGGCCGACGCCCGCGACGAGTTCGCCAACGAGTACTGCCTGCCGGCCCTCAAGGCCAACGCCCTGTACCAGGGCCAGTACCCGCTGGTCTCCGCGCTCTCCCGCCCGGTGATCGTCAAGCACCTGGTCGCCGCCGCGCAGAAGCACGGCGCCACCACCGTCGCCCACGGCTGCACCGGCAAGGGCAACGACCAGGTCCGCTTCGAGGTCGGCATCCAGTCGCTGGCCCCGAACCTGAAGTGCATCGCCCCGGTCCGCGACTACGCGATGACCCGCGACAAGGCGATCGCCTTCGCCGAGGCCAAGAACCTCCCGATCGTCACCACCAAGAAGAACCCGTACTCGATCGACCAGAACGTCTTCGGCCGCGCCGTCGAGACCGGCTTCCTCGAGGACATCTGGAACGCCCCGATCGAGGACGTCTACGAGTACACCCAGAACCCGGCCGCCGAGCGCGAGGCCGACGAGGTCGTCATCACCTTCGAGGCCGGCGTCCCGGTCGCGATCGACGGCCGCAAGGTCACCGTGCTCCAGGCCATCGAGGAGCTGAACAAGCGGGCCGGCGCCCAGGGCATCGGCCGCCTCGACATGGTCGAGGACCGCCTGGTCGGCATCAAGTCCCGCGAGATCTACGAGGCCCCCGGCGCGATCGCCCTGATCACCGCCCACCAGGCCCTGGAGAACGTCACCGTCGAGCGCGAACTCGCCCGCTACAAGCGGCAGGTCGAGCAGCGCTGGGCCGAGCTGGTCTACGACGGCCTGTGGTTCTCCCCGCTCAAGCGCGCCCTGGACGGCTTCGTCAACGAGGCCAACCGGCACGTCTCCGGCGAGATCCGGATGGTCCTGCACGGCGGCCGCGCCGTCGTCAACGGCCGCAAGTCGGACCAGTCGCTGTACGACTTCAACCTCGCCACCTACGACACCGGCGACACCTTCGACCAGTCCATGTCCAAGGGCTTCATCGAGATCTTCGGCATGTCCTCGAAGATCGCCGCCCGCCGCGACCTGGCCTGATCCACCGCCGTTCCCCGCCCCGGCCGCACCGCGGCCGGGGCACCGCCGCACCCAGACCCACCTTCGAAGGAGCCCACGCGATGACCGCCGACCAGCCCGCAGACGTCCGCCTCTGGGGCGCGCGCTTCGCCGACGGCCCCTCCGAGGCCCTGGCCAAGCTCTCCGCCTCCGTCCACTTCGACTGGCGGCTCGCCCCGTACGACATCGCCGGCTCCAAGGCCCACGCCCGCGTCCTGCACCGGGCCGGGCTGCTCAACGACGCCGAACTCGACGGCATGCTGGCCGGGTTGGACCAGCTGCTGGCCGACGTCGAGTCCGGCGCGTTCGTCGGCACCGTCGCCGACGAGGACGTCCACACCGCCCTGGAGCGCGGCCTGCTGGAGCGCCTGGGCGCCGACCTCGGCGGCAAGCTCCGCGCCGGGCGCTCGCGCAACGACCAGATCGCCACCCTGTTCCGGATGTACCTGCGCGACCACGGCAAGGCCATCGGCGCCCTGATCCTGGACCTCCAGCAGGCCCTGGTCGGCCTCGCCGAGGCCCACCCGGACACCGCGATGCCCGGCCGCACCCACCTCCAGCACGCCCAGCCGGTGCTCTTCGCCCACCACGTCCTGGCCCACGTCCAGGCCCTCGGCCGGGACGCCGAGCGGCTGCGCCAGTGGGACGCTCGCACCGCCGTCTCCCCGTACGGCTCCGGCGCGCTGGCCGGCTCCTCGCTCGGCCTCGACCCGCAGGCCGTCGCCGCGGACCTCGGCTTCGAGCGCGGCTCGGTGGGCAACTCGATCGACGGCACCGCCTCGCGCGACTTCGTCGCCGAGTTCGCCTTCGTCACCGCGATGATCGGCATCAACCTCTCGCGCATCGCGGAGGAGATCATCATCTGGAACACCAAGGAGTTCGGCTTCATCACGCTGCACGACGCCTTCTCCACCGGGTCGTCGATCATGCCGCAGAAGAAGAACCCCGACATCGCGGAGCTCGCCCGCGGCAAGTCCGGCCGCCTGATCGGCAACCTGACCGGCCTGCTCGCCACCCTCAAGGCCCTGCCGCTCGCCTACAACCGCGACCTCCAGGAGGACAAGGAGCCGGTCTTCGACTCCTGCGACACCCTGGAGGTCCTGCTCCCCGCCTTCACCGGCATGATCGCCACCCTGACCGTGCACCGCGAGCGCCTCGAGGAGCTGGCCCCGGCCGGCTTCTCGCTCGCCACCGACATCGCCGAGTGGCTGGTCAAGCAGGGCGTCCCGTTCCGCGTCGCCCACGAGGTGGCCGGGGCCTGCGTCAAGGTCTGCGAGGCCGAGGGCATCGAGCTCTCCGACCTCACCGACGCCCAGTTCGCCGAGATCTCCCCCCACCTCACCCCCGAGGTCCGCACCGTCCTGTCCGTCCACGGCGCCATCGCCTCCCGCGACGGCCGCGGCGGCACCGCCCCCTCGGCGGTCGCCGTCCAGCTCGCCGAGATCAAGGAGGACCTGGCCGCCCAGCAGTCCTGGCTGGGCTAGGGGTTCCCGGGCCCGCGCGTCCGGGGGCCCGGGGGACGGCGGGTCCCGGCCGCCGGCGGCCGGGCCCACCGGAGGTCCGAGCCGCCGCGCGCGGTGACCGGGCCCGAAGCCGACAGCGCGCGGCGGGGCTTCCCCGGGCCCCCGACCGCCTTCCGTCCTACGCTGGATCCATGTCCAAAGCAGCCATGGCGCTCGCCGAGGGGTTCCGGGGCGAGATCCTGGTGCCCGGGGACGAGGACTACGACGCGGCGCGGGCGGTGTGGAACGGCGCGGTGGACCGGCGGCCCGAGGTGATCGCCCGGTGCACCGGCGTCGCCGACGTGCTGCAGGCCGTCGCGGTGGCCCGGGAGCACGGCCTGTACGCGGGGGTCCGCGGCGCGGGCCACAGCCTCGCCGGGCTGGGCACCTGCGACGGCGGGATGCTGATCGACCTGTCGCGGCTGCGCGGCGTCCGGGTGGACCCGGCCCGCCGGCTCGCGCGGGCCCAGCCGGGGGTGACCTGGGGGGCGTTCGACCACGAGACGCAGGCGTTCGACCTGGCGACGCCGGGCGCGCCGTACTCGGGGGCGGGCATCGCGGGCACCACGCTCGGCGGGGGAGTCGGCTGGCTGGCCCGGGCGTACGGGCTGACCTGCGACAACCTGCTGGAGGCGGACGTGGTGACCGCCGACGGGCGGCTGCTGACGGCGAGCGCGGCCGCGCACCCGGAGCTGTTCGCGGGGCTGCGCGGCGGCGGCGGCAACTTCGGGGTGGTGACCTCGTTCACCTACCGGCTGCACCGGGTGGGCCCGCACGTGCTGTGCGGGGCGCTGTACCTGCCGGTGGAACTGCTGGCGGAGACCCTCGCCGAGGTGCGCGACTTCATGGCGGCGGCACCGGACGGCCTGACGGTGGGGGTGGAGTTCGGGCGCCCGCGCGGGGTGCCGCAGCTGCCGGAGCGGACGGTGCTGCGGATCGGCCTGTGCTGGTCCGGCCGGGCCGACCGGGGCCGGGAGGCGGTGGCGCCGCTGCGCGCTCTGCCGGGGGTGCTGGTGGACACCGTGCAGACCAGGCCGTACGCGCTGTGGCAGCGGGCGCTGGACGCGGACCGGGGGCCGGGCGCGGCGAACTCCGGCCGCTCGCAGTTCCTGTCGGTGCTGGACGGGACGGCGATCGACCGGCTGGCCGAGCGGGTCGCGGCGATGCCGGGCCCGGGCGCCCAGCTGCAACTGGCGTTCCTGGGCGGGGCGGTGGCCCGGGTGGGGCCGGAGGACACCGCGTACACGTACCGGACGGCGCCGTACCTGCTGAACGCGGTGAGCCGGTGGACGCGGGGCCCGGCCGAGCCGCACACGGCGTGGGTGCGGGGGTGCTGGGAGGCGATGCGCCCGTTCTCCTCGGGCGGGGCGTACGTGAACCTGATGGGGATGGAGGGGCCGGCCCGGGTGGTGGAGGCGTACGGGCTGGCGAAGTACGAGCGGCTGGTGGCGCTGAAGGACAGGTACGACCCGGCGAACCTGTTCCGGGTCAACCAGAACATCCGGCCGTCCGGGTGACCGGGCCGCCCGCGGCGGCGTGACGCTCGCCACGTCGGGCGTCGGGAAGGTTGAGAACGGCTGGCGTCTGGGTAGAGCGGTGGCGAACGTCTCTCTTGACGGTCGTCCGACTGTCCGGATACTGAGCGTGAACGCGTCAGTCCCGGCTGTCCGGACCACCGTCCGGCGGGGCGCGTCGCGCTTTTCCCGGGCCGGGCAGATCCCCGTCCGGGCACACCTCGGACAGGAACCGGTGCAGGACCCTCACTCGCACGCGCCGGGCACTTAACGATGGAGGCCCCCGCACATGGGCATGAGTGTGATCATCGCAGCGGCACGACCGGAAGAAGCGGAGCAGATCCTCAAGCTCCAGTACCTCGGTTACCAGAGCGAGGCGGAGCTGTACGGCGACTGGACGCTGGAGCCGCTGACCCAGACCCTGGAGAGCCTCAAGGCCGAGATGTCCGAGCACCGGGTGCTGGTGGCCCGGCTCGGCGACGAGGTCGTGGGCAGCGCCCGCGGCTGGGTGGACGGCGACGGCGTGGGCCGGATCGGCCGACTGGTGGTGCACCCGCGGATGCAGCGGCACGGCCTGGGCCGCCGCCTGCTGGAGGCGCTGGAGACCCAGCTGACCGCCGACGGCGCGACGGGCGGTTTTGAGCTGTTCACCGGCCACCGCAGCCTGGGCAACCTGCGGCTGTACCGTCGGCTCGGCTACCGCGAGACCGAGGTGCGCGAGGTGTCCCGCCGGCTGTCGATCGTGACGCTGGCCAAGCCGGTGGCGGCCACCCTGGCCGCCTGAGAGCGACCGTCGAGCCCTGCGGCGCCCGACCCGAACGAGGGGTCGGGCGCCGCAGTGCTTGTCCCGCAAGGGTCGTGTCCGCATTTCGGACATCCAGTCCCGAGAATTGGGACAGTGGCCAAATGTCTGATTTACTGGGTTCCATGACCACGACGACGACATGCATCCCCACCGGCGCGACGCCGGCAGGTGAGTCGCGCATGTGCGGCCGTCGAATGTGTCGCAGCTGAGGGCCTCCGCCCGGCGCCCGCCGACGCCCCGCCGCCGATGACTCGTTAGGGCCACGCCGGGGGCGCCCCGCCCGCCCGGCGGCCATGATCGAAACGACATCGGCACCCACCCTTCCCAGGCACCCGCGTGCCCATCCCGCCATTGGCGCGGACACCCCAGCGGCCGTCCGCAGACGAACAACGGAAGCAGCTGTGATCACCACCAAAGGCCTGACCAAGGTCTACCGCTCCCAGGGCCGCGAGGTCCGGGCGCTGGACGACGTCGACCTGCACGTGCGGCAGGGCGAGGTGTTCGGGGTCGTCGGCACCAGCGGCGCCGGAAAGTCCACCCTGGTCCGGTGCGTCAACCTGCTGGAGCGGCCCACCGCCGGCACCGTCACCGTCGACGGCGTGGAACTGACCGCGCTGTCCGGCAGCGAGCAGCGCGCCGGGCGCGAGCTGCGCGCGGCCCGCCAGCGGATCGGCATGGTGTTCCAGCACTTCAACCTGCTGTCCTCGCGCACCGTCCAGCAGAACGTCGAACTCCCGCTGGAGATCACCGGCCTGGACCGGCGCGAACGCCGCCGCAAGGCCGCCGAACTGCTCGACCTGGTCGGCCTCGCCGACAAGGCCCGCAGCTACCCGAGCCAGCTCTCCGGCGGCCAGAAGCAGCGCGTCGGCATCGCCCGCGCCCTGGCCGGCGACCCCAAGGTGCTGCTCTCCGACGAGGCCACCAGCGCGCTCGACCCGGAGACCACCCGCTCGATCCTCAAGCTGCTGCGCGAACTCAACCAGCAGCTCGGCCTGACGGTCCTGCTGATCACCCACGAGATGGAGGTGATCAAGTCGGTCTGCGACTCCGCCGCCCTGATGCGCGGCGGCAGGGTCGTGGAGACCGGGCAGCTCACCGACCTGCTCTCCGACGGCCACTCGCGGATCGCCCGGGACCTCTTCCCGCTCGGCGACTTCGGCACCGGGGGCCCGGACCGCACCGTCCTGGAGATCACCTTCCAGGGCGACGCGCCCGCCCAGCCGTTCGTCTCCCAGCTGGCCCGCACCTACCAGATCGACATCAACATCCTCGGCGCGGCCGTCGAGACCATCGCCGGCCGCCTGGTCGGCCGGATGCGGGTCGAGCTGCCCGGCAGCCACACCGACAACGTGGTGCCGATCGGCTACCTGCGCCAACAGGGCCTCCAGGTGGACGTCCTCGACCTGTCGAACGGAGCGGCGGCATGACCTGGGACCAGATGCAGGAACTGATGTGGCCCGCCACCTGGGAGACCCTGGGCATGGTCGGCATCGCCGGCCTGGCGACCCTGGTGATCGGCCTGCCGATCGGGCTGCTGCTGGTGCTCACCGACCGGGACGGCCTGCTGCAGAACCTGGCGGTCAGCCGGGTGCTCGGCGCGATCGTCAACGTCGGGCGCTCCATCCCGTTCGTCATCCTGATCGTCGCGGTGATCCCGCTCACCCGGGCTATCGCGGGCACCACGCTCGGCTGGCAGGCCGCCAGCGTCCCGCTCGCCGTCGGTGCGATCCCGTTCTTCGCCCGGCTGGTGGAGACCTCCGTCCGCGAGGTGGACGGCGGCCTGGTCGAGGCGCTCAAGTCGATGGGCGCGGGCACCGGCACCATCGTCCGCAAGACCCTGCTGCCCGAGGCGCTGCCCTCGCTGGTCGCCTCCGCCACCACCACGGTGATCGCGCTGATCGGCTACTCCGCGATGGCCGGCACGGTCGGCGGCGGCGGGCTCGGCGACCTCGCCATCCGCTACGGCTACCAGCGCTTCGAGACCGGCTTCATGTGGGTCATCGTCGCCGAACTCGTGGTCATCGTCACCGTGCTGCAACTGCTCGGCGACTTCGCCGCCCGCCGGCTCTCGCACCGCGGCGACTACCGCAGCCCGCTCAGCTTCTTCCGCTCCGCCGGCGAGAAGCCGAAGGACGCCGAGGAAGACCTGCTCTCCTCGTACTGACTTCCCGCCCCCCGCAAGACCGGGGGACGGGTCCCGGCCCCACCAGGGCCGTTCGCATCCCGCAGAAAGGCACTTTTCGTGCGTAACGTCCTGAAGACCACCGCCCTGACCGCCACCGCCGCCGGCCTCGCGCTCACCCTCGCCGCGTGCTCCTCCGGCTCCTCGGACTCCGGCGCCTCCGCCGACCCGAACAAGGCCCTGGTGATCGCCGCCAGCCCCACCCCGCACGCGCAGATCCTCAAGTTCGTGCAGGACAACCTGGCGGCCAAGGTCGGCCTCAAGCTGGACATCAAGGAGGTCAGCGACTACGTGACCCCCAACACCTCGGTCCAGGACGGCTCCGCGGACGCGAACTACTTCCAGCACCAGCCCTACCTCGACGACTTCAACAAGAAGAACGGCACCGACGTCGTCTCCGTCGAGACCGTCCACCTGGAGCCGCTCGGCGTCTACTCCAAGAAGGCCAAGAGCGTCGGCGAGCTCAAGGACGGCGCCCAGGTCGCCGTCCCCAGCGACGCCACCAACGAGGGCCGGGCGCTCAAGCTGCTCGCCGACAACGGCGTGATCACCCTCAAGGACGGCGTCGGCACCACCGCCACCGTCCAGGACGTCACCGGCAACCCCAAGCACCTCAAGTTCAAGGAGCTGGAGGCGGCCCAGCTGCCGCGCGCCCTCGACGACGTCGACGCCGCCGTCATCAACGGCAACTACGCCCTGGGCGCCAACCTCAAGCCGGCCACCGACGCCCTGGTGCTGGAGAAGGCCGCGGGCAACCCCTACGCCAACATCCTGGCCGTCAAGAAGGGCCACGAGAACGACCCGCGGGTCCAGAAGCTCGCCGAGCTGCTGCACTCCGACGAGGTCAAGAAGTACATCGACGACAACTTCCAGGGCGCCGTCATCCCGGCGTTCTGATCCGCCGACCGGTCCCGCGGTGCCCCCCGGCCTCCCCGCCGGGGGGCACCGTGCTGACGGGCCGTGAGGTGCGGAGCGGGTACGCTGGCACGCCCGAGGGAAGGCGGGGCGTACGGTGTGTCCACGACCCGGCGAGGAGAGACGGCATGGTTGCGAACTTCCCCGAGACAGCCATCAGCACCGAACGGCTGCTGTTGCGCTCCCTTGAGGAGCAGGACGCCCCCGGACTGGCCGCCATGCTCGGCGACGAACTCGTCCAGACCTGGACCGACCACCCCCGCCCCTACCGCCAGGCCGACGCCCACGAGCTGATCAGCCGTCACGCCCCCGAACGGCGCGCCCGGGGGCGCGGAATCGTTTTCGCCGTCACCGAGCACCTCACCCAGCGGCTGGTCGGCCTGCTCGAACTCGACCGCACCGACTGGCACCTGCGCGCCACCGAGGTCCGCTTCGTCACCGCCCCCTGGGCCCGCGGCGAGGGCTACGCGCCCGAGGCCGTCCTCGGCACCGCCCAGTGGCTGTTCGAGGACCGCGGCTTCCAGCGCCTCGAACTGCGCACCGCCGCCGGCAACACCGCCGCCCAGCAGGTCGCCCAGAAGACCGGCGCGATCAGCGAGGGCGTGCTGCGCAGCGCCGCCATAGTCCGCGGCGGCGAGTGGGGCCCCGGCCCCGAGGAGCGCACCGACCTGATCGTGTGGAGCCTGCTCCCCGAGGACCTCGACCCGCCCGAGCCCGCCCACCCCGACGACCGCTACCACGTCCTGCCCCGCTGACCCCGGGCCCGCCCCCGGCCCCTCCCGGGCCCGCCCCGCACCCGTTTCCGGTCGTGCCCCGGCTGTTCACGCCCCGGCGCGCGCCACGGGCCCGCACCACCCCGCTCAGGCGGTAGCCTCGTGCCCGGGAAGCGTCCACGACGCACCCGCCAGGGGTGGAACGACGGCGTAGGGAGAACAGCCGCAGATGGCTGACCGGATCACGGTCATCGGGTGGGACGGCACCCCTCTGACCCAGGCCGCCGCCGGCGCGCTCGCCGGAGCCACCCTGGTCGCCGGAGCGGCCTACCAGCTCGCCGCCCTCCCCGTCCCCGAGCGCGCCGAACGCATCGGCCTCGCCGACCTGCGGGCCGCCGCCCGGAAGATCGCCGACCACCGCGGCACCGCCGTCGTCGTCGCCGAGGGCGACCCCGGCTTCTTCGGCGTCGTGCGCACCCTGCGCCGCCCCGAGTACGGCCTCGAACTCGAAGTCCTGCCCGCCGTCTCCTCGGTGGCCACCGCCTTCGCCCGGGCCGGCATGGCCTGGGAGGACGCCCAGGTGGTCTCCGCCCACGGCGGCCGCCTGCGCCGCGCCGCCAACGTCTGCCGCGCCCACCCCAAGGTCGCCGTCCTCACCACCGGCGGCGCAGGCCCCAGCGAACTCGCCCTGATGCTCCGCGGCGTCCCCCGCACCTTCGTGGTCTGCGAAGGGCTCGGCACCCCCGAGGAGGACGTCACCGTCCTCACCTCCGAACGCGTCCCGGACCACGACTGGCGCGACCCCTCGGTCGTCCTGGTCATCGGCAACGTCCCGCCCGCCGAGGCCGCCTCCGGCTGGCTGGCCGGCAAACCGCTCGACCACCCCGGCACCCAGCGCGGCTGGGCGCTCCCCAGCCGGGCGTACGCCGGAGCGGACGCCGAGGGCAGGCGCCCCCGCGCACTCCCGCCGCACGTCCGGGCCCTGGCCCTGGCCCGGCTCGCCCCCACCCCCGGCGACCTGCTGTGGACCGTCGGCGCCGGGGACGGCGCGCTCGCCGTCGAAGCCGCCCGGTTCGGCGCCGCCGTGGTCGCCGTCGAGGCCGAACCCGCCGACTGCGCCCGGATCTCCGCCAACGCCCGCAGGTGCGGCGTCGAGGTCGAGACCGCCGCCGGATCCGGCCCCGAAGTCCTCGGCGCCCTCCCCGAACCCGACGCCGTCGCCGTCGAACAGGGCGGCCCCGTCATGGTCCGCGCGGTCGTCGCCCGCAAGCCCGAGCGCGTCGTCGCCGTCGCCCGCAGCCTCGCCGAAGCCACCGAGACCCGCCGCGTCCTGGACACCGCCGGCTACCGCACCGACGGCCTGCTGCTCCAGTCCGCCCCCCTGCGCGCCGAGGCCGACGAGGGCGCCGGGCCCTCCTTCGGACGGGGCGACTACACCCTGCTGATCTGGGGCGAACCGTACGACTGATCTCCGTTTCCGCCCCCGCCGACCGTCCGACCCGGGCGGTACGGTGATCCCCGTCGCATCCGGACAGGGTTTCGAGATCGGCCCGGCCGCGGCCGGTAGGGTTTCCCCGGGGGACCATCCCGTCGATGCAGCACCGTGTCCGATCCGGCACGGTTGCCACCCATTTGACGCGTTGCAACCCGAACGGCCCGCTTCGCGGGCATTCGACGCGGTGCGCACCCGCCCGGAAGAATGCCGTGAGGGTCCGGAGCGGCCGCGCCGTCGTGCCGGTTGCCCGGGGCCGTCGTTGTTTCTGATGGCACGCCACCCGAGCGGGTGACGGCCGGTGGAGTAAGGGACGGGTCGGTGCGGTTCCGTTCCGGCGAAGTGGGCGGGGCCTTCGGGGACCTCGCCGAGGACGCGCAAGCGGCCTGGAAGGAGCATTGACATGACCGACGGCGGCCACGCCCCCAGTGCCGGTCCCCTCGCGCCCGAACCCGGGCCCGGCGGACCCGTCCCGGAGCCCCACCTCGGCGCGCCCCTCCAGCCCGCCGCGCCCGCCGGGCCCTGGCACGGCGACCAGCGGCCCGCGTACACCTTCCTCGACCAGCCCGACGGCGAGGAGGAGGACGACGTCCTGTTGATGCCCGGCCCGCAGACCGCCTGGGGCGAAGCCGCGCAGGGCGTCGAGGCCGTCGTCGGCGAACAGCCGCCCGGCACGCCCGTCGCGCCGTCCTGGCCGCCGCTCGCGCCCCCCCTGCTCACCGTCGCGGTGCCCGCCGAGCCCACGCCGCTGGTGCCGGCCGAGGCCGCCCGGGCCGTCCAGGCCGAGACCGCTCCGATCGCGGCCGTCCCGGCCGAGGGCGCACCGGCCGAGGCCGCGCCGGCGGAGGCCGCGCCGACGGCGGAGAGCGCCGAGGCGCCCGCCGATGGGGCGGGCGGCAGCGGCACCCTGCACCTCGGCTCCCCGCCGGTCCAGCCCGCCCCCGCCGCCGTCCAGCAGCCCGCGCCGCCGCAGCCGCGCCGCCCGCTGCACGCCGGACCGCCGATCCCCGACCCGTCCCTGATGACCGGTCACGTCCCCGTCCGCTCCCTCGCCGACCGCGGCCCGTCCGCCCCCGGCGGCACGCCCGCGTACGGGGTGCCGGTGTCGGCCGCCGAGGCGGCGCCGCAGGTGCAGCCGCTCCAGGCGCAGGCCCCGGTGCAGCAGGCCCCGGTGCAGCAGGTGCCGGCCGGTACGCCCGTGCACGGCGTGCCGGCGCCGGTCGCGGTGCAGACCCCGGTCGTCCAGGTGCCCGCGCCCGTGCAGCCGCAGGTGGTCGAGGCCGCCGCGGCCGTCGCCGAACCGGTGGCGGCGGAGCCCGTCGCGCCGGTCGCCGCCGAGCCAGTGGAGCCCGTGGAGCCGGTGGCGCAGGCCGTGGCGGCTCCGGCGATCGTGGCCGAGGCGGTGGCCGCCGCGGTGGCCGAACCGGCCTCCGAAGCCGCGCCCGAAGCCGCGCCCGCCGCGAACCTGGTCCCGGTGTTCGTCGAGCCCGTCGAACCGGCCGCCGGGCAGCAGGCCGCCGCGCCGTCGGTGGAGCCCGCCGCACCCGCCGCCGAGACGTCCGAGACCGCCGCCGTGGCAGTCGAAGCCGTTGACGCACCGTCGGCCGAGGCCGAGCAGCCCGCGCCCGCCGAGGCGGAGACCGCGCAGCCCGAGGCCGAGGCCGCGAACGCCGGGACGGTGAGCGGCGAGGCCGCCGCTGCGCCGATCCCCGAGCAGGCCGCGAAGTCGTCCGGCCGGGGCGCGCACCGGCGCATCTCCGCCTTCCTGGCCGCCCCCGCCGGCCTGCCGCTGCTGGAGCCGGAGGCTCCGGCCGCCGCCGAGGAGCCGGTCGCGCAGACCCCCGAGACGCCCGTCGCGGAGCCGGTGGCCGAGCAGGTCGAGCAGGTCGAGCAGCCCGAGCAGCCCCAGCAGGTCGAGGCGCCGGCCGTCGAGCCGGAGGCCGCGCCCGCCGCCGAAGCGGAGTCCGTCGCGGAGCCCGCCGCCGAGCCGGAGCCGCAGTCGGCCGAACAGCCCGCGGCCGTCGCCGCCGAGCCCGCCGAAGACCCCCGGCCCGAAGCCGAGGTCGCGCCTGCCGCCGAGCCGGTGGCCGAGCAGCCCGAGACCCCGACCGTCGAGGCCGAGCCCGAGCCCGAGGCCCAGCCCGAGGCCGCCCCCGCTGCCGAAACCGACGCCGCCCCCGCCGCCGAAGCCGAGCCCGTCGCCGAGCCCGAGCCCGCTGCCGAAGCCGAGCCCGCTGCCGAAGCCGAGTCCGTCGCGGGGGAGGAGCGTCCGCCCGCCGCGCCCGGCTACGACGAGGTCGGCCGGGAGGCCGTCCACCAGGTGATCCGGGAGCGCCGCGACATCCGCAACGGCTTCCGGCCGGACGCGATCCCGCACGAGGTGCTGATCCGGGTGCTGGAGGCGGCGCACACCGCACCGAGCGTCGGCTACTCGCAGCCGTGGGACTTCGTGGTGATCCGCTCCGCGAAGACCCGCCGGAAGATGCACGAACTGGCCGAGCGCCAGCGCGAGGCGTACGCGGACTCGCTGCCCAAGGGCCGGGCGAAGCAGTTCAAGGAAATCAAGATCGAGGCGATCGTCGAGACGCCGGTCAACATCGTGGTGACCGCCGACCGCACCCGCGGCGGCCGGCACACCCTGGGCCGGCACACCCAGCCGCAGATGGCCCCGTACTCGGCCGCGCTGGCGGTGGAGAACCTGTGGCTGGCGGCCCGCGCCGAGGGCCTGGGCGTCGGCTGGGTGAGCTTCTTCGACGAGGAGGAGCTGGTCCGCGAACTCGGCCTGCCCGAGCACCTGGAGGTCGTCGCCTACCTGTGCGTCGGCTACGTGGACGCGTTCCCGGACGAGCCGGAGCTGCAGCAGCAGGGCTGGGCGAAGAAGCGCCCGCTGTCCTGGGTGGTGCACGAGGAGCAGTACGGCAACCGCGCGCTGCCCGGCGAGGAGCCGCACGACCTGCTGTCCGACACCCTGCGCGGCATCCGCCCGCTGGACGCCAAGGCGCTCGGCGAGGCGTGGGACCGGCAGAAGCGGATGACCAAGCCCGCCGGTTCGCTCGGCGTGCTGGAGATGATCGCGGCCCAGCTGTCCGGCCTGGCCCGGCAGTGCCCGCCGCCGGTCCCCGAGCCCGGCTGCGTGGCGGTCTTCGCCGGCGACCACGGCGTGCACGCCCAGGGCGTCACCCCGTGGCCGCAGGAGGTCACCGCGCAGATGGTCGGCAACTTCCTGGCCGGCGGCGCGGTGGTCAACGCCTTCGCCGCGCAGGTCGGCACCGAGGTGTGCGTGGTCGACGTCGGCGTGGCCGCCGAACTGCCGGACGCCATCCAGCAGGGCCGCACCACCGGCCTGCTGCCGCGCAAGGTCAAGCCCGGCACCGACGACATGACGCAGGGTCCGGCGATGAGCCGGGACGAGGCGCTGCGCGCGGTCGAGGTCGGCATCGAGACCGCCCGCGACCTGGTCGCGGCCGGCAACAAGGTGCTGATCACCGGCGACATGGGCATCGCCAACACCACCGCCTCCGCCGCGCTGATCTCGGTCTTCACCGAGACCGACCCGGCCGAGGTGACCGGTCGCGGCACCGGCATCGACGACGAGACCCACGCCCGCAAGGTCGAGGTGGTCCGGCAGGCCCTCGACCTGCACAAGCCCGACCCGGCCGACCCGATCGGCGTGCTGTCGGCCGTCGGCGGCCTGGAGCACGCCGCGATCGCCGGCTTCCTGCTCGGCGCGGCCTCGCTGCGCGTCCCGGTGATCCTGGACGGCGTGATCGCCGGCTCGGCCGCCCTGGTCGCCAAGGCGATCGCCCCCGAGGTGCTGGCCGCCTGCATCGCCGGTCACCGCTCCGCCGAGCCCGGCCACCAGATCGCGCTCGCCAAGCTGGGCCTGCGCCCGCTGATCGACCTCGACCTGCGGCTCGGCGAGGGCACCGGCGCCCTGCTGGCCCTCCCGCTGGTGCAGAGCGCCGCCCGGGCGATGCACGATGTAGCCACCTTCGACTCCGCCGGAGTCACCGAGAAGGCCTGACCCGCAGGCACCGGCCGCCCCCGCAGTGCGAGGGGGCGGCCGCCCCGCCGAACCCGTACCGGCTCAAGGGCGCGCCGGCACAGGGCAGCCCCCCAGTACCGCCGCCCACCCAGGAGCTCCCCTCATGACCGCGCCCGCGCCCCACCCGTCCACCCAGGGCCTCACCCCGTACCCCGTCGGGCTGCTGCTCGCCGGCCGCCGCGTCGTCGTCATCGGCGGCGGGCAGGTCGCCCAGCGCCGGCTGCCCGCGCTGATCGCCGCCGGCGCCGACATCCACCTGATATCCCCGGCCACCACCCCCGCCGTCTCCGCGATGGCCGACGCCGGTGAACTCACCTGGCACCGGCGCCCCTACGCGGACGGCGACCTCGCCGACACCTGGTACGCGCTGGTCGCCACCGACGACCCGGCGGTCAACACCGCCGTCTCCGCCGAGGCCGAGCGCCTGCGGGTGTTCTGCTCCCGCAGCGACGACGCCTCCGCCGCCACCGCCTGGACGCCCGCCTCCGGCCACGACTCCGGCGCCACCGTCGCCGTCCTCACCGGAGACCCCCGGCACTCCGCCGCCCTGCGCGACTCCATCGTGGCCGGCCTGCGCGACGGCTCCCTCGCCGCCCGCCAGTACCGGGCCCGGGACGCCGGCGTCGCCCTGGTCGGCGGCGGGCCCGGCGACCCCGACCTGATCACCGTCCGCGGCCGCCGGCTGCTCGCCGACGCCGACGTGGTCGTCGCCGACCGCCTCGCGCCGCGCGAACTGCTCGCCGAACTGCCCCCGCACGTCGAGGTGATCGACGCCTCCAAGATCCCCTACGGCCGCTACATGGCCCAGGAGGCGATCAACCGGACGCTGATCGAGCACGCCAAGGCCGGCAAGTTCGTGGTCCGCCTCAAGGGCGGCGACCCGTACGTCTTCGGTCGCGGCGGCGAGGAACTGCTCGCCTGCGTCGAGGCCGGCGTCCCGGTCACCGTCGTCCCCGGCATCTCCTCCTCGATCAGCGTCCCCGCGGCCGCCGGCATCCCGGTCACCCACCGCGGCCTCACCCACGAGTTCACCGTCATCTCCGGCCACGTCGGCCCCGGCGACCGCTCCCTCACCAACTGGGCGGCCGTCGCGGGGATGACCGGCACCCTGGTCCTGCTGATGGCCGTCGACAAGATCGGCGCGATCGCCGCCGAACTCATCACCCACGGCCGGGCCGCCGACACCCCCGTCGCCGTGGTCCAGGAGGGCACCACCGCCGCCCAGCGCCGCGTCGACGCCACCCTCGCCACCATCGGCGAGACGGTCGCCGCGGAGGGGATCAAGCCCCCGGCGGTCATCGTCATCGGCGACGTGGTCGGCGTCCTCCACCCCTAGGCACGCACCACCGGGGGCCCGGGCCCCGCCGTTCCCCGGGCCCCCGGTCCCTCCTCCGACGTGCGAAAATCGTCCGGTGTCCGAGCCTCTCACCGTCACCGACGCCGCCGACCCCCGGCTGAGCGACTACACCGACCTGACCGACGTCGAACTGCGGCGCCGCCGGGAGCCCGCCGAGGGGCTGTTCATCGCCGAGGGGGAGAAGGTGATCCGGCGGGCGCTCGCCGCCGGGTTCCGGATGCGGTCGATGCTGCTGACCGCCAAGTGGCTGGGCGTGATGGCGGACGTGATCGCGGACGCCGACGCGCCCGTCCACCTGGTCGAGCCCGCGCTCGCCGAGCGGGTCACCGGCTACCACGTGCACCGGGGCGCGCTCGCCTCGATGGAGCGCAAGCCGCTGCCCACCGCGCCCGAGGTGCTCGCCGGAGCCCGCCGGGTGGCCGTCCTGGAAGGGCTGGTCGACCACACCAACCTCGGGGCGATCTTCCGTTCCGCGGCCGCGCTCGGCATGGACGCGGTCCTGCTCTCGCCGGACTGCGCCGACCCGCTGTACCGGCGGGCCGTCAAGACCTCGATGGGCGCGGTCTTCTCCGTCCCGTACGCCCGGCTCGACCCGTGGCCTGAGGCGCTCGGCGCCGTGCGGGAGGCCGGGTTCGAACTGCTGGCGCTGACGCCCTCCGGCGCGGAGGACTTCACCAAGGCCCGCCCGCACCTGCTCCCGAAGGCCGCGCTGATGCTCGGCGCCGAGGGCGACGGCCTGACCCCGAAGGCGCTGGCCGCCGCCGGCCAGCGGGTGCGCATCCCGATGGCCCACGGAATCGACTCGCTGAACGTCGGTGCGGCCGCCGCCATCGCCTTCTACGCCGTCAACCACGGCTGACCGGACGGCCCGCGCTCAGCGGGCGGTGAACACCGCCGCGTCCGCGTCGTCCAGCACGAAGCCGTTGTCGAACCGGACGCGCACCGAGCTGCGCGGCCCCTGCGCCCGGAACTCCCGCCAGTGCGGCTCCAGTTCGGCGAGCTGCGCCTCCAGCCGGCGCAGGCTCTCCGCGGGCATGGTGTGCCCGTAGTCCTCGAACAGGGCCCGCAGCCGCTCGTACTCGCGGACCTCCTCGGGCGGCGGCAGCTCCCCGGTGACCCGGACGACCGTGCCCTCGACGCCCGCGCCCAGCAGCAGGAAGCCGACCGCCGGGCCGTCCTCCCCGGCGGACGCCCCGCCCAGCGCCAGGTCCTCGACCAGCCTGACGCGCTCACCCTCCACCAGGGCCACCGCTCCCGCCACCTCTCCCGGTTCGTTCCGCACCGCCGCCGGACCGGCGCACGACGGCACCATTATCCGGTGCTCGACGGGTCGTTCGGCTTCCGTCCGGGCCGTGCCGTCCGGTAGACAGTGCGGTGTGATCACCGATCTGCGGCACCGGCTCGTCGCCCGGCTCCGCCGCCTCGCCCGGCGCCCCGGCCACCGGGCCCCCCTCGCCGTGGCGGCCCTGCTCGCGCTGCCGCTGGGCGTGCCGTACGGCGTGGTGCACGACCCCCTGGCGCTGGCGTTCGTCCTCGGCGGGTTCCTCTGGACCGCCCTGGACATGCTGGTCCCCCCGTTCGCCGTCCCGCTGCTGCTGGTCGTCGGCCTGCCGGCCGCGCTACTGGCGATCCGCCACCGCGAGCGCCTCAAGCACCTCAAGCGCCTCAAGTGCCCGTCCCGCCCCGGCAACAGCGCCCGGCTCTGCTGCGCCCTCGGCGTCGCGGCCGTCCTACTGGGCGTGGGCGTGGGCGTAGGTGCGGGCCTGCCCGGCGCGGACTCCGGGCTGCTCGGCCTCGGCGCCCTCACCCTGCTCGCCCTCCCCGTCGGCCGGCTGCTCCGGCACCGGACCTCCCGGGCCCGCCGCACCGCCACCCGCCCGCTCGGCCAGGGGCGCTGGGCCGCCGCACCGCTGCTGCTCGCCACCGGCGCCCTGCTGGTCCACTACGACGTCCCCGCCGACGCCCGCTTCGCCGCCACCCGCCCCGCCCTCACCGCCCACGCCGAACACGCCCTCGCCACCGGCGACACCGCCCCCGCCTGGGTGGCCGGCTACCGCCTGGAACGCACCGAACTCGTCGGCGGTGGCGCCACCTTCACCGTCGCGGGCACCGGCGTCTTCGCCCCGCACGGCTACGCCTACTTCCCGCACGGCACCCCCGTCGGCGAGTCCGTCACGTACTGGACCGAGCTCGGCGACGGCTGGTACAGCTGGTCGGGCCCCGACCGCTTCTGACCCGGCGGCCCTCACGCCGCCCGGCGCGCCGCCGGCGGGCTGATCGGCTGCGGCGCCGGCCGCCGCGGATCGTGGTGCCGGCGGCCGGTCAGGTCGCCGACCCGCAGCACCAGGTCCGGTGCCGGGGGAGCGGGCCACACCGCCAACCGGTGCTCCTCCAGCGGGCGGGCCGCGGTGTCCGCCTCCCGCCCGCGGTCCCGCCCGCGGGTCTGCACCCGCACCCGGTACCAGCCCGGCCCGGCGTGCGCCAGGTTCCCCGGCCCGGCGACGTCCACCCCGTCCCAGGCGCGCAGTCGCAGCTCACCGCTGCTGTGCAGGGACAGCTCCACCACGCTCTCCCACTCCGGCCCCGGCTCCGGCGGCCGCTGCGCGCAGCGCTCCACCCCCAGCCGGATCAGCCCGGTGTGCGTGCCGCACAGCACCGTCAGGTGGTCCGGGCAGCCCGCCGCCACCCCGTTCCCGTGGAACAGCCGGTCCAGCGCGTGCGCGTCCCAGCCGTCCGGCAGCTCCGGTCCGTACAGGAAGTACTGGCAGTACGCGACGTGCATCGCGTCGGTCGTCCACATCATGCGGCCCATGCTGCCGCTCCGTACTGACAAGCCGTCACCGCCACCCGGACACCCTCCGGTAGCCTCCCCGCCATGCCGACCGTGCCGCCCCCCCGCCGCCGCAGGTGCGCCACCGCCTCGCCACCCACCCCGATCCGGGCGTCCGGACCGCACTGGTCGTCTCCGCCACTCCCGACGAACGCGGCCTGTTCGAACGGCTCACCGCCGATCCGGCGCCCCGGGTGCGCAAGCAGCTCGCCCAGTGCGACCACACCCCCGCCGAGCTGTGACGGGCCTGCCCGGGCGGGGAAGGGGGCGTCCACCTGAGAGCGCACGACACCTCGGGGACGCGCCGCTGCCCGGACAGCCGCCCATGCGGCGCGTCGAGCCTCAGCCCGCCGAGCCCGAGACGCCCGTGCCCGGCCAGGACTCCTCCAGGCCGCCGTCCGGGCGGACGGTGTAGCGGGTGGAGGAGACCGCGCCCGTCCGGTCGACCCGCTCCTCGCGGATCAGCGCGCCGTTCTCCACCCGCCACACCGCGCCCGCCTCCGGGTTGGCGGCCGAGGCCCGGTCCGCGAGCAGGACGGGGGCACCGCCGGTGAAGCCGTACAGCTGCACCAGGTCGACCGGCACCGCGCCCTCCAGGCGGCGCAGCACCACCAGGGCGGCCTGCGCGTCCCGGTAGCGGGCGGGCAGCACCGCGGCGAGCGAGACCGGCGGCCCGGTCTCGGTGGAGCGCCCGTCGCGCAGCCGGATCGCCGGGCCGCCCGAAGGGTCGGGGTAGCTCAGGTTGGGCCAGTCGACCTGCGGCGGGGCGCCGAAGGACGGCGCCAGCCCGGTGTCGCCGTGCCCGGCGGCCTTCGCGCCGTCCACCGACAGCGTCGTCCCGCTGGCCGGCTCGACGGGGGCGGTCACCACCCCGGCGGGCCGCCGGCCCAGGCCCTGCGCGTCCCGGTTCTCGCAGCCCTGCGCGACGGCGATGGCCAGCGCCACGCCCAGGGTGACGGTCACGAACACCACCAGCCGCTGCCGCAGCAGCCGCTGCCGGGGCGTCGGCCGCCCGCCCAGGGTGTGCGGGCCGCGCCCGGGCGGGGGAGTGCGGTCCCGGCCGGGCACCGGGGTGCGCTCCCGCCCGGGGGGCGCGGGGCGCCGCTCCCGGACGGTGTCCCCGTCCCGGGCCGGGCGCCGCACGCCGGGCCCGCCGGGGCGGCCGTCCGCCCGCGCCGCCTCCTGCCGGGGCATCGCCGGGGTGGCCACCGCCGGGCGCCCGCCGACCCCCGCCGCACCCTCCGCCTTCACCGCCGGGCGGCCACCGGCCGCCGGACGCCCGCCCGCTGCCGCGTCCGGCCGCAGGCCCGCCTGGGCGCCGCGCACCGCGCCCGGCCGGGCCGGGGGACGCGCCTGGGCGCCGTGCGCCTCCTCGGCGGGCGCCGCCGGGGCCCGCGCCTCGTCCACCCGCGCGGCCGCCGCCCGGCCGGACCGCCCGCCGCCGCGTGCCGCCAGCTCGCTCAGCCGCTCGTGCAGCGCCGCCGCCGGCGGCCGCTCGGAGGGCTCCTTGGCCAGGCAGGCGCCCACCAGCGGCGCCAGCACCGGCGGGATGCCGGTCAGGTCCGGCTCCTCGTGCACCACCCGGTACAGCATCACCTCGGACGAGGCGCCCGACCCGAACGGAGACTCCCCGGTCAGCGCGAACGCCAGCGTCGCTCCGAAGGCGAACACGTCGGTGGCGGGCGTGACGGCCGCGCCGCGCACCTGCTCGGGCGCCAGGAAGCCGGGCGAGCCGACCGCCGTGCCGACGTGGGTGAGCGTGGAGGCGCCGCGCGACCAGGCGATGCCGAAGTCGATGATCCGCGGGCCCTTGGGGGAGAGCAGGATGTTCGACGGCTTCAGGTCCCGGTGCACCACCCCGGCCTCGTGCACCTTCACCAGCCCGTCGGCCAGCGCCGAGCCGATCCGCGCCGCGTCCGGCCAGGCCAGCGGCCCCTCCTCGGAGACCTGCTTGTACAGCGAGGGCCCGGGCACGTACGCGGTGGCCAGCCAGGGCCGGTCCGCCTCGATGTCGGAGCCCACCACCCGGGCCGTGCAGCCGCCGCGGATCCGCGAGGCGGCGGCGATCTCCCGGGCGAACCGGGTGCGGAACTCGGCGTCCTCGGCCAGCTCGGCCCGGATCAGCTTCAGCGCGACCCGCTGCCCCCGGCGGTCGGAGCCCAGGTACACCACGCCCATCCCGCCGGCGCCCAGCCGCCGGTGCAGCCGGTACGGGCCGACGATGCGGGGGTCCTCACGCCTCAGCCGCATCATTGCCATCCGCCCGTACCCGTTTCCGTTCCGTCAGCCTGCGGGGTGAGGCCCCGTCCGATGTGGGGCGCCGTCAGACAACCGTCTCGGGACAGCTTACGGACAGGTAGCGGCCCCGCGTCGACACGCAACACGCGAACCGCCGGTCGGATTGTCCGATCGGAGCCCGGCCCCGCGCCCGGGACGCCCCACCGCCCGCCCCCGACGGCGGCGATCCGCACCCGAACCGACCCGCCCGTCCCCGACCCCCCGTCAGGAGCCCGCCCCCGCACCGCCGCCCGCGCCGGCTCCGGCGCCGCTCCGCCCGCCCCCAAGGGACGACCCCCAGGCTGCTTCAGGGGTACCGGTACCCCCGTCTCCGCCTCCAGGAGTACGCCGCCGCGCCGCTCCTCATCCCAGCGGAGGCGATCGGAACGGTACGCGGGCATGACGAAGCGGACAGCCCTCCCGCATACGGTTGTTCACAGCGAGGGCGGGCCCGCTCGTCCCCCGAGAAACCGCCCCCGCGCCAACCCCGTTCCACCCGACCCGACCCCGACCCGCAGCACCAGCCCGGCAGGAGCCCAGCACACCATGGCACCGCTCAGCAGAGCCCTTCGCCGCCGCCACCTCCCCGCCACGGAGACCCGGCACCCGGTCGTCGCGCTCGCCATCGTCCTGCCCTGCGCCGTCCTGCTGCTGGCCCTGTTCGGGGCGTGGGACCAACTGGCGACCCAGACCAAAGCGGTCGCCGACCTGATCGGGCGCTGACCCCCTCATGGGGTAGGGGTCATCGCCGGCCGGAGCCGCCCTCACCGTCGTGGACGGACAGCGTGAGTGGCACAGGCTGCAGCTCCGGCCCACCGGATGGCCGGGAACGACACGTCGGTGAGGGCGTGCCGTTCCCGGCCACCACCGTTTCCCGAGCCGCGCGGAAACGCCGCGACCGGACGACACCACGACCGGACAACGCCACGGCCGGACAGCACCGCCCTCGGAAACGCCGAGAGCCGCAGTCCGGATCGGACTGCGGCTCTCAACAGTGGTGCGCGATACTGGGATTGAACCAGTGACCCCTACCGTGTCAAGGTAGTGCTCTCCCGCTGAGCTAATCGCGCGGGTGCGCCAGGAATCCCGCAGGTGGGAAGCCTGAGTGCGCGATACTGGGATTGAACCAGTGACCCCTACCGTGTCAAGGTAGTGCTCTCCCGCTGAGCTAATCGCGCGGGTCGATCCGAAGGACCGGGATCCGAAGACCAGTGCGCGATACTGGGATTGAACCAGTGACCCCTACCGTGTCAAGGTAGTGCTCTCCCGCTGAGCTAATCGCGCGGGGAGGACCTCCGGTCGAAACCGGAAGGAACCTCTTGGAGGTGGAGACGGGATTTGAACCCGTGTACACGGCTTTGCAGGCCGTTGCCTCGCCTCTCGGCCACTCCACCAGGCAACTTCTGAACTCCTGGAGAACGATCTTACCCGTTCCCCATCGAGCGGACGACGAGATTCGAACTCGCGACCCTCACCTTGGCAAGGTGATGCTCTACCAACTGAGCCACGTCCGCCTGTCTGCCCGGCCCGCCCCCGGTTTCCCCGGCTGCGCTCCCTGGCGACGTGTTGAACTCTAGCGGATCCCCGGCCCAGCTGAAAAATCCGTTCCCGCAGCGTGGCGCGGGGGTGACCGTCGCGCACCGAACCGCCCCGCCCGCTCCGGACGTTCCGACACGCCCCCGACCTAGACTTTCCGGTACCGGGGCGATCCCCCGGGGCCCGCCCCGCGCCCGTGCGCAACCGGCACCCGACCCGGCACCGGCAGCGGGCAGCACCGAACATCCGCGCAGGAGAACCGTGTCCGGCCGCACCCCGCCGCTCAGCCCCCACCAGCCGATGGCCCGCTTCGCCGGCCGCCTCGCCACCGGGCTGCGCGAAGTCACCCACGACCCGGCCGCCCTCGAACGCGGCGGACTCTGGGCCGTCGCCCACGACTTCGAAGGCCGCCTCACCTGCGCCCGCTTCGCCGACGTCCGCCCCGACCCGGCCCCGCCCGCCACCGACCGCTGGCACGGCCCCGCCCCCGCCTCCTGGCACAGCTCCCTCGACGCCGACGCCTACCGCGCCGGAGTCCGCCGCATCCGCGAGCACATCGCCGCCGGCGAGGTCTACCAGGCCAACCTCTGCCGCGTGCTGAGCGCACCCCTGCCCGACCCCGACCGCACCGACGTCGACGCCCTCACCGGCCTGCTCGCCGCCCACAACCCCGCCCCGTACGCGGGGACGATCCGCCTCCCCGAGCACGGCGTCGAGATCGCCACCGCCTCCCCCGAGCTCTACCTCTCCCGCCGCGGCCGCACCGTCCGCTCCGGCCCGATCAAGGGCACCGGCCGCACCGAGCACGACCTGCTCGACAAGGACCACGCCGAGAACGTGATGATCGTCGACCTGGTCCGCAACGACCTCGGCCGGGTCTGCGGGACCGGCACCGTCACCGTCCCCGACCTGTGCGCCGTCGAGAAGCACCCCGGCCTGGTGCACCTCGTCTCCACCGTCGAAGGCACCCTGCGCCCCGGAGCCGGCTGGGCCGACCTGTTCGCCGCCACCTTCCCGCCCGGATCCGTCACTGGCGCCCCCAAGAGCAGCGCCCTGCGCATCATCCGCGCCCTCGAAACCGCCCCCCGCGGCCCCTACTGCGGCGCCGTCGGCTGGGTCGACGCCGACCGCGGCGAAGCCGAACTCGCCGTCGGCATCCGCACCTTCTGGATCGAACGCCCCACCACCGGCGCCCCCGTCCTGAAATTCGGCACCGGCGCCGGAATCACCTGGGACTCCGACCCCGACCGCGAGTGGCGGGAAACCGAGCTCAAAGCCGCCCGACTGGTGGCGATAGCCTCCACCGGCACCCCCGAAACACCCGAAGGAGCACCCCGCCGATGATCTGGGTCAACGGAACACTCACCGCCGAGGACGACGCCGCACTCTCCGTCCTCGACCACGGACTCACCGTCGGCGACGGCGTCTTCGAAACGGTCAAGACCGAGAACGGCGAACCCTTCGCCCTCACCCGGCACCTCGACCGCCTCACCCGCTCCGCCCGCGGCCTCGGCCTCCCCGACCCCGACCACGACGAGGTCCGCGAGGCCTGCGCCGCCGTCCTCGCCGCCAAACCGCTGCCGCTCGGCCGCCTGCGCATCACCTACACCGGCGGCACCTCCCCGCTCGGCTCCGAACGCGGCACCGCCGGCCCCAGCCTGATCGCGGCCCTCGGCAGCGCCGCCCCCCGCCCCGAGACCACCTCCGTCGTCACCGTCCCCTGGCGCCGCAACGAACACTCCGCCGTCACCGGCCTCAAGACCACCTCCTACGCCGAGAACGTCATCGCCCTCGCCGCCGCCCACCGCGCCGGCGCCAGCGAAGCCCTCCTCGCCAACACCGCGGGACGGCTCTGCGAGGGCACCGGCTCCAACGTCTTCCTCGTCCTCGGCGGCCGCCTCCTCACCCCCGCCCTCGCCTCCGGCTGCCTGGCGGGCATCACCCGCCGGCTCGTCCTCGACTGGACCGGCGCCGAAGAGACCGACCTCCCCCTCGAAGCCCTCACCGAAGTCGAAGAGGTCTTCCTCACCTCCACCCTCCGCGACGTGCAGGCCGTCACCCGGATCGACGACCGCGAGCTGCCCGGCGTGGGCCCGGTGACGCGCAAGGCGATGGAGGTCTTCGCGGAGCGGGCGGCGCAGGACCGCGACCCGGTCTGAGGAGGGGAACCGGCTGCGCCGGGGCGGGGATAGAAGAGGGTCCGGGGCGGGAAAGGGAGACGGCATGACCACCACGTTGCGGCCCGACGGGCCCGAGGAGGCGGGCGTCGGCGGCGGACGGACGCGGCGCTGGCACATCATGGTGAACGGGCGCCGGGTCGGGGGGCTGCGGACCAACGGGTGGGGCCGCAGCGGTCAGTACCCCGGGGAGATCTGCGAGCTGGAGGTGGCCGAGCCGGACCGCCTGCGCGGCCGCGCCACCGTCGCGGTGCTGGCCGCCGAGGAAGTGCTCCGCCACTGGGGGTGCGCCCGCGCCCAGGTCACCGTCCCGGTCGAGGCCCCCGTCGCGCTCCGCCTCGCGCGGACCCTCGGCTACACCGAGCAGATGCGCAACCTCGGCAAGCGCCTCGACCAAGTCCCGCCCCAGCCGGGCGGATCCACGGACCGGCCGATCACCCCCGAGGAGTACCCGGCCTGGCAGCGCGCCGCCGTCGCCCGGTACCGCGGGGAGCTGATCGGCGCCGGCCTCGGCCCCGACGAGGCCACCGCCCGGGCCGAGAACGACCACCGCCGGGCCCTCCCCGTCGGCCTCTCCACCGCCGGCACCGTGCTGCGCCACCTGCTGGACGCCGACGGCCACGTCCTCGGCACGATCTGGGTCACCCTCCACCAGGGCCGGCTGCCCGACGGCAGCCCGCTCGCCTGGGTGATGCTGGTCGAGGTCGCCCCCGAGCACCGCGGCCGGGGCCACGGCCGCACCCTGATGCGCATCGCCGAGCGCGAGTGCCTGCGGACCGGCGTCCGCGACCTCGGCCTGAACGTGTTCCGCGACAACGGGGTGGCGATCGGCCTGTACGAGTCGCTCGGCTACCGGACCACCCGGTACGTGCTCAGCAAACCCCTGCTCTGACCCCCGGGGAGGGCCCGGCGGGCCTCAGCCGTTCAGCAGCTCCACGATCCGCTCCCGCAGGCCCTCCTGCGACTGCCCGCCGTCCAACCGCTTCCCGGCCACCACGTACGTCGGCGTGCCCTGGACCCCGATCGCCCGCCCCTCGGCCACGTCCGCGTCGACCCAGAGCATGTGCCGCCCGTCGACCAGCGCGGTGTCCACCTCGTCCGGGTCGACGCCCACCGCGGCGGCGATCTCCACCAGCACCGGCGCCCCGCCCCGCTCGACGTCAGCCAGCCGCTCCAGCACCGCCTCCGCGAACTCCCAGCCGCGCCCCTGCTCGAACGCCTCCGCCGCCGCCTCGGCCGCCGGGTACGCGTACTTGTGCTTCTCCAGCGGGAAGTGCCGCAGCTCGACGGTCAGCGCGTCGCCGAACCGCTCCCGCAGCGCCCGGACGTCGTCCAGCGCGGTACGGCAGTCGGGGCACAGCAGGTCGCACCAGAACTCGACGCGGGGCAGGGAGGACGGGGAGGAATCGCTCATGCCCCAAGTCTCCCAGGCCGGGAGCGCCCCGCCGAACGCCGGCTCAGCGGCCCGGGGCCGGTACCGCCTCCGCCTCCGCCGAGCGCTGCCTGGCCCGGTACGCGGCCACATGCAGCCGGTTGCCGCAGGTGCGACTGTCGCAGTAGCGGCGCGAACGGTTGCGGGACAGGTCGACGAACACCCGGGCGCAGCCCGGCGCCCCGCAGCGGCGCAGCCGCTCCAGCTCGCCCGCCATCACGATGAACGCCAGCGCCATGCCCAGCTCGGCGGCCAGGTGCCGGCCGACCGCGGCGTGCGGGGCGAAGTAGTGGATGTGCCAGCCGTGGTGGTCGTGGTTGGTCAGCCGGGGCGTGGTGCCGGCCGCCGCCACCAGCGCGTTCACCAGCTCCGCAGCCCGCTCGACCGACCCGGCCGAGAACACCTCGCGCAGCCGGGTGCGCAGCTCGTGCACGGCGGCCAGGTCCGCCGGACCGAGCGAGTCGATCTCGCTGATCTCCTGCCGGACCACGAACGCGCTCAGCGCCGCCACGTCGGGCAGCAGCTCGCTGCCGCACGCCTCCGGCGCCGTGTTCAGCAGCTCCACCAGGATGCTCAGCGCGCACTCGGTGTCATGGGTGATCAGCACGTGGGGACTCCTCACGCGGCGCCGGCCCGGGGACCGTCGCGTCGGTCATCGGGCGCCGACTCTACCGGCCCCGGCCCGAACCGGGACCAGTGCGCGGACCGGGACGCGACTGAGCCCCGGGTGTCCACTCCGGTGGGAGCGGGCACCCGGGGCCTGACCCCGAGGCCGCCGTGGCGGCTGCGAGCTGCGACCGTGCCCCCGAGTAGGACGGTGCGCATCGAGGCGTTCCCGCCGCCGCGCGACGGCGGGCGTACTCGTACGGGGTTCAGTTCTCGGCGAGGATGTGGGACAGCTCCCGGTCGAGGTCGAAGTGGCGGTGTTCGGTACCGGGTGGCACCGCGGCGTCCGTCCGCTTGAGGAAGGACTCAAGCGCCCGGGCCGGGGCTTCCAGCAGGGCCTCTCCTTCCGGAGAGCTCAGGGCGATGCAAACCACGCCTTGACCGTGGCTGCGGGACGGCCACACCCGGACGTCGCCGGTACCGGTCGGTCGGTGCAGCCCCTCCGCGAGGAGGTCGCGGGCGAACACCCACTCCACGGTCTCGTCGGCTCCGGTGTGGAACGTCGCATGCACGGCATAGGGGTCGGCAGTGTCGTAGCGCAGGCCCGCGGGGACGGGCAGTGACGACTCGCTGGACACGATGAGGCGCAGGTGCAGCTCGCAGCTGACCGTGGTGTTCATAAGCGCCAGGGCCTTTCGCTCAGTGTGCGCTCGGGGAATCGCACGTCGGCGAACGGACCATCCCACCTGAAAGCCCGGTGTAAACCCGTCTGTCCCGATTCCGGCGCGAGTCGTACCCCTTCCGGCGCATTGCGGAATCCCCCGGCGGCTCCGGCGGCCCGGACGGCGGGCCGGTAACGGCAGGGCATTACCGGCGGTCGCACCGGGACGGGCCGAGGCGGACTGGAGGAACCCACGAACCTGGCCCGGCCGGCGCCCCGGCCGGGCCCCGGCGCCTCCGGCCCGGCGAGCGGCCCGGCCGGAGCCGTCACCCGCCGTGTCCGGCGCGGGCCGTCGGCCTGGGGCGCCGACCTGAGCCGCTGGTCGGAGCCGCTGCCGGGGCGGCCGCCGGGCCGGCCCCGGATCGGTGGCGGCCCGGCCCCGGTCGTCGCCGGGTCGTCGTCGAGTCGTCGTCGGAGAGGAGCGTCCGGGCGGCGGGCCCGGCGGCGGCGGGGTTGTTCGGAGCACCCGCGCGGATGGGGTAATGTTTTCCCTGCACCCGGGCGATTAGCTCAGCGGGAGAGCACTTCGTTCACACCGAAGGGGTCACTGGTTCGATCCCAGTATCGCCCACCGGAATGCACAGGCGTAGGGCTCCGACTTGTTTATCAGGTCGGAGCCCTACGCCTTTTCCGCGCGCTCCGGCCGGAGTTCTGACGAGCATTCAACGTGCCCTCCCGGAACGGGAACTGGGGGACCGTCCGTGGAACGGATTGTGAACCCGGGCCCAAGTGGTGCTAGAGTTCTTCTCGTTGCCCGGGCGATTAGCTCAGCGGGAGAGCACTTCGTTCACACCGAAGGGGTCACTGGTTCGATCCCAGTATCGCCCACCGAGCACACCGCAGGCCCCGACCACGCCGTCGGGGCCTGCGGCTTTTTCCGCACCCGACGCTCCCGAGGGGGCGTCAGGCCGCCAACTCGCAGGCGTGGCCCGGCTCCAGGCGCTCGCCGCAGCGGCACCGGGCCGGACGCATCGGCCAGGCCGTGTCCACGTGCTCCGGCGACCCCGCACGCTCGAACCACCGCTCCAGGCCGCGCGCCTGCGCCGCGTGCCACACCGCCTGCCGCAGGTGCAGCTCGGCCGGCGACAGCGCACCCAGGCGCTCGTGCCGGGCCGCCACCGCCCGCACCAGCTCCATCGCCGCCAGCGCGTCCGCCGCCGCGTCGTGCGCCCCCACCAACTCCACGCCGTAGTGCGCGCACAGGTCGGTCAGGGTGCGCCGGCCCTTGCGGTAGCGGTCGAACTGCTTGTCCAGCACCCGCGGATCCAGCACCAGCAGCTCCGCGCCGTCCAGCACCTCCGGCAGCGAACCCGCCCCGTGCCGGCGCAACTCCCGGTCCAGCAGCGTCAGGTCGTACGGGGCGTTCATCACCACCAGCGGCACGCCCGCCCTGGACTGCTCGGCCAGCGCCCGGGCGACCTCCACCGCGACCGCGCGCGGCGGCCGCCCGTGCGCCCGCACCTGTTCGTCCGAGATGCCGTGCACGGCCCGGGCCGACTCCGGGATCGGCACGCCCGGATCGGCCAGCCACGTCCGGACGGAGGCCGCGCCGCCCGGCGCGGGCTGCACCACCAGGGCGGCCGAAACGATTCTGTCCCGCTCGACGTCGACACCCGTCGTCTCGGTGTCGAAGGACGCCAGCGGACCGTGATACCAGGAACCCAGCTGCTGCATGACGCCCCCTCAGACGCCGCACGGTCCTTGCCGGGCGCCGCTGCCACCGAGGACCGGTGCAGCGGCCGCACCGTGCTGAAGTGATACCGCACTCGGAGGCCGGTCAACCGCCCGCGACGTCCGAATCGTGGCGGAAAGTGACCGAATGATCACGGCGGTGGCGCTCCGGCCTCGGCGACGGGGACGCGGCCCGGCTCGGTACCATGCACGGTGCAGCGGTTCTGCTGCACCACGGTAGCCAGAACGTCAGGAGAGACCGGTGACGGACGTCCGGATCATCATCAACCGCGAACCCGATCGGGAAGAGCGCGTGGTGACCACGGGCACTACGGCCGCCGAGCTCTTCGCCGACGACCGCGCCGTGATCGCCGCCCGGGTCGGCGGCCAGCTCAAGGACCTCGCCTACGCCGTCCGGGACGGCGACGAGGTCGAACCCGTCGTGATCTCCAGCCCCGACGGCCTCGACATCCTGCGGCACTCCACCGCCCACGTGATGGCCCAGGCCGTCCAGCAGGTCTTCCCCGAGGCCAAGCTCGGCATCGGCCCGCCCGTCCGCGACGGCTTCTACTACGACTTCGACGTCGAGCGGCCCTTCCAGCCGGACGACCTCAAGGTCATCGAGAAGAAGATGCAGGAGATCATCAAGCGGGGACAGAAGTTCTCCCGCCGCGTGGTCACCGACGAGGCCGCCCGCGAGGAGCTCGCCAAGGAGCCCTACAAGCTCGAACTGATCGGCCTCAAGGGCTCGGCCGCCACCGCTGGCGAGGGCGCGGACGTCGAGGTCGGCGCCGGTGAGCTCACCATCTACGACAACCTCGACCCGAAGACCGGCGAGCTCTGCTGGGGCGACCTCTGCCGCGGCCCGCACCTGCCCAGCACCCGGCACATCCCGGCCTTCAAGCTGATGCGCTCCGCCGCCGCGTACTGGCGCGGCAGCGAGAAGAACCCCATGCTGCAGCGCCTCTACGGCACCGCGTGGCCCACCAAGGACGAGCTCAAGGCCCACCTCGACTTCCTCGAGGAGGCCGCCAAGCGCGACCACCGCAAGCTCGGCAACGAGCTCGACCTGTTCTCCATCCCCGAGCAGATCGGCTCCGGCCTCGCCGTCTTCCACCCCAAGGGCGGCATCATCCGCCGCACCATGGAGGACTACTCGCGCAAGCGCCACGAGGAGGAGGGGTACGAGTTCGTCTACACCCCCCACGCCACCAAGGGGAAGCTGTTCGAGACCAGCGGCCACCTCGACTGGTACGCCGACGGCATGTACCCCCCCATGCAGCTGGACGAGGGCGTCGACTACTACCTCAAGCCGATGAACTGCCCGATGCACAACCTGATCTTCGACGCGCGCGGCCGCTCCTACCGCGAACTGCCGCTGCGCCTCTTCGAGTTCGGGACGGTCTACCGCTACGAGAAGTCCGGCGTCGTGCACGGCCTGACCCGCGCCCGCGGCTTCACCCAGGACGACGCGCACATCTACTGCACCCGCGAGCAGATGGCCGAGGAGCTGGACCGCACGCTGACCTTCGTGCTGGACCTGCTGCGCGACTACGGCCTGAACGACTTCTACCTGGAGCTGTCCACCAAGGACCCGGAGAAGTTCGTCGGGTCGGACGAGGACTGGGAGGAGGCCACCGCCGTCCTCGCCAGCGTGGCCGAGAAGCAGGGCCTCCCGCTGGTGCCGGACCCGGGCGGCGCGGCCTTCTACGGCCCGAAGATCTCGGTGCAGGCGCGCGACGCGATCGGCCGGACCTGGCAGATGTCGACCGTGCAGCTCGACTTCAACCTGCCGAACCGCTTCGACCTCGAGTACACCGCGGCGGACGGTTCGCGGCAGCGTCCGGTCATGATCCACCGGGCGCTGTTCGGTTCGATCGAGCGCTTCTTCGCGGTGCTGCTGGAGCACTACGCGGGCGCCATGCCGCCGTGGCTGGCCCCGGTCACCGTCACCGGCATCCCGATCACCGACGAGCACGTGCCGTACCTGCTGGACGTGGCGGCCGAGCTGAAGAAGCACGGGATCCGGGTCGAGGTCGACACCTCGGACGACCGGATGCAGAAGAAGATCCGCAACGCGCAGAAGACCAAGGTCCCGTTCATGCTGATCGCGGGCAACGACGACGTCGAGGCCGGCGCGGTGTCGTTCCGCTACCGCAGCGGCGAGCAGAAGAACGGCGTGCCGAAGGCCGAGGCGATCGCCGAGATCGTCGAGGCGGTGCGCAGCCGGGTGCAGGTCTGATCCCGGCGGGACGGGCCTGAGCGAGGTGCGGGGCGGACTCCTTGGGGAGTCCGCCCCGCACTGCTCTGTTCGTGGGCTGTGGCGCATATGCTGGCGGGCATGACGAGTGAGCCGGAACTGCAGCGGGGCGTGGGGGAGCCGGACGGCTTCCGTCGCCTGTGGACACCTCATCGGATGGCGTACATCCAGGGCGAGAACAAGCCCACCGGGCCGGCTCCCGACGACGGTTGTCCGTTCTGCTCGATCCCGAAGCTGAGTGACGAGGAGGGGCTGATCGTCCAGCGCGGGGAGTCGGTGTTCGCGGTGCTGAACCTGTACCCGTACAACGGCGGGCACCTGATGGTGGTGCCGTACCGGCACGTCGCGGACTACACCGAGCTGGACGGGCCGGAGACGGCGGAGCTGGGGGAGTTCACCAAGAAGGCGATGACGGCGCTGCGGGCGGCCTCGGGGGCGCACGGGTTCAACATCGGGATGAACCAGGGGGCGGCCGCCGGAGCGGGGATCGCCGCGCACCTGCACCAGCACGTGGTGCCGCGCTGGGGCGGGGACACCAACTTCATGCCGGTGGTGGGGCACACCAAGGTCCTGCCGCAGCTGCTGGGGGACACCCGGAAGATGCTGTCCGAGGTGTGGCCGGTCTGACGGAAGCGTTCAGGGGCGTACGGGAGGTTCCCCGTACGCCCCTGCTGCTCGTCCGCGCCGGGCCGGGTCAGCCGGCGTCGTACTTGTCGGCGCGGTAGGGGCGGGAGCCCTGGATCTCGCTGCGCAGGATGTTGGAGCGGTTGGTGAAGCGGTCGACGGCGACGTCGTGCTCCTCGAGGAACTCGATCACGGCGGCGTGGATGATGCCGACGACGGGGCGGGGCAGGTAGATGGTGTCGTCGGACTTGTAGCGGCTGTTCCAGGTCGGGTCGGCCCAGGCCTGGCGCAGGCAGAGGGGTTCGGGGAAGGCGATCGAGCCGCCGAGCCACTTCAGCAGGCCGGGGACCTTGTGGAAGGGGGCGCGGACGGCCTGCCGGACGACCTCGTCGTCGGTGACGACCGGGAGTTGGACGGTGCGGTTCTCCCAGAACACCAGCGTCTTGGGGACGTCCTTCTCGGGGACCTTCGGCTTGGCGGTGAAGTAGCCGTTGATCGGGCCGAGGGTGTGCGGGGTGACGTGGATCTGCAGGTTGCGGGAGAGCACCATCACGTTGATGACGATGGTGGCGACCAACTGGCCCTTGTGCAGGACGAACTGGACGGCGATCCGGTGCCGGGTGTCGGTGCCGAGGCTCTGCTTGCTGGCGAGCTCCTGGACGGCGAAGTCGCGCATCCGGTCGCCGTCCATGTCGGGGCCGGAGGGGCGGCCGATCTCGTCGGCGCCCTCGCCGATGTCCAGCACCACCCAGTGGCTGATCTGCGGGCGGGGCAGGCCGCCGTTGGGGACGTCGCTGCTGGTCAGGCCGGAGAGGCGGTCGGCGATGCGGCGGGTGAGGTCGGCGACGTGGAAGGTCCGGAAGTCGTCGTGGCCCTCGGCGGGGCGGAGGTCCTCGGTCATGGACCACTCGGACCAGCGGGCGCCGATGCCGAGGATGCCCTTGGGGCCGGCGTAGTGCTGGATGTTGGTGGCCTGCTCGGTGGTGAGGCGGTCCAGACCGGCCTTGAGGGCGTTGGCCTTCTTGTCGAGGTGGTCCTTGGGGACGGCCTTGGGGACGACGGCGGCCACCGGGCTGCCGCCGACCAGGTCTCCCCAGCGGGCGCGCTGCTCCATGACGCTGGTGACGACGGTGCGCTTGGCGAGGTACCAGCCGAGGGCGGGGCCGAGCATCACGACCCGGAGGTAGAGGCCGAGCGGGCCGGAGTAGGGCGGGATGACCAGCAGGTACAGCGCGAGGGCGAGGGCGAGCAGCAGGGCCAGGGTGCCGATGAAGCCGTCGCGGGCGGCGGACTTCTTGCTGCCGAGCCAGGCGCGGGCCTGGTAGGCGGCGAGCCAGACCAGGGTGCCGGGCAGGAACAGCACGCCGAAGAACAGGCTCAGGCCGGCCAGCCTGCGGTCCCGGGCCTCGCGCAGGTCCTGGGCGGCGAGGCAGTGTTCGACGACCAGCCGGACGTCGGTGCCGTGCGAGGGGACCAGCGGTTTGCGGCCGCCGCCGAGGGTGCGGTCGATCAGGGCGCGGCTGAAGGCTTCGCCGGCGCTGGGGCGGAACAGCGCGAACTTGCCCTTCTTGACCGTGACTCCGGCGAGCGCCTCGAGTTCCGTGACGTCGCCGGTGCGGTAGGCGGCGGAGGAGAACGCCTGCGTGACCGCGGTCTGGTTCCCGACGTCCGAGCGTGGTACCTGTGCGCCCGGCGTCATGTCGAGCTGAGTCACCTGTGCAGCTCCTTCTCCCCTGATCGATCTGCGGCAGGTTACCGTGCGGGGGCCGGGCCGTGCGGATCATCGGCTGATCCCGGGTCACATATCGGCCGTGCTCGGCGTTTTCGGGGAGATGCTGCCCCGTGCGGGCGGCTTCGACGCCCCCGGTTTGTCGGCGGGTGCCGAGGAGGTGGAGTATCACGGGCATGACGAGTGCGTACGCACCGGGGCCGGTGCTGGTTTTCGACGGTGATTGCGCGTTCTGCTCCAGCTGCGTGCGGTGGGCGGAGCGTTACCCGCGGCAGAGCCTGTCCTCGGCGGGCTGGGAGGCGGTGGCGTTCCAGTTCGCGGACATGGCGGCGCTGGAGGAGTTCACCGGCGGGGAGGTGACGGCGGAGCGGGCCTCGCGGGAGGTGCTCTGGGTGACGCCGGACCGCCGGGTGTACGGCGGGGCGCAAGCGGTGGCGCGGCTGCTGATGCGGTCGGGCGGGCTGTGGGCGTGGGCCGGCGGGGTGCTGGCGCTGGCGCCGGTGCGGCCGGTGGCGGAGGCGGTCTACCGCTGGGTGGCGGAGAACCGGGACCGGATGCCGGGCGGCACTCCGGCGTGCGCGCTGCCGCGCCGGTCGTAGCGGGGCCCCGGCGGCCGGGGTTCAGCCGGCGGTGTGCCGGGCGGCGAGGTGGGCGGGCATCGGTGCGTGCCGCAGGTAGGCGCGGGTGAACTGGCCGGTTCCGTGCGACAGCGAGCGCAGGTCGAGCGGGTAGCGGACGAGTTCGAGTTCGGGCACTTCGGCGCGGACCAGGCTGAGGCCGGGTCCGCCGATCTCGGTGCCCAGGACGTGTCCGCGGCGGGCGGAGAGGTCGGTGAGGACGGCGCCCTGGTACTCGTCGGGCAGCAGGACGCGCACTTCGTCGACGGGTTCGAGGACTTCGACCGAGGTGTGGTCGGCGGCTTCCTTGAGGGCGAGGGCGGCGGCGGTCTGGAAGGCGGCGTCGGAGGAGTCGACGGAGTGCGCCTTGCCGTCGGTGAGGGTGACCTTGACGTCGGTCATCGGGTGGCCGCGCAGGCCCTGGGCGAGTTGGGCGCGGACGCCCTTCTCGACGGAGGGCACGAAGTGGCGGGGGACGGCGCCGCCGACGACGCGGTCGACGAATTCGAAGCCGCCGCCGGGCAGCGGTTCGACGGTGAGGTCGCAGACGGCGTACTGGCCGTGGCCGCCGGACTGTTTGACGTGCCGGCCGTGGCCGTCGGCGGGGGCGGCGAAGGTCTCGCGGAGGGCGACCTCGTAGGGGACGGCGTCGACGTGGACGCCGTGGCGGTGGGTGAGGCGGTCGAGGGTGACGGCGAGGTGGGCCTCGCCGGTGCACCACAGGACGAGTTGGCCGGTGTCGGGGTTCTGTTCGACGCGCAGGGCCGGGTCCTGGGCGGAGAGCCGGCCGAGGGCCTGGGAGAGCCGGTCGTCGTCGGCCTTGGAGCGGGCCCGGACGGCGGTGGGGAGCAGGGCTTCGGGCAGCGGCCAGGGCGGTAGGACGGTGTCCCCGGTGGTGAGGGTGTCGCCGGTGCGGGCGGTGGTGAGCTTGGTGACGGTGGCGAGGTCTCCGGCGACGGCGTGCGGGACGGGGCGCAGTTGGCGGCCGAACGGGCTGTGCGGGGCGGTGAGGCGCTCCTCGGTGCCGTCGGGGAGGTGGGCGGCGGTGTCGGGGCGCAGGGTGCCGGCGAAGACCTTGAGCAGGCTGAGCCGGCCGAGGTAGGGGTCCTCGCCGGTGTGGACGACCTGGGCGGTCAGGGGCGCGTCCGGGTCCGCCGCGGGGAGGTCGTCGACGCGGTCGGCGGGGGAGGGGAAGGCGTCGGCGACCAGGTCGAGCAGGGCGTCGCAGCCGGTGCCGTCGGGGGCGGTGGCGAGGACGGGGTGCAGGGTGCCGGCCAGCAGTTCGCGGCGCAGTCCTGCGGTGAGGGCGGCGGTGTCGAGCGGCTCCCCGTCGAGGTAGCGGGCGAGCAGGGCGTCGTCCTCGCCGGCGAGGGCTTCGACCAGGCGGGCGCGCTCGTCGTCCGGGGCGGGGGCGTCCTCGGGGGTGCCGTACGTCCGGCCGGTGAGCAGGTCGGTGCCGCCGTGCAGGTGGCCGTCGCGCAGGTCGACGTGGTGCAGGAGGCGGACGGTGTCGGGGGTGCCGAGGGTGTCCTGGAGCGTCCGCAGGACGTCGTCGAGGCGGACCCGGGCGGTGTTCAGGTGGGTGAGGACGATCGCGCGGGGGAGGCGGGCGTCCTCGCACTGCCGCCACAGGGCGCGGACGGGGCCGGGGACGTCGGGGTCGGCGGCGGAGTGGACGAACAGGGCGGCTTCGGCGGTGCGCAGGGCGGCCTGGAGCTCGCCGGCGAAGTCGGCGTAGCCGGGGGCGTCGACCAGGTTGACCTTGAGGCCGCGCCAGGGCAGGGGCAGCAGGGCGAGTTGGACGGAGCGCTGCTGCTGGTGCTCGATGTCCTCCCAGTCGGCGGCGGTGGTGCCGTCGGGGACGGTTCCCGGTCTGGTCAGGACGCCGGCGGTGCGGGCGAGTGCTTCGGCGAGGGTGGTCTTCCCGGCTCCGCCGGCGCCGACCAGGACCACGTTGCGGAGCAGGTCGGGGCGGTCGGCGGGTGGTGCGGGGGTGTGGGCCGTCCGGTCCGGCATGGCTGGCCTCCTGCCGCTCGATCAGCGTGGATACCATTGTCCAGCCGGGCGGGTCCATTCGCGCGGCCGCCCGGCGGGCGAGCGGTCCGCGGGTGCCAATCCGAGGAGCGGAGCGGACCGGAAGGCCATGCTCAACAAGTACGCGCGTGCCTTCTTCACACGTGTCCTCACCCCGTTCGCCGCGCTGCTGCTGCGGTGGGGTGTCAGTCCGGACGCGGTCACGCTGATCGGTACGGCCGGGTCGGTGGCCGGCGCCCTGGTGTTCTTCCCGCGCGGGGAGTTCTTCTGGGGCGTGATCACGGTGACCCTGTTCATCTTCTCCGACCTGGTGGACGGCAACATGGCCCGCCAGGCGGGCCGCTCCAGCAAGTGGGGCGCGTTCCTGGACTCGACGCTGGACCGGGTCGCCGACGCGGCGATCTTCGGCGGTCTGGCGATGTGGTACGCCGGGGGCGGGAACGACGACCTGCTGTGCGCGGTGTCGATCTTCTGCCTGGCCAGCGGCCAGGTGGTGTCGTACACCAAGGCGCGCGGCGAGTCGCTGGGCTTCCCGGTGAACGTCTCGGGGCTGGTGGAGCGGGCCGAGCGGCTGGTGATCAGCCTGACCGCGGCCGGGTTCGCGGGCCTGCACAAGTTCGGGGTGCCGTACATCGAGTGGCTGCTGCCGATCGCCCTGTGGGCGGTCGCGGCGGGCAGCCTGGTGACGGTGGCGCAGCGGATGCTGACCGTGCGCCGGGAGTCGGCGGAACTGGAGGCGGCGGCCGCCGCCGAGGGGGGCAAGTGAAGGAACGGTTGGTCGACGCCGCCTACGCGGCGGGCTGGGCGGGGCTGAAGCACCTGCCCGAGCCGGTGGCCCGGCGCCTGTTCGACGCCATCGCCGACGCGGCGTGGCGGCGGCAGGGCAAGGGGGTGCGGCAGTTGGAGGCCAACCTGTCGCGGGTGCACCCGGACGCGGACGGGATCCGGTTGCGGGAGCTGTCCCGGGCCGGGATGCGCTCGTACATGCGGTACTGGATGGAGTCGTTCCGGCTGCCGACCTGGAGCCGGGAGCGGATCGCCGGCGCCATAACGGTGAAGAACCTGGAGCAGCTGAACGAGGCGATGGCGGCGGGGCGGGGCGCGGTGCTGGCGCTGCCGCACATGGCGAACTGGGACTTGGCGGGGGCGTGGATCGCCTCGGCGGGCGGGCTCCCGTTCACCACGGTCGCCGAGCGGTTGAAGCCGGAGTCGCTGTTCGACCGGTTCGTGGCGTACCGGGAGAGCCTGGGCATGGAGGTGCTGGCGCTGACCGGCTCCCAGGTCTCGGTGGTCGGGACGCTGGCGCGGCGGCTGCGCGAGGGGAAGCTGGTGTGCCTGGTGGGCGACCGGGACCTCTCGGAGGCCGGGATCCGGGTGGACTTCTTCGGCGAGCCGACCCGGATGCCGGCCGGTCCGGCGGCGCTGGCGCAGCGGACGGGGGCGGCGCTGTTCCCGGTGTCGCTCTGGTACGACGGTCCGGTGCTGCGGGCCGAGGTGCACCCGGAGGTGAAGCCGTCCGGCGAGGGGTCGCGGCAGGAGCAGGCCGCCGCGATGACCCAGGCGATGGCGGACGTGTGGGCGGGCGCGATCCGCGAGCACTCGGTGGACTGGCACATGCTGCAGAAGCTGTGGCTGTCCGACCTGACGCCGCGGGGGGCGGAGCGTTGAGGATCGGCGTGGTGTGCCCGTACGACTGGGACGTGCCCGGCGGGGTGCAGTTCCACATCCGGGACTTGGCGGAGCACCTGATCCGGCTCGGGCACGAGGTGTCGGTGCTGGCGCCGGCCGAGGACGAGGAGGCGCTGCCGCCGTACGTGGTCTCGGCGGGGCGGGCGGTGGCGGTGCCGTACAACGGGTCGGTGGCGCGGCTGAGCTTCGGGTTCCTGTCGGCGGCCCGGGTGCGGCGCTGGCTGCGCGAGGGCCGGTTCGACGTGCTGCACGTGCACGAGCCGAACTCGCCGTCGCTGTCGATGCTGGCGGCGTGGGCGGCGACCGGTCCGATGGTGGGGACGTTCCACACCTCGAACCCGCGCTCGCGGGCGATGATCGCGGCCTCGCCGATCCTGCAGCCGGGCCTGGAGAAGATGTCGGGCCGGATCGCGGTGTCGGAGTACGCCCGGCGGACGCTGGTGGAGCACCTGGGCGGGGACGCGGTGGTGATCCCGAACGGCGTGGACGTGCGGTTCTTCGCGGACGCCGAGCCGGATCCGCGCTGGCAGGGCGGCGCCGCCGGGGGCGGGCCGGGCACGATCGGCTTCATCGGCCGGATCAACGAGCCGCGCAAGGGCCTGCCGACGCTGCTGGCCGCGCTGCCGCGGATCCTGGCCGAGCGCCCGGGCGTGCGGCTGCTGGTCGCGGGCAGGGGCGACGAGGAGGAGGCGGTGGCGGGCCTGGCGCCCGAGGTGCGGGCGCAGGTCGAGTTCCTCGGCATGGTCTCGGACCGGGACAAGGCGCGGCTGCTGCGCTCGGTGGACCTGTACGTGGCGCCGAACACCGGCGGCGAGTCCTTCGGCATCATCCTGGTCGAGGCGATGTCGGCCGGCGCGCCGGTGCTGGCCAGCGACCTGGACGCGTTCCGGCAGGTGCTGGACGGCGGCGCGGCCGGCGAGCTGTTCCCGGTGGAGGACGCGGACGCGCTGGCCGCCGCGGCGGTGAAGCTGCTGGGCAGCCCCGAGCGGCTGCTGGCGCTGCGCGAGGCGGCGTCCCGGCACGTGCGGCGCTTCGACTGGGAGACGGTCGGCGCCGAGGTGCTCTCGGTGTACGAGACGGTCACCGACGGGCGGCCGCCGGTGGCCGAGGTCGAACCGTCCGGCCGCCGTCCGCGTCCGAGTCGTTGACCAGTCCCGTCCGGAAGAGGTAGCCCCGCATGCCGTTGATCACCGTTGACTACACCGACCGGCTCGCCGGGGCCTTCGACCGGCGGGGCTTCGGCCTGGCCCTGAACCGGCTGGCGGTGAAGCTGCTGGACGCCAAGGCGGACAGCTGCAAGACCCGGTTCCGGCGCACCGAGGAGGCCGTGGTCGGGGCGGACGCCGAGACGTTCGCGCTGGTCGCGATCGGGGTCGAGATCTTCCCGGGCCGCAGCGCGGCGGCCAAGGCGGCGCTGAGCGAGGCGGTGCTGGCGGCGCTGCCCGCGTACCTGGGGGCGGGTGCCGGGCCGGTGCAGGCCACCGTCGCGGTGGGCGAACTGGACAGCGCCGCCTACCGTTCGGCGACCCTCGGGCTCGGCTGAGCCGGTACCGTAGCGCCCCGTGGCTACCTGGATCTGGGCCGTTGCGGCCGTCGCACTGTTCGCCGTCTACCTGAGCTGGACGGCGGGCAGGCTGGACCGGCTGCACGCCCGGATCGACGCCGCCCGGGCCTCGCTGGACGCCCAACTGCTGCGCCGCGCCTCGGTGGCGGTGGAGCTGGCCACCTCCTCTTTGCTCGACCCGGCCGCGTCGATCGTGCTGCTGGAGGCGGCGCACGCGGCCCGGCAGGCCGAGCCCGATCAGCGCGAGGTGGCCGAGAGCGAGCTGAGCCTGGCGCTGCGGGCGGTGCTGGACGAGCCGGAGCAGGTCACCGCGGTGCGCGAGGCGCCGGGCGGCGAGGAGGCGGTGCGCGACCTGGTCGAGGCGGTGCGCCGGGTGCCGATGGCGCGGCGCTTCCACAACGACGCGGTGCGGGCGGCGCGGGCGGTGCGCGAGCACCGGCTGGTGCGCTACTTCCGGCTGGCGGGGAGCGCCCCGTTCCCGTTGGCCTTCGAGATGGACGACGAACCCCCGGCGGCACTCACGCCCGAGGGCGCGCCCGCGTAGGCTGAACCCGTTTCCTGCCGCAGCCGGGTCGCTGGCCTGATTGTCGTACGCCGGGGACGGCCCTGGACCATGTGGCGTATGGGTCGTGGTGTCTCCGGGCCTACGATAGACCGATAGCACCGGTTCATCCCTGAGTGAGGTCTTACGTGTCCACCACCCCCACTTCCGCCGAGCAGCCCCAGGTCGGCACCGCCCGCGTCAAGCGCGGCATGGCCGAGCAGCTCAAGGGCGGCGTGATCATGGACGTGGTCAACGCCGAGCAGGCGAAGATCGCCGAGGACGCCGGTGCGGTCGCGGTCATGGCCCTGGAGCGGGTTCCGGCCGACATCCGCAAGGACGGCGGCGTGGCCCGGATGTCCGACCCGAACATGATCGAGGAGATCATCGACGCGGTCTCCATCCCGGTGATGGCTAAGTCCCGGATCGGCCACTTCGTCGAGGCCCAGGTCCTGCAGTCGCTGGGCGTCGACTACATCGACGAGTCCGAGGTGCTCACCCCGGCCGACGAGGTCAACCACTCCGACAAGTGGGCCTTCACCACCCCCTTCGTCTGCGGCGCCACCAACCTGGGCGAGGCGCTGCGCCGGATCGCCGAGGGCGCGGCCATGATCCGCTCCAAGGGCGAGGCCGGCACCGGCAACGTGGTGGAGGCCGTCCGCCACCTGCGCCAGATCAAGAACGAGATCGCCAAGCTGCGCGGCTTCGACAACAACGAGCTGTACGCCGCCGCCAAGGAGCTGCGCGCCCCGTACGAGCTGGTCCGCGAGGTCGCCGAGCTCGGCAAGCTCCCGGTCGTGCTGTTCTCGGCGGGCGGCGTGGCCACCCCGGCCGACGCCGCGCTGATGCGCCAGCTCGGCGCCGAGGGCGTGTTCGTCGGCTCCGGCATCTTCAAGTCGGGCGACCCGGCCAAGCGCGCCGCCGCCATCGTCAAGGCCACCACCTTCTTCGACGACCCGAAGATCATCGCGGACGCCTCCCGCAACCTGGGCGAGGCCATGGTCGGCATCAACTGCGACACCCTCCCGGAGACCGAGCGCTACGCCAACCGCGGCTGGTAAGCGCCCACGCGTCCGGCCCGCCGTGCGAGTTCCCGGCACGGCGGGCCGCTGCGTGGCGTCCGGGCCCTGTAGTTCGAGAACGAAGAGGTAGTGAGACCGTGAGCACCCCCACCATCGGCGTCCTGGCCCTGCAGGGCGATGTCCGCGAGCACCTGGTGGCGCTGGCCGCCGCCGACGCGCTGGCCCGGCCGGTGCGCCGTCCGGAGGAGCTGGCCGAGGTCGACGCCCTGGTGATGCCCGGTGGCGAGTCCACCACCATCTCCAAGCTGGCCGTGCTGTTCGGCCTGATGGCGCCGCTGCGCGAGCGGGTCGCGGCCGGCATGCCGGTGTACGGCACCTGCGCGGGCATGATCATGCTGGCGGACAAGATCCTGGACGGCCGGGACGACCAGGAGACCGTCGGCGGCATCGACATGACCGTCCGCCGCAACGCCTTCGGCCGGCAGAACGAGTCCTTCGAGACCGCCATCCCGTTCACGGGCCTGGCCGGCGACCCGGTCACCGGCGTGTTCATCCGCGCCCCCTGGGTCGAGGCGGTCGGCGCGGGCGTCGAGGTGCTCGCCGAGGTCCCGGCCGCGGACGGCCCGGACGCCCGGATCGTCGCGGTCCGCCAGGGCAACCTGCTGGCCACCTCCTTCCACCCGGAGCTGACCGGCGACCACCGCGTCCACGAGTACTTCGTGCGGATGGTCGAGGCCGCCGGTCGCTGAGCGCCCCGGGCGGCGCGGTGACCGTGTGCCACCTGATGGTGCGGCACCGGTAAGATCTCCCCTGTTCATTTCCCATTGGCGACGAAAAGGAGCTGGCGATGTCCGGCCACTCTAAGTGGGCTACCACCAAGCACAAGAAGGCCGCGATCGACGCCAAGCGCGGCAAGCTCTTCGCCAAGATGATCAAGAACATCGAGGTGGCGGCCCGCACCGGCGGCGGTGACCCGGCCGGCAACCCGACGCTCTACGACGCCATCCAGAAGGCGAAGAAGAGCTCCGTCCCGATCGACAACATCAACCGGGCGGTCAAGCGCGGCTCCGGCGCCGAGGCCGGCGGCGCCGACTACTCGACGATCATGTACGAGGGCTACGGCCCCAACGGCGTGGCCGTCCTGATCGAGTGCCTCACCGACAACCGCAACCGCGCCGCCTCCGACGTGCGCGTGGCGATGACCCGCAACGGCGGCAGCATGGCCGACCCGGGCTCGGTCTCCTACCTGTTCAACCGCAAGGGCGTGGTGATCGTCCCCAAGGCCGACGGCGTGGACGAGGACAAGATCCTGGACGTCGTGCTGGACGCCGGTGCCGAGGAGGTCAACGACCTGGGCGAGGCCTTCGAGGTGATGTCCGAGGCCACCGACATGGTCGCGGTCCGCACCGCCCTGGTCGACGCGGGCATCGACTACGACTCCGCCGACGCCAACTTCGTCCCCAGCATGCAGGTCGAGCTGGACGCCGAGGGCGCCCGCAAGATCTTCAAGCTGATCGACGCGCTGGAGGACAGCGACGACGTGCAGAACGTCTTCGCCAACTTCGACGTCTCCGACGAGATCATGGCCGAGCTGGACGCCTGATCCCCGGTCGTCCCCCGCCCGGTGGCCGCTGGTGGCTGCCGGGCGGAAGCGTGTCCGGGGCCGGTTGTCGGTGGCCGGGGGTAACCTGCGCAGGTCGAGGAGAGGTGGCGCCGTGCGAGTGCTGGGTGTGGACCCCGGGCTGACCAGGTGCGGCGTCGGAGTGGTCGAAGGGCTGCCGGGGCGGCAGTTGGCGATGCTCGGCGTCGGCGTGGTGCGCACGCCCGCCGAGGACGAGATCGGCCCCCGGCTGCTGGCCATCGAACAGGGCCTGGAGTCCTGGCTCGACCGGTACTCGCCCGAACTCGTCGCCGTGGAGCGGGTGTTCGCCCAGCACAACGTCCGCACCGTGATGGGCACCGCGCAGGCCTCCGCCGTCGCCGTGCTGTGCGCGACCCGCCGCGGCATCCCCGTCACGCTGCACACCCCCAGCGAGGTCAAGGCCGCCGTCACCGGCTCCGGCCGGGCCGACAAGGCCCAGGTCACCGCCATGGTCACCCGCATCCTGCGGCTCGACGCCCCGCCCAGGCCCGCCGACGCGGCGGACGCCCTCGCCCTGGCCATCTGCCACATCTGGCGCGGCGGCACCACCAACCGCCTCACGGCCGCGATCAAGGCCCACGGTACCGGCGGCTCGTGGCACGGTGCCGGGGCGCCGGGCCGCCCGCGAAGTTCCCCGCGCCCCTGACGGCCCGGGACGCACCAAGCATCGGAACCATCGAGAGGAACGACTTCGCCATGATCGCCTTCGTGCAGGGCCCGGTTGCGGTGCTGGGGGCCGGGGTGGCCGTGGTGGAGGTCGGCGGGGTGGGGATGGCGGTGCAGTGCACGCCGGCCACGCTGGCCGCGCTGCGGGTGGGGGAGCCGGCCCGGCTGGCGACCTCGCTGGTGGTCCGGGAGGACTCGCTGACGCTGTTCGGGTTCGCCGACGACGACGAGCGGGCCACGTTCGAGGTGCTGCAGGCCGCGCCCGGGGTCGGTCCGAAGCTGGCCCAGGCGATCCTCGGGGTGCACTCGCCGGAGGCGCTGCGGGTGGCGGTGGCGGCCGGCGACGAGAGGGCGCTGATCGCGGTGCCCGGCATCGGCAAGGCGAAGGCGGCCAAGCTGCTGCTGGAGTACAAGGACAAGCTCGGCGCCCCGCACGGCACCGTCCCGGCGCAGAAGCCGGTGGCGTCCGGCCCGGCACCCTGGCACGAGCAGCTGCACTCCGCGCTGGTGGGCCTGGGCTACGCTCCGCGGGAGGCGGACGAGGCGGTGGCCCGGGTGGCACCGGAGGCCGAGGCGCAGTCCGTGCCGGACGTCGGCGCCCTGCTGCGGCTGGCCCTGCGCGGGCTGAACCGGGCCCGCTGAACAGCGCCGAAGCAATGTGACGACACGTCACCAAGTCGACATGGAGAGCGGTTTTCCGATGAGCCCGTACGAGTCCGACCCCGTTGACCGCCTGGTGACGGCGTCCGCCGACGGCGAGGACCAGGCGGTGGAGGCCGCGCTGCGGCCGAAGCTGCTGGAGGAGTTCATCGGGCAGGAGCGGGTGCGCGAGCAGCTCTCGCTGGTCCTGCAGGCGGCCCGCAAGCGCGGCTCGGCGCCGGACCACGTGCTGCTGAGCGGCCCGCCCGGGCTGGGCAAGACCACCCTGTCGATGATCATCGCGGCCGAGCTGAACGCCCCGATCCGGATCACCTCGGGCCCGGCGATCCAGCACGCGGGCGACCTGGCGGCGATCCTGTCCTCGCTGACCGAGGGCGAGGTGCTGTTCCTCGACGAGATCCACCGGATGTCCCGGCCCGCCGAGGAGATGCTCTACATGGCGATGGAGGACTTCCGGGTCGACGTGATCGTCGGCAAGGGCCCCGGCGCCACCGCGATCCCGCTGGAGCTGCCGCCGTTCACCCTGGTCGGCGCGACCACCCGGGCCGGCCTGCTGCCGCCGCCGCTGCGCGACCGCTTCGGCTTCACCGGCCACATGGAGTTCTACGCCCCGGCCGAGCTGGAGCGGGTGGTGCACCGCTCGGCGGGCCTGCTGGACGTGGAGATCGACCCGGCGGGCGCGGCCGAGATCGCCGGCCGCTCGCGCGGCACGCCCCGGATCGCCAACCGGCTGTTGCGCCGGGTGAGGGATTTCGCGCAGGTCCGGCACGACGGCCTGGTCTCGCGGGAGATCGCCGCGCGGGCGCTGGAGGTCTACGAGGTCGACGCGCGCGGCCTGGACCGGCTGGACCGGGCGGTGCTGGAGGCGCTGATCAAGCTGTTCGGCGGCGGCCCGGTGGGCCTGTCCACGCTGGCGGTGGCGGTCGGCGAGGAGTCGGAGACGGTCGAGGAGGTGGCCGAGCCCTTCCTCGTCCGGGAGGGCCTGCTGGCGCGCACCCCGCGCGGGCGGATCGCCACCGCGGCGGCCTGGCAGCACCTGGGGCTGACCCCGCCGCAGGCACCGGGGGCGCCGGGGGCGGCGCGGAACGTTCAGCAGAACGGCCTCTGGGGCGACGGCCAGGCATAACACCGGCGCCTTATCGGGAGTTTATGTGCATGCCAAGGCTCGCCACTTCCGGCGGCACACTGGCATGCTTGGCGTTGTCCGTTCAGTGCGGGTCGCCTAGACTCCGCCGGACCGCCCCAGTCACCCGACGGGCCGACGTATACGCACTGGCTGCCACCCCGGCGGCCTACAAAGGACCCTGGCTGTGCAATTCATCATCCTTCTCCTCCCGCTCCTCGCCATCTTCCTGATGATGCGCTCGCAGAAGAAGCGTCAGGCCCAGATGCAGAGCATGCAGACCGCCCTGCAGCCCGGCTCGGGGGTCCGCACCATCGGCGGGATGTACGCGCTGGTGAAGGCGGTCAACGACGAGACCGTCGAGCTGGAGGTCGCCCCCGGTGTGGTGGCCCACTACACCAAGGGCGCGATCGCGGCCGTCCTGGAGCCGCTGGAGTACGACGCGATCATCAACGGCCGCCCCGCCGAGGACGAGGCCGTCGAGGACCCGGCCGGCGCGGACGCCGTGGAGGGCGCGGACGCCGACGAGAAGCCGCTGAGCCTGTCCAAGGACGAGGCGAAGGCCGACGCCGAGGCTCCCGAGAGCAAGTAGTACGGTCGGGGCACCCTCGACCGAGCGGCATCCGCCGCAAGCCCAACAGGACCTCTTGGGCCGTCGTGCGTCCGCCGCCTTCCGGCCCCGCCCAGCGCGGGGCCGGAGGCCGGCCGCCGGGCGGCATGGACAGGGAGAAACGAGCAAGGTGGCAACACCCAAGTCGCGGTCGCGCGACGGATACCCGGGACGGGCGCTGGCGCTCATCCTGGTGGTCACCGTCGGCCTTGTGGCCCTCATGTTCGGGACGGACAGCACCAAGCCACGTCTCGGTATCGACCTCGCGGGCGGTACCAGCGTCACGCTGACCGCCAAGTCGGATGATCCTTCCGCGGTCAACAAGACCAACCTGGACACCGCGGTCAACATCATCCAGAAGCGCGTCAACGGCATGGGCGTCTCCGAGGCGGAGGTGCAGACCCAGGGCAACGCGAACATCATCGTCAACATCCCCGACGGTGGTAACACGCAGCAGTCCATCGACAAGGTCGGCGACACCGCCAAGCTCTACTTCCGCCCGGTGCTGACCGCCGAGCCGTCCGGCGTGGCCGCGCAGCAGCCGGACCCGTCCGCCTCCGCCTCCGCGGGCGCCTCGGCCGCCCCGAGCGCGGGCGCCTCCGCGAGCGCCGGCAGCGGCGCCTCCGCCCCCGCGAGCGCCTCCGCCTCCGCCTCCGCCACCAAGGCCGGCCGCGCCCTCTCCGGCGCGCTGCAGGCCGACCCGACGGCCTCCGCCTCCGCGGGCGCCTCCGCCTCCGGGTCCGCCCCGGCCCAGCCGAGCGCCTCGGCCGGCGCCTCCGGCGAGGCCTCGGCCCCCGCCGCCGCGCCGACCCCGGACGCCGAGACCGCCGCGCTGCAGCAGAAGTACGCCGCGCTGGACTGCACCGACAAGGCGCAGCGCCTCAACTACCAGACCAGCGACCCGACCAAGCCGGCCCTCGCCTGCTCGTACGACGCCGAGCAGGGCCTCTGGTACAAGTTCGTGCTCGGCGGCGTCGCCGTGAACGGCTCGGACGTCACCAAGGCGCAGGCCGTGTACGACAACCAGACCGGCAAGGGCTGGATGGTCGACCTGTCGTTCAACGACACCGGCTCCAAGGCCTTCGCCGACACCACCAAGCAGCTGGCCACCCAGTCCTCCCCGGCCAACCAGTTCGCGATCGTGCTGGACGGCCAGGTCGTCTCGCACCCGTACGTGTCGGAGTCGATCACCGGCGGCACCGCCGTGATCAGCGGCACCTTCACCTCGGACGAGGCCAAGTCGCTGTCGAACGTGCTGAGCTACGGCGCGCTCCCGCTGGACTTCGTCAAGAGCGACGTCACCACGGTCTCCCCGCAGCTCGGCTCCGAGCAGCTGAAGGCCGGCCTGGTCGCCGGTCTGATCGGCATGGTCCTGGTGGTCGCCTACTCGCTGGTCTACTACCGCGGCCTGGGCCTGGTCTCGATCGCCGGCCTGGTCGTCTCGGCGATCCTGACCTGGTCGATCATGAGCCTGCTGGGCGCGGGCATCGGCTTCGCGCTGAACCTGCCCGCGGTCTGCGGCGCGATCGTCGCGATCGGCATCACCGCCGACTCGTTCATCGTGTACTTCGAGCGGATCCGGGACGAGGTCCGCGAGGGCGCCCAGCTCCGGGCCGCCGTGCAGCGCGCCTGGCCGCGGGCCCGGCGCACCATCCTGGTCTCGGACTTCGTGTCCTTCCTCTGCGCCGCGGTGCTCTACCTGGTGTCGGTCGGCAAGGTGCAGGGCTTCGCCTTCACGCTGGGCCTGACCACCCTGCTCGACGTCGTGGTGATCTTCCTGTTCACCAAGCCGCTGATCAGCCTGCTCGCCCGCACCAAGTTCTTCGCCAGCGGCCACCCGTGGTCCGGCCTGGACCCGAAGCGGCTCGGCGCCCGCCCGCCGCTGCGGAGCTCCCGCCGCCGTCCCACCACCACCCAGGAGGTCTGACCCATGTCGCTCCGCAACATCGGTCACCGCCTCTACCAGGGCGAGGTCTCCTTCGACTTCGTCGGCAAGCGGAAGATCTGGTACTCGATCTCCGGGGTCATCGTCCTGGTGGCGGCCATCGGCCTGGCCATGGGCCTGCACCTGGGCATCGAGTTCAAGGGCGGCTCGGTCTACACCGTGCACAAGCCCGGCCTGTCGGCCTCCCAGGCCAAGGACACCGCCGACCGGATCATCGGCTCGCACACCGCCCTGGCGCAGACCACGGACAAGGGTGACGTCCGGATCCAGGTCAGCGCCCAGGAGTCGATCCCGGCCACCACCTTCACCAAGGAGTTCTCGCAGGCGATCGGTGTCCAGGAACAGGACATCAACGCCCAGGTGATCGGCCCCTCCTGGGGCGCCGACATCTCCAAGAAGGCGCTGACCGGCCTGATCGTCTTCATGGTCCTGGTCACCGTCTACATGGCGATCGCCTTCGAGTGGCGGATGGCGCTGGCCGCCCTGGTCGCCCTGATCCACGACCTGCTGATCACCATCGGCGTCTACGCCCTGGTCGGCTTCGAGGTCACCCCGGGCACCGTGATCGGCTTCCTGACCATCCTCGGCTACTCGCTCTACGACACGGTCGTCGTCTTCGACACCGTGAAGGAGAACACCCGGGGCCTCACCAAGCAGAACCGCCGCACCTACAGCGAGGCCGCCAACCACGGCCTCAACCAGACCCTGGTGCGCTCCATCAACACCACGGTCGTGGCGCTGCTGCCGGTCTCCGCGCTGCTGTTCATCGGCGGCGGCCTGCTCGGCGCCGGCACCCTGAACGACATCTCGCTGGCCCTGTTCATCGGCCTCGCCGCCGGTGCCTACTCCTCCATCTGCGTGGCCACCCCGCTGCTCGCGCAGCTCAAGGAGCAGGCCCCGGACATGAAGGCGCTGGCCAAGCGGGTCGCCCAGCGCCGGGCCGCCGAGGCCAAGGCCGCGGCCGAGGGCCGGGACAGGGGCGCCGACGGTGAGGATGCCGACAGTGCGGACGGCACCGGCGAGGAGGTCGCGGCCGGTATGGTCGGACAGCGTAACCAGCCGACCGGCCGCGCCCGGGGCAAGGGCCGACCGTCCGGCAAGCGCTGACCCTCCGCGAAGGAACCCCCGTGACCTCCACCACCGATCCCGCCCTCTCCGAGCTGCTCAACAGCCGGATCCGGGACGTGCAGGACTACCCCAAGCCGGGCGTCCTGTTCAAGGACATCGCCCCCCTGCTGGCCGACGCCGAGGCGTTCGGCACGCTGACCCGGGCGCTGGCCTCGCGGGCGGTGGAGCTCGGCGCCACCAAGGTGGTCGGGCTGGAGGCGCGGGGGTTCGTCCTCGCCGCCCCGGCCGCGTTCGCCGCCGGGCTCGGGTTCGTCCCGATCCGCAAGAAGGGCAAGCTGCCCGGCCGGGTGTTCTCCCGCTCGTACGACCTGGAGTACGGGTCGGCGACGCTGGAGGTCCAGTGCGACGCGTTCGAGCCGGGCGAGAAGGTCCTGGTGGTGGACGACGTGCTGGCCACCGGCGGGACGATCGCGGCCTCGCTGGACCTGGTCCAGGAGACCGGGGCCGAGCTGGTCGGCGTGGTGGTGCTGATGGAGCTCGGCTTCCTGACGGGGCGCGCGAAGCTCGCCCCGCACCTGCACGGTGCACCGCTGGAGACGCTCGTCGTGGTGTGAGGACGCGCCGTTCGAGAGCCGCCCGGGAACGGAACCGTTCCCGGGCGCTCGCGTTCCCGGGGCGGCCGCGCCGCCGCGGGGGCGCGCGCTGTCGGTACGATGAAGGTTGATCCGACGTAGGAGTGTCCTTGCCCGACGAGGTTGTGCCCACGGCCGCTGCCGCCAGTTCCCGCCCCTCCCCGGGCGGGATGCGGGCTCGGCTCGCCCGGCTGGGCGGACAGCGCAGTTCGATGGTCAACCCGGTGCTGGAGCCGCTGTTCCGGACGATCCGGGCCAACGACCCCAAGGCCGACCCGGGGCTGCTGAAGGACATCGAGCGGGCGTACGCCGTCGCGGAGAAGTGGCACCGCGGGCAGAAGCGCAAGAGCGGCGACCCGTACATCACCCACCCGCTGGCGGTGGCGACCATCCTGGCCGAGCTGGGGATGGACGCGCCGACGCTGATGGCCGGGCTGCTGCACGACACCGTCGAGGACACCGACTACGGCCTGGAGACGCTCCGGCAGGACTTCGGCGACTCGGTGGCGCTGCTGGTCGACGGCGTGACCAAGCTGGACCGGGTCAAGTTCGGCGAGGCCGCGCAGGCGGAGACCGTCCGCAAGATGGTCGTGGCGATGGCCAAGGACCCGCGGGTGCTGGTGATCAAGCTCGCCGACCGGCTGCACAACATGCGCACGATGCGCTACCTGAAGCGGGAGAAGCAGGAGAAGAAGGCCCGCGAGACGCTGGAGATCTACGCCCCGCTGGCGCACCGGCTGGGCATGAACACCATCAAGTGGGAGCTGGAGGACCTGGCCTTCGCCATCCTCTACCCCAAGATGTACGACGAGATCGTCCGGCTGGTGGCCGAGCGCGCCCCCAAGCGCGACGAGTACCTGGCCACCGTGATCGACCAGGTGCAGGGCGACCTGCGCGGGGCCCGGATCACCGGGCAGGTGACCGGGCGGCCCAAGCACTACTACTCGGTCTACCAGAAGATGATCGTCCGGGGCCGGGACTTCGCCGAGATCTACGACCTGGTGGGCATCCGGGTCCTGGTCGACACCGTCCGCGACTGCTACGCGGCGCTGGGCACCATCCACGCGCGGTGGAACCCGGTGCCCGGGCGGTTCAAGGACTACATCGCGATGCCCAAGTTCAACATGTACCAGTCGCTGCACACCACGGTGATCGGCCCCGGCGGCAAGCCCGTCGAACTCCAGATCCGCACCTTCGACATGCACCGGCGGGCCGAGTACGGCATCGCCGCGCACTGGAAGTACAAGCAGCGCGCGGTGGCCGGCGCCTCCAAGGTGCGCACCGACACGCCCACCCACGGGCGGCAGCACGACAAGGCCGACGCGGTCAACGAGATGGCCTGGCTGCGGCAGCTGCTGGACTGGCAGAAGGAGACCGAGGACCCGAGCGAGTTCCTGGAGTCGCTGCGCTTCGACCTGTCCAGCAACGAGGTCTTCGTCTTCACCCCGAAGGGCGACGTGATAGCGCTGCCCGCGCAGGCCACCCCGGTGGACTTCGCGTTCGCGGTGCACACCGAGGTCGGCTACCGGTGCATCGGCGCCCGGGTCAACGGCCGGCTGGTGCCGCTGGAGTCGACGCTGGAGAACGGCGACACGGTCGAGGTGTTCACCTCCAAGGCGGAGAACGCCGGCCCGTCCCGGGACTGGCTGAGCTTCGTCAAGTCGCCCCGGGCCCGCAACAAGATCCGCGCCTGGTTCTCCAAGGAGCGCCGCGAGGAGGCCATCGAGCAGGGCAAGGAGTCGATCGCCCGGGCGATGCGCAAGCAGGGCCTGCCGATCCAGCGGATCCTCACCGGCGACTCGCTGGTCACCCTGGCCCACGAGATGCGCTACCCGGACATCTCCTCGCTGTACGCGGCGATCGGCGAGGGCCACGTCGCCGCGCAGGCGATCGTCCAGAAGCTGGTCCAGGCGATGGGCGGCGAGGAGGGCGCGGTCGAGGACCTCGCCGAGACCGCCACCCCCTCGCACCAGCCGCGCGCGATGCGCCGGCGCGCCAAGGGCGACCCGGGCGTCATCGTCAAGGGCGTGGACGACGTGTGGGTCAAGCTGGCGCGCTGCTGCACGCCGGTGCCCGGCGACCCGATCGTCGGCTTCATCACCCGCGGCAACGGCGTCTCGGTGCACCGGGCGGACTGCGTCAACGTGGAGTCCCTCCAGCAGCAGCCCGAGCGGATGATCGAGGTCGAGTGGGCGGCCACCCAGTCCTCGGTCTTCCTGGTCGCCATCCAGGTGGAGGCGCTGGACCGCTCCCGGCTGCTCTCCGACGTCACCCGGGTGCTCTCCGACCAGCACGTCAACATCCTGTCGGCGGCCGTCCAGACCTCCCGCGACCGGGTCGCGATGAGCCGGTTCACCTTCGAGATGGGCGACCCCAAGCACCTGGGGCACGTGCTCAAGGCGGTGCGCGGCGTCGAGGGCGTGTACGACGTCTACCGGGTCACCTCGGCCCGCAACAAGTAGCCGGGAGCCGCCGCTCCGGTCGCCGCCCGCCCCCGCCCCGCCGACACTGGCCGGGTGGGGGCGGTCTGGCTTCCGGGAGGCAGCGTGCACGGGATACGGGTGGTGACGGCGGTGGCCGGCGCGGCGGTGGCCGCGGTGCTGGCGGCCGGGTGCGGCAGCGGCGGCACGGGCGCCGGCGGCGCCCCGGCGAGCGGCACCGGCAGCGCGGTGACGGCCTCCGCGGCGGCCGCCACCGGGGCCGGCGACAACGGGGTGGCCCAGCTGCCCGCGGACGAGGTGCTGCGGCAGGCCGTGCAGGCCCTCAAGGACGCCGGATCGGTCCGGGCGGCCGGCTCGGTGACCGGCGAGGGCGCCCGGATCGACATGGACCTGCGGATGGACGCCTCGGGCGACTGCACCGGCACGCTCGGCCAGGCCGGCACCGGCAGCTTCCAGGTGGTCAAGGCCGGCCAGGACCTGTGGGTCAAACCCGACCGCGAGTTCTGGCAGGGCCACGGCGGCGACGCGATGGCCCAGCTGGTCGGCGACCGCTACCTGAAGACCACCGCCGACAACCCGGACTTCGGCGAGATCGCGAGCCTGTGCGACCTGGGCGCGCTGGCCGACAGCCTCGGCACCGGCAAGACCGGCCTGACCAAGGGCACCCCCACCACCGTGGCCGGCCGCCCGGCCCTCACCCTGACCGCCGACTCCGGCAGCGGCACCGTGTACGTGGCCACCACCGGCTCGCCGGTGCCGCTGAAACTGGAGAAGGCCACCGGGACGGTCGAATTCGGCGACTTCGGCACCCCGGTGCCCAGCGCCACCCCCGGGCCCGACCAGAGCCTGGACCTGGACCAGCTGCAGTCGCCCGCCTCCTCGCCCACGGTGGTGTGACGCGACGCCGGAGGGGCCCCCGCCGCGTGGCGGGGGCCCCTCCGGAGCACGGTCGGTCGGGAGCCGGTCAGGAGGTGAACTCCTGCAGCGACTTCTGCGCCTGGTCGAGCAGCACCTGACGGCCCTCCAGCTCGGCCTCCAGCTTGGCCGCCTTGGAGGTGTTGCCCGCCGCCCGGGCCTTGTCCAGGTCGGCGCGGAGCTTGTCGACGGCGGCCTGCAGCAGGGCGGTCATGCCGGTGGCACGGGCCCGCGCCTCCGGGTTGGAGCGCTGCCACTCGGCCTCCTCGGCCTCGCGGACGGCGCGCTCCACCGCGGCCAGCCGGCCGTCCAGCTTCGGGCGGGCGTCGCGCGGGACGTGGCCGATGGCCTCCCAGCGCTCGGAGACGTCGCGCAGCGCGGCCTTGGCGGCCTTCAGGTCGGTGATCGGCAGGATCGCCTCCGCCTCGACCAGCAGCGCCTCCTTGGCCTTCTGGTTCTCGCCCTGCTCGGCGTCGCGCTCGGAGAACGCGGCGGACCGGGCCTGGAAGAAGACGTCCTGGGCGCCGCGGAAGCGGGCCCACAGCTCCTCCTCCGCGTCCCGCTGGGCGCGGCCGGCGGCCTTCCACTGCGTCATCAGGTCGCGGTAGGCGGCGGCGGTCGGACCCCACTCGGTGGAGCCGGACAGCGCCTCGGCCTGCGCCACCAGCTTCTCCTTCACCGAACGGGCCGACTCGCGCTCGGAGTCGAGCGCCGCGAAGTGCGCCTTGCGGTGCTTGGAGAACACCGAGCGGGCGTGCGAGAAGCGGTGCCACAGCTCGTCGTCGCTCTTGCGGTCCAGGCGCGGCAGCGCCTTCCAGCTGTCGACCAGGGCGCGCAGCCGGTCGCCGGCCTCCCGCCACTGGTTGGACTCGGCGAGCTGCTCGGCCTCGGCGACCAGCGCCTCCTTGGCGGCCCGGGTCTCCTCCTGGGCCTTCGCCCGGGCGGCCTTGCGCTCGGACTGCCGGGCCTCGATCTCCCCGGCCAGGGTGTCCAGTCGGGCGGCCAGCGCGGCCAGGTCGCCGACCGCGTGGGCCTCGGTGACCTGGGCGCGCAGGTGCTCCAGCGCGGTCTGCGCCTCCTTGGCGGCCAGGTCGGTCTTGCGCACCCGGTGCTCCAGGAGGGCGGTCTCCGCCTCCAGGCCCTGGAACTTGCGCTCGAAGTAGGCGAGGGCCTCCTCGGGGGAGCCGGCCTGCCAGGAGCCGACCTGGCGTTCGCCGTCGGCCGTCCTCACGTAGACGTTCCCCTGCTCGTCGACACGGCCCCACGGGTCGCTGCTCACAGCGCCTCCTCCACATGACGCCACGCCCACGGGCGGGAGCGTCGTCCACAGTTGATGTGCGGCGGACCGGTGGAGTCCGCCGTCCCGAGCCGTCGTTTCGGTTGTGCCGAGGGCGACGGCCGACGGTCAGGGCACCCTATACAACAGCAACATAGGCGACCAGCGCCGGTGCTGTCCGCATCCGGCGCCGGTCGATTTTCGCGGCGGATCAGCCCTTGGCGGTGGTGATGCTGGTGATGTTGACCGGGGTCGCGGGCGCGCCGTCGCCGGTACCGCCGCCCTTGACACCTGCGTCGGCGATCTTCTGCAGCGCGTCCAGGCCGCCGGTGATGGTGCCGAACGGGGTGTAGCTGGGCGGCAGTTGGGTGTCCTTGTAGACCAGGAAGAACTGGCTGCCGTTGGTGTTCGGGCCGGAGTTGGCCATCGCCACGGTGCCCGCCGGGTAGGTCGCGCCGGTCAGGTTCTCGTCGGCGAACTTGTAGCCGGGGCCGCCCGATCCGGTGCCGGTCGGGTCGCCGCACTGCAGGACGAAGATGCCCTCCGTGGTCAGGCGGTGGCACTTGGTGCCGTCCCAGAACTGCTGACCCGCCAGGAACACGAAGGAGTTGACGGTGTGCGGCGCCTTCGCCGCGTCGAGGGTGAAGGTGACCTTGCCCGCCGAGGTGTCCATCGTCGCGGTGTACTTGGCCGCGGTGTCGATCGTCATCGCGGGCTCGGCGGCCCACTGCTTGCCGGAGACCGACGGGGACGGCGCCGGGGTCGGAGCGGCGGAGGCGGCCTTGTCGTCCTTCTTGTCCGAGTCGAACACCCCGCCGGCGACGGTCGCCACGCCCGCGACCACCACCACGGCCAGGACCGCGGCGACGACCGCGGTGCGCTTCCTGCGCTTGGCGGCCGCCTCGGCGCGCGCCTGCACCTGGCGCTCGTACTTCTCACGGGCGAGCTGCCGCCGCCGCTGTTCGCTGCTGACCACCGGACGTGTCTCCTGCCGGGCTGTTGGGAACGGGAACCTGTTGTCGCGTGCGGATCATCGCACCCGACGGCGGCCCAGTGTAAGGACCGGCACGTCAGCACGGGATCAGGCCGACATGAGAAAGGGCTGAACGCGCCAGACAACCGGTTCGCCCGCGGCCCGGTGCCGCCGGTAGGCTGCGGGGGAAAAGCAGACCGCCACCGCCATGGAACGTGAGGACTCGCGTGTTCGTCGCCGGATTCCCCGCCGGGGCCTGGGGCACCAACTGCTACCTGGTCGCACCCGCCGCCGGCGAGGAGTGCGTGATCGTCGACCCGGGCCACGAAGCGGCGAACGGCGTGGAGGAGTTGATCCGCGAGCACCGGCTCAAGCCGGTCGCGGTGCTGCTCACCCACGGGCACATCGACCACGTCGCCTCGGTCGTCCCGGTCTGCGGCGCGCAGGGCGTCCCGGCCTGGATCCACCCCGAGGACCGCTACATGCTGGCCGATCCGGAGAAGGCCCTCGGGCGCTCGCTCGGGCAGCAGTTGATGGGCTCGATCACCGTCGGCGAGCCGGACGACGTCCGCGAGTTGACCGACGGCGCCGTGCTGGAGCTCGCCGGGCTGCAGCTCACCGTCGACCACGCCCCCGGCCATACCGAGGGGTCGGTGACGTTCAGGACGCCCGCCTCCCAGGACATCCCGCCGGTCCTGTTCTCGGGCGACCTGCTGTTCGCCGGCTCCATCGGGCGTACCGACCTCCCGGGCGGAGACGGCGCGGCGATCATGCGCTCGCTGGCCCGGGTGTGCCTGCCCCTCGACGACGCGACCGTGGTGCTCTCCGGCCACGGCTCCCAGACCACCATCGGCCGAGAGCGCGCCACCAACCCCTACCTCCAGCAGGTGGCCGGTGCGCAGGGCGCACCGGCCTTCCCGCGACGAGGAATGTGACGGAAGAGAAGTTGAGCACCTTCACCGCCCCCAAGGGCACCTACGACCTGCTGCCGCCCACCTCGGCGATCTTCCTGGCGGTCCGCGAGGCGATCTCCGCCCCTGCGCGCCGGGCCGGCTACGGCTACATCGAGACCCCGGTCTTCGAGGACGTGAAGCTCTTCTCCCGGGGTGTCGGGGAGTCCACCGACATCGTCACCAAGGAGATGTACAACCTGACCACCCGGGGCGGCGACGAACTCGCGCTGCGCCCGGAGGGCACCGCCTCGGTGCTGCGCGCCGCGCTGCAGGCCAACCTGCACAAGCAGGGCAACCTGCCGGTCAAGCTCTGGTACTCCGGGAACTACTACCGCTACGAGCGGATGCAGAAGGGCCGCTACCGGCAGTTCTCGCAGGTCGGCGCGGAGGCGATCGGCGCCGAGGACCCGGCGCTGGACGCCGAGTTGATCATCCTGGCCGACGACGCCTTCCGCTCGCTCGGCCTCTCCGACTACTCGCTGCTGCTCAACAGCCTCGGCGACAAGCAGTGCCGCCCGGTCTACCGGGCCGCGCTGGTCGAGTTCCTGGCCGGCCTCGACCTGGACGAGGAGACCCGCCGCCGCGCGGAGATCAACCCGCTGCGGGTGCTGGACGACAAGCGCGAGTCGGTGCAGGCCCAGCTCGTCGGCGCCCCCAAGCTGCGGGACTTCCTCTGCGAGGACTGCAAGGCGTACGACGAGAAGGTCCGCGAACTGCTCGCGCTCGCGGGCGTCGCGTTCACCGACGACCCGAAGCTGGTCCGCGGCCTGGACTACTACACCCGCACCACCTTCGAGTTCGTGCACAACCGCCTCGGCGCGCAGTCCGCGATCGGCGGCGGCGGTCGCTACGACGGCCTGTCCGAGATGATCGGCGGACCGGCCCTGCCCTCGGTGGGCTGGGCGCTGGGCGTGGACCGCACCTTCCTCGCGCTGGAGGCCGAGGGCGTGGTCCTCGACCTGCCCCCCACCACCGCGGTGTACGCCGTCGCGCTCAGCGAGGAGGCGAAGACCGTCCTGTTCGCCAAGACCGTCGAGCTGCGACGCCTCGGTGTGGCCACCGACCTCGCGTTCGGCGTCAAGGGCATCAAGAACGCCATGAAGTCGGCGGACCGATCCGGCGCCCGGTTCGCCGTGATCGCCGGCGACCGGGACCTCGCCGAGGGCGTGGTCCAGCTCAAGGACATGGAGTCCGGCGAGCAGACCCCCGTCGCCCTTGAGGCGCTCGTCACCACCCTGAAGGAGAAGCAGCTGTGATCCGCACGCACGACGCGGGCACGCTCCGCGCGGAGCACGCCGGCACCACCGTCACCCTGGCCGGCTGGGTGGCCCGCCGCCGCGACCACGGCGGCGTGGCCTTCATCGACCTGCGGGACGCCTCCGGCACCGTGCAGGTCGTGGTCCGCGACCTGGAGTCGGTGCACGGGCTGCGCTCCGAGTACTGCGTGAAGGTGGTCGGCGAGGTCCGGGTCCGCCCCGAGGGCAACGAGAACCCGGAGATCCCGACCGGCGCGGTCGAGGTCGTCGTCGAGTCCATCGAGGTGCTGTCCGAGGCCGCGCCGCTGCCGTTCCAGGTCGCCGAGTACGAGCCCGGCTCGGTCAACGAGGAGGTGCGGCTGCGCTACCGCTACCTCGACCTGCGCCGCGAGGGCCCGGCCCGCGCGCTGCGGCTGCGCTCGAAGGTCAACCACATCATCCGCACGGTGATGGAGGAGAACGACTACCTCGACATCGAGACCCCGTACCTGACCCGCTCCACCCCCGAGGGCGCCCGCGACTTCCTCGTCCCGGTCCGCCTCCAGCCGGGCCACTGGTACGCGCTGCCGCAGTCCCCGCAGCTGTTCAAGCAGCTGCTGATGGTGGCCGGCATGGAGCGGTACTACCAGATCGCCCGCTGCTTCCGCGACGAGGACTTCCGCGCCGACCGGCAGCCGGAGTTCACCCAGCTCGACATCGAGGCGTCCTTCGTCGACCAGGAGGACGTGCTGGCCCTCGGCGAGAAGATCGTCGGCCGGATCTGGAAGGAGGTGCACGGGTACGAGATCCCCAACCCGCTGCCCCGCCTCTCCTACGCCGACGCGATGGCGCGCTACGGCTCCGACAAGCCGGACGTCCGCTTCGGCCAGGAGCTCACCGACCTCACCGAGTACTTCAAGGGCACCGAGTTCCGGGTCTTCCAGGCCCCGTACGTCGGCGCGGTCGTGATGCCCGGCGGCGCCTCGCAGCCCCGCAAGCAGCTCGACGCCTGGCAGGACTGGGCGAAGGCCCGCGGCGCCCGCGGCCTCGCGTACGTCCTGGTGGACGCCGAGACCGGCGAGCTGCGCGGCCCGGTCGCCAAGAACCTGTCCGAGGAGCACCTGTCCGGCCTGGCCGCCGCGGCCGGTGCCAAGCCCGGCGACGCGGTGTTCTTCGCCGCGGGCAAGAAGACCGCCTCGCAGGAGCTGCTGGGCGCCGCCCGCCTGGAGATCGGCCGCCGCTGCAACCTGATCGACGAGTCCCAGTGGGCCTTCCTCTGGGTCGTGGACTTCCCGATGTTCGAGCCGATCGAGGACGACAAGGGCGAGTTCCAGGGCTGGCACGCGGTGCACCACCCCTTCACCGCGCCGACCGCCGAGTCGCTCGCCACCTTCGACACCGACCCGGGCAGCGCGCTGTCCAACGCGTACGACCTGGTGCTCAACGGCTCGGAGCTGGGCGGTGGTTCGATCCGAATCCACCAGCGCGAGGTGCAGAAGCGGGCGTTCGACGCGATCGGCCTGTCCGAGGAGGAGGCGGCCGCGCAGTTCGGCTTCCTGCTGGACGCCTTCAACTACGGCCCGCCGCCGCACGGCGGCATCGCGCTCGGCCTGGACCGCGTGGTCACCCTGCTGGGCGGCTACGACACCATCCGGGACGTCATCGCCTTCCCGAAGACCTCCACCGGCGGCGACCCGCTGACCGGCGCCCCCACCGCCATCACCCCGGCCCAGCGCCGCGAGGCCGGCGTGGACGCCCAGCCCAAGGCCAAGGAGACCGCCAAGGCCGAGGCCGAGCCCACCGCCTGACGGTCCGTCAGGGCCCCGCCGTCCTGGCGGGGCATCACGGAGATCACGATTTGTTCCGGCCCCGGCCGGTGCGCGCCCACCAGGAGTAGGCTGCCACCGCCCGGGGCCGGAACGCTGCACCACCCGGAACGCTGCACAACGGGGTGCAGAGCGCAAGAAGGGTCGAAGATGACCGTACGTACCAGAGTCGAACTCCCCACCGACACCGCCGAGACCCGGCGGGTGCACATGGCGGCCTTCCCAGGCCCCGAAGAGGCGGACCTGGTGGACGCGCTGCGCCGCGACGCCGCCTGGCTGCCCGCACTGTCCCTGGTCGCGGTGGACGAGCGCGAGGTCGTCATCGGCCACGCGCTGCTCACCCGGCTGAAGATCGGCAACGGCAAGGGCCTCGCGCTGGCGCCCGTCGCCGTCGCCCCCGAGTGGCAGCGCAAGGGCGTCGGCACCGCCGTGGTGCGGGCCGCGCTGGCGGCCGCCGCTGAGGCCGGCGAACGCGTCGTGGTGGTGCTCGGCGACCCGGGCTACTACGGCAGGTTCGGCTTCACCGCCGCCGCCGACCACCGGATCAGCGGGCCCTTCGAGGTGCCCGACGGGTACTTCCAGGCCCTGCGGCTGCCCGGCGCCGACGGCGCCCCGCACGGCGCGTGCCGCTACCCCACGCCGTTCGCGGCGGTCTGAGCGCCGCCCCGAGCGGGTGACCGGCCGCCACCGGTCGCCCGGAACTGCACCTCCAGGTGCAGCCGGCAGGACTCCGCGAACGCCTCCATGGCCGGCGTGGCCGCCCGACCCGGCAGCCGGAACAGCCCCACCAGGCTCGGGCTCAGCCCGCGCACCGGCAGGCAGCGCACGTCCGGACGCCCCGCCCAGCGGCCCACCGCGCGCGGCGCGAACCCCACGCCCTGCCCGCAGGCCACCGCGGCCATCCACTCGTCCGCGTTGTGCGCCACCGCCCCGATCCGCACCGGCCGCTCGCCGCGCTCCGGCGCGCCCAGCCAGTAGTCCCGCCACACCCCGGCCTGCTCCGGGATCGCCACGAACGGCTCGTCCCACAGCTCCGCCGCCTCCACCTCGTGCCGGGCCGCCAGCCGGTGGTCGGCCGCCAGCACCACCCAGCGCTCCTCGGTGCCCAGCAGCACGTGCGCGTACCGCTCGGTCATCGACGCCGGGGCGTGCCACAGCGCCAGGTCCAGTTCGCCCGAGGCCAGGCCGGACGACTCGTCGAACCAGTTGTTCTGCCGCATCCGCACCCGCCAGCCCGGCATCCGGCGGGCGAAGTCCTCCACCGCGGCCCGGCCGAGCAGGTTGATCGTCGAGCCCTCGAAGCCCACCCGCAGCTCCCCGCCGGCCTCCGCCGCCGCCCGCCGGGCCGCCCGCAGCGCCTCCTCCCAGCCCGCCAGCAGCGACCCGGCGTGCGCCAGCAGCTCCGCGCCCGCCGCCGTCGGCACCGTCCCGGCCCGCGAGCGCCGGAACAGCTCCACCCCCAACTGCCGCTCCAGCGCCCGCACCTGCTTGGTCAGCGTCGGCTGGCTCACCCCCAGCCGGGCCGCGGCCGCGGTCAGCTGGCCCTCCTCGCCGACCACCGTCAGGTAGCGCAACATCCGGGTGTCCACGTCCATGCCCCCAGGTTATGGACCAATGCATTGGACCCGGACACCCGGGGTGTCGCACAGTTGTCCGGCCTTCCCCGGCGCGAACGGCACCGGTGGCACGGGGGTCCGTCGGTGCCCGCCGGGGAAGGGCGCCCGACCTGCGCCGACGCCCGGCCGGCCCTAGCCTGGGAGACCGTCGGCGGCGCGGCGAGCGGAGGCACACAGTGGCGACATCCAAGTCGGCCAAGTCGGCCAAGTCGGCCAAGACAGTCAAGTCGGCCAAGAAGGGCCGGGCGGCCAAGTCGGCCAAGTCGGCCAAGACGGGCCGGGCGGCCGAGTCGGCCACGAGGGCCGAGGCGGCAAGGGCGTCCGAGGGCGGCGCGACGGGGCAGGAGCCCCGTCCGGCCAGGCGGATGCCCAAGAAGCTCTACGAGGACGAACTGCTCCGCCTCCAGCGCGAACTGGTCAAGCTCCAGGAGTGGGTCCGCACCGAGGGCGTCCGGATGGTGGTTGTCTTCGAGGGCCGCGACGCGGCCGGCAAGGGCGGCGCCATCAAGCGCGTCACCGACTACCTCAACCCCCGCGTCGCCCGGATCGCCGCGCTGCCCGCCCCCACCGAGCGCCAGCGCGGCCAGTGGTACTTCCAGCGCTACGCCGAGCAGCTCCCGGCGGCCGGCGAGATGGTCCTGTTCGACCGCTCCTGGTACAACCGGGCCGGCGTCGAGAAGGTGATGGGCTTCTGCACCGACGAGGAGTACTGGCAGTTCCTGCACCAGTGCCCCACCTTCGAACGGATGCTGGTCGAGGCCGGCATCCTGCTGCGCAAGTACTGGTTCTCGGTCAGCGACGTCGAGCAGGAGCGCCGCTTCCGCGACCGGCTCGACGACCCGATGCGGCAGTGGAAGCTCTCCCCGATGGACGTCGAGTCCCTCACCCGCTGGGAGGACTACTCGCGGGCCAAGGACGAGATGTTCGTCTACACCGACATCCCGGAGTCGCCCTGGAACGTCGTCGACAGCGACGACAAGCGCCGGTCCCGGATCAACATGATCGCCCACCTGCTGTCCACCGTCCCGTACCACGAGGTGGCCAAGCCCGCCGTCGCCCTGCCGCCCCGCCCCGAGCCGCGCGGCTACCAGCGGCCGCCGCGCGACCTGCAGAAGCACGTCTTCGACCACGCCGCGACGGTGCTGGCGAAGTCGGAGCGGCGGTCCGGGCAGTAGGGTCGAGCAATGGCGAAGTACTTCGACGTGCACCCCGAGACGCCCCAGCCGCGCACCATCGCCACCGTGGTGGCGAGCATCCGGGACGGCGCCCTCATCGCGTACCCCACCGACTCCTGTTTCGCCCTCGGCTGCCGGCTGGACAACCGGGACGGACTGGACCGGATCCGCACCATCCGGCGGCTCGACGAGCGCCACCACTTCACCCTGATGTGCGAGGACTTCGCCCAGCTGGGGAAGTTCGCCCAACTCGACAACAACGTCTTCCGCGCGGTGAAGGCGGCCACCCCCGGCAGCTACACCTTCATCCTCCCCGCCACCAAGGAGGTGCCGCGCCGGCTGCTGCACCCCAAGAAGAAGACGGTCGGCGTCCGCATCCCCGACCACCCCGTCACCCGGGCCCTGCTCGCCGAACTCGGCGAACCCCTGGTCTCCAGCACCCTGCTGCTCCCCGGCGAGGAGGAGCCGATGACCCAGGGCTGGGAGATCAAGGAGCGCCTCGACCACGTCCTGGACGCGGTGGTCGACTCCGGCGAGTGCGGGACGGTGCCGACCACGGTGGTCGACTTCTCGGACGGCGTGGCGGAGATCGTCCGCTACGGGGCCGGGGACCCGGAGCGCTTCGAGTAGGACGGCGCGCCCCGGCTCCCCGCGCTGTCGGTGCCCTCGCATAGGCTCGGAGCGTGGACGAGCCCGACCTTTTCACGCACGCTGCCGAGGAGCGCCAGAGCACCGAGCCGGGGCGCGCCCCGCTCGCGGTGCGGATGCGGCCGCGGACCTTGGACGAGGTGGCCGGCCAGCGGCAGCTGCTCAAGGACGGGTCGCCGCTGCGCCGGCTGGTCGCGGGGGCGAAGGGGCCGGCGGCCACCAGTTCGGTGATCCTCTGGGGGCCGCCCGGCACGGGCAAGACCACGCTGGCGCACGTGATCAGCCAGGCGGTGGAGGGCCGGTTCGTCGAGCTCTCCGCGATCACGCACGGCGTCAAGGAAGTCCGGGCGGTGATCGAGGGCGCCCGGCGGGCGGTCGGGATGACCGGCCGGGAGACCGTGCTGTTCCTGGACGAGATCCACCGCTTCTCCAAGGCCCAGCAGGACTCGCTGCTGCCCGCGGTGGAGAACCGCTGGGTCACCCTGATCGCCGCGACCACCGAGAACCCGTACTTCTCGATCATCTCCCCGCTGCTGTCCCGCTCCCTGCTGCTCACCCTGGAGTCCCTCACCGACGAGGACGTCCGCGTCCTGCTGCGCCGCGCCACCGTCGACGAGCGGGGCCTGGGCGGCAGCGTGGAGCTGAGCGCGGAGGCCGAGGACCACCTGGTGCGGCTGGCCGGGGGAGACGCCCGGCGGGCGCTGACCACGCTGGAGGCGGCGGCCGGGGCGGCGCTGGAGCAGGGCGAGAAGGTGCTGACCCTGGCGGCGACCGAGACGGCCGTCAACCAGGCCGCGGTGCGCTACGACCGGGACGGCGACCAGCACTACGACGTGGCGAGCGCGCTGATCAAGTCGATCCGCGGCAGCGACGTGGACGCCACGCTGCACTACCTGGCCCGGATGATCGAGGCCGGGGAGGACCCGCGCTTCATCGCCCGCCGTCTGATGATCTCCGCCAGCGAGGACGTCGGCCTGGCCGACCCGACCGCGCTGTCCACCGCCGTCGCCGCCGCCCAGGCGGTCGCCCTGATCGGCTTCCCTGAAGCCCGGATCATCCTCTCGCAGGCGGCCATCGCGCTCGCCCTGGCGCCCAAGTCGAACGCCGCGTACCTGGCCATCGACGCCGCCCTGGCGGACGTCCGGCAGGGCCTGGCCGGCGCGGTGCCGCCGCACCTGCGGGACGCGCACTACGGCGGGGCGAAGAAGCTCGGCCACAGCAAGGGCTACCAGTACCCGCACGACCTGCCGGAGGGCATCGCCGCCCAGCAGTACGCGCCGGACGCGGTGCACGGCAAGGAGTACTACAAGCCGACCAGGCGGGGCGGCGAGGCCAGGTACGCGGACATCGCGGAGTGGACCAGGGCCCGGCTCAAGGGGGAGTAGCCAGGGGGCGGCGGGGAGTCCCGTATAGTAGGGGGGTGTGTCCCGGGTCCGGGGTTCCGCGAGGAGCGACCGGCTGCACCAGCGGGGCACCGAACCGGGGCCTCCCGCAAGGGAGTTCCCCCAGGAGCGGCGCGCACCGGTTTCGGTGTCGCGGGCAGCCCACCACCCTTCCCGGTCGGTGGGCCTCTCGTGTGCAAGCACATAGTGCCCGGTCGCGGAGAGCGGCTGACCACCCGGCGACGGGCGGTTTTTCTCCGGACCGCGAGGAGCGTCCTCCGTCAACACCTGGTGACAGCCGTATCTGAACAGGAAAAGGAAACATGGCGAACCAGAAGCGCCCCAAGGTCAAGATCGCCCGTGCTCTCGGCGTTCCGCTGACCCCGAAGTCCGTCAAGTACTTCGAGGCCCGCCCGTACCCGCCCGGCCAGCACGGCCGCGGCCGCAAGCAGAACTCTGACTACAAGGTCCGTCTGACCGAGAAGCAGCGTCTGCGCGCGCAGTACGACCTCAGCGAGAAGCAGATGGCGCGTGCCTTCGAGGCCGCCAAGAAGGTCGAGGGCAAGACCGGTGAGGCGCTCGTCGCCCTGCTGGAGGTCCGCCTCGACTCCCTGGTCCTGCGTTCGGGCATCGCCCGCACCATCTACCAGGCCCGCCAGATGGTCGTGCACGGTCACATCGAGGTCAACGGCTCGAAGGTCAACAAGCCGTCGTTCCAGATGAAGCCGGGCTACGTCGTCACGGTGAAGGAAAAGTCCAAGGAGAAGGTCCCCTTCCAGGTGGCTCGCGAGGGCGGCAACGCCGGCGAGGGCCAGACCCCGAAGTACCTCGAGGTCAACCTGAAGGCCCTGGCCTTCCGCCTGGACCGCGCGCCGCAGCGCCGCGAGGTTCCGGTCGTCTGCGACGAGCAGCTCGTCGTCGAGTACTACTCGCGCTGACCCGCGAGCGGAACGCCCCCTCGGTCCTCGGACCGCGGGGGCGTTTCCCGTTCCCGGGGCCCGCTGGGGGCGGGGTTCAGGCTCCGACGGGGGAGTGCGGGCGGGCCGATTCCGGCGGCGGGCCGGGCCGGTCGGAGCCGCCGCCGCCCGCCGACGGGCCGGGGCGTCCGCCGCCGAGCGCGCGCCGGACCGCCGCGTCCAGGTCGAGCCGGGAGCCGAGGCGGAAGGCCGCCGCGTACTCCTGCTCGGTCAGGCCGTCGCGGGCGCGCCGCTCGCACTCCAGGTGCGGGCCGTTGAACGAGCGGGACCCGAAGAACGGGGTGCCGATCGCCCGCCAGATCCGGTGCGCGGCGCCCTGCAGCACCCGGGCCTCGCGCAGGTCGGCGTCCGGGCCCTCGGTGGCCAGCAGCGCCAGCAGGTCCATCGCCAGCACGATGCCCAGCAGGTCGCGGAACCGGTGGTTGAGCCGCATCGACTCGCGGGCGAAGGCCAGGGCCGGCCGCAGGTCGCCGCCCTGCCGCCGGGCGAAGGCCATCGCGTACAGGCAGTACCCGTACGCCCACTGCTCGCCGTGCTCCTCGCAGATCTCCCGGACCCGCTCGACCCAGACCCGGCCGCTCTCCTCGTCGCCCCGGAAGAGGTGCGCCAGGGCGAGTTCGAACATCGCCATCAGGACGTTGGAGTTGAGCTCGCCGAGCGCGTGGTAGTGCCACAGCGCCTCCTCGAACAGCTCGGCGGCGCGGGCCGGTTCGTCGCCGATCAGGGCGGCGCAGCCCTGCCGGTGGACGGCGTAGGCCAGGGCCCGGTCGTCGCCGGTGTCCAGGGCCTGCCGGCGGCACTCCTCCAGGACGGGGCGGGCCCGGTCCAGGTCGCCCTGCAGGATGGCCAGGTAGCCGGTGACCCAGAGCGCCTTGGCCCGGGCGTCGGTGGGTTCGGGGGCGAGCGCCAGGGCCCGGTCGAGCCAGTGCCGGCCCTCGCCGAGGTGGCCGGTGCCGACCCAGAAGTACCAGAGGGTGCCGGCCAGCACGAGGGCGAGCTGCTCCTCGCCGGGCTCGCCGAGCGAGAACTCCAGCGCGGCGCGCAGGTTGGCGTGGGCGAGCCGGGTCCGCTCGGCGGTCTCGGCCTGCCGGGGGCCGAACCACTCGACCTCGCCCCAGGTGGCCAGGCCCAGGTACCAGTCGCGGTGGCGGCGCAGCAACCGCGGCCGGTCGCCGCCGGCCCGCAGCCAGCCGGCGCCGTACTCGCGCAGGGTGTCGAGCATCCGGAAGCGGACGGCGCCGTCGCCGTCGAGCCGCTCCAGGACGGACTTGTCGACCAGCGAGTCGACGAGCTCCAGGACGTCGTCGGCGTCCAGGCCGTGCCCGGCGCAGACGTACTCGGCGGCGTCCAGGTCGAAGCCGCCGGCGAAGACCGAGAGGCGGGCCCAGAGTAAACGTTCCTGCATGGTGCAGAGTTCGTGGCTCCAGCCGATCGCGGTGCGCAGCGTCCGGTGCCGGGCCGGGGCCGTCCGGCCGCCGCCGGTGAGCAGCCGGAAGCGGTCCTCCAGGCGGGCGGCCAGCTGCTCCACGGACAGCGCGCGCAGCCGGCCGGCGGCCAGTTCGAGGGCCAGCGGGATGCCGTCCAGGCGGCGGCACAGCAGCGCCACCCCGGCCCGGTTGCGGTCGTCCAGGCGGAAGCCGGGCAGCACGGCGGCGGCGCGGTCGGCGAACAGCAGCACCGCCTCCGGGTCGGCCCGGCCGCCGGACGGCTCGCAGGCCAGCGGGGCCAGCGGCAGCAGGTGCTCGCCCGCGGTGCGCAGCGACTGCCGGGAGGTGGCGACCACCCGCAGGCCGGGGGCGGCGCGCAGCAGCGCGTCCACCAGCCCGGCGCAGGCGTCGACCAGGTGCTCGCAGCCGTCCAGCACCAACAGGGCCTCGCGCTCGGCGAGTTGCTCGACCAGCACGTCCAGCGGCGGGCGGGCGGTGTGGTCGGTCAGCCGCAGCGCCTCCAGCACCGCGTGGCCCAGCAGCAGCGGGTCCTGCACGGGAGCGACCTCGACCAGGTGCGCGCCGTCCGGGAAGCCGTCGGCCAGCAGCGCGGCGGCACGCAGGGCCAGCCGGGACTTGCCGACGCCGCCCGGGCCGGTCACCGTGACCAGCCGGGCCCGGCCCACCAGCTCGGCCAGCGCGTCGAGTTCGGCGCCCCGGCCGACGAAGCTGGTGGCCTCGGCGGGGAGCCGCCCCGGGCTCCTGGGCGCCGCCGACCTGTTGACCATGGACGCCCCCGTCGCATAGGAAACCCGTAACCTGCCGGCCCGCGCTCCGCGAGCCAAACCCCCAACGAGGTGACCCGGCGGTAGGTTACGCGCGGTGTCCGCGCCCCCGGGCGGGCCGGAGTCGGGCCCACCGGCGGATATGCCGTCGGGGAACGCGGCGCTGTCGCGATAGGGTTTAGCGGAAGTTGCACAACTTCTGCAATCACAGCCGAGGGAGCGCGCGAAAGTGTCCGTGGGAGAGCTGGCCGGGCTGTTGGTCGCCGTCTTCTGGGCGGTCCTGGTCACCCTGCTCGCCGTGGTGCTGGTGCGGCTGTCCAAGGTGCTGCGGGAGGCGACCGTGCTGGTCGCCGCCGTCACCGAGCAGGCCGTACCGCTGCTGGAGGACGCGAGCGCGGCCGTCCGCAGCGCGCACGAGCAGCTGGAGCGGGTCGACGAGATCACCGCCAACGTGCAGGACGCGGCGGCCGACGCCAAGGCGCTGTCGTCCACCGTGGCGGCGACGCTGGGCGGGCCGCTGGTGAAGGTGGCCGCGTTCAGCCACGGGGTGCGCAAGGCGGTCGCCCGGCAGCGGGACGGATCGGCGGGGGTGCCCCAGCAGGCCGGTGAGCGCGAGGAGTTGGCCCGGATGATCCGGGCCGAGGTGCGGGCCCAGACGGCGCCGCGCCGCGGCCTGCTGTCCCGGGTCCGCCGGGCCGTGAGGGGCTGACGGCGATGGTGCGCAGGATCTTCTGGATGGCCGTCGGCGCGGGCGCCACGGTGTGGGCCATGAACAGGGCCAACGAGGCGGTGCACCGCCTCACCCCCGACTCGCTGTCGGGCACCGCCGCCCGCGGCGCGCTGCGGCTCGGCGACGCCGCGAAGCGCTTCGCGCTGGACGTGAAGGCCGGGATGGACGAGCGCGAGCGCGAGCTGCGCGCCGACCTCGGCCTGGACGGCACCGCGGTCGTCGAGCCGCCCCGCCGCCGCGCGCTGAGCGGATCGGCGTCCGCCGACGACGGGGTCCGAGCTATCTCGGCGGCCCCGGGCTCCCCGGCCGCCGCCCTGCCCCCGTCCCCGCGCGCCCCGCGCCGCACCACCCCCCAGACCATCGTTGCCAAGCCCCGACAGCGCGAGCTGCCGGGCCGCACGACCGATCGGAAGGACCCCCACTGATGGAGTCGGCAGAGATCCGCCGCCGCTGGCTGCGCTTCTTCGAGGAGCGCGGCCACACCGTCGTACCGTCGGCCTCGCTGGTCGCCGACGACCCCACCCTGCTGCTGGTCAACGCCGGCATGGTGCCCTTCAAGCCGTACTTCCTGGGCGAGATCAAGCCGCGGTTCTCGCGCGCCACCAGCGTGCAGAAGTGCGTGCGCACCCTGGACATCGAGGAGGTCGGGAAGACCACCCGGCACGGCTCCTTCTTCCAGATGTGCGGCAACTTCTCGTTCGGCGACTACTTCAAGGAAGGCGCCATCAAGTTCGCCTGGGAGCTGCTGACCAGCCCGGTGGCGGACGGCGGCTACGGCCTGGAGCCCGAGAAGCTCTGGATCACCGTCTACAAGGACGACGACGAGGCCGAGCAGATCTGGCGCGACGTGATCGGCGTTCCGTCCGAGCGGATCCAGCGCCTGGGCATGAAGGACAACTTCTGGTCGATGGGCGTCCCCGGCCCGTGCGGCCCGTGCTCGGAGATCAACTACGACCGCGGCCCCGCGTACGGCGAGGAGGGCGGCCCGGCGGTCAACGGCGAGCGCTACCTGGAGATCTGGAACCTGGTCTTCATGCAGTACGAGCGCGGCCACGGCGACGGCAAGGACGGGTTCGAGATCCTCGGCGACCTGCCGAGCAGGAACATCGACACCGGCCTCGGCCTGGAGCGCCTCGCCGCCGTCCTGCAGGGCGTCGACAACCTCTTCGAGATCGACACCAGCCGGATGATCCTCGACCGCGCCGCCGAGCTCACCGGCCACACCTACGGCGCCGACCACAAGTCGGACGTCTCGCTGCGCGTGGTCACCGACCACTTCCGCACCGCGCTGATGCTGGTCGGCGACGGCGTCACCCCCGGCAACGAGGGCCGCGGCTACGTGCTGCGCCGCATCCTGCGCCGGGCGATCCGCAACATGCGGCTGCTGGGCGCCACCGGGCCGGTCGCCAAGGACCTGATCGACATCTCGATCAAGGCGATGGCCCCGCAGTACCCGGAGCTGGAGACCGACCGCAAGCGCATCGAGACCGTCGTGGTCGCCGAGGAGAACGCCTTCCTCCAGACGCTGCGCTCCGGCACCAGCCTGCTGGACGCCGCGGTCACCGAGACCAAGCAGTCCGGCGGCGCGGTGCTCTCCGGCGAGCAGGCGTTCAAGCTGCACGACACCTACGGCTTCCCGATCGACCTGACCCTGGAGATGGCCGAGGAGCAGGGCCTCCAGGTGGACGAGGCCGGCTTCCGCCGCCTGATGCAGGAGCAGCGCGACCGCGCCAAGGCCGACGCCAGGGCGAAGAAGATGGGCCACGCCGACGTCGCCGCGTACCGCGAGGTCGCCGACCGGGCCGGCGCGTCCGTCTTCACCGGCTACGCCCACACCGAGGGCGAGGCCACCGTGGTCGGCCTGCTGGTGGACGGCGTCCCGTCGCCGGCCGCCACCGAGGGCGACGAGGTCGAGCTGATCCTCGACCGCACCCCGTTCTACGCCGAGGGCGGCGGCCAGCTCGCCGACCACGGCCGGATCCGCCTCGACTCCGGCGCGGTCGTCGAGGTCCGGGACGTCCAGCAGCCGGTGCCCGGCGTGATCGTGCACTCCGGCGGGGTGCTGTTCGGCGAGGTGGTGCTCGGCGCGTCCGCGTACGCCACCATCGACACCGACCGCCGCCGCGCCGTCTCGCGCGCCCACTCGGCCACCCACCTGACCCACCAGGCGCTGCGCGACGCGCTCGGCCCGACCGCCGCCCAGGCCGGTTCGGAGAACGCGCCGGGCCGCTTCCGCTTCGACTTCGGCTCGCCCGCCGCCGTCCCCGGCTCGGTGCTGACCGACGTCGAGCAGAAGATCAACGAGGTGCTGGTCCGCGAGCTCGACGTCACCGCCGAGGTGATGACGATGGACCAGGCCCGCAAGCAGGGCGCCATCGCGATGTTCGGCGAGAAGTACGGCGACTCGGTGCGCGTGGTCACCATCGGCGACTTCTCCAAGGAGCTGTGCGGCGGCACGCACGTCGGCAACACCGCCCAGCTGGGCCTGGTGAAGCTGCTCGGCGAGTCCTCGATCGGCTCCGGCGTGCGCCGCGTCGAGGCGCTGGTCGGCGTCGACGCGTACAAGTTCCTGGCCCGCGAGCACACCGTGGTCTCCCAGCTGACCGAGCTGGTCAAGGGCCGCCCGGAGGAACTGCCGGAGAAGATCGCCGGGATGCTCGGCAAGCTCAAGGACGCCGAGAAGGAGATCGAGAAGTTCCGTGCGGAGAAGGTCCTCCAGGCCGCCGCGGGCCTCGCCGAGGGCGCCGAGGACGTCCGGGGCGTGGCCCTGGTCGCCGCCCGGGTCGGTGACGGCACCGGCGCGGACGAGCTGCGCAAGCTGGTGCTGGACGTCCGGGCCCGGCTCGGCTCCCGCCCGGCCGTGGTCGCCGCGTTCACCGTGGCCAACGACCGTCCGCTGACCGTGATCGCCACCAACGAGGACGCCCGCGGCCGCGGCATCAAGGCCGGCGAGCTGGTCCGCGCCGCGGCCAAGACCCTCGGCGGCGGCGGTGGCGGCAAGGACGACGTGGCGCAGGGCGGCGGCACCGACCCGGCCGCCGTCCCGGACGCCATCGAGGCCGTGCGGGCGCTGGTGGCCGAGCGCGCGTGAGTGACGAGCACATCGAGGAGAGGGTCTTCCGGCGCGGCCGGCGGATCGCCGTCGACGTGGGCGACGCCCGGATCGGGGTCGCGGTCTGCGACCCCGACGGGCTGATCGCCACGCCGGTGGAGACCGTCCCCGCCGGGGGCCGCTCGCAGGCCCGGCTGAAGGCGATCGCCGAGGAGTACGACGCGATCGAGGTGGTGGTCGGCCTGCCGCGCTCGCTGAACGGCAAGGAGGGCCCGGCCGCCGCCAAGGTCCGCGAGTACGCGGGTCGGCTGGCCGGCCTGCTGTACCCGGTCGGGGTGCGGCTGGTGGACGAGCGGATGACCACCGTCACCGCCGCCGCCGGGCTGCGGGCCTCCGGGCGGTCGTCGAAGAAGGGCCGCTCGGTGATCGACCAGGCCGCCGCCGTGGTGATCCTGCAGTCGGCCCTTGAGACCGAACGGGTGAGCGGTCGGGCGCCCGGTGAGAGTGTCGAGCCGGTCGTCTGACCGGCGGGGGCTAGCTTCCCGGTAGAGGGGCCCGTGCGGGCGCGCGTCCGCACGGGCCCTCTCTCCATGCCCGCCGCCGGAAGGGCCCCCGTGACCGACCCGTACACCGCGCCCGGACTCACCCCCGGCCACCTCGGCGCCCCCGTCCTAGAACCCGAGGGCGCCCCGCCCGGCCTGCCGTACGGCGTCGAACCGCCGGACCCGGAGCAGCTGCGCACCCGCGCCGCGTGCTGCCTGAGCGTGGCGGGGCTGCTGGGCGTGGTGATGGCGGCCGCGCTGGCGCTGTTCGTGCTCTGGCCCGAGGGCAAGAAGCCCGCCCCCGACTACCCGGGCGGCGGCACCGGCCAGGTCCAGGTGTCGGTGGCGCAGGGCGCCAGTCTCACCCAGATCGGCAAGGTCCTGACCGCCAAGCACGTGATCGCCTCCACCCGGGCGTTCACCGAGGCCGCGGCCGAGAGCCCGGCGGGCAACAACATCCACCCCGGCACGTACACCCTCAAGGAGCGGATGTCGGCGGTCTCGGCGCTCAACGTGCTGCTCGACCCGTCCAACGCCAACGCCCTGACCATCCCCGAGGGCTGGCGCTCCACCCAGGTGTTCGCCGCCATCGACACCCGGCTCGGGCTGAAGCCCGGCACCGCCAAGGCCACCGCCGAACAGCACCTCGCGGACCTGGGCCTGCCCGCGGACGCCTCCGGGCACCTGGAGGGGTACCTCTACCCCGCCACCTACCCCGTCACCGGCGACAGCACCGCCCTGACCCTCCTCCAGGGCATGGTCAAGGAGGCCGACGGCAACCTCGGCGGCCCCGCCGTCGCCGACGCCGCCACCGCCAACGGCGTCACCCCCTACGGCCTGCTGGCCGTCGCCAGCCTCGCCCAGGCCGAGGCCGACAACCCCGAGGACATGGCCAAGGTCACCCGGGTCATCTACAACCGGCTCGCCAAGAACATGCCGCTCCAGCTCGACTCCACCATCAACTACGCGCTCGGCCGCTCCACCCTCACCACCACCCAGGACGACACCAGGCTCGACTCCCCGTTCAACACCTACGCCCACCCCGGCCTGCCGCCCACCCCCATCGGCAACCCCGGCCGGGACGCGCTGCGCGCCGCTGTCCACCCCGCCGACGGTGACTGGCTGTACTTCGTCACCGTCCAGCCCGGGGACACCCGCTTCACCGACAGCGAGGAGCAGCAGCGCAAGAACGTCGAGGAGTTCAACGCCCACCGCGCGGGGGACTCCTCGCCCGAACCCTCCGGCTCCGCCTCCCCGTGAACGGTGGACAACCCGCCTTCGGGCCATTTGGCTACGCTGCGGTACGGTAACGTCTCCCATCACGTGCTGCGGCGCTAGCACGCCGGTTCGACGGGCACCCTGGACGCGGTAAGGGGATCGATGACTGATCAGAGTGGGCGCTACGGCTCCCAGGGCGACCAGCCGTGGTACCCCGGCGAGCAGCCCCAGGACCCGTACGGGCAGCAGCAGTTCGTGCAGCAGCCGGTGCCGGGTCAGGGCCAGGTCCAGGGCATGCAGGGGTACCCGCAGCAGCAGTTCGTGCAGCAGCAGCCGGTGCCGGGGCAGGACCAGGGCCAGGGCCAGGGCCTCCAGGGCTACCCGCAGCAGCAAGGCGGTTCCTTCGGCGGCCGGCAGCAGTTCGCGCAGCAGGGTTACCCGCAGCAGGGCGGCTCGTACGGCGGGCAGCAGCAGTTCGTGCAGCAGCCGGTGCCGGGCCAGGGCCCGTTCCAGGGCGTGCAGCAGGGCTTCCCGCCCGGGCAGCAGACGGCGATGGGGCAGGGCCACCCGCAGCAGGGCGGCTCGTACGGCGGGCAGCAGCAGTTCGTGCAGCAGCAGCCGCTCCAGCAGCAGGCCCCGCAGCAGCCGGTCCAGCAGCGCACCGCGCCGCAGCCGCGGTCGGAGCCGGCGGGCGGGCCCGGGCCGGACGGGATCGACTGGGAGGCGGAGGCCGCGGCGCTCGACGCCCCGCCGTCGGCCGGGCGCCGGGCCGAGGAGGCCGGCCGGCGGGTGGAGGAGCGGGAGGACTGGGCCGAGGACGAGTACTTCGAGGAGGAGGACGGCGACGAGTCGTTCTTCTCCGGGCAGGACGGCTCCCGCGAGGCCGAGCGCAAGCGCAAGGAGAAGGGCAAGAAGTCGGGCCGCCGCAACGGCGGCGCCTGCCTGCTGGTCGCCCTGGTGCTGCTCGGCGGCGTGGGCGGCGCCGGCTGGTGGGGCTACGGCTTCTACCAGAGGAACTTCGGCCCGCCGCCGGACTTCAAGGGCACGGGCACCGGCTCGGTGAACATCACCGTCAAGGAAGGCGCCGGCGGCGACGCGATCGGCAAGGCGCTGCTGGACGCCGGCGTGGTCAAGAGCATCAAGGCGTTCAGCACCGAGTACGAGAAGGACCCGCGCGGCCGCACCATCCAGCCCGGCATCTACACCATGAAGCACCAGATGTCCGCCGCCGAGGCGTTCAAGGAGCTGGTGGAGTCCAACGGCGGCAACGCGCTGATCATCCCCGAGGGCCTGAAGGCCGCCGACATCTACACCAAGATCGACGGCAAGCTGAAGCTCTCCCCGGGCACCACCGCCAAGGTCGCCAAGGAGCAGGTCGGCAGCCTGGGCCTGCCCGGCTTCGCCAACAACAACCTGGAAGGCTTCCTCTGGCCGGCCCGGTACTCGGTCGCGGAGGGCATGAAGCCCGAGGAACTGCTCAAGCAGATGGTGGCCAACGCCGTCCAGAAGTACAGCGACCTCAAGCTGGACGAGGGGGCGCAGAAGATCGGTCTGAAGACCGCCTACGAGGTGGTGACCGAGGCCAGCATCCTGCAGGCCGAGGGCAACAACTCGGAGGACTTCGGCAAGATCGCCCGGGTTCTCTACAACCGGCTCAACACCAACGCGACCCAGGGCAAACTGCAGCTCGACACGACGCTGCAGTACAAGCTCGGCCGGACGAACTTCACCACGGCGGAGAAGGACGGCGACAAGAGCCCGTACAACACGTACGTCAACAAGGGCCTGCCGCCGACCCCGATCTCCAACCCGGGCGAGGACGCGATCCAGGCCGTGCTCAACCCGGCGCCGGGCGACTGGGTCTACTTCGTGGCGGTGTCCAACAGCGACACCCGGTTCGCGGCGACCTTCGACGCGTTCAAGAAGGACGTCAAGGACTACTGCAGCGCGCACAACCAGGGCTTCGACGAGAGCGCCGGCATGTGCAAGACGCGATGAGGCGGTGACGCGCGGACGGGCCACGGCTGTGACAGCCGCGGCCCGTCCCGGGTGACGCCCGCGGCGCGCCGGACCCGGACGACGGCGGGCTCGGTCCCGTTGCCGCAGCCCATGGCGCGCGTGGTCGACACCGACCGGAACCGACCGTCGTCCGGTGGTCGATACGGCTTTGCGGGGCGGCCGGGTGGTGCGGGTAGCGTGATCCGGATGGAGACACCGCAGAGCACCCCGCACCCGTCCGAGCCGGCCCTGCTGGAGGCCGCCCACGTCGATGTGGTGCGGGGCGGGCAGTACCTGTTGCGGGACGTGTCACTGACCGTCCGGGCCGGGGAGCACTGGGCCGTGCTCGGGGCCAACGGAGCCGGGAAGAGCACCCTGCTGTCGCTGCTGGGCGCCGTCGAGCACCCCACCGCCGGGACGGTGAAGGTGCTGGGGCGGCAGCTCGGCAAGGTCGACGTCCGGGAGCTGCGGGCGCACCTCGGGCACGTCAACCCGCGGCACCCGCTGCGCTCTCCGCTGACGGTGCGCCAGGTCGTGCTGACCGGCACCACGCAGACCATCGAGCCCGACCTGTGGCACAAGCCCACCGCCGAACAGCTCGACCACGCCGAGGAGTTGATCCGGACCCTGGGCATCGCGCACCGCGCCGAGAACCCCTGGACCACGCTCTCCCAGGGCGAGCGCGGCCGCGTCCTGATCGCCCGCGCGCTGATGCCCGAACCCCGGCTGCTGCTGCTCGACGAACCCGCCACCGGGCTCGACCTCACCGCCCGCGAACAGCTCCTGGAGAGCCTGGACGAACTGCGGGCCCGCTACCCCGAGGTGGCGTCCGTGCTGGTCACCCACCACCTGGAGGAGCTGCCCGAGACCACCAGCCACGCCCTGCTGCTGCGCGACGGCCTGACCACCGCGGCCGGCCCCGCCACCGAGGTGCTCACCACCGAACTGGTCTCCGAGTGCTTCCGCCACCCCATCCGGATCGCCCACAGCGAGGGCCGCTGGTCCGCCCGCACCCGGCGGGGCACCGAGTGACCACCGCTCCCGCCTGGACGCTGCGCCCCGCCACCGCCGCCGACCTGGAACCGCTGGTCGAACTGCGGGCCGCGGCGATGCGCCCCGACCTGGAACGGCTCGGCCGCTACGACGAGCACCGGGTCCGGCAGCGGATGCGCGACGCGTACCGGCCCGAGCACACCTCGGTGGTCGAACTGCCCGGCGCCCCGGAGCCGCTCGCCGGCTGCCTGGCGCTCGCCCCCGACGAGCGGCCCGGCACCCTGCTGCTGGAGCACTTCTACCTCCGCCCGGCGCTGCACGGCCGCGGCCTGGGCACCGCCGTGCTGCGCCGGGCGCTGGAGCGGGCCGACGCCCGGGGCCTGGCCGTCCGGCTGAACGTGCTGCGGGGCAGCCCCGCCCGGCGGCTGTACGAGCGGCACGGCTTCGCGCCGGAGTCCGAGGACCAGGTCGACGTCTTCCTGCACCGCCCCGCCCGCACCCCCCGAGAGGCCACCACGTGACCACCCCGCACCGGGCCGCCGTGCTCGGCTCGCCGATCGCCCACTCGCTCTCCCCGGCCCTGCACAGCGCCGGGTACGCCGCGCTCGGGCTCACCGGCTGGAGCTACGGCCGCCACGAGGTCGACGAATCGACACTGGCGGACTTCGTCACCGGGCTCGACCCCGCCGAGTGGGCCGGCCTGTCGCTGACCATGCCGCTCAAGCGGGCGATCCGCCCGCTGTTGGACACCGTCAGCGACACCGCCCTCGCGGTGGACGCCGTCAACACCGTGGTGTTCGACCGCGACGGGCGGCGGCACGGCGACAACACCGACGTCCCCGGCCTGGTCAACGCGCTGCGCGAACGCGGCGTCGAACGGGTCGAGGCGGCCGCGGTGCTCGGCGCCGGGGCCACCGCCTCCTCCGCGCTGGCCGCGCTGGCCCAGGTCTGCGACGGCGAGGTGACCGCGTACGTGCGCAGCGCCGGGCGGGCCGCCGAGATGCGGGAGCTGGGGGAGCGGCTGGGCGTGGCGGTGCGCACCGCCGACTGGGCGGACGGCGCGCGGGCGCTGGAGGGGCCGCTGACCGTCTCCACCACGCCGGCCGGGGCGACCGACGGCTTCGCGGCGCAACTGCCCGCGGCGCCCGGCGTGCTGTTCGACGTGCTGTACCACCCGTGGCCGACCGAGCTGGCCGCGGCCTGCCTGGAGCGCGGCGGCACCGTGCTGGGCGGGCTCGACCTGCTGGTGCACCAGGCGGTGCTGCAGTTCGAGCGGTTCACCGGGGTGGAGCGCGGCCCGCTGGCCGCGATGCGGGCGGCGGGGGAGGCCGCGCTCGCGGGGTGAGGCGCGGATCGGCCTCCGGACGTCCGCTGTCCGCCAAGCGGACCGGGGCCCCGGTGACCTGCGGGACGTGAAAGGATCGGAGTTCGCCCCGCCGCGCTCCCGCGGCCGGGCAGGACGAGACGCCGGGCCGGCCGCCGTTCACGGCGCGGGCCGCTGACGAAGGAGCTTTCGGTGGGTAGCTTGCGCTGGCTCACGGCGGGGGAGTCGCACGGCCCCGCTCTGGTCGCGACGCTGGAGGGCCTGCCGGCCGGGGTGCCGGTCACCACCGCGATGGTGGCCGACGCGCTGGCCCGCCGGCGGCTCGGTTACGGCCGCGGCGCGCGGATGAAGTTCGAGCAGGACGAGGTGACCTTCCTCGGCGGCGTCCGGCACGGCGAGACCATGGGCTCCCCGGTGGCGGTCATGGTCGGCAACACCGAGTGGCCGAAGTGGGAGCAGGTCATGTCGGCCGACCCGGTCGACCCCGAGGTGCTCGCGGGCCTGGCCCGCAACGAGGCGCTGACCCGTCCGCGCCCCGGCCACGCCGACCTGGCGGGCATGCAGAAGTACTCGATCGAGGAGGCCCGGCCGATCCTGGAGCGCGCCAGCGCCCGGGAGACCGCGGCCCGGGTCGCGCTCGGCGCGGTCGCCCGCTCCTACCTCAAGGAGACCTGCGGCATCGAGATCGTCAGCCACGTGGTCGAGCTGGCCGCCGCCAAGGCCCCGGCCGGCGTGCTGCCGCTGCCCGCCGACGAGGCCCGGCTGGACGAGGACCCGGTGCGCTGCCTGGACGCCGACGCGTCCAAGGCGATGGTCGCCGAGATCGACCAGGCCCACAAGGACGGCGACACCCTCGGCGGCGTGGTCGAGGTGCTGGCGTACGGCGTGCCGGTCGGCCTCGGCTCGCACGTGCACTGGGACCGCCGCCTGGACGCCCGCCTCGCGGCCGCGCTGATGGGCATCCAGGCGATCAAGGGCGTCGAGGTCGGCGACGGCTTCGAGCTGGCCCGCGTCCCCGGCTCCAAGGCGCACGACGAGATCGTCCCGACGCCGGACGGCATCAAGCGGACCTCCGGCCGCTCCGGCGGCACCGAGGGCGGCCTGTCCACCGGCGAGCTGCTGCGGGTGCGCGCCGCGATGAAGCCGATCGCGACCGTCCCGCGCGCCCTGCAGACCCTGGACGTGCGCACCGGCGAGCCCGCCAAGGCGCACCACCAGCGCTCCGACGTGTGCGCCGTCCCGGCGGCCGGCATCGTCGCCGAGGCGATGGTGGCGCTGGTGCTGGCGGACGCGGTGGCGGAGAAGTTCGGCGGCGACAACGTCTCCGAGACCCGCCGCAACGTGCAGTCGTACCTCGACAACCTGATCGTCCGATGAGCGCTCCGGTGAGCGGGCCGGCCGTCGTGCTGGTCGGCCCGCCCGGCAGCGGCAAGTCCACCGTCGGGCGGGTCCTCGCCGAACGGCTCGGCCTGCCGTTCCGCGACACCGACACCGACATCGAGCGGACGGCCGGCAAGCCCATCCCGGAGATCTTCGTGGACGAGGGCGAACCGCACTTCCGGCAGCTGGAACGGGACGCCGTCCGGGCCGCCGCCACCGGGCACGCCGGCGTGCTGGCGCTCGGCGGCGGCGCCGTGCTGGCCGAGGAGACCCGGGCGCTGCTCGCCCCGCTGCCCGTGGTGTTCCTGGAAGTGGCGCTCGGCGACGCGGTCAAGCGGGTCGGCCTGGACGCCCCCCGCCCGCTGCTCGCCGTCAACCCCCGGGCCCGCTGGCGCGAGCTGATGGAAGCCCGCCGCCCGCTCTACCTGGAGGTCGCCACCGCCGTGGTCGACACCCAGGACCGCACGCCCGAGCAGGTCGCCGACGCCGTACTCGAAGCACTGGAGTGGAAGAACCCCCATGTCTGACGCCGACATTGTCAGGATCCAGGTGGCCGGCAGCGACGGCCACGCCCCGTACGAGGTGCTGATCGGCCACCGACTGCTCGGCGAACTCGCCCCGCTGATCGGCCCGAAGGCCAAGCGCGTCGCCGTCATCCACCCGGAGGCGCTGGAGGCCACCGGCGAGGCGATCCGCGCGGACCTCGCCGCGCAGGGCTACGAGGCCATCGCCCTCCAGGTCCCGAACGCCGAGGAGGCCAAGAGCGCCGAGGTCGCCGCGTACTGCTGGTCGGTGCTCGGCCAGACCGGCTTCACCCGCAGCGACGTGGTCGTCGGCCTCGGCGGCGGCTCCACCACCGACCTGGCCGGCTTCGTCGCCGCCACCTGGTTGCGCGGGGTGCGCTGGATCTCGGTGCCCACCACGCTGCTCGGCATGGTCGACGCGGCCGTCGGCGGCAAGACCGGCATCAACATCGCCGAGGGCAAGAACATGGTCGGCGCCTTCCACCCGCCCGCGGGCGTGCTGGCCGACCTCGGCACCCTGGAGACGCTCGGCAAGCACGACTACGTCTCCGGCCTGGCCGAGGTGATCAAGGCAGGCTTCATCGCCGACCCGGTCATCCTCGACCTGATCGAGGCCGACCCCGAGGCCGCCACCACCCCGGCCGGCCCGCACACCCTGGAGCTGATCCGGCGGGCCATCCAGGTCAAGGCCGACGTGGTCTCCGGCGACCTCAAGGAGTCCGGCCGCCGCGAGATCCTCAACTACGGCCACACCCTGGGCCACGCCATCGAGCGCAACGAGCGCTACAAGTGGCGGCACGGCGCGGCGATCTCCATCGGCATGGTCTTCGCCGCCGAACTCGGCCGCCTCGCCGGACGGCTGGACGACGCCACGGCCGACCGCCACCGGGCCGTGCTGGCCTCCGTCGGCCTGCCGCTGACCTACCGCGCCGACGCCTGGCCCAAGCTGCTCGACGCCATGAAGATCGACAAGAAGTCGCGCGGCGACCTGCTGCGCTTCGTCGTCCTGGACGGCCTGGCCAAGACCTCCATCCTGGAGGGCCCGGACCCGTCCGTGCTGGTCGCCGCCTACGGGGAGGTCTCCGGATGAGCACCCGCGTGCTGGTCCTGAACGGCCCCAACCTGGGCCGGCTCGGCTCCCGCGAACCCGACGTGTACGGCTCCACCTCGTACGCCGGACTGGTCTCGCGGTGCACGGAGCTCGGCGCCGAACTGGGCCTGTCGGTGGAGGTCCGGGAGACCAACTCCGAGGCGGAGATGGTCGGCTGGCTGCACGAGGCGGCGGACGCCGGGACCCCCGTGGTGATCAACCCCGGCGCGTTCACCCACTACTCGTACGCCATGCGCGACGCCGCCGCCCAGCGCACCGCGCCGCTCGTCGAGGTGCACATCTCCAACCCGTACACGCGCGAGACCTTCCGCCACAACTCGGTCATCGCCGCCGTCGCCTCCGGCACCATCGCCGGCTTCGGCCTCGGCTCGTACGAACTCGCCCTGCGCGCCCTCGCCGAGCAGCTCACCAGCCGCTGACGGCCTCCGGCCCGGTGGCGGACTTGTGCCCGCCACCGGGCCCACGTGTACATTCGGCGCAGGGAGGTGACGGTGAGCCAGTACGCGCAGAACCAGCACGCGGGGGGCCAGGTGCCGCCCCGGCCGGCCGCTGCCCCGTATCCGGCGGGCCATCAGCCGCCGTACCACGGGACCGTCCAGTCGGTCCCGGTGCCCGGACCGGCCGCGCCCGGGCCCGACCGGCCGACCGTCCCGCTCAAGGCCGTCCCGCCGGTCGCCCCCGGCGGCACCGGGCACTTCCTGCTCCCCACCGGTACGGCCGTCCAACTGCCCGCCCCGCCGCCGCTGCCCGCCCTCCCCGCGCCGCTGCCGGTCGGCCCGATCGCCGTCCTGCTGATCGGCGCGGCCGGCGCCGGCAAGACCACCGTCGCCCGCTACTGGGCCGAACGCCGCCCCACCCCCACCGCGCACATCAGCCTCGACGACGTCCGCGAATGGGTCCAGTCCGGCTTCGCCAACCCGCAGTCCGGCTGGAACACCGACTCCGAGGCCCAGTACCGCCTCGCCCGCCGCACCTGCGGCTTCGCCTGCCGCAACTACCTCGCCAACGGCATCTCCTGCATCATCGACGACGCGGTCTTCCCCGACCGCCCCGCGATCGGCCTCGGCGGCTGGAAACGCCACATCGGCCCCGGCATGATCCCCGTCGTCCTCCTCCCCGGCCTCGACCGCGTCCTGGCCCGCAACGCCGAACGCTCCGGCAACCGCCGCCTCTCCGACGACGAGGTCGCCCGCATCCACGGCCGGATGGCGGGCTGGCGCACCTCGGGGCTGCCGATCATCGACAACTCCAACCTGAGCGTGCCGGAGACGGCGGCCGCCCTCGACCAGGCCATCCTGAGCCGGTTGCAGGCCCGCTGAGACCCGCCGCGCGGTCGGCGCCGCCGCCCCGCCGGTGCGTGGGTCGGGTGTCCGAGGAGCCTGGGAGAATGGGCTTCTCGCGACCACCACGACCGAGGAGATGGCGCCGGTGCCCGAGGGGCATGTGATCCACCGCCTGGCCAGGCGGAACGACGAGCTGTTCGGGGGGCGCCCGGTGCGGGTGTCCAGCCCGCAGGGGCGCTTCGCGGAGGGGGCCGCGCTGATCGACGGGCGGGTGCTGGAGGAGGCGGAGGCGCACGGCAAGCACCTGTTCCTGGGGTTCGGCGGGCAGTGGCTGCACGTGCACCTGGGGCTGTACGGGAAGTACGAGTTCGGGGCGGGCGGGGCCCCGGAGCCGGTGGGCCAGGTCCGGCTGCGGATGGCGAACGACAGCGGGTACGCCGACCTGCGCGGCCCGACCGCCTGCGAGCTGCTCACACCGGGGGAGAAGGCGGCCGTCCACCGCCGGCTGGGGCCGGACCCGCTGCGGCCGGGCGAGGCGGGGGACGAGGCGTGGCGGCGGATCTCCCGCAGCGGGACGACGGTCGCCGCCCTGCTGATGGACCAGAAGGTGCTGGCCGGCGTCGGCAACGTGTACCGCGCCGAGGTGCTGTTCCGGCTCGGCATCAGCCCGCACCGCCCCGGCCGCGACCTCTCCCGCGCCGAGTGGGACGCGATCTGGGCGGACCTGGTCGCCCTGATGCACGACGGCGTGGCCGCCGGCCGGATCGACACCGTCCGCCCCGAGCACACCCCGGAGGCGATGGGCCGCCCGCCCCGGGTGGACGACCACGGCGGCGAGGTGTACGTCTACCGGCGGCACGACCAGCCCTGCCTGGTCTGCGGAACCCCGGTCCGCACCGAGGAGTTGGCCGCCCGGAACCTGTTCTGGTGCCCGCGCTGCCAGCAGTCCTGACGCTCCGTCACCCCGGCAAGCCTTGACGCAAGGTTGACCACGCCTTGGGCGAGGCCCCGGAACGCCGCTCCTATTGTCGGGTCCATGCCCGTGCAACCGTTCCGGGGCCCGCGCCCCACCCCCGCGCTCCCGGTCCTGCCGTACCGCAAGCCCACCAGGGGACGCGACTACTGGGTGCTGGACGACGTCCTCCCGGACCCGGACGCGGTGCGCGCCCGGCACCTGGCGCGCACCGACTGGGACGAGGGCTACCCGCACCGCCCGGAGCCCTGGCCCGGCCTGCGCGCGATGCCCGGGCTGGAGCCGGACGAGCTGGCGCACGTGGAGGCGCTGGTCCGCGAGGCCACCGGCGCCCGGCGGATCTGGGCGCTGGACGAGGCCGAGGGCGGCACCTTCAACCACAACTGCGTGCAGGTGGTCGGCGCGGGGGAGTGCGAGCCGCGCCCGCACACCGACTCGCGCTCGCTGTGCCGCTACGCCGCCGTGCTGTACCTCAACCCGGCCGTCCCCAAGCGCTGCGGCACCAGCTTCCACCGGCAGAGCCTGCCCGGCGGCCGGCTCGGCGGCAACAGCGTGGTGGCCCCGCACGACAACCTGGTGGACGCCCTGGGCACGCGCTTCGTCCCGCCGGACTCCTTCACCGAGGACCTGGCCGTCCCGCACCGCTACAACCGGCTGCTGCTCTACGCCGCCAACCTGATCCACACCGCGACCGAGTACCACGGCGCGACGCTGGAGGAGAAGCGGATGACCTGCGTCTTCTTCTGGATGGCCTGACACGCCGTCACCGCGGACCCGTCCGGGAGTGATCTCCGCCACCGCGGCCCGGGTGCGCCCTTGCCGCCGCGCCCGTGCCGGGCCTACGGTGGGCGGGCCGTGGTGCTCGGGAAGCCGGTGCACTGTGACCGCCACGAGAGTGGTCGTCGCAGGAGTCCGGAGCGGCCCTCGCCACTGTGATCGGGGAGTCGTCGGCTCCCACCCCGTGCCACTGGCCGCTCGCGGCCGGGAAGGCCGGGAGCCGGCGCGCAACACCCCGTCAGCCAGGAGACCGGCCACGGCATCTCACGAAGTGATCCACGAGGTGCTGGAGCGTGATCCGCGGATGACCGCGTCCGAATCGACCCTGCCCGGAAACCCCCCGGGCTCCCCCCTCCCCTCCTTCCGCTGGCGGCGCGAGGACACCCTGCGCACGGCCGGCCTGATGGCGGTGATCCTGGCCATGCACGTGGCCGCGTTCGGGACGCTGCTGTTCCTGGTGGCGCCGCACGAGTACAAGGTCGGCACCCAGGTGTTCGGCGTCGGCCTGGGCATCACCGCCTACACCCTGGGCATGCGGCACGCCTTCGACGCCGACCACATCGCGGTGATCGACAACACCACCCGCAAGCTGATGGCGGACGGCCGCCGCCCGGTCTCGGTGGGCTTCTGGTTCGCCCTGGGCCACTCCTCGATGGTGGTGATCATGGCCGGCCTGGTGGCCGGGGGCGCCGCGCTGGCGGGCACCCTGATGGACGAGGAGTCCGCCACCCACCGGGTGCTGGGCACCGTCGGCACCACCGCGTCCGGCGCCTTCCTCTACCTGATCGCGGCGCTCAACCTGGTCGCCCTGACGGGCATCTGGCGGGTGTTCCGGGCGATGCGGGCCGGGCAGTACGACGAGGCCGAGCTGGAGCGGCAGCTGAACGCGCGCGGCCTCCTGGCCCGGCTGCTGAGCCGGGCCACCCGCTCGATCAGCCGCCCCGGCCAGATGTTCCCGGTCGGCATGGTGCTCGGCCTGGGCTTCGACACCGCCACCGAGGTCACCCTGATGGTGATGGCCGGCTCCGGCGCGGCCTCCGGGCTGCCCTGGTACGCGGTGGTCTGCCTGCCGCTGCTGTTCGCCGCCGGGATGAGCCTGTTCGACACCCTGGACGGCACGTTCATGAACTTCGCCTACCAGTGGGCGTTCTCCAACCCGGTCCGCAAGGTGTACTACAACCTGACCATCACCGGGCTGTCGATCGCGGTGGCCTTCGTGATCGGGACCATCGAACTGGTCGCCGTGCTGCACGAGAAGTTCGACCTGGCCGACCCCGTCACCGGCTGGATCGCCGGACTCAGCCTGGACAACGTCGGCTTCGTGATCGTCGGCCTGTTCGTGGTGGTCTGGGCCGCCGCGATCGGCTACTGGCGGATCGCCAGGCGCTCCCGGACGTTCGCGGGGGCCGGGGCCGGGGCGTCCTGACGGGTCGTCAACCGGCGGCCAGGATCAGCGTCCCGGCCACCGCGAGGCCCGCGCCCACCACCTGCACCCGCAGCAGCCGCTCCTTCAGCAGGCCGCGCGCCATCAGCGCGGTGACCACCGGGTAGAGCGAGGCCAGTACGGCCGCCACCGCCACCGATCCCAGGTGCGAGGCGGCCGCGTACAGGCCGTTCGCGGCCACGTCGGCGACCCCGACGGCGGTCAGCGCGGGCAGCGACCGCGCGCCCGCCCGCAGCCCCACGGGCCGCCGGCGGGCCGCGGCGGCCAGCATCCCGGCGCCGACCGCCGCGTTGGTGAGCCGCTGCACGCACAGCGTCAGCAGCAGGGCGCCGCCCGCGCCGGCGTGCGCGATCAGCGCCAGCACCGCGCCGAAGGCGAAGGCCGCGCCGAGGGTGAGCAGCAGCACCTGCCGGCTCACCGCCGTCCCGCCGCGCCGCGGGCCGCCGGCCAGGGCGATCCCGGCGACCGCCACCGCGATGCCCAACCCCTGGACGGCGCCCGGCCGTTCGCCGAGGAACAGGCCCACCCCGATCGGCACCAGCACGCCGGCGGTGGCCAGCGGCGACACCACGCCCATCGGCCCGAGCGCCAGCGCCCGGTAGAAGGCCAGCAGCGCGAACGGGCCGATCACGCCCGCCGCCACCGCGTACCAGAGGGCGGGCCCGGCCCCGGACCACCCGCCGGTGGCGGTGACCGCGGCCGCGAGCACCGCGGCGGCGGCCGATTGGGAGAGCACCACCACCGTCAGCGCGGGCATCCGCCGGGTGATCGCCCCGCCCCCGTAGTCGGCGACGCCCCACAGCAGGCCGGCGAGCAGGGCGAGGGCGGCGCTCATCCGGAGAACCGGGAGGCGGACAGCATGGTGGACTCCGCAGTACAGTCGGTGGATCTGTCGATGCCGCCGCAGCATAGTTCACCCCAGTGCACTGACCCAACCAGAATATTGGACTGCCCGTGCCGGACGCCGATCTCGTCACCCAGGCCCTCGCCCGCAACCTCAAGCGCCTGCGCCTCGACCGCGGCCACACCCTGGACGGCCTCGCCGCCCGCTCCGGAGTCAGCCGCGGCATGATCGTCCAGATCGAGCAGGCCCGCACCAACCCCAGCGTCGGCACCGTGGTCCGGCTCGCCGACGCACTCGGCGTCTCGATCGCCCGGCTGCTCGACTACGACGCCTCCTCCGCCGTCCGGATCGTCCCCGTCGAGGACGCCGTCCGGCTGTGGAGCGGCCCCGAGGGCGGCAGCGGCACCCTGCTCGGCGGCACCGAGGCCCCCGGCCCGCTGGAGCTGTGGTCCTGGCGCCTGCACCCCGGCGAGTCGCACGCCTCCGACCCGCACCCGCCCGGCACCGTCGAGATCGCCCGGGTCGACGAGGGCGTGCTCACCCTCACCCTGGACGGCCGCGAGCACCGCGTCCCGGCCGGCTCCACCGCCTCCTACGAGGCCGGCACCGCCCACGGCTACCGCAACGACGGCGACACGCCGTGCCTGGTCACCATGGTGGTCTCCGTCCCCCCGCCGGGCGCGTAGCGCGGACGCGGCGAAGGGCCCCGGGAGACCCGGGGCCCTTCGTCGCGCGTCGGTGCCGTCAGCCGCCGTACCGGCGCCGGTACAGCTCCACCCGGCCCTCGGTGTCCATCAGCCGGGCCCTGCCGGTGTAGAACGGGTGGCTCGCCGAGGACGTCTCCACGTCCACCACCGGGTAGGACCGCCCGTCCGCCCACTCGACCGTCCGGCCGCTGGTGGCGGTGGAGCGCGTCAGGAACGACAGGCCCCCGGTCTTGTCCCGGAACACCACCGGACGGTACTCGGGGTGAATTCCCTGCTGCATCGCTGCTCCTCCTCGCTGGGTGTGCTGGTCGGGTCGGTCGGACGGCCCGCGGTCAGCGGGCCTCGCGGAACTCCACGTGCCGCCCCGCCACCGGGTCGAACTTCTTCAGGGCCATCCGGTCCGGGTCGTTGCGGCGGTTCTTGCGGGTCACGTAGGTGAAGCCCGTCCCCGCCGTCGACCGGAGCGTGACCACCGGTCGCAGTTCGCTGCGCGCCATCGCCGCTGCCTCCTGTCCTCGTGAATCCGGCAACGATTGCCGTTTTCATGAGTCCACAACGCGGCCGCCGCCCCGGGCATTCCCCACCCGCCCAGCCCGTCCCGACAGGCGGCCCACCCGCCCCGTTCGTACGCTCGGACCATGTCAGACGCGCACTCCGCCCGACGCGAACGCCTCCGCGAGCACTGCAGCGCCTCCGGAGCCGACGCCGCGCTGATCACGCGCGCCGCCAACGTCCGCTACCTCACCGGCTGCCCGCCGCTGGGCGCCGCGCTGCTGCTCACCCGCGAGCGCGCGGTGCTCGCGGTGCCCGAGGGCGCGGAGGAGGCCGAGGGCGCCGAGCGGGAGTCCGACCCCGAGGTCACCCGCCTGCCGGTGCCCGCCGAGGCCGACGCCGCACACGCCGCCGCCGAGGCCGCCGCCCGGCTGCGGGTGGGCGACCTCGCCGTCGAGGAGCACGACCTCACCGTCGCCCGGCACCGCGAGGTCGCCCGGCTCGCCGGGGCGGCCCGGCTGCTCGACCTGGACCGGGCGGTGGAGCGGCTGCGGGTGGTCAAGGACGAGTACGAGATCGCCGACCTGCGGATCGCCGCCGAGATCGCCGACCAGGCCCTGGGCGAACTGCTCGAATCCATCCTGGTCGGCCGCACCGAGCGGCACCTGGCGATGGAACTGGAGCGCCGGATGATCGACCACGGCGCCGACCGGGCCGCCTTCCCGGTCTCCGTCGGCACCGGCGGCCACTCCGGCCTGGAGCACCACCGGCCCACCGACCGCCGGGTCGAGGAGGGCGACTTCCTCACCGTCGCGCTCGGCGCCCGCTACCGCGGCTACGGCATCTCCACCGCCCGCACCTTCGTGATCGGCGCCGCCCCCGCCGCCTGGCAGGTCGAGCTGCACCGCCTGGTCTTCCGCGCCCAGCGGGCCGCCCGGGAGGCGCTCGGACCGGGCGTCGAGCAGCACGTCCCGGACGACGCGGCCCGCTCGATCCTCCAGGCCGCGGGCCACGCCGAGCAGTCCGTCCACGCGCTGGGACACGGCATCGGCCTGGAGATCCGGGAGGCTCCGCGCCTGGGGCCCGCCGACATGGGTAAACTGGACAATCGCGTGCCGGTCACCGTCGGCCCCGGGGTCCATCTCCCGGGTCGGGGCGGCGTCCGGATCGAGGACACGCTCGTGGTGCGGCCTCCCGAGGAGGGCGGGCCCGAGCTGCTCACCATCACCACCAAGGAGCTCCTCGCGCTGTAGTCCGCTCGCGCGGGCACCGGCGGCGCGCCTGCTTGGTGCTCTTTGACAGCGGACATATCAGGAGTAAGTGCGCCCGTGGCTACCACGAACGATCTCAAGAACGGCATGGTCCTCAAGCTGGACGGCGGCAAGCTCTGGACCGTCGTCGAGTTCCAGCACGTCAAGCCCGGCAAGGGCCCGGCCTTCGTGCGCACCAAGTTGAAGGAGGTCCTCTCCGGCAAGGTCGTCGAGAAGACCTTCAACGCGGGCATCAAGGTCGAGACCGCCAACGTCGACAAGCGGACCATGCAGTACTCGTACCGTGACGGCGACGCGTTCATCTTCATGGACATGGACACCTACGACCAGGTCCCGGTCGACTCCGCCACCGTCGGCGACGCCGCCAAGTACCTGCTGGAGGGCTTCGAGGCCCTGGTCGCGCAGAACGAGGGCGTCCCGCTGTACGTCGAGCTCCCCGCCGCGGTCGAGCTGGTCATCGCCGAGACCGAGCCGGGCGTCCAGGGCGACCGCTCGACCGGTGGCACCAAGCCCGCCACCCTGGAGACCGGCGCCGAGATCCAGGTGCCGCTTTTCGTCACCACCGGTGAGAAGGTCAAGGTCGACACCCGCGACGGCAGCTACCTCGGCCGGGTCAAGTAACCGTGGCCGCTGCTCGAAGCAAGGCCCGCACCAGGGCCTTCCAGATCCTGTTCGAGGCGGACCACCGCGGCGTGTCCCCCGAACGGGTGCTCGCCGACTGGATCGCGCGGGCGCGCGACCCCCGCCCGGACGAGGGCATCCCGCAGGTCGCGGAGTACACGATGCAGCTGGTCGAGGGCTACGCGCAGCACGCGCGCACCATCGACGACCTGATCTCCACCTACTCGGTGGGCTGGACGCTGGACCGGATGCCGATCGCCGACCGCAACGTGCTCCGGCTCGGTGCGTACGAGCTGATCTGGGAGGACGGGACCCCCGACGCGGTGGTCCTGGACGAGTCCGTGGAGATCGCCAAGGAGTTCTCCACCGACGAGTCGCCGGCCTTCGTGAACGGCCTGCTCGCCCGCTTCATGGAGCTCAAGCCGAGCATCCGGCGCTGAGCCCCGCACGCCCACGGGGCCGTCGGACCTGTCGGTCCGGCGGCCTCCGCGCGTAAGCTACCGGCAAGTAATCTTTGCCCCGCCGCGCAGAAGGGCCGCGAAGCCATGCCGGAAACCACCCCCGCCTTCGAGTTCGACCAGGGGATCGCGCTCACCCCGCACCCCGACGAGCCCGGCCGCTACGACGGCGAACTCGGCGACGGCTGGCAGATCGGCGGCGGCGTCAACGGCGGCCTGCTGCTCGCCTTCGCCGCGCACGCGCTCGCCCTGGAGGCCGGGCCGGCGCACCCGCACCCGCTCACCGTCAGCGGCACCTACATATCCGCGTCCCGGCCCGGGCCGGCGACCGTCCGCACCGAGATCGTCCGGCGCGGCCGCAGCCTCGCCACCGGCAGTGCCGTCCTCTCCCAGGACGGCCGGGAGCGGCTGCGGGTCACCGCCGCGCTCACCGACCTCGCCGCGCTCGACGGGGAGACCGCCACCACCGCGCTCCCGCCCGAACTCCCCGCCCCCGAGCAGTGCGTGGGCGTCGAGCACGCCCCGCGCGAACTCCTCGACCAGGCCGCCCTGCTGGAGCGCCTCGACCTGCGCCTCGACCCGGCGACCATCGGCTGGGCGCTCGGACAGCCCTCCGGGCGGGGCCGCATCCAGGGCTGGTTCCGGCTCGCCGACAAGCGCCCCGCCGACGCGCTCTCGCTGCTGCTGACCGCCGACGCGCTCCCCCCGGTCACCTTCGACCTCGGCCGCCCCGGCTGGGCCCCCACCATCGAACTCACCGTCCACGTCCGCGCGCTGCCCGCCGACGGCTGGCTGCGCGTCTCGCACGCCACCCGCAACGTGGCCGGCGGGTACTTCGAGGAGGACTGCGAGATCTGGGACGAGAACGGCCGACTGGTCGCCCAGTCCCGGCAGTTGGCCATGGCGCCCCGGTAGGGGGCACGCCCGGCGTTGACGTTCGGTTGCAGACTTGTGACAGGCCGTGTGTGTGGGACGGGTGTGGGCGGGGAGGACTGGGGGAGCAGTTGCTCGACCGAGATCCCCGGGAGCCACCGATGTCCAGGAACAGCCGCCGGCCGCGCCGTTGCAGTGCAGGGCCCTCGCGACGGGACGAGGAGGCGTTCGTGACGGGGATCCTCACCAGCGAGGCGGACTTCGAGCGGGTGCGGCCCTGGCGGGTGACGGACGCGCCGGACTACGCGACGTACCTGCGCGAGGCCGGGGAACTGCTGGCCGGGGCGGTGCGGGAGTACGGGACGGTCCGGGCGCGGATGTTCCACCCGGAGGACTTCGCGGACTACTGCCTGCTGCACGGGCTGGACGTGCGGGAGCAGGCCGCGCGGGACGGCTACCTGGTCAACCCGCCGCTGCAGACCCAGCTGGTGGCCTACCGCGGCGAGGACCTGGCGGACTTCCTGCCCCGGCTGGTCCGGGCCCGCGAGGGCGGCCTCGCGCTGCGGTACGCCGACCTGCTGATGGACGGCGCGCTGTGCGGCACCGGCGGCGCGTCGGCCGACCCGCGGGTGCGGTGGACGTACCAGCAGGCGTCCGAGGTGTTCCGCCGGGTGCTGGTGGGCGCCGGCTGCGGGGCCTACGAGTTCCGGGTGGCGGTGGACGCGCCGGGCGGGCCGCTGGAGGCCCGGGCCCGGGTGCTGCACTGGGAGGACGGCGCGGTCCGGATCAACGACGAGGACCTCGACCTGGTCACCGCGGTGCTGTGCGCCGGGCTGTACTGCGAACTGCCGGGCGCCGCGGTGCTGCACGGCACGCAGGGCTCCGGCGCGCTGTGCGGGGAGTACCGGCAGGTGGCCTGGGCCTGGCGGAGCACCGGCTACGAGTGGTCGCCGGCCGAGCTGGCGGTGGCCGGGGTGGCCGCGGGCCCCGGCTTCAGCCTGGGCACGGTGGTCTGAGGACGCGCGACAGCGGGGCGGGGCGCCGGAAGTGCCGGTGCCCCGCCCCGCTGTGACGTTTCTTCAAGCAGCGGGCCGACCGCAGGTCAGCTCGCGTCCTCCTCGCGGACGGCGCGGCGCGCGTCCGGGTTCAGCACGCCCCAGCTGATCAGCTGCTCGGTGAGGATCGAGGGGGACTGGTCGTAGATGACGGCCAGCGTGCGCAGGTCGTCCTGGCGGATCGAGAGGATCTTGCCGTTGTAGTCGCCGCGCTGCGACTGGATGGTCGCGGCGTAGCGCTGCAGCGGACCGGCCTTCTCGGACGGGACCTGGGTGAGCCGCTCCAGGTCGAGGACCAGGCGCGGCGGCGGCTCGGCGGCGCCGCCCGGCGTGCCGCCGGGCAGCAGCTCCTGGACCGGCACGCCGTAGAACTCGGCCAGCTCGGCGAGGCGCTGGACGGTGACCGCGCGGTCGCCGCGCTCGTAGGAGCCGACGACCACAGCCTTCCAGCGACCCTGGGACTTCTCCTCGACACCGTGCAGGGAGAGGTTCTGCTGAGTGCGGATCGCCCGGAGCTTGGCCCCGAGCTGTTTTGCGTAGTCGCTGGACATGGATCTCCCCGGACGAGATTGCTTCGCGTGCGCTGAAATGGGAGCGACGCCGGGCTCTGCGGAGCACCTTCGTAACTCACTGTGAGGTTACGTAGAGTGAGGGTTGCGCGTCAAGCCGAATGGGGCACTCGTGCGAACCGGCTTCGATCAGCACGCTGCTACCATGGGCGAGGCTCCGGCTGCGGCCGGAAACCTTTCCAGACATCCTTTAAGACCCGTCCCGTGAGGCGGGGAAGGAGGTCCGCTTCGGCATGACCACACCCAGTTCACCCCCCCGCGCCCCGCACCAGGTGCTGGACGCCACCGACATCGCCCGGGTCGTCACCCGGATCGCCCACGAGATCGTGGAACGCGCCAAGGGCGCGGAGGACGTGGTGCTGCTCGGCATCCACACCCGCGGTGTCCACCTCGCCCGCCGGCTGCGGGCCAAGCTGGCCCAGATCACCGGCCGGGACATCCCGTTCGGGACGCTGGACATCACCATGTACCGGGACGACCTGCGGCTGAAGCCCGCCCGGGCCCTGGAGCACACCGAGATCCCCGCCGAGGGCATCGACGGCAAGCTGGTGATCCTGGTCGACGACGTGCTGTTCTCCGGCCGCACCATCCGCGCCGCGCTCGACGCGCTCAACGACATCGGCCGCCCGCGCGCCGTCCGCCTCGCCGTGCTGGTCGACCGCGGGCACCGGGAACTCCCGATCCGCGCCGACTACGTGGGCAAGAACCTGCCCACCTCGCTGCGCGAGGCCGTGCAGGTCCGCCTCTCCGAGTCCGACGGCCTGGACGCCGTCCTGCTGGGCGACCGCGACTACGCCGCCCGCTCCTCCCAGGCCCTGGCCGCCGACCCCGAACTCCCGGAGTAGAACCGCGTGAAGCGCCACCTCGTCTCCACCGCCGACCTCGGCCGCGACGACGCCCTGCTGATCCTGGACACCGCCGAGGAGCTCTCCCAGTTCTCCGGACGGGCCGTCAAGAAGCTGCCCACGCTGCGCGGGCGCACCGTCGTCAACCTGTTCTTCGAGGACTCCACCCGCACCAAGACCTCCTTCGAGGTCGCCGAGAAGCGGCTGTCCGCGGACGTCATCAACTTCTCCGCCAAGGGTTCCTCGGTCTCCAAGGGCGAGAGCCTCAAGGACACCGCGCTGACCCTGCAGGCGATGGGCGCCGACGCCGTGGTCATCCGGCACCACGCCTCCGGCGCGCCCGCCCGGCTGGCCGGCTCGGACTGGCTGCACGGCTCGGTGATCAACGCCGGCGACGGCACCCACGAGCACCCCACCCAGGCCCTGCTGGACGCCTTCACCCTGCGCCGCCACCTCAACCCCGGCCCCGGGCACGACCTGGCCGGCCGCCGGGTCGCCATCGTCGGCGACGTCCTGCACAGCCGGGTCGCCCGCTCCAACGTGCACCTGCTGACCACGCTCGGCGCCGAGGTGGTCTTCGTCGCCCCGCCGACCCTGCTGCCGATCGGCATCGAGACCTGGCCCTGCCGGGTCTCCTACGACCTCGACAGCGTGCTGCCCGAGGTCGACGCCGTGATGATGCTGCGCGTCCAGCGCGAGCGGATGAACGCCGCCTTCTTCCCCACCGAGCGCGAGTACTCCCGCCGCTACGGCCTGGACGGCACCAGGCTGGCCAAGCTCCCCGAGCACGCCGTCGTCATGCACCCCGGCCCGATGGTCCGCGGCATGGAGATCACCGCCGAGGTCGCCGACTCGCCGCGCTGCACCGTGGTCGAGCAGGTCGCCAACGGCGTGTCGGTCCGGATGGCCGTGCTCTACCTGCTGCTCGGCGGCGCCGTCTTCGCCGACGGCCACGCCGACGCCCCCCGCACCGAACTCCAGGAGGCCGCCCAGTGACCACCTACCTGATCCGCAACGCCCAGATCCTCGGCGGCGCCCCCCAGGACATCCACATCGTCGACGGCGTCTTCGCCGCGATCGGCGAGGACCTCGACGTCCAGGCCGACATCGACATCGACGCGCACGGCCTGGTCGCCCTGCCCGGCCTGGTCGACCTGCACACCCACCTGCGCGAGCCCGGCCGCGAGGACGCCGAGACCGTGCTCACCGGCACCCGGGCCGCCGCCATGGGCGGCTACACCGCCGTGCACGCGATGGCCAACACCTTCCCGGTCGCCGACAGCGCCGGCGTGGTCGAGCAGGTCTGGCGGCTGGGCCGCGAGTCCGGCTACTGCGACGTGCAGCCGGTCGGCGCCGTCACCGTCGGCCTGGAGGGCAAGCAGCTCGCCGAGCTCGGCGCCATGCACGACTCCGCCGCCGGGGTGCGGGTCTTCTCCGACGACGGCAAGTGCGTGGACGACGCGGTGATCATGCGCCGCGCGCTGGAGTACGTGAAGGCCTTCGACGGCGTCATCGCCCAGCACGCCCAGGAGCCCCGGCTGACCGCCGGCGCCCAGATGAACGAGGGGCGGGTCTCCGGCGAGCTCGGCCTCGGCGGCTGGCCCGCCGTCGCCGAGGAGTCGATCATCGCCCGGGATGTGCTGCTCGCCGCGCACGTCGGCTCCCGGGTGCACATCTGCCACCTGTCCACCGCCGGGTCGGTCGAGATCGTCCGCTGGGCCAAGGCCAAGGGCTGGGACGTCACCGCCGAGGTCACCCCGCACCACCTGCTGCTCACCGACGAACTGGTGCGCTCCTACGACCCGGTGTACAAGGTCAACCCGCCGCTGCGCACCGCCGCGGACGTCGAGGCGCTGCGCCAGGCGCTGGCCGACGGCACCATCGACGCCGTCGCCACCGACCACGCCCCGCACCCCGCGGAGGACAAGGACTGCGAGTGGGCGGCCGCCGCGATGGGCATGGTCGGCCTGGAGACCGCGCTGTCGGTCGTGCAGCAGACCATGGTCGACACCGGCCTGCTGAACTGGGAGGGCGTCGCCGACCGGATGTCGCACCGACCGGCCCGGATCGGCCGGCTCGCCGGGCACGGACGCCCCGTCTCGGTGGGCGAGCCCGCCAACCTGGTGCTCTTCGATCCCGCGTACCGTGGAGTGGTGAACCCCGACACCTTCGCGACCCGCTCCCGCAACAGCCCGTACCGGGGCATGGACCTGCCCGGACGGGTGCACGCCACCTTCCTGCGCGGCGAGGCCACCGTGCTCGCCGGCGAACTGGTCGAGCGCTGATGCCGCTCGCCACCGAGGAGGGCCACGTCACCGACTGGCCCGGCTACATCGGCGCGACGGTCGGCCTGCTGGTCCTGATCGCGCTGGTGTACTGGCTGATGCGGCAGGGCTGGAACTGGCGGCGCACCCTCCAGTCCGACCTGCCCGAACCGCCCGCGGTGCCGCAGGACCCGGGCCCGGCGCTGCTGGCGGCGCCCGGCCGCTACCACGGCTCCACCACCGCCGGGAACTGGCTGGACCGGGTCGTCGCGCACGGCCTGGGAACGCGCAGCCTCGCCGAACTGACCCTCACCGAGCGCGGCCTGCTGGCCCGCCGGCCCGGCGAAGCCGACCTGTGGATCCCCGCCGGGGCGCTCACCGGCGCCCGCACCGACTCCGGCATCGCCGGCAAGGTCGTGCCGAGCGGACTGCTGGTGGTCGGCTGGACGCACGGGGGACGCGCCCTGGAGAGCGGCTTCCGGCTGGACGCCGCGGACGGGCACGACGACTGGGTCGAGGCCGTCGAGGCACTAGTGACACGTACGAAGACGATGAAGACGGAAGAGGCCGCCACATGACCGCACCTGCCCCCACCACGCAGCGCACCAGGCGGGAGCGTGTGCCTGCCGTGCTCGTCCTGGAGGACGGCCGGACCTTCCGCGGCCAGGCGTACGGCGCGGTCGGCGAGACCTTCGGCGAAGCGGTCTTCAACACCGGCATGTCCGGCTACCAGGAGACCCTGACCGACCCGTCCTACCACCGCCAGGTGGTCGTGATGACCGCCCCGCAGATCGGCAACACCGGCTGGAACGACGAGGACGACGAGTCGCAGCAGATCTGGGTCGCCGGCTACGTGGTCCGCGACCCCTCCCGGGTCGCCTCCAACTGGCGCTCCAAGCGCTCCCTGGACGAGGAGCTGGAGCGCCAGGGCGTCGTCGGCATCAGCGGGATCGACACCCGCGCGCTCACCCGCCACCTGCGCGAGCGCGGCGCGATGCGGGTCGGCATCTTCTCCGGCCCGGCCGTCGCCGACCAGGCCGAGCTGCTGGCCAAGGTGCAGCAGGCGCCCGAGATGAAGGGCGCCGACCTGTGTGCCGAGGTCGCCACCAAGGAGGCCTACGTCGTCCCGGCGATCGGGGAGAAGAAGTTCACCGTCGCCGCCGTCGACCTCGGCATCAAGGGCATGACCCCGCAGCGGATGGCCGAGCGCGGCATCGAGGTGCACGTGCTGCCCGCGAACAGCACGGTGGAGGACGTCTACGCCGTGCGGCCCGACGGCGTGTTCTTCTCCAACGGCCCCGGCGACCCGGCCACCGCCGACCGGCAGGTCGAGGTGCTGCGCGGCGTGCTGGCGAAGAAGACCCCGTTCTTCGGCATCTGCTTCGGCAACCAGCTCCTGGGCCGGGCCCTCGGCTTCGGCACCTACAAGCTCAAGTACGGCCACCGCGGCATCAACCAGCCGGTGCAGGACCGCACCACCGGCAAGGTCGAGGTGACCGCCCACAACCACGGCTTCGCCGTGGACGCGCCGCTGGACAAGGTGAGCGACACCCCCTTCGGGCGGGTCGAGGTCTCCCACGTCTGCCTCAACGACGACGTGGTCGAGGGCCTGCGGGCACTCGACGTCCCCGCCTTCAGCGTGCAGTACCACCCCGAAGCGGCAGCCGGCCCGCACGACGCCGCCTACCTCTTCGACCGCTTCGTCTCGCTCATGGAGGGCCAGCGTGCCTAAGCGCACCGACATCAAGTCCGTCCTGGTGATCGGCTCCGGCCCGATCGTCATCGGCCAGGCGGCGGAGTTCGACTACTCGGGTACGCAGGCCTGCCGGGTGCTCAAGGCCGAGGGCCTGCGGGTCGTCCTGGTCAACTCCAACCCGGCGACCATCATGACCGACCCGGAGATCGCCGACGCCACGTACGTCGAGCCGATCACCCCGGAGTTCGTCGAGAAGATCATCGCCAAGGAGCGCCCCGACGCGCTGCTGCCGACCCTCGGCGGCCAGACCGCGCTGAACACCGCGATCTCGCTGCACAAGGCCGGCACGCTGGAGAAGTACGACGTCGAGCTGATCGGCGCCGACGTCGAGGCGATCAACAAGGGCGAGGACCGCGAGCTGTTCAAGGGCGTGGTCGAGGCCGTCAACGCCAAGATCGGCCACGGCGAGTCCGCCCGCTCGGTGATCTGCCACTCGATGGAGGACGTCCTCGCCGGCGTCGAGACCCTCGGCGGCTACCCGGTCGTGGTCCGCCCCTCCTTCACCATGGGCGGCGCCGGCTCCGGCTTCGCCCACGACGAGGAGGACCTGCGCCGGATCGCCGGACAGGGCCTGGCCCTCTCGCCGACCACCGAGGTGCTCCTGGAGGAGTCCATCCTCGGCTGGAAGGAGTACGAGCTGGAGCTGATGCGCGACAAGCACGACAACGTCGTGGTCGTCTGCTCCATCGAGAACTTCGACCCGATGGGCGTGCACACCGGCGACTCGATCACCGTCGCCCCGGCGATGACGCTCACCGACCGCGAGTACCAGATCCTGCGCGACATCGGCATCGCGGTGATCCGCGAGGTCGGCGTTGACACCGGCGGCTGCAACATCCAGTTCGCGGTCAACCCCGAGGACGGCCGGGTCATCGTCATCGAGATGAACCCGCGCGTCTCGCGCTCCTCCGCGCTGGCGTCCAAGGCCACCGGCTTCCCGATCGCCAAGATCGCCGCGAAGCTCGCCGTCGGCTACACGCTGGACGAGATCCCCAACGACATCACCGAGCAGACCCCGGCCTCCTTCGAGCCGACCCTCGACTACGTCGTGGTCAAGGTGCCGCGCTTCGCGTTCGAGAAGTTCCCGAGCGCCGACGCCACGCTGACCACCACCATGAAGTCGGTCGGCGAGGCCATGGCGATGGGCCGCAACTTCCCCGAGGCGCTGAACAAGGCGCTGCGCTCGCTGGAGAAGAAGGGCTCCCAGTTCACCTGGGCGGGCGAGCCCGGGGACAAGGCCGAACTGCTGGCGAAGGCCGTCGTCCCGACCGACGGCCGGATCAACACCGTCATGCAGGCGATCCGGGCCGGCGCCACCCCCGAGGAGGTGTTCGACGCCACCAGGATCGACCCGTGGTTCGTCGACCAGCTCTTCCTGATCAACGAGATCGCCGTCGAGCTCGCCGGGAGCGACGAGCTCGACCCCGGGCTGCTGCGCCACGCCAAGCGGCACGGCTTCTCCGACCAGCAGATCGCCGAGATCCGCGGCCTGAAGCCCGACGTGGTCCGCGAGGTGCGGCACGCGCTCGGCATCCGCCCGGTGTTCAAGACCGTCGACACCTGCGCCGCCGAGTTCGCCGCCAAGACCCCGTACTTCTACTCGTCCTACGACGAGGAGAGCGAGGTCGCCCCGCGCACCAAGCCCGCCGTGATCATCCTGGGCTCCGGCCCGAACCGGATCGGCCAGGGCATCGAGTTCGACTACTCCTGCGTGCACGCCTCCTTCGCGCTCGCGGACGCCGGGTACGAGACCGTGATGGTCAACTGCAACCCGGAGACCGTCTCCACCGACTACGACACCTCCGACCGGCTCTACTTCGAGCCGCTCACCCTGGAGGACGTGCTGGAGATCGTCCACGCCGAGCAGCAGGCCGGACCGCTGGCCGGCGTGATCGTCCAGCTCGGCGGCCAGACCCCGCTGGGCCTGGCGCAGGCGCTCAAGGACAACGGCGTGCCGATCGTCGGCACCCCGCCGGAGGCGATCCACCTCGCCGAGGAGCGCGGCGCGTTCGGCCGGGTGCTGCGCGACGCGGGCCTGCCGGCCCCCAAGCACGGCACCGCCTTCTCCTTCGAGGAGGCCAAGGCGATCGCTGACGAGATCGGCTACCCCGTGCTCGCCCGCCCGTCCTACGTGCTCGGCGGCCGCGGCATGGAGATCGTCTACGACGAGCCCTCGCTCGCCTCCTACCTGGAGCGGCACGCCGGCCTGATCTCCGAGCACCCCGTGCTGATCGACCGCTTCCTCGACGACGCGGTCGAGATCGACGTCGACGCCCTCTACGACGGCGAGGAGCTCTACCTCGGCGGCGTCATGGAGCACATCGAGGAGGCCGGCATCCACTCCGGCGACTCCGCCTGCGCGCTGCCCCCGATCACCCTCGGCGGGTACGACATCAAGCGCCTGCGCTCGGCCACCGAGGGCATCGCCAAGGGCGTCGGCGTGCGCGGCCTGATCAACATCCAGTTCGCGCTCTCCGGCGACATCCTGTACGTGCTGGAGGCCAACCCGCGCGCCTCCCGCACCGTGCCGTTCACCTCCAAGGCCACCGCCGTGCCGCTGGCCAAGGCCGCCGCCCGGATCTCGCTCGGCGCCACCGTCGCCGAGCTGCGCGCCGAGGGCCTGCTGCCGCGCGAGGGCGACGGCGGCACGCTGCCCGCCGACGCGCCGATCTCCGTCAAGGAGGCCGTCATGCCGTGGTCGCGCTTCCGCGACGTGCACGGCCGCGGCGTGGACACCGTGCTCGGCCCCGAGATGCGCTCCACCGGCGAGGTCATGGGCATCGACCGGGTCTTCGGCACCGCGTACGCCAAGTCCCAGGCCGGCGCGTACGGCGCCCTGCCCACCCGCGGCAAGGTGTTCGTCTCGGTCGCCAACCGCGACAAGCGCAACCTGGTCTTCCCGGCCCGCGCGCTGGTCGAGCTCGGCTTCGAACTGCTCGCCACCACCGGCACCGCCGAGGTGCTGCAGCGCGGCGGCATCCCCGCCACCGTGGTGCGCAAGCACTCCGACGGCGAGGGCCCGAACGGCGAGAAGACCATCGTCCAGCTGATCCACGAGGGCGCGGTCGACCTGATCATCAACACCCCGTACGGCACCGGCGGCCGCCTCGACGGCTACGAGATCCGCACCGCCGCGGTCTCCCGGGGCGTGCCCTGCCTGACCACCGTGCAGGCGATGGGCGCGGCCGTGCAGGGCATCGCCGAGCTGCGGCGCGGCGAGATCGGCGTGATGTCGCTGCAGGAGCACGCGGCGCTGATCAACTCCGGCCGCAACTAGGTCGAAACCGTGGGGGGCACGCCGGTCCGGTTGCCGGGTGCCCCCCACGTCCATGTCCCGGCTCGGTTCGGCTGACGGAGGTCACCCCGCGATGTACAAGCTCCTGTTCAACCTGGTCTTCAAGAAGATGGACCCGGAGAAGGCCCACCACCTGGCGTTCTTCTGGATCCGGCTGGCCCGCTCGGTGCCCGGCCTGCGCTCGCTGGTGCGCGCCGTGCTCGCCCCCCGCGACCCCCGGCTGCGCACCACCGCGCTCGGCCTCGACCTGCCCGGCCCGTTCGGCCTCGGCGCGGGCTTCGACAAGGACGGCATCGGCATCGACGGCCTGTCGATGCTCGGCTTCGACTACGTCGAGATCGGCACCGTCACCGGCGAGCCGCAGCCCGGCAACCCCGCGCCCCGGCTGTTCCGGCTGGTCGAGGACCGGGCGCTGATCAACCGGATGGGCTTCAACAACCAGGGCTCCGCCCGGGTCGCCGCCCGCCTCGCCGCCCGCCCGCACACCAGCAGCACGCCCGTCATCGGCGTCAACATCGGCAAGACCAAGGCCGTGCCCGAGGACGAGGCGACCGCCGACTACCTGAAGAGCGCGAGGGCGCTCGCCCCGTACGCCGACTACCTGGTCGTCAACGTGTCGTCGCCGAACACCCCCGGGTTGCGCAACCTGCAGGCCGTGCAGGTGCTCGGGCCGCTGCTGTGGGACGTCCGCAAGGCCGCCGACGAGGTCACCAACCACCACGTGCCGCTGCTGGTGAAGATCGCCCCCGACCTCGCCGACGAGGACGTCGACGAGATCGCCGACATGGCCCTGCACCTCGGCCTCGACGGCATCATCGCCACCAACACCACCATCGGCCGCGAGGGCCTGCGCACCCCCGCCGCGCGGATCGAGGAGATCGGCGCGGGCGGCCTCTCCGGCGCCCCGCTCAAGGAGCGCTCGCTGGAGGTGCTGGAGCGGCTCCGCAAGCGCACCGACGGCCGGCTCGCCATCGTCTCCGTCGGCGGCATCGAGACCGCCGAGGACGCCTGGCAGCGCATCCTGGCCGGCGCCGACCTGGTCCAGGGCTACTCCGCGTTCGTCTACGAGGGCCCGTTCTGGATGCGCAAGGTCCACAAGGGCCTGTCGGCCCGGCTGCGGGCCGCCGGGTACGCGACGATCGGCGAAGCGGTGGGCAAGGGCAACCGCTGAGCGGCCGGACGGCGCGGGCCGGCGGCGCGCGGAAGCCGCCGGCCCGCCGCGCCACGCACACCGACGCGGTGGGGCCCACCCACCGCACCACCACGACGAAAGACAGCGATGACTGACACCACGCCCTTCGGCACCCGCCTGCGGACCGCCCTCGACACCCGGGGCCAGCTCTGCGTCGGCATCGACCCGCACGCCTCGCTGCTCACCGCCTGGGGGCTGAACGACGACCTGGCGGGCCTGGAGACCTTCTCCCGCACGGTGGTCGAGGCGCTGGCGGACCGGGTCGCGGTGCTCAAGCCGCAGTCCGCGTTCTTCGAGCGCTTCGGCAGCCGCGGCGTCGCCGTCCTGGAGCGCTCGGTGGCCGAGGCCCGGGAGGCCGGGGCGCTGGTGCTGATGGACGCCAAGCGCGGCGACATCGGCTCGACCATGGCCGCGTACGCGGAGGCCTTCCTGGCGCCGGACAGCCCGCTGTTCTCCGACGCGCTGACCGTCAGTCCCTACCTGGGCTTCGGCTCGCTGCGGCCGGCCGTCGACCTGGCGCGGGAGAGCGGCTGCGGGCTGTTCGTGCTGGCGCTGACCTCCAACCCGGAGGGGCCCGAGGTGCAGCGCGCGACCGGGGCGGACGGGCGCAGCGTGGCGCAGGCCGTGCTGGGGCGGCTGGCGGCGGAGAACGCGGGCGCCGAGCCGCTGGGATCGTTCGGCGCGGTGGTCGGCGCGACGCTCGCCGACGCGGGCGCGGACCTGGCGATCAACGGCCCGCTGCTGGCCCCCGGGGTGGGCGCGCAGGGCGCCACCGCGGCCGATCTGCCGCGGGTCTTCGGCGACCAGGTGCGCAACGTGGTGCCCTCGGTGAGCCGCGACGTGCTCAAGCACGGACCCTCGGTGACGGCCCTCCGGCAGGCCGCGCAGGCGTTCGTCGACGATGTGAGGGCCGTCACAAACGCGTGACTCACGGGCCCTCAACTCGGTTGATTTGACCGGAAAACTCCCAGGTCGGCCCCTGCTGACCTGGACTTTTCGTGTTCTTTTCCTGACGCGGCGGCCCAAGTTGGGTAGTGTCCGGCGGTAGGACGCCAGTTGGCGGTGGTCACGGCCACCTCCGCAGGTCAGAGACCTGTGGCGTCCGGGCACCACCAAGTCATGGCTCATCCCTTCCATCCACACCTGAGGTGAACGGCGTGGCTCTTCCGCCCCTTACTCCCGAACAGCGCACCGCCGCGCTCGCCAAGGCCGCCGAGGCTCGCCGGAAGCGTGCCGACGTCAAGAACCGGCTGAAGCACTCGGGCGCCTCGCTGCACGACGTCATCAAGGCCGGCAAGTCCGACGACGAGGTCATCGGCAAGATGAAGGTCTCCGCCCTGCTGGAGTCCCTGCCGGGTGTCGGCAAGGTGCGCGCCAAGCAGATCATGGAGCGCCTCGGCATCTCCGAGAGCCGTCGCGTGCGCGGCCTCGGCACGAACCAGATCGCCTCCCTGGAGCGGGAGTTCGGCGGCGCGGCCTCCTGAACGGAGGCCGGTGTCGGCGGAACGTCCGCGATCCGGGATAATCGGTACATGAGTGAGCGTCCGCGGCTGACCGTGCTCTCCGGCCCCTCCGGGGTCGGCAAGAGCACGGTCGTCGCTCATATGAGGAAGCAGTTCCCCGAGGTGTGGCTCTCGGTGTCGGCGACGACCCGGCACCCGCGCCCCGGTGAGCGCGACGGCGTGCAGTACCACTTCGTCGACAACGAGCAGTTCGACAAGCTGGTGGCCAACGGCGAGCTGCTGGAGTGGGCGGTGTTCGCCGGCAACCGGTACGGGACGCCGCGGCAGGCGGTGCTCGACAAGCTCGACAAGGGCGAGCCGGTGCTGCTGGAGATCGACCTCCAGGGCGCCCGGCAGGTCAAGGAGTCGATGCCCGAGGCGCAGCTGGTGTTCCTGGCCCCGCCGAGCTGGGAGGAGCTGGTGCGCCGGCTCACCGGCCGGGGCACCGAGCCGCAGGACGTGATCGACGAGCGGCTGGCGGTGGCGAAGGTCGAGCTGGCCGCCGAGGCGGAGTTCGACACGACCCTTGTCAACACCTCCGTCGAGCAGGTAGCGGCCGAACTGCTAGCCTTGCTCGGTGTAGCCTGACCGGATCGGCTGCATCCAGCCGGTCCTGACAAAACCACTTCGGAAGGTTCAGCGTGTCCTCTTCGATGACCGCGCCCGAGGGCATCATCAACCCGCCGATCGACGAGCTGCTCGAGGCCACCGACTCCAAGTACAGCCTGGTGATCTACGCGGCCAAGCGTGCCCGCCAGATCAACGCGTACTACTCGCAGCTGGGCGAGGGCCTGCTGGAGTACGTCGGCCCGCTGGTCGACACCCACGTGCACGAGAAGCCGCTGTCGATCGCGCTGCGCGAGATCAACGCCGGCCTGCTCACCGCCGAGGCGGTCGAGGGCGCCTGAGCCCCGAGAGCCCCGCAGGGCCCGTTCCGCCGCCGCGAGGCGGCGGGGCGGGCCCTGTCGTCGTGCGCCGCGGTGTGCGCCCCGACACGTCGCAGGGGCGCGCCGAGGGGTCGTAAGGTGGGCGCGGGCCCGTCGCAGCGGGTGTCGCAGCGTCGCAGCAAGGAGAGCCGACCGTCATGAACGCGTCCCGTGTGGTCCTCGGGGTGAGCGGCGGGATCGCCGCCTACAAGGCCTGTGAGCTGCTGCGGAGGTTCAGCGAGTCCGGGCACGAGGTGACGGTGGTGCCGACCGCGGCGGCGCTGCACTTCGTCGGCGAGGCGACCTGGGCGGCGCTGTCCGGGCGGCCGGCGGCCACCGCGACCTGGGAGCGGGTGCACGAGGTCCCGCACGTGCGGATCGGGCAGCAGGCGGACCTGGTGGTGGTCGCCCCGGCGACCGCGGACCTGCTGGCGAAGGCCGCCCACGGCCTGGCCGACGACCTGCTGACCAACACCCTGCTGACGGCGCGCTGCCCGGTGGTGTTCGCGCCCGCGATGCACACCGAGATGTGGGAGCACCCCGCCACCCAGGAGAACGTCGCCACGCTGCGGCGGCGCGGCGCGATCGTGATCGAGCCCGCGGTGGGCCGGCTCACCGGCGTCGACACCGGCAAGGGCCGGCTGCCCGACCCGGCCGAGATCTTCGCGGTCTGCCGCCGGGTGCTGGTGCGCGGCTCCCTGGAGCGGGACCTGACCGGCCGTCACGTGGTCGTCTCGGCCGGCGGCACCCGCGAGCCGCTCGACCCGGTGCGCTTCCTCGGCAACCGCTCCTCCGGCAAGCAGGGCTACGCGCTGGCCGCCACCGCGGTGGCCCGCGGCGCCCGGGTCACCCTGGTCGCCGCGAACACCGCGCTGCCCGACCCGGCCGGGGCGGACGTGGTCCGGGTCGGCACCGCGACGCAGCTGCGCGAGGCGGTGCTGCGGGCCGCCGAGGACGCCGACGCGGTGGTGATGGCCGCCGCGGTCGCCGACTTCCGGCCCGCCGAGTACGCCACCGGCAAGATCAAGAAGGTGGACGGGGTCGAGCCCGCGCCGGTCGCGCTGGTCCGCAACCCGGACGTGCTGGCCGAGGTCTCGGCCGACCGGGCCCGCGAGGGGCAGGTGGTGGTCGGCTTCGCCGCCGAGACCGACGACGTGCTGGCGCACGGCCGGGCCAAGCTCGCCCGCAAGGGCTGCGACCTGCTGGTGGTCAACGAGGTCGGCGACGGCAAGGCGTTCGGCCAGGACACCAACAGCGCCGTCCTGCTGGGCGCGGACGGCTCCGAGGTCCACATCGCGGACAGCCCGAAGGAGATCCTGGCCGACGCGATCTGGGACCAGGTCGCCGCCCGGCTGCCCCGCGCCGAGCCGGAGGCCGGACGCTAGCGGGGCAACGTCCCTGGTCGTCCCGGTAGTTGGATCCCCGGGGCCGGTCCGTTCGGCTGCGACCCGTCCTGACCGGCGGAGATCCTTCCGGTGTGATTCGCGCCCCGGACACGACGGACCTTCGCAGGGAGCCCCCACGATCGGTAGCCGACCGTTACACTCCACTCCAGGAATCAAGTCTTTCCGGATGCCTCGGGACTTCCGAACGCATTCAGTCAGCAGCCGCTGCAACCCCAGGGAGCGCTGTGTCTCGCCGCCTGTTCACCTCGGAGTCCGTCACCGAGGGACACCCCGACAAGATCGCTGACCAGATCAGCGACACCATCCTGGACGCCCTCCTCAAGGACGACCCGACCTCTCGCGTCGCCGTGGAGACCCTGATCACCACCGGCCTGGTGCACATCGCCGGCGAGGTCACCACCAAGGCGTACGCGCCGATCGCGCAGCTGGTCCGGGAGAAGATCCTGGAGATCGGCTACGACTCGTCCAAGAAGGGCTTCGACGGCGCCTCCTGCGGCGTCTCGGTGTCGATCGGCGCGCAGTCGCCCGACATCGCCCAGGGCGTGGACACCGCGCACGAGCACCGGGTCGAGGGCGACGTCGAGGACGAGCTGGACCGGCAGGGCGCCGGCGACCAGGGCCTGATGTTCGGTTACGCCTGCGACGACACCCCCGAGCTGATGCCGCTGCCGATCACGCTGGCGCACCGGCTCTCGCGCCGCCTGACCGAGGTCCGCAAGAACGGCACCATCCCCTACCTGCGGCCCGACGGCAAGACCCAGGTCACCATCGAGTACGACGGCGACCGCGCCGTGCGCCTGGACACCGTGGTGGTCTCCTCGCAGCACGCCAGCGACATCGACCTGGAGTCGCTGCTCACCCCGGACATCCGCGAGTTCGTGGTCGAGCCCGAGCTCAAGGCGCTCGCCGACCAGGGCATCAAGCTGGTCACCGAGGGCTACCGGCTGCTGGTCAACCCGACCGGGCGGTTCGAGATCGGCGGCCCGATGGGCGACGCCGGCCTGACCGGTCGCAAGATCATCATCGACACCTACGGCGGCATGGCCCGCCACGGTGGCGGCGCCTTCTCCGGCAAGGACCCGTCCAAGGTCGACCGCTCGGCCGCGTACGCGATGCGCTGGGTGGCCAAGAACATCGTCGCCGCGGGCCTGGCCCGCCGCGCCGAGGTGCAGGTCGCGTACGCGATCGGCAAGGCCGAGCCGGTCGGCCTGTTCGTCGAGACCTTCGGCACCGAGACCGTCCCGGTCACCAAGATCCAGGAAGCCGTCACCCAGGTCTTCGACCTGCGCCCGGCCGCCATCATCCGCGACCTGGACCTGCTGCGCCCGATCTACCAGCAGACCGCCGCGTACGGCCACTTCGGCCGTGAGCTGCCGGACTTCACCTGGGAGCGCACCGACCGCGTCGACGCGCTGAAGGCCGCCGCCACCGGCTGAACGCCGTAGCCGCTTCGGAGCCGCCCGCCGGGAACCTCCCCGGCGGGCGGCTCCGTCGTGCCGCCGGTGTTGTCGGAGGGTTCCGCTAGGTTGGGGGCGTGAGCAGCGCGGACGGCACCGGGGAGCAGTTGGCGTTCATCCGGGAGACGGTGCGCCGGGCGAAGCCGCGGGCCGCGCGCGGGGTGGTGCTCGCCGAGCGCAAGCCGGTGGCCCGGGTGCTGGTCGACAAGGGCGTGCTGAGCCTCGACCAGTACTTCGACTACGCGGTGCCCGAGGCGATGTCCGAGGACGCCCGGCCCGGCGTCCGGGTCCGGGTCCGCTTCGGCGGGCGGGTCGGCGCGCACGGGCGGCGCGAGGGCGGCGCGCTGCACGACGGCTTCGTCGTCGAACGGCGGGACGACTCCGACTACGCGGGCCCGCTGGCCCCGCTGGCCCGCGTGCTGTCGCCCGAGCGGGTGCTCTCCCCGGCGCTGCTGCGGCTGTGCCGCGCCGTCGCCGACCGCTACGCCGGCACCCTGGCGGACGTGCTGCGACTGGCCCTCCCGCCGCGGCACGCCGGGGCCGAGAGCGAGCCGTCGCCGCCCCCGCTGCCGCCGCCGTCCGCCCCTCCGGCGCCGGGGAGTTGGGAGCGGTACGTGCACGGGCCGGAGTTCCTCGCCTCGCTGGCCGGCGGGCACGCGCCGCGCGCGGTGTGGACGGCGCTGCCCGGCCCCGAGTGGCCCGCCGAGATCGCCCGGGCGGTCGCGGCGACGCTGGCCGCCGGGCGCGGCGCGCTGGTGGTGCTGCCGGACGGGCGCGCGGTCGCCCGGGTCGACGCCGAGCTGCGGGCCGTCCTGGGGGAGGGGCGGCACGTGGTGCTGGCCGCCGAGGCGGGCCCGCAGGAGCGCTACCGGCGCTGGCTGTCGGTCAGCCGGGGCTCGGTGCGCGCCGCGGTCGGCACCCGGGCGGCGGTCTTCGCGCCGGTGCGCGACCTCGGCCTGGTGGTGGTCTGGTCGGACGGCGACGGCAGCCACAGCGACCCGAACGCCCCGTACCCGCACGTGCGGGAGGTGGCGCTGCTGCGGGCCGCCGAGGAGGGCACGGCGGTGCTGCTCGGCGGCGTGTCGATGACGGTCGAGGCCGCGCAGCTGCTGCGCTCCGGCTGGGCACGCCCGCTGGCCGCGCCGCGGGAGACGGTCCGTCAGGTCGCTCCCAGGGTGCGCACCGTCACCGAGCAGGACCAGGCGCGGGACGGCGCGGCGCAGGCGGCCCGGCTGCCGTCGGTCGCCTGGGAGACCGCGCACGAGGCGCTGACCCGGGGCCCGGTGCTGATCCAGGTCCCCCGGCGGGGGTACGCGCCCCGGCTGGCCTGCGCCCGCTGCCGGGAGACGGCCCGCTGCCGGGCCTGCGGCGGGCCGCTGGAGTCGCCGGCGGCGGGTGCCGCGCTGGTGTGCGCCTGGTGCGGCACCGAGGAGCACGACTGGCACTGCGTCGAGTGCGGGTCGTTCCGGCTGCGGGCCGCGGTGGTGGGCGTGCGGCGGACGGCGGAGGAGCTCGGCAAGGCGTTCCCGCGGATCCCCGTGCGCACCTCCGGGCGGGACGCGGTGCTGGCGACGGTGCCGGACACGCCCGCGCTGGTGCTGGCCACCCCCGGCGCCGAGCCGGTCGCCGAGGGCCCGGGCTACGCGGCGGCGCTGCTCCTCGACGGCTGGGCGCTGCTCAACCGGCCCGACCTGCGGGCCGGCGAGGAGGCGGTGCGGCGCTGGCTGACCGCCGCCGCGCTGGTGCGCCCGGCGGGCGAGGGCGGCACCGTCGTGGTGGTCGCGGAGGCGGCGGCGCGGGCGGTGCAGGCCCTGGTGCGGTGGGACCCGGCGGGGCACGCGGGGACGGAACTCGACGAGCGGGAGGAGCTGCGCTTCCCGCCGGTCTCCCGGATGGCCTCGGTGACGGGCCCGCCGCAGGCGGTCGCGGACCTGCTGGGGCTGCTGCGGCTCCCGGAGGGGGCGGACGTGCTGGGGCCGGTGCCGGTCTTCGGCGGCGCCGGGAGCGGTGCCGGCGGTGCCGCAGGCGGGGGAGGCGCGCAGGGGGCGCGGGAGGACGGGGCGGAGCGCGCGCTGGTGCGGGTCGCGCCGGGGCGGGGGGCCGCGCTGGCGTCCGCGCTGAAGGCGGCGCAGATCGCGCGGCTGGCGCTGCGGGGGGCGGAGACGGTGCGGATCCGGGTGGACCCGACGGACATCGGGTGAGTCGGCGGGACGGCGCGAAAGCGGGGGCGCGGGGAACCGCGCGCCGCGCGAGGAGCACGCCGCCGGGGCGCGGGACAGTGCGGGTGGTCGCCCTGTGCCGCGATCCGGCTGGGTGTGCTCGGTCGGCCGTGCGGTTCCCCGCGCCCCCGGACGTGCTCGCGCCGAGGACTCAGCGGGTGCGCTGGGGCATCAGCGGGCTGGCCTGACGGGCCTGCGGGATCGGCGGGCGGGCGGGCGCCGCGGTGGCGGTGGCCGTGGCCGTGGCCGTGGCTGTGGTGGCTGTGGTGGCCGTCGGGACGGTGGCGGGGACGGTCGCGGTGGAAGCGGCGGGGACGGGCGGCGGGGCCGCGGGGGCGTCGGTCTCGCGGGGGGAGGGCAGCAGTTCGCCGGTCGGGCGGCGCATGCCGTAGCGGCGGTGCACGGCCTGCTTGGTGACGCCGAGCGCGGAGCCGACGGAGTCCCAGGAGAAGCCGAGGGCCCGGTCGAACTCGACGGCGGCGGCGACCAGGGTCTCGACGCTCTCGCGCAGTTCCTGGGCGAGGCGGACGGTCGGGGCGGGTGCGCGGCCGTAGACCACGAAGCCGGCGGAGGTGCTGGGGCGGCGGGGGCGGTAGACGTTGCCCAGTTGGGCGGTGAGCGTGCGCAGGGCGTCGACCTGGCGGCGGACCCGCTCGATGTCCCGCACCAGCAGGTGCAGGGACGCCCGGGCCCGGGCGTCGTGGTTGATCTGCTCGGCCATGGCCTCGTTGCCACCTCTCGGTCGGGTCGCGTGCTCGGGGCGCTCGCGCGTCCCGGTCAATTCGCATTGACCAACGCCCGTCGGGTCGTTGGGTAACGCGTGGAGTGCGACTCGGGATATGCCAGTGGCCGCTCCGAACGGGCGGCGGGGATTGCATAGACTTCCCGGAGGCCGTCGTTTCCCGGCGGCCGCGTCGGGTGCAGAGGGAGTCGCAGTCTTGGCAGTTCAGCCGATCCGGATCTTCGGCGACCCGGTGCTGCGGGCGACCGCGAAGCCGGTGACAGTCTTCGACAAGGAGCTGCGGAGACTGGTGAAGGACCTCACCGACACCATGCTGGAGGCCCCCGGGGCCGGGCTGGCGGCGCCGCAACTGGGCGTCTCGCTGCGGGTGTTCACGTACAACGTGGACGGTGTGGTGGGCCACCTGATCAACCCGGACCTGTCGCTCAGCGAGGAGGAGCAGGACGGCCCCGAGGGCTGCCTGTCGCTGCCGGGCCTGCGCTTCGACACCAAGCGGGCGTACGGCGTCGTCGCCAGGGGCGTCAACATGCACGGGGACCCGGTGACGGTGGAGGGCACCCGGCTGATGGCGCGGTGCATCCAGCACGAGACGGACCACCTGGACGGGATCATCTTCATCGACCGGCTGGACCGGGAGACCCGGAAGGCGGCGATGAAGGCGATCCGGGAGGCGGACTGGGGCGGCGGCCCCGCGCCGACGGTGCGGGTCTCGCCGCACTCCACCTTCGGGCCGATCCGCTGACGGCTCCGCCGCCCGCCCTCCGGTCGTACGAGGTTGCGACCGTCCGACGTTCCGACCGCTCGAACCCAGTGAAAGGCCCCAGCCCGTGCGTCTCGTCTTCGCCGGCACCCCCGAGGTCGCCGTTCCCGCCCTGGACGCCCTGCTGGCCTCCCGGCACGAGGTGGTCGCCGTGGTGACCCGCCCCGACGCGCCGGCCGGGCGCGGGCGCAAGCTGGTGGCCAGCCCGGTCGCGCAGCGCGCCGAGGAGGCGGGCATCGAGGTGCTCAAGCCCGCCCGGCCGAGCGAGCCGGAGTTCATGGCCCGGCTGGCCGAGATCGCCCCGGACTGCTGCCCCGTGGTGGCGTACGGCGCGCTGATCCGGCCCGGGGCGCTGGAGATCCCGGTGCACGGCTGGGTCAACCTGCACTTCTCGCTGCTGCCCGCGTGGCGCGGCGCCGCGCCCGTGCAGCACGCGGTGATGGCGGGCGACGAGGTGACCGGCGCGTCGACCTTCCGGATCGAGGAGGGCCTGGACTCCGGGCCGGTGTTCGGCGTCCTCACCGAGACCGTCAAGCCCACCGACACCAGCGGTGACCTGCTCGGCCGGCTCGCGCACGCGGGCGCCGAACTGCTGGTGCGCACCATGGACGCGATCGAGGACGGGCAGGCCCGCCCCGAGCCGCAGCCGCTCACCGGGGTCTCGCTGGCGCCCAAGCTGACCGTCGAGGACGCCCGGATCGAGTGGACCCACCCCGCGCTGCGGGTCGACCGGGTGGTGCGCGGCTGCGCGCCCGCGCCCGGCGCCTGGACCACCTTCCGCGGCGAGCGGCTCAAGGTCACCGGCCCCGTCCGCCTGCTGCCGGGCGAAACCGCCCTGGCGCCGGGCGAGTTGGCGGTCGCCAAGAACAGCGTCCGGGTCGGCACCGGCAGCCACGAGGTGGAGCTCGGCGAAGTCCGCCCGCAGGGCAAGAAGGCGATGCCGGCCGCGGACTGGGCGCGCGGCGCCCGGATCGAGTCCGGGGAGCGCTTCGAGGGCTGAGGGCCGCCGCGGGCGGGCGCGCGGGGGGTTCGGCCTAGACTTGGGGGAGACCCCTCGTCGGGTCGGACCTGATCCGCAGCACCTTTGGTTTCGAGGCACCCGTTTTGAGCACCCCCGCCGGCGCGAAGCGCGCCCCCCGCCCGCACCGCCGCCCCAAGAAGGACCCGGCCCGGATCGTCGCGTTCCGCGCGCTGCGCGCCGTCGACGAGCGCGACGCGTACGCCAACCTGATCCTGCCGTCGCTGCTGCGCGAGGCCGAGCGCAAGGGGATGGAGCGCCGCGACGCCGCGCTCGCCACCGAGCTGGTGTACGGCACGCTGCGCGGCCAGGGCACCTACGACGCGGTCATCGCCGCCTGCGTGGACCGCCCGCTGCGCGAGGTCGACCCGCCGGTGCTGGACGTCCTCTCGCTGGGCGCGCACCAGCTGCTCGGCACCCGCATCCCCAGCCACGCCGCGGTCTCCGCGACCGTCGAACTGGCCCGGGCGGTGCTCGGCGACGGCCGCGCCAAGTTCGTCAACGCGGTGCTGCGCAAGATCAGCGCCCAGGACCTGGAGGGCTGGCTCGCCCAGGTCGCCCCGCCGTACGAGGACGACGCCGAGGACCACCTGGCCGTCGTCCACTCGCACCCGCGCTGGGTGGTCTCCTCGCTCTGGGACGCGCTGGGCCGCTGGCAGCCGGAGGCGAGCGGGCGGCAGGCGATGGAGCGGCTGCTGGAGGCCGACAACGCCCGCCCCGAGGTGACGCTGGTGGCCCGGCCGGGGCGCTCCTCGGTCGCCGAGCTGCGCGAGGCGCTGCCCGAGGTCGAGGACGGCCGCTGGTCGCCGTACGCGCTGCGGCTCACCGACGGCGGCGACCCGGCCGGGGTGGACGCGGTGCGGGAGAACCGGGCCGGCGTGCAGGACGAGGGCAGCCAGCTGGTCGCGCTGGCCCTCGCCAACGCGCCGCTGGACGGCCCCGACCGGCTCTGGCTGGACGGCTGCGCCGGCCCCGGCGGCAAGGCCGCGCTGCTGGGCGCGGTCGCCGCGGAGCGCGGCGCGGCGCTGGTCGCCTCCGAGAAGCAGCAGCACCGGGCCCGGCTGGTGGCCCGCGCGCTGGACGGCAACCCCGGCCCGTACGCCGTCATCACCGCCGACGGGACGCGCGGCGCCTGGGAGAACGGGGCGTTCGACCGCGTGCTGGTCGACGTGCCGTGCTCGGGCCTGGGCGCGCTGCGCCGCCGCCCGGAGGCGCGGTGGCGCCGGCGCCCCGAGGACATCGCCGGATTCGGGCCGCTGCAGCGGGAGTTGCTCCGTTCGGCGCTGGACGCGGCGCGGATCGGCGGCGTGGTCGGCTACGCGACCTGCTCGCCGCACCTGGCGGAGACCCGGGCCGTGGTCGACGACGTGCTGCGCGGCCGGGAGGACGTGGAGTGGGTCGACGCCCGCCCGCTGCTGCCCGGCGTCCCCGACCTCGGCGAGGGGCCGGACGTCCAGCTGTGGCCGCACCTGCACGGGACGGACGCGATGTACCTGGCGCTGCTGCGGCGGACCGCCTGACGGTACGGGGACCGGGGGACCGGGGGGACCGGGGGCGGGCAGGTGTCGGAGGAGCCGGAGTCCACGGTGGTGGTCACCGCGGTCGGCGAGCGCCGGATCGAGGTGTACCGGGTGGTGCGGAGCGCCGTTCCGTGGAGCCTGTGGGAGTCGAGTCGGCGGCTCGCGGAGCTGCCGGCCGACCTGCCGGGGCGGTGGCCGTTCCACGAGGCCGGGCGGACGGTGTCGCGGCTGCGGGCTGCGGGCTGCGGGGGCGCGGGCCGCGCTGCGGTGCGGCTGGTGCGCGCGGGCGGTGGACCCGCGGGTGCCGGTGGATCCCGCCGTCTGCGAGCGGCAGCGGTGGTTGAGCGCGCCCTGTCCCGCGTCCGGCCGACGCTCCGTCGGTTCGCTTCGGCGGGTGCGGTGGTCAGGCGCTGCGGGCCGCGTTCGAAGGCGGCGCCCGGGACGGCGGCTGTTCGGCAACCGGTCGGCGCCCGGCGGCGCCCGGCCCGCGCAGCACCCGGTGGCCGCCGTCCCGGGCCGGCGCGCCCTGCCGGTCGCGCTCGCCGAGCCGCGTGCCGTACGGAAGTTCGCCCGCTCGGGGCGGTGGGGCGGCGGGAGCCCGACGGGCGGACCGGTACTGGACAAGCGGGCCGGTGCGGCAGAAGGTGGGATCCATGGAGTACACCCACCTCGGCCGCACCGGCCTGTCCGTCTCCCCGCTCTGCCTGGGCACCATGAACTTCGGCCCGCACACCGTGGAGGCCGACGCGCACCGGATCATGGACGCCGCGCACGAGCACGGCATCAACTTCTTCGACACCGCCAACGTCTACGGCTGGGGCGAGAACAGGGGCCTCACCGAGAGCATCATCGGCAACTGGTTCGCCAAGGGCGGCGGTCGGCGCGAGAAGACCGTGATCGCCACCAAGCTGTACGGGGACATGGGCGACTGGCCCAACGAGGGCAAGCTCTCCGCGCTCAACATCCGCCGCGCCGTGGACGCCAGCCTGCACCGCCTGCAGACCGACCACATCGACCTGTACCAGATGCACCACGTCGACCGGGACACCCCCTGGGACGAGATCTGGCAGGCCATGGAGGTGCTCACCCTCCAGGGCAAGATCATCTACGTCGGCTCCTCCAACTTCGCCGGCTGGCACCTCGCCCAGGCCCAGGAGACCGCCAAGGCGCGCAACTTCCTCGGCCTGACCAGCGAGCAGTCGCTGTACAACCTGATCGAGCGCAGCGTCGAGCTGGAGGTGGTCCCCGCCGCCCAGCACTACGGCCTCGGCCTGATCCCGTGGTCCCCGCTGCACGGCGGCCTGCTCGGCGGCGTCCTGCGCAAGGAGCGCGAGGGCGTCCGCCGCGCGTCGGGCCGCGCGCTGGAGACCCTGAACGAGCGCCGCGAGCAGATCCAGGCGTACGAGGACCTGTGCGAGGAGCTCGGCCACGAGCCCGGCGACGTCGCGCTCGCCTGGCTGCGCACCCGCCCGGCCGTCACCGCCCCGATCATCGGCCCCCGCACCGAGGAGCAACTCACCGCCGCCGTCCGGTCGTTGGACGTGCAGTTGGACGCCAAGGCGCTGGAGCGGCTGGACGAGATCTTCCCCGGCTACCGCACCGCGCCGGAGCACTACGCCTGGTGAGACCGCCTTCGGGCGGGCCGTCCCCCGGGTCTTCCCGGCCGGACGGCCCGCCCGCGGGTCGGGGCGACGGGATACTGCTGCCATGTCAGATCATCGGACCGCCGCTCCGGTCGGGCCCGCCCCGTTCGAGTCCCCCGCCCCGCCGGAGTCCCCCGCCCCGCCGGAGTCCCCGGCCCAGCCGCCGGGCCGGCCCTCGCTGCGCAGGGACGCCTCGCTGCCCGCCCTGCTGGCCGGCCTGGTGTGCATCGCCGTCTCCTTCTCCGGTCCGCTGGTCGTCGTGCTCGCCGCGGCCGCCGCCGGGCACCTGGACGAGGCGCACACCGCCTCCTGGATCTGGGCGGTGTCGATCGGCAGCGGACTGACCTGCCTGCTGCTGAGCTGGTGGACCCGCACCCCCGTGATCACCGCCTGGTCGACCCCGGGCGCGGCGCTGCTGATCGGCAGCCTCGGCGCCCACCCCTACCCGGAGGCGGTCGGGGCGTTCCTGCTCAGCTCGGCCGCCGTCGCGCTGTTCGGCGTGACCGGCCTGTTCGGACGGCTGATCAGGGCGGTCCCGACCGGCATCGTCAACGCCATGCTGGCCGGCATCCTGTTCGCCTTCGGCGCGGGCATCTTCGCCGAACTGCGCGCCGCCCCCGCCCTGGTGCTGGGCAGCTTCACCGTCTTCCTGCTGGCCAAGCGCCTGCTGCCGCGCTACGCCGTCCCGCTGGCACTGCTCGCGGGCGCGCTGCTGGCCGCCGCCACCGTCGGACTCCCGCTGCACCTCGGCTCCGGCGGCCCCACCCACCCCGTCTGGACCACCCCCGCGTTCTCCTGGCCCGCCGCCGTCGGCCTGGCGCTGCCGCTCACCATCGTCGCGCTGGCCTCGCAGAACGCCCCCGGCCTCGGCATCATGCGGGCCTCCGGCTACGAGCCCGACGACCGGCTGCTGGTCGGCGCCACCGGCGGCCTGTCGGTGCTGCTCGCCCCGTTCGGCTCGCCGGGCGTCAACCTGGCGGCGATCACCGCCGCGATCTGCACCAGCCCCGAGAGCCACCCCGACCCCCGCCGGCGGTACGTGGCCGGCATGTCCGCGGGCGTGCTCTACCTGCTGGTCGGCAGCTTCGGCGGCGTCCTGGTCAGCCTGTTCACCGGCCTGCCGCACGCCCTGATCGCGGTGATCGCCGGCGTCGCCCTGCTGGCCTCCTTCCAGGGCAGCCTGGCCGCCGCGGTCGCGGAGGAGCGGGGCCGCGACGGGGCGGTGGTCACCTTCCTGGCCACCGCCTCCGGCATGACCCTGTTCGGCATCGGCGCCCCGTTCTGGGGCCTCCTGCTGGGCCTGGCCACCCATGCCGTCCTGACGCACCGCCACCGCCGCTGACCCGTCCGGCCGTTGGCGCCCGCCCGCCCGCCCGCCCGCCCGCCCGGTCCCGTCCGGCCGGCACCGGGCTCCGGGCGCCTCCGTCTCGCCCGCTCGTCGACTTTCCGCGGCCGGGAGGAGCACTCGGCCCGAAGCGGGGCAGACACATGTCGACGGGACCGGCAGGAACGCTGGAAGAGGTGGACGAATGGGTGAGGGGACGAGCGCGCTGCTGTGGACCGCTGCCGCGGTGTTCTTGGTGGCGACGCTGGCCGCGGCGGTCGTGCTGGTGGTCAAACTGGTGCGCACCAGGCGGCTGTTGGCCGACACGGGCATCCCGATGTCGAAGAAGGCGCTGTTCTGGGCGGCGATCGTCTACCTGGTCTTCCCGGTGGACCTGCTGCCCGATCCGGTCCTGCTCGACGACCTCGGCGTCCTGCTGCTGGCCCTGCGCTCGCTCAACAAGGCCGTCCCGAAGGGAGTCGCCCACCGCGCGGCCCGCCGTGACCGCCGGGTGTGACCGGGGCCGCCGGGGCGAGGCCGGCGAGGGCGGAGCGGACCTCGTGGCGGAACCAGTGCTGGGCCGGGTCGTTGTCGTGGCGGGGGTGCCAGCCCATGGAGATGTCGATGGGGGGCAGGGGCAGCGGGATCGGCAGCACGGTCAGGCCGAGGGCGGCGACCAGGGGTGCGCCGGTGCGGGCCGGGACCTGGCTCACCAGGTCGGAGCCGACGACGAGTTGGAGCGCGGCGGCGAAGCCCGGCATCGCCGCCACCACCCGGCGCCGCAGCCCGACGGCCTCCAGCGCGTCGTCGAGCGGGCCCCGCAGGCGGCCGCGCCGGGACGGGACCACGTGCAGCGCGCCCGCGAGCGCGGCCGGGGTGAGGGGGCCGCGGGTGAGCGGGTGCCCGGGCCGGACGGCGGTGGCCATCTCGTCGACCAGCAGCGGCTCGACGCGGGTCTCCGGCGCGGGGGAGGTGATCACCCGGACCTCCAGGTCGGCCTTCCCCTCGCGCAGGACCGACTCGTCGGGGTACGGGCCCTCGGAGAGCAGGACGACGGTCACTTCCGGCGCGCTCCGGCGCAGGCGCGGCAGGAGGCGGTCGGCGAGGGCGCCGGCGAGCAGGTCGTTGGCGACGACGGTGAACGTCCGCTCCAGCCGGGCCGGGTCCACCGGGCGGTCCCGGGCGAACAGCGCGCGCGAGCGCTCCAGGACGGCCTTCACCTCCGCGTGCACCGCCTCGGCGCGCGGGGTCGGCACCATCGACTGCCCGGAACGGACCAGGATCGGATCGGCGAACGCGGTGCGGATCCGGGCCAGCGTCCGGCTCATCGCGGGCGCGGAGAGACCGAGCCGGTCGGCGGCGGCCGAGACCGAGCACTCGTCGAGCAGGACGTCGAGCGCGGTGAGCAGGTTCAAGTCGACGTCCCGGGCCGTGGCACCCATGGAACCCCTTCCCAGCTGGAGAATTGCGTCCGGCGCACTCTACTCGTGCAGGAGGTGCATTTGTCGTCATGAGCGTCCGCTCCTAGCGTCTCTCCCGGATGAGGTCCACGACCTGGAGGGGACACGATGAAGACCCAGCACCCACCCGCCGAGCACGCCGGGAACGCAGAACACGCAGAACACGCCGAGCACGCCGAACGGGCGGCCGCGAGGCCGCCGCGACCCGGGGCGACCGTCGCCCTGATGTCCCTGTGCGCGGGAACGCTGCAGGCCATGGCCGCCGCGATGAACCTCGCGGTGCCCTCGATCGCGCGCAGCGGCCTGCACCCCGGCCCGACCGCGCTGGTGTGGATCGTGGACGCGTACCTGGTCGCCTTCGCCTGCCTGCTCGTTCCCGGCGGAGCACTGGCCGACCGGCTCGGGCGCAAGGGCGTCCTGCTGGCGGGGCTGGGCCTGTTCGCCGGCGGCAACCTGCTTGCGGCCTGCGCCGGGAGCGTACCGCTGCTGATCGCCGGCCGGCTGGCCGCCGGTGTGGGCGCCGCCCTCGCCCTGCCCGTCACCCTCGGGCTGCTGATGCTCGTCGTCCCGCGGGCCGGCCGCCCGGCGGCCGTCGCGACCTGGACGGCGTCGCTCGCCGTCGGCGGCATCCTCGGCAACGTGGTCGGCGGCGTCGTGCTCGGACTCCTGCCCTGGCAGGGGCTGTTCCTGGTGTTCGGCACGGCCGGGGCGCTGCTCCTGCCGGTCTCCGCGCTGCGTGTGCCCCGGACGCCCCGACGCGCCGTTCCGCTGGACGCGCCCGGCTCGGTGCTGCTGGCCGCGGCGATCGTCGCCCTGGTCCACGGTCTGATCGAGGGCCGCGAACGCGGCTGGACCTCCGCCTGGGTGCTCGGCTCCTTCGCCGCCGCGGCGGTGATCACGGCGGTGTACGTCCGGGTGGCGCTGCGCCGCGAACACCCGCTCCTGGACCCGCGGGTGTTCGCCCTCCGCCCGGTACGGGCCGGCACGATCGGGGTGGCGGTGGCCTTCGCCGGGGCGTTCGCCATGTTCTACGTCAACGCCCAGTACCTGACGCTCGCCCACGGCTACTCCCTCGCCCTGGCGGGCTGCGCCATCGCGCCGATCGCCGTCGCCATGGCGCTGGCCTCGCGGTCCTCCGGTCGGCTGGTGGAGCGCTGGGGCGCGAAGCGGGTGGTCGCACTCGGCTTCGCCGGGCTGGTGGGCGGCCTCGGTGCCTTCTCCCTCGTCGACGCCCGCACCCCCTACGTCCTGTACGTCCTCTGCCCGGCGCTCGCCCTGGCCGGCGTCGGCCTGGCGCTTCCCCCGCTGTCCGGCGGCATCATGGCCGCGCTGCCCGCCGACCGGGCCGGTACCGGTTCCGGCCTCAACGGCGCCGCCCGCGAAGTGGGCAGCGCCGTCGGTGTCGCGGCGATGGGCACCGCGCTCGGCGCCCACGCCGTCGGCTCCGGTGCCTCGGCCGCGGCCCTCAGCGCCGCGATGGACTCCGGCTTCCGGGTGGTGGCCGTCGCGGTCGCGCTGGCCGCCGCCCTCGTCGTGCGCTGGACCGACTGAGCGGGCTCGGGCCCGCCCGCGCCTCGGTCGGTCGGCTCCTAGAAGTACACGGCGCAGCCGCGCCGTTCGAGGACGTCGACCAGGTGCCGGGCGGGCGGTTCCGGGGTCCAGCGCAGGTCCAGCTTCTCCAGGGACGGGAGTTCGGCCAGCCAGGTCGGCACTTCCGCCAACGGGTTGCCGCGCAGGTCGAGTTCACGCAGCAGCGGCAGCGCGGCCAGGGGGCGGGGCAGGCGTTCCAGCCGGTTGCCGCGCAGTTCCAGGCAGCGCAGTTCGCGCAGGCCGGTCAGCGAATCGGGCAGTTCGGACAGGGAGTTGCCGCGCAGCCGCAGCTCGCGCAGCCGGGACAGGCCGCCGATCCGGTGCGGGAGGCGGGCCAACCGGCAGCCCTGTGCGCGCAGTTCGAGCAGGCCGGTCAAGTCGCAGATGGTATCCGGTAGTTCGGTGAGCGGGTTGTCGCCGACGTTGAGGTAGCGCAGCCGGTGCAGGCGGCCGAGGGCGGCGGGCAGCGCGGTCAGCCGGTTGTCGTGCAGGTAGAGGAAGTCGGACAGGCCGGTCAGGTCGCCGATCCGGTCGGGGACGGCGGTGAGCGCGTTGTGCCCCAGGTCGAGCGTCCGCAGCCGGGTGAAGTCGCCGATGGCGTCCGGGACCTCGGCCAACCGGTTGTCCGCCAGGATCAGCACCTCGGCGTCCGTGCGGCCCCACACCTCCGCCGGTACGACGTCCAGGCCCGCCCGCCACAGGTTCACCACCGGCCCCGTCACCGCGCCTTCTCCTGCCGGTGCGGGGGCTTCGGCGAGTTCGGCCACGGTGTCCAGCCGCAGCCGGGTGTCCGACGGCTCGACGGGTTCGGGACGGACGGCGGCCAAGGCTGCTCTCCATTCGCGGGGCGCGGGGCGCGGGGTGCGGGGTGCGGGTACGGACGATACTGCGGGAACGGGTCGGCGGCGATCACCGGCGGACCAGTGGGCGGCGGCTCCCGGGCGGCGGCTCCCGGGCGGCGGCTCCCGGGCGGCGGCTCCCGGTGTCGTGGACGGGGCTCCGGGGGATCCGGGCGAAAGTGCGTCAGGATGACCGGGTGAAGCCGATCAGCCATCAGGTGCCCTACTACTCCCAGTGGGAGTCGCCCGAACTCGTGCCCGACATCCTGGACGGCACGCTGCGGGCCGCCGACGACCCGCTGTGGGAGCGCTCCGGCGCCGCCGACGAGGACGAGTACGAGTACTGGTCGTGGCGGCTGTGCGGGATGGCCTGCCTGCGGATGGTGCTCGACCACTGGTGGGGTGTCGCCCCCGCGGCCGTCCGCCTCGCCGAGGAGTGCCAGCAGGCAGGGGCGTACGTCCGGCACCCCGACGGGCGGCTCGACGGCCTGATCCACGCCCCGTTCGCCGCGTACGCCCGCACCCGCTGGGGCCTGCACGCCGAGGCGGTCGCCCAGCTGCCCGCCGAGCGGATCGCCGCCGAACTCGCCGAGGGGCGGCTCCCGATGCTCTCGGTGCACCCCGGCATCCGCACCCTCGCCCCCGAAGTCCCACGCACCGGAGGGCACTTGGTGCTGGCCGTCGGCGCCGACGACGAGGCGCTGCGGATCCACAACCCGTCCGGCTTCCCCGACGGCTCCCAGCGCGCCGCCCGCGTCCCCTGGGTCGACCTCGACCGTTTCTACTCCGGCCGCGGCGTCGTCCTCGGCCCGCCTCCGTACTGACGCCGTACGGGGGTCGCCCCGTCCGGCCGGGAACGGGAGGCGGCCGGGAACGGAAGGCGGCCGGCCTCCGGGGGTGTCACTCCCGCGGTGGTCGGCCGCGCTGCGCGGGCGGGGTGTCAGGCCGCGTTGGGGAGGCCGATCGGGGTGCTCGGGGGGAGGTCGGCGCGGCAGGCGTCGGAGATCGGGCGCAGGGCGGTGAGGAGTTCGTCCAGCTCGGAGCGGTGGAAGTGGGTCCAGACCCGGGAGGCGGCGAGGTCGGTGGCGGACTCCAGGGCGAGGTGGCGGCGGCGGCCCTGGAGGGTCAGCGAGCCGTCCGGGGCGAGCCACTGGCGGTCGATCAGGCGGGCGGTGGCCTCGTCCCACTCGGTGTCGCTCCAGCCGCGGTGCGGCTGCAGCGTCTCGCGGCGGATGTCGAGGGCGCAGCGGACCACGAGGGCCTCGCAGCCGTCGAGGCCCTCGGCGACCAGGGCGGCGACGTGGCCGTCGCCCCGGTGCTCGCGCAGCACGGTGGTGGCCTGCCACAGGCGGGCCAGGCGGTCGTCCGGGCGGGGGAGGTCGGCGTTCGCGGCGGCCAGCACGCGCCCACAACAGTCCAGCCCGTCGACGGCCCGTTCCAGCAACTCCACCGAGCGGTCGATCAGGTCCGGCTTCACGTCCGCCAGGACGCGCCGCAGCGCGCCCGTCGCACCCGCGACCCGGGCTTCCAGCGCCTGCTCCGGGCTCACCAGGGTCCAGACCTCCGGCAGCGCCCGTTCGACCATCTGCGGCGCGAAGTTGAAGAACGCGGCCACCACCGGCGCCGAGTCCACCGCCCCCAGCGGCGCCGAACGCCCGCCGAAGTAGCCGCGCCAGTACCCGCGCAGCCCCGCCGCCTCGTACGCGGCGCGGGCCTCGGGGGAGAAGTAGGTGAGTGCGTGGACGGGTTCGAAGAGCCACCAGAGGGCACGCGCGGGGTGGACGACCTGAGTCATCGGGACGCCTTTCGGTGAGGGTCGAGCAGCGTGGTTCCGCTTGCTCTGGGAGCCTGCCAGAGCGGGACGACGCCGGGAAGGGCAAGTGTTTCGGGCGTGTGAACTCTTCCGTTGAACGGAACCGAACGGCACCGAACGGCACCGAACGGCCGGGCGACCCGGCCCGGCGGACCGGCCGGCGACCCGACGGGCAGGGGGTCGGAAGGGGCGCCGGGGCCACGGGGGATGATGGTCGACAGCGGTCGCACCGGCCGCCCGCACCGAGTCGTGAAGGTACCCTCGCCATGGCGCAGATCAACCCCAGCATCCTGTCCGCTGACTTCGCCCGCCTCGCCGACGAGGCCGAGGCGGTGCGCGGCGCGGACTGGCTGCACGTCGACGTGATGGACAACCACTTCGTCCCCAACCTCACGCTGGGCGTGCCGATCGTCGAGTCACTGGCCCGCGCCAGCGACACCCCCCTCGACTGCCACCTGATGATCGAACAGCCCGACCGCTGGGCCCCGCAGTACGTCGAGGCCGGCGCCGGCTCCGTCACCTTCCACGTCGAGGCCGCCGCCGCCCCCGTCCGCCTCGCCCGGGAGATCCGCGCCAAGGGCGCCCGCGCCTCGATGGCGCTGCGCCCCGCCACCCCGATCGAGCCGTACGAGGACCTGCTGCCCGAGCTCGACATGGTGCTGATCATGACGGTCGAACCCGGCTTCGGCGGCCAGGCGTTCCTCGACATCATGCTCCCCAAGATCCGCCGCACCCGGCAGCTGATCGACAAGCACGGCCTCGACCTGTGGCTCCAGGTGGACGGCGGCGTCGCCTCCGCCACCATCGAGGCCTGCGCCGAGGCCGGCGCGGACGTGTTCGTGGCCGGCTCGGCAGTGTACGGCGCGGCCGACCCGGTGGAGGCCGTCCGGGCGCTGCGGGCCCAGGCGGAGGCGGCGAGCGCCGAAGCCTGGTGGGCGTGCAAGCACTGAGGGCGGGCGGGACGGGGTGGGGCGGGGGCCGACGGGACGGGGGGCGGGGCGGGGTTCCGGGCGACGCGCGGTTCGTCGCAGCGCGGGGCGGCGGCCGGTCCGGCCGATACTGGCGGCCATGAGCAACCTCGACCGGAAACCCGCCCCGGCCGTCTGCGGACGCCAGGCCGCCACCGGCCCCGTCAAGGACCTGCTGCCGGGACGGCACGTCCCGCTCGGCGAATCCACCGTGGTCCGGCGGCTGCTGCCCAACCTCGGCCGCCGGATGGTCGGCGCCTGGTGCTTCGTCGACCACTACGGTCCCGACGACATCGCCGACGAACCGGGCATGCAGGTCCCGCCGCACCCCCACATGGGCCTGCAGACCGTCAGTTGGCTGCACGAGGGGAGCGTCCTGCACCGGGACAGCCTCGGCAGCCTGCAGACCGTGCGCCCCCGCGAACTCGGCCTGATGACCTCCGGCCGGGCCATCTCCCACTCCGAGGAATCCCCGCGCGAGCACGCGCCGCTGTTGCACGGCGCCCAGCTCTGGGTCGCGCTCCCCGATGCCCACCGGCACGCCGTGCCCGCCTTCGAGTACCACCCCGAGCTGCCCGTCGTCACCGCCGACGGCCTGCACGCCCACCTCATCCTCGGCACCCTCGACGGCGCCACCTCGCCCGGCACCACCCACACCGCCCTCACCGGCGCCGACCTCACCCTGCGCGAGGGCGCCGCCCACCGCCTCCCCCTCGACCCGGACTTCGAGTACGCCGTCCTCGCCATGAGCGGCGCCGTCGACGTCGACGGCGTCCTGGTCGAACCCGGCTCGCTCCTCCACCTCGGCTGCGGCCGCCGCGAACTCCCGCTCCGCGCCCGCACCGACGCCGCCCTGCTGCTCCTGGGCGGCGAGCCCTTCGAGGAACGCCTCGTCATGTGGTGGAACTTCATCGGCCGCTCCCACGAGGAGATCGCCCGGGCCCGCGCCGACTGGGAGGAGGGGGAGCGGTTCGGCGAGGTGCACGGCTACGACGGCCCCCGGCTGTCCGCCCCGCCGCTGCCCGCCACACCGCTGAAACCGCGCGGGCGGGCCCGCTGAGCTGCGGTGATAGTTACTTTCTGCCCTCTCGCCGCTTTGGTGTGGATCTTCCCGCCCGTTACTCCCTGACGGGTTCTCAACCTTGATCGAGAGGGATGGTGGGGGTTGCCGCGAGCGGCGCTGCCGGTGGTTCGGGCTCTCATGTGCGTGCGGCTGTGGCAGGTCCAGTAGTACAGGATGGACAACCAGCGGGGCCCTTCGGCAACCGGGTTGAGACGTCAGACGTCTCGGTCGGCCGCCGGAGGGCCCCGCCCGTCGCGCCGCCTGCCGATGCCACCCGGTCGGCGTCCGTGCTGGAAACGCTCATTCCGTCCGGATGCCGTCGGTGCTCACCCAGGACAGGCCGCCTAGCAGGTGGGTGCGGAAGGCGGCGTCGCTGTACGAGGAGGCGCAGTGGCCGAGCGCCGTGTAGAAGACCCTGCCGCGTTCCTGGTCCCGGCACCAGGCCAGCGGATGGTCCGGGCCCATCGCGCCGCCCGTGTAGCTGTTCTCGTCGGCGGAGGCCAGCACCCGCACGCCCGGGCGCGGGTTGCTGCGGAAGTCGTACCACTCGTCCTGCCACGCCCAGCGGCTGCCGAGGTGTGCCGTGCTGGGATGGGCGGCGTCCTCCACGACCACCACGCCGGTTTGCACCGGCGGGTGTCCCGCGAAGCGCGCACCGATCAACTCCCCGTAGTACGGCCAGCCGTACTCCGTGCAGGCCGCCGAGTGCACGCCCATGAAACCGCCGCCCGCGTCCACCCAGTGCCGCAGGGCGTTCCGGCCGGCGTCGGTGAGCACCTCGCCGCTGGTGGACAGGAACACCACCGCGCTGCGCCCGTTCAGCGACGCCGGGGTGAACACCGACGGGTCCTCGCTCGGCTCGATCGTGAAGCCGTGTTCCTCGCCCAGCTCGCGCATCGCCGCCACACCTGCGGGGATGGAGTCGTGGCGGTAGGCCGTGGTGCGGGTGTAGACCAGCACGTCGCCGAGTCGGCTGCCGTCCGGTGCGGGTTGCATGAATCCTCCGATCCCGTGGGCCGGTACGTCGGCCCGTGACGTCACCGCTCCCAGCGCACGGCGAAGGCGCCGGTGGCATCCGGGTGGGTGAGAGTGAGGGTGAGCCGGACCACCCGGTCGCCCCAACTGCGTTGCAGAAGCGGGTCGTTCAGTGTGCGGTACTCGACTGCGGCGGTGGCCAGGGTCCGATCCCAGCGCATCCGGAGGGTCCCGCCGCGGGCGGTCGTGACGGTCGCCAGGCCCTCGCCGCACTCGACCTGTCCGTGCAGCACGTGGCGCAGCAGCACCGGGACCGTGCAGTCCTCCCAGCGCTCCTCGACGACGACGTGGGCGGCCCGGCCTCCGGCGGCCCGTTCCAGGCGTACGGTGCGGACCCAGCGCCCCACGGTCCCCGCGGGGTAGGCGCCGGCGAGGTCGGCCCGCAACGCCGTGCCGTCAACGGCCACAGCCCGGGCGCGGTACTCGCCCCCGGGCTGCTGGCCGGGACCGAGGTCGGGCAGGTTGTGCCAGGAGCTGCGCAGCGGCCAGGCTTCGTAGCGCCGGGGGCCGAAGCTGTGGGCGGTGTACGTGGGTTGGCCCAGGTCGACGACCACGGGGATTCCGTCGAGCGCTACCCAGTAGCTGCCGACGTCCAGGTGGTTGTGGTGCTCCCCGTTGCTGCCGGCCTTCACCGCCACGGTCAGGCCATCGGTGCTCCCGGTGTTCTCCCGCGCGACCATGACCTGCGTCCTGGGCAGCCAACTCGCCGACGACAGCCACGGCTTGGGGCCGGCGGGCTCCGGGTCGGCGGTGGCGGCAGCCAGCCACGCGGGGTCGGCGAGCGAGGCCAGGGCCCGCCCCAGGCCGGCGGCCGGCACGACGGCCGCGGCGCCGTGCCGGGCGCGGTCGAGGGCGAACGCGGCGCTGTCGGGTCGGTCGAGCCGCCGGGCCCAGCGGAACAGGACGTGCCACGGCTGGTCCGACGGCAGGCGGGCGGAGGCGTCACCGGTGTTGACGAACCACCGGTCGCCGAGGTGCATGCGCTGCGGGTACGCGAGGAGAGCGGGGAGGACCGGCAGGTCGGCGGCGTCGAGGGCGCTGCCGCCGGCCTGCGCCAGCAGGTCCAGCGCCTCCAGGAACCGGGCCGCGCCGTGCCACCAGTAGGCGACGCCCTCGTCGATGCCCCCGTCGTCCGGCAGCGACGCGAGATAGCGGTCCAGACCGGCGGCGACCGAGCGGACGATGCCGGCGCGCCGGTGCTCGTCGTCCTCGAAGAGCAGGGCACAGGTCAGCACCGCTCCGTGGATCCACGGGTTCCAGTTGTCCGCCCTGGTGTCGAGGGCGAGCCACCACCAGTCGCGGCGCCGCAGGAACGGGGAGAGGACCCGCCGGTCGACTTCGTCCCGCAGGCGGCGCCGCAGGCCGGGCATCCGCAGGTCGAGGTGCGGGCCGAGGGCGTGGTCGGCCCAGGCGTACAGCAGCGCCGTCTCGGCGGCGCCCAGGTCGAGGAACGGTTCGCCGGGATCGCCGATCACCTCGCCCCGCTGCTGCGCCCCGCGGTCGTGCGGCGCCCAGCACCAGGTGGTGGTCTCGGCGAGCAGCACCAGTCCGTCGCACGCGGCGTCCAGGTGCGGGCAGGCGTCGGTGGGTTCGTGCGCGGGCGCGCTCTCGCCGGTCAGGACGGCCGCGAGCGCCAGCACGGTGGTGCGTTCGCGCAGCCGTCGGGCCCCGTCCTCGTACGCGGTGCGGACGCCGTCGCGGAACGAGCGCGCCCACTGGGAGGCGAGCAACCGGGGTGCGGGACGGCCGAGTTCGGCGGCGGCCGCGGCGAGCAGCGGCAAGCGAACCTTGTCGGGGACGCGGTCCCAGACGTCTCTGTCCGTCACGTCGGGGACGTCCAGGCGCCCTGCGGTGCCGCGCAGCAGCGCTGCCAGCGCGTCCGGGGCCGGGGCGGCGGCATCCAGCAGGGCTGCGAGGCCGCGGATCGGGGGCTCGCCGGGCGCTGCCCGTCGCTGCTCCATGGTGTTCCCCTCCTGCGATCGGTCGTGGGGGAAGGGGCGGGTCATGGTGCGACGGGCAGGGTGAGTTCCGTCGAGAGGCCGTCGGCCCAGACGACGGTGGTGCGCTGGTGCCCCTGTGCGGGGGGCAGGACCTCCAGCCGGGGTAGGGCCTGGTCGCCGCCCCGGTCGAGGACGACCACGGCGGCCAGGAGTTCGCCGACCGGCGCGGGGGAGGCGGTGGCCAGCCAGGGGACGGCGACCTGTTCGCCCAGCGGGCTGGTGCCCTGCTCGGCGTGCACGCCGGCCCGGACGAAACCGTGCAGGCCCCACAGGCGCGAGTGCAGTCGCGGCGCGGCGGCCTCGGCGTGCTGGGTGGCATCGGTGCGGGTGGCGGGGGCCCGGTCGCCGGCGATCGGCCAGCCGCCCAGGCGCACCGCGTGCCAGTCCGGGTCGGGGGCGTCGACGCCGGGCGGCAGGTCGAGGCGGGCGAGTCGTACCTCGACGCCCCCGCGCACGATCGACGCCACGGTCAGGACGGGACCCGGGCGGACGGGGCCGCGGCGGCCGGAGCCGTGGTCGGGCGAGGTGTCCTGGGAGGTGTCGACCCAGCGGACCCGGCCGCGGGAGGCCGCGGCGAGCACACCGTGCGGCAGGTCCTGGGTGAACAGGGTGGTGAAACCGGTGCGGTGGGTGGCCCGGTCGTCGGCGTCGAGCACCACGACGCTGTTGTCGACCGGGTCGGAGACGGTGGCGCCGGTCAGCGGCGGGAGGGTGGCGGTGGAGTAGCCGAGCCGGGCGTACAAAGGGGAGTCCGCGCTCGTGTCGCCGGGCAGGGCGTGGTCGGTGCCGTGGTTGAGGACCACCGCGATGCCGTCGGCCGGGCGGGAGGACAGCAGCCAGCCGGGGGCGGCGATCACGCGGGCCACCGGGGCGCGCTCGCCGGGAAGCGGTTCCTCGACGGCCGTCCACACCGGGTGCTCGGCGGGGAGCAGCAGGCCGAGCAGGCCCTTGGACGCCCAGTACGGCGACCCGGACCCGGAGTAGGACTGCCGGATGGCGGGCCACGGCCGGTGCCAGCCCAGGGTGAGCAGCCCGTCGGGTTCGAAGGCGCCCCGGTCGGTGAAGTGCCGCACCATGCCGCCGGCGGCGCGTCGGATCAGGCCGGGGGAGAGGCTGCCGGCGCCGGCCAGCGCGCCCGTCCAGAACGGGGCGGCCGCGGCGAAGCGGTAGGTCAGGCTGCGGCCCTGCAGCAGCGGGGAGCCGTTCGATCCGATCAGGCGGACGGCGTCGTCCAGGTACTGCCCGAGGTCCTGGCGCCACCGCTCGCGCACCGGCCCGGGGCACAGGTCCTCGGGGACGTCGAAGACCGAGGTCCACAGCAGCGGGTACAGGTGCAACGCCCAGCCGGTGTAGTGGTCGTAGGAGCGCTCCGCGCCGTCGCTGAGCCAGCCGCCGGGGCGGTGGAACGTGGCGTGCACCGCGAGGTCGCCCCGGAGGTCGGCGGTCGAGTACGGACCGCCGACCTCGCGCAGGAAGGACTCGACGACGATGCGGAACCACACCCAGTTGATCGGCGGGTACTGCTGGCCGATCACCGAGGCGAGCCAGTCGACGGTGCGCTCCCGGACGCCGTCGTCGAGCCGGTCCCACAGCCAGGGGCGGGTGAGCTGCAGGGCCAGGGCGATCGAGGCGGCCTCGACCTTGGCCTGGTCGAGCTCGTCGGGCCGCGGCCAGGCGTCCGGGGAACGCCGGTCGGTGCCGGCGGCCAGGCCCCGGGCGAACGGCTCCATGATCCGCTCGGCCCCGGCGCCGCGGTTGCCCGCCACCAGGAAACCGGCCGTCAGGAAGGTGCGCGCGAAACCCTCCAGGCCGTCCGAGGTGCGGCCGTAGCGGCTGGCCGGCCCCGGTAGGGCGATCAGCGCCCCGCCCGGGGAGCGGTGCGGGGCGAGGGCGCCGAGCAGGCGTTCCGCGAGGGCCACCCAGTGGTCGCGCGTCCAGCCGGTGAAGGGGGAGCGGTCCCGGTCCTCCGGCGGCAGGGCAAGAGGCATGTGCGCACTCCGGCGTTCGGCAGCGGGGCGCGTCCCGGGGCGGGGCGCGGGAAGGCCACTCAAACGGTCCGGCCGGCGCAGGGTCAACCATCACGACCGGAAAAGAACAGAAGAGTTCACAATCGTTCACGGGAGTTCGAGGGACGGAGTCGCCGCTCCCCGGTGCTCCGGCTGCTTGACCGAGGAGCCGCGGATGAACAGCTCCGGGAGGATCAGCACCCGGCGGGGCGGGCGCCGCCGGCCCTCCACGATCCTGGCCACCAGCATCTCGACCGCCTCCCGGCCCACCCGGGCCTTGGGCGGCCGCACCGCGGTGATGGCGGGGTGCGCGAGGTGCGCCACCTCGTCGTCGTAGGAGACCAGGGCGACGTCGTCCGGCACGGACACCCCCACCTCGGCGAAGTACTGGGCGATGGCGATGGCGGACGGGTCGCTGTGCACGATCAGCGCGGTGACGCCCCGCTCGCGGGCGCCCCCGAGCAGCCGCTCGATGCTCTCCCGGTGGCCCGGCTGTTCGAGCGTGACGTTGTCGCGGACCACGAAGTCGTCCGGCAGCCCCAGGTCCGCGCAGGTCCGCTCCCAGCCGTGGGCCAGATGGGCCGAGGTCGGGCTGCCCTTGGACAGGACCAGGCCGATCCGGCGGTGCCCGTGCTCGTGCAGGTGCCGCAGGGCCATCTCCAGGCCGAGCGCGTGGTCGCTGCGCACCCACTCCAACTGCTGCGGGGTGGGCGTCCAGTGGGGTGTCTGACGCTCCACCAGGACGACCGGGACGGGGAGCTTCCCGATCCAGTCGATCATCTCCTCCACGCCCTCGCCGTCCAGGTTCGGCGCCAGCAGCAGTCCCTGGACCTGCTGCGCGGCCACCAGCCGGGTGATCTGCCGGCGGTCTTCGTCCACGTCGTAGCTCGAACCGCGCAGTTGCAGCTGCACCCCGAGCGCCGCCGCCGCCGTTCTCGCGCCGCCGACGACCTGGGGCCAGTAGTAGTCCAGCGAGGGCACCACCATGCCGATCACGTACGGGGTGCCCGCCGGGACGGGGCGCTGCCGCCTGGCGGGCACCGCCCCGTTCTCGACCGGCAGGACCGCCCCGCCGTGCACCTGGGTGAGCAGTGCGCGCGCGGCGAGGGCGGCCAGGTCCCGACGCACGGTCAGTTCGCTCACGCCCAGGAGCTGCGCCAACTCGCGCACCCGGACCGCGCCGTGGCGGCGCAGTTCGTCCATGACCCGCTCCTGGCGCTGGGCGGCGAACTGTCTGCGCTCCGTCATGACGGCGACTCCACTCGGTATCGAATCCGGATGATTGCGAATGCTTGTGTTCCAGAGCTGGTGCGGTGGCTCCATACACCACTATTCCTGTTCCAACGTGTTCGGCAGGTAACGCTCCGGATTCCTGGGCGGTGACATGCTGGAGGAAGGAACCCGCTCATGCCAAGCAGGCCCCGCGCGATGGTCGTGATGGACCGCCGGAGCTTCGACGCCCACTTCGACGCAAAGCGGATGAAGCGCCTGGCCGACCTGGCCGACATCCACTTCCCGGTGTGGACCGACGAACTCGACCAGCCCGAGACCCGGGCCCGGCTCCGGGACACCGAGGTCCTCCTGACCTCCTGGGGCGCGCCGGCGCTCACCGAGGAGCGCCTCGCGCACGCACCCCGCCTGCGAGCCGTCTTCCACTGCGCCGGCAGTGTCCGCGGGCTGGTCAGCGACGGAGTGTGGCGCCGCCGCATCCGCATCACCAGCGCGGCCGACGCCAACGCCATCCCGGTCGCCGAGTACACGCTGGCCGCCACCATCTTCGCCGGCAAGAAGGCGCCGTTCCTCGCGTCCGACGACCAGCGGGCCTACGAGGGGTGGGGCACGGTGATCGGCTACGGCGACCTGTCCAACTTCGAACGGACCGTCGGCGTCGTCGGATTCTCCCGGATCGGCCGCCGCGTCGTCGACCTGCTGCGGATCCTGGACGGCACCCGGGTCCTCGTGGCCGACCCCTACGCCGACCCGGCGGAGGTCGCCCGCAGTGGCGCCACCCTGGTGACCCTGGACGAGCTGCTGCCCCAGGTTGACGTCCTGTCCCTGCACGCTCCGGCACTGGAGGAGACGCGCCACCTGATCGGAGCGGCGCAGCTGAGCGCCCTGCCCGACTACGCCACCGTCATCAACACCGCCCGCGGCAGCCTGGTCGACCAGGACGCGCTGGCTGCCGAATGCGCGGCCGGACGCTTGTTCGCGATCCTCGACGTCGTCGATCCCGAGCCGCTGCCGGCCGCCTCGCCCCTGCGCAACCAGACCCATGTGATGATCACGCCGCACATTGCCGGCTCCCTGGGGACCGAGATCGGCCGTCTCACCGACCACGCCCTGGACGAGCTCGCCCGCTGGACCGCCGACCAACCACTCCACGCCGAAATCACCGCCGCGCACTGGGCGCTCGACCGCATCGCCTGACCGGCCCCCACCCCCCACCGCTCGCAGAAAACCCCACCCCCAAGGAGCCGTACCGTGACCAGGAACCCCGGTAGAACCACGTCCTTGCTGGCCGCTGCCGTGGCACTGCTGTCCGTGGCCGGGTGCAGCAGCGCCGGCTCCGGCGCCTCCACCGACGGAAAGACCACCATCAAGATCGCGGTGTGGAACTACGCCAGCACCCCGGAGTTCAAGGCCCTGATCGACGGCTTCGAAGCCACCCACCCCGACATCCAGGTCGAGCCGGTCGACATCCTCGCCGACAAGTACCCCGACAAGCTCACCACCATGCTGGCCGGCGGCGACACCACCGACGTCCTCACCATGAAGAACGTCATCGACTACTCCCGCTACGCCAGCCGGGGACAGTTGGCCCCGCTCACCGACTACGTCGCCCAGCTCGACAGGCCCTCCTACAAGAACCTCACCGCGTACGACATCAACGGTGAGTACTACGCGCTCCCGTACCGCAACGACTTCTGGGTGCTGTTCTACAACAAGGCGATGACCGGCAACGCAGACCTGTCCCACCTCACCTGGTCAGGCTTCTCCTCGCTGGCCAAGCAGCTCACCAGCGGCGACGGCGCGAACAAGGTCTACGGAACCTACCTGCACACCTGGCGCTCCGTGGAGCAGGCGCTGGCCGCCGCGCAGACCGACGGGAACCTGCTGGGTGGCGACTACGGGTTCTTCAAGAAGCAGTACGAGCTCGCCCTCGACCTGCAGAAGTCCGGTGCGGCCCTGCCCTACTCCACGGCGACCAGCCAGAAGGTCACCTACGACTCGCAGCTGACCACCCACAAGGCCGCCACCGTCCCGATGGGCACCTGGTGGGCGGCCGCCCTCCTCGCGGAGAAGGCCAAGGGCACCAACGACGTGGACTGGGGCATGGCACCCGTCCCGCAGACCACCGACGGCGGGAAGACCACCACTTTCGGCTCGCCCACCGCCTTCGCCATCAACAAGAAGGCCCGACACGCCGACGCGGCCAAGCAGTTCGTCCAGTGGGCCTCCGGACCCGAGGGCGCCGCCGCCATAGCCAAGATCGGCATCGTCCCCTCCTACAGCGACAGCACCATCATGAAGGCGTTCTTCAGCGTCCCCGGCATGCCGAACGACGAACTCTCCCGCAAGGCCATGCAGCCCGACACGGTGGTCCTGGAGATGCCCGTCAGCGAGAGGTCCTCCGACGTCGACCAGATCCTCACCGAGGAGCACCAACTGGTGATGTCGGGTCAGAAGTCCGTCGACCAGGGCATCCAGGAGATGAACAAGCGCGTCACGAACGAGGTCAAGTGACCACCGGCACCGTCTCCTCGGCACACCGGGCCGATGCCGCCGCTTCCGTCGCCGCCCGGCGGCGCAAGCGGCGGGGCGTCCTCGTCGGCTGGAGCTTCGTCCTCCCCAACTTCCTCGGTTTCGCCGCCTTCACCCTGGTCCCGCTGCTCGGCGCCCTCCTGGTCTCCTTCACCGACTGGAACTCCTACTCCCCGCCCAACTGGGTCGGCCTCGCCAACTTCCGCCGGCTGTGGCAGGACGACAACTTCCACACCGCACTCGCCAACACCTGCTGGTACGCGGCGGGACACATCCCACTCACCCTGGCCGCCTCGCTCGGCCTGGCCGTCCTGCTCAACCAGAAGCTGCGCGGCGCGGGCATCCTGCGTACCGCGTTCTTCTTCCCCTACGTCACCTCGCTGGTCGCGGTGGCCGTGGTGTGGAACATGCTCTTCAGCCCCGACGTCGGTCCGATCAACCAGCTCCTGCACGGCTTCGGGGTGGCGAACCCGCCCCGCTGGACCTCCTCCACCGACTGGGCGATGCCCGCGCTGGTCATCGCCAGCGTGTGGCGCGACATGGGCTACTACATGGTCCTCTACCTGGCTGGCCTGCAGGCTGTTCCGGCCGAGCTCTACGAGGCCGCCCGGGTCGACGGAGCCGGACCCTGGCAGCGCTTCTGGCACATCACCGTGCCCGCGCTGCGGCCCACCACCTTCTTCGTCGTGGTGATGCTGACCATCTCCAGCTTCAAGGTCTTCGACCTGGTCCAGATCATGACCGAGGGCGGCCCCGGCCGCTCCACCCTCGTGCTCTCCCAGCTGATCTTCCGCGAAGGCATCACCCGGGGCCGCTTCGGCTACGCCTCGGCGATCTCCCTGGCGCTCTTCCTGATCTGCATGGTGATCACGGCGATCCAGTTCCAGGCGCAGCGCAGGAGTGAGCGATGAACCCGACCCTGCTCCAGGAGGACCGTGCCGTGCACCGTCCACTCCCACAGCCCGACACCATATCCACACGGGCCCGCAGGAACCGGGCCGCCCGACACGCCGCGGGCCGGGTCCTGCTCTACCTGGCGCTCGTCACGCTCGCCGCTGCGATCCTGCTGCCGTTCGTCTGGATGCTGTCCGCGTCACTGAAGACCGACCAGGACGTCTTCTCCGTGCCCGTCCGTTGGATCCCGGACGGCTTCCACTGGAACAACTTCACTGACATCTGGTCCCAGATCCCCCTGCTCACCTACGTCGGCAACTCGCTGTTCCTCAGCGTGGTGATCACCCTGCTGCAGGTCCTGACCGGCAGCTTCGCCGCCTACGGCTTCGCCAAGGTCAAGTTCCCGGGCCGCGACGCCCTGTTCCTCGGCTACATCGCCACCATCGCGGTGCCCTGGCAGGCGTACATGGTCCCGCAGTACATCCTGATGCAGAAGCTGGGCCTGGTGGACACCCGCACCTCGCTCGTCCTGCTCCAGGCATTCGGCGCGTTCGGCGTCTTCCTGATGCGCCAGTACTACCTCACCATCCCCGACGAACTCGGCGAGGCCGCCCGCCTCGACGGACTGACCGAATACGGTATCTGGGCTCGGGTCGTGCTGCCGCTGTCGAAGCCGGCCCTGGCCGGCCTCGCCCTGCTGACCTTCGTCAACACCTGGAACGACTACATGGGCCCGTTCATCTACCTCACCTCGAACGACCTGTGGACCATCCAGATCGGACTGAAGTCGTTCGTCGGCATGTACGACGCCCAGTACGCCATGATCATGGCCGGATCGGTGATCTCGGTCGTGCCCATCCTGGTGATCTTCCTGCTGGGCCAGCGGTACTTCGTGCGCGGCGTCGCGACCTCGGGCATGAAGTGAGGCGGCGGCGATGAGCGAGCACGTCCGGGGTCGGGGCATCCGGCTCAACACCAGCCACAGCTCCTGGACGGCGCTGTGGGACCACGTCCACCGCGTCCTGGTGGTCAACGCCGGGCTCGCCCTCACCAACCTGCCGCTCCTGCTGGCGCTGCAGATCGAGCGACGCCCCTGGCAGCACCCGGTCCTCTTCACCGTCCTGGTCGCAGCCGCCGGCCCGTCCCTGACGGCGGCCTTCGGCTACCTGCGCCTCGCCGACGACGAGGACCGGCCCCGGATGCGCGAATTCTTCCGCGCCTACCGCCGACTGGCCCGGCGCGGCCTCGCCCTGTGGACACCCCTGGTCGTGCTCGCCGCAGTCTGCACGGCGGACGCCGTCTTCCTGCGCCACCGCAGCGGCCTCGCCCCGGCGCTGCTGCCGCTGCACGCCGTCCTGGTCCTGGTCGCCGCCGGCACCGGCCTCACCGCGACGGCGTTCGCCGCCGACCCCTCCGACCGACGCGCCCGGACCACCCTGCTGGCGGCCGCCTACGGGCTGCTGCTGCGCCCGGCCCCGGCCGCCGTCAACCTGCTGCTCGCCGCGGTCTGCCTGGTCGTGGTCAGCCAGGTCCCCCTCTACGGCCTGGCCGTCGCCCCCGGGTGCGCGCTGTTCGTCATCTGGCGCAACTCCCGCCCGATGGAAGCCGCGGTGCACCGCGCGCGGACCCGCGACCACCCCACCTGACACCCCGTCGCCACCTCTCCGTCCCACGCCGGCCGTTCTCGCCGCCACGCCCCTACCCCGGCATGCCCGCGCACGGGCCGCACGCGCCGGCACCCCCCACGCCACCGGCCCCGGACGACGGGCCGGCATCACCCACCAGAAGGGAACACCCGTGACCAGACCGAGCCGTACCCTCCATGCGGCGCCCCACCTCGTCCTGCTCCGCCTGCTGATGGCCCTGTTCCTGGCCGCGTCCGGACTTCTCGCCGTCGGCTCGCACAGTGCCCACGCCGGCACCTCCACCAGCGGCTTCCGGGGCGTCAACTGGGCCGACAAGCGCGACAACTTCGTCAACGGCGTGCTGTACCCCTCCGGCCTGACCTCCTCGGACACCCACGCCACGGCCGCCGTCGTCGCCGAGCGGGTGGTGGGGCAACTCCACGGCCTCACCGGCTCGAACACCGTCCGCATGCCCGTCAACGAGCCGACCGTCAACACCTGGTGGGGCCCCTACAGCGGCGCCATCGACGGCGCGCTCGGCAAGGGCAAGGTGATCCTGTCCTACTGGGCCTACAGCGGCGGGAAGCCGGCCGGCACCACCGCGTTCTACCAGATGTGGGACACCGTCGTCGAGACCTACGGAGCCGACCCCGACGTCTACTTCGAGGTCATCAACGAGCCCTACGGCTACAGCACCACCGACCTGAACAACCTCTACCACGACTGGCTGAACCGCTACCCGGCCGTTCCCCGCGACCGCGTCATCCTGGACGGCGCCGGCCTCGCCACCAACGTCGCCGCCGTCGGCGGCGACACCAGGCTGGACGGCACCCTCCTCGCCGTCCACTACTACACGTTCTTCGTCGGTGATCCGTACGAGAGCGAGAACGAGTGGGCCAACGGCATCGCCTCGCTCATCGGCAACTACGCCGACCGCACCATCGCCACCGAGTGGGGCGGGCCGATGGGCCCCGGGAGCAAGAACGGCGTCTCCTACGACTCCGTCGACTACAGCGTTCCCAGCGGCTCCTTCTGGGCCGACTACCTCCGCGGCGTCAGCAGCAAGCTGCGCGCCCTCGGCGTCGGCAGCGTGTACTGGCCCGGTCTGCGCGACGGCGACTGGTACAGCCTCACCACCCGTACCGGCGAGGGCTCGGCGATCACCCTGTCCGTGGTCAACCCCTCCGGGCTGGCCAGGCTGCAGTACGCCTGGGGGACCGGCACCGCGGGCAGCACGACGACCCAACTGCGCAACGTCGACACCGGCCTCGACGTGGACGGCATGGGCCGCACCGCCAGCGGCTCCGCCACCGGGCAGTGGAAGCCCAGCGGCAGCGCCAACCAGCAGTGGATCGTGGAGAACTACGGCGCCTACGTGCGACTCAAGAACGGGAAGACCGGCCTCTACCTCGACAGCGCGGGTCTCACCACCAACGGATCGCAGGTGAGGCAGTACGCCGACACCGGCAGCACCGGCCAGCAGTGGTCCGTCACCACTTACGGCAACACCGTCCTGATCAAGAACCGCGCCACCGGGATGTACCTCGACGGCATGGGACGCACCACCAACGGCGCCGACCTGGGCCAGTGGGCGTACAGCAAGAGCACCGCCCAGCAGTGGCGGATCCTCCCGGCGTCCTGACCGGAGCCGCCGTCCTGACCCCGCCGGGTCAGGACGGCGGCTCGCCCGTGCCGGCCCGCACCACGGGCCGGTGCCCCGGCCCGTAGTGCGGGTGTGGACCTGTTCCGGTACACCCGCCAACGGCCGCCGACCGCGATGGGCACCCGCCCGCCGGCCCGACCGTCCACCAGCCACGGAGCACCGCACTATGCCCGTCCTGCAGACCGAGGACGACACCTTCACCCTCGACGGCCAACCGTTCCGGATTATCTCCGGCGGACTCCACTACTTCCGCATCCACCCCGAGCACTGGGCTGACCGCCTGCGCAAGGCCCGCCTCATGGGCCTCAACACGGTGGAGACGTACGTCCCCTGGAACCTCCACCAGCCCCGCCCCGACACCTTTCGGCTCGACGCCGAACTCGACCTGCCCGCTTTCCTCGCACTCGCCGCCAACGAGGGACTGCACGTCCTGCTCCGCCCCGGCCCCTACATCTGCGCCGAATGGGACGGCGGCGGCCTGCCGTCCTGGCTGCTCGCGGACCCTGACGTCCGCCTACGCAGCCAGGACCCCCGCTACCTGCACGCCGTCGAGTCCTACTTCGCCCGACTGCTCCCCCCTCTGCTCGGCAGCCTCGCCACTCGCGGCGGTCCCGTCATCGCCGTCCAGGTGGAGAACGAGTACGGTGCCTACGGCGACGACACCGCCCACCTCGCCCACCTCGCTCACCTGCTGCGTTCCGGCGGCATTGACATCCCGCTGTTCACCTGCGACCAGCCTGCTGACCTCGCTCGTGGTGCCCTGCCCGGCGCCCTGGCCACCGTCAACCTCGGCAGCCGCGCGCGCCAGGGCCTGGCCGTGCTGCGTGCCCACCAGCCCACTGGACCCCTGATGTGCACCGAGTTCTGGATCGGCTGGTTCGACCGCTGGGGCGGCCGCCACGTCGTGCGCGACTCCGAGGACACCGCCAGGGAGCTGGACGACCTGCTCGCCGCCGGAGCCTCCGTCAACCTCTACATGTTTCACGGCGGTACCAACTACGGCTTTACCAACGGTGCCAACGGCAAGCACACCTATCGGCCCACCGTCACTTCCTACGACTACGACTCGCCCCTCGACGAGGCAGGCGATCCGACCGCCAAATACCGCGCCCTGCGCACCGTTATCGCCCGACACGCGCCCGTCCCCGACGAACCACTGCCCGGGCCCACCCCGAAACTCACCCGTTCCGGCATCCGCCTCACCCACACCGCGCCGCTACTCACCCAGCTACCCGCCCTCGGTACCGCTGTCATCGCCGCGCAACCCCTGACGATGGAGGAACTGGGCCAGGATTTCGGTCTGGTGCATTACCGCACCACCCTGCCCGCTCCCGGCCCTGTGCTGCTCGAACTCGAAGGTGTCCACGACCGCGCCCAAATCTTCCTCGACGGGAACCCGGTCGGCGTTGTCGAACGCGAGAACCACGAGCACGCGCTCGCCCTCTCCGTGTCGAGCCCGAGCAGTGTTCTCGACGTCCTGGTCGAGAACCAGGGGCGAGTCAACTACGGAGCCGGCCTGAACGACCGCAAGGGCCTCACCGGACCGGTCCGGGTCAACGGCACCATCCACACAGGCTGGGCCAATACCCCACTGCCGCTCACCGCCCTGGACGGGCTCGACTTCACCCCTACCGTGGGCCCACCGGCCGGTCCGGCCTTCCACCGCGGTACCTTCCGTCTCGATGAAACCGCCGACACCTTCCTGTATCTGCCGGGCTGGGCCAAAGGCACGGCCTGGATCAACGGGTTCCACCTCGGCCGTTACTGGTCCCGGGGTCCGCAACGCTCGCTCTACGTCCCAGGGCCGGTCCTACGCCGGGGAGTGAACGAGCTCACCGTGTTGGAGCTGCACGCCGCACCCTTCCAACGCACCGCGGACCTGCGCACGGCACCAGACCTCGGCCCCACTGAGGAGTGAACCGCCCCTGGTGACCGTGGTCCGCCAATCGGTGGTGACGCTGTTTCATGATCCGCTAGGTCCAGGTGTTGACGTCTTCGGTGCGGCCGTTGCTGTAGGGGGAGGACGAGGCGGCATCGACGGCGGCGCGGGCGAACTCGCTTGTGAGAATCGCGAGTTCGGTTGTCTCGGGGCAGGTCCGGGTGAGTTCTCGCAGGAGCGCGGTGTCCGTGTCTCAGAGGTTCTCGGGGCGGGTGAGCAGCAGGAGGCGGGCGAAGTGCTTCGGGGTGGTGACGGACCTGTCGCCCTCGGCGCGGCCCTGGACTCGCTGGAGCACCTGGGACCGCTGCCCGACGACATCACCGTGCACCTGGACGCCGGCTACGACTCGGACAAGACCCGCACCGAACTCGCTGCCCGCAACCCGCACGGCCGCACCGCGCACAAGGGCGAGAAGGCGCCGATCCAGGCCGGCCAGCGGTGGCACGTCGAGCGCACCCGCGCCTGGCAGAACGCCTTTCACCGCCTTGCCCGCTGCTACGAGCGCCGTGCGACCGTCGCCAGCGCCTTCTTCGACCTCGCGGACACGATCATCACCGTCCGTAGCCTGATCCGCCGAGCCCGGACCACCCACCGCTGGGACGACCGCCCCAGGCGACGCCCTTGAGCCCCGTCCATCTGCCCGGCCTCTTGCCCGCAGACCGTTCGGCGCTGATGAGCAACCCTGGTGTGGTTCAGTTCAGGCGACGCGGGTGTCGTAGGTCTCGCGGTTGGCAAGCACATCGTCCATGTGCGTCTCGGCCCAGGCCTTGATGCCCCGCATCATCTCGTACAGCGACAGGCCGAGATCGGTCAGCTCGTAGGAGACCGTGACCGGCACGGTCGGCACCACAGTGCGGGACACCAGGCCGTCGCGCTCCAGGGAGCGCAGCGTCTGGGTGAGCATCTTCTGGCTGACGCCGGCCAGCAGGCGCTGCAACTCCGAGTAGCGCATCACCCGGGGCCCGCCGGCGCAGTCGGCGCCGGGCCGATGCGCGCTGTCGCTGCCGAGCGCGGCCAGGATCAGCGTGACCCATTTGTTGGAGATCCGGTCGAGCAGCTTGCGGCTGGGGCAGGCCGCCACGAAGGCGTCGTACTCCACCTTGGCCTGTGCCCTTTGCTGGGCTGCCGTCATCGTCGCCATGGACCGTTCCTCTCATCCGTAGGTGCCTTACGCACTTCGAAGTGCCTGCTTCCCGACAAGGAGCTACGCACCAATAGTGGTGCAAGGCGCCGTCAGGCACCACTCCCTGGCTTAACACGAAAGGCACACCATGGGCACCCCCTCCGTCTCGCTTCCCGGCGGCACCTGGACCCTGGGCGACCTGACCGTCACCCGGTTCGGCTACGGCGCCATGCAGCTCGCCGGCCCCTGGGTCATGGGTCCGCCTGCCGACCGCGAGGGCGCACTCGCCGTTCTCCGCGAGGCCGTCGGCCTCGGCATCACCCACATCGACACCGCCGACGCCTACGGGCCGCACATCACCAACCAGCTGATCCGTGAGGCGCTGCACCCGTACTCCGACTCGCTGCACATCGTGACCAAGGTCGGGGCGACCCGCGACGAGGAGGGAGGCTGGCCCCCGGCACGCAAGCCTGAAGAGCTGCGCCGGGCCGTCGCCGAGAACCTGGAGAACCTCGGCCTCGACACGCTGGACGTGGTCAACCTCCGGCTCGGCGACGCCCAGGGCCCCGTGCCCGGTTCGCTCGCGGAGGCGTTCGGGGCGCTCGTCGACCTCCAGCGGCAGGGCCTCGTCCGGCACCTCGGCGTGAGCAACGCGACGGCGGAACAGGTCGCCGAGGCACGCTCGATCGCGCCGATCGTGTGCGTGCAGAACATGTACAACCTCGCCCACCGCCACGACGACGACCTGATCGACGAGCTCGCAGAGCAGGGCATCGCCTACGTGCCCTTCTTCCCCCTCGGCGGCTTCAGCCCGCTGCAGTCCTCGGCACTCACGGCCGTAGCCACCCGGTTGGACGCGACGCCCATGTCGGTCGCCCTGGCCTGGCTCCTGCAGCGGTCGCCGAACATCCTGCTGATCCCCGGCACCTCGTCGGTGGCACACCTGCGCGAGAACGCCGCCGGCGCGGGACTCCCGCTGTCCGACGACGATCTCGCCGAGCTCGACAAGATCGGCCGCTAACCCCACGGCGCTCACCAGCGGCTGGGCCGGATCGACCGCGGGACGCTCGGGCAGCAGCGCCGCGAATTGATCCGCGGGTCGGTCGGCTTGCCGGAAGAACGGGCACAGGTCTCCCCAGTGATCACAGAGCGCCGCAACTCCATGATCGGGGACACCTGGCTCGCCTCACCGCCCGGGTGCCCCACCCGCCGATCTGCGCGAGCTCTTGCGCCGGCCGGTGTCGGCGCAATGGGCCGCATCGGCGCCTTGGGGTTTTGCCCGCTTAGAGGGTGTTTGCATCGCTTCTGGTGGATTTTCGGGTGTTTTGCGCCTCGGATTGGACGGGGCCGCTGATACTCAAGAGTCTGGCGATGCTGGAGAGACGCCAAGGCCGTGGTCTTGTCCGTCATCCTCCTGTTTCATCCCAAGGCGCCGGTTGTGTGCCGCGTGCTTCGGGCGCCGGTGAGCGCGCCTGGCCTGGGCGGGTACTCCCGAATCACGCCCGAACGGCGCGGATACCCGAGCGACCTGTCCGACGCCCGCTGGGCGCTGGTCGAGCCGACCCTGGCCACCTGGCGCCAGGAGCGCACCGCGCGCCACCTCCCGCACGACCACCCGCCCTGGGAGACGGTCTACGCCTACTTCGCCAAGTGGCAGCGCGACGGAGCGTTCCACAGCTCAACGGACTCCTGCGGCGCTTGCTCCGGGCCGCCGAGGGCCGTGATCCGGAGCCGTCGGCCTGCCTCGTCGACTCGCAGAGCGTGAAGACCTCCACGAACGTCCCCGCCTCGACCCAGGGCCCCGATGCTGCTGAACGGCGGTCGGGCGCGCGGGACGGCCGTGGGCCTGCCGGGACGGTAGCGCCGCCCGCCCGGGCGGGGTGGCGACTGCCTGCCGCAGCCGTGGCGACAGATGCCGCGCCCGGGCCTTTGCCATCGCCGGGCACGTGGCCGTTCAGGGGGAAAGGAACCCCCGGACCGGCCGGCGACCTCCTCCGGTCGGCACCGGCACCAATGACGGCCGTCAAAGCGGAGCAAGCGGCCTGCCCGCCCCGTGCGCTCCCCTCCGCCCCGTCAGCGGCCGACCGACGCGTCGTGCCGGCCAGCCAGGACGGCCCCGGCCCGGTGCAGCCAGTGGGCGGGTTCCCGACAGGCCTCGGCCGGGGAACCGGCCAGGGCGGAGAGCGTCAGTACCTCCGGGGCGTCCGCCACACCGGCCACCACCGCCGACCGGACACCGGCCTCCCCGGCGAGGCGGACCACCTCGCCGACCGCCTTCCCCCGCAGGCTGGTCCCGTCGAAGCGGCCCTCTCCGGTGATCACCAGGTCGGCGGAGGCCACCATCGCGGGCAGGCCCAGCAACCGGGCCACCGCCGCCGCCCCGGGTTCGACCACCGCGCCCCAGCCGGCGACCAGGCCGTAACCGGTGCCACCGGCCGCGCCCGCGCCGGGAACGGACGGGTCGCCGCCCAGCAACTCGGCCAGCCGCGTCAACCTCCGCTCCAGCAGGGCGACTTTCCGCTCGTCGGCACCCTTCTGCGGGCCGTACACGGCCGCGGCACCGTCCTCGCCCAGCAAGGGGTTGGTCACATCGGTGAGCAGGACGACCCCGCCGGCCGGCGCCGCGTGCAGGCAGGAGCGGTCGAAGGTCCGCGCCGCGCTCAGGGCACGGTCGAGGTCCGTCGGGCGGTCGTCGAGGCGTCGGCCCGAGCTGGCCCGCAGGCACGCGCCGAGGACCGCCAGCAACCCGTAGCCGCCGTCGGTGGACGCCGATCCGCCGAGGCCGATGACCAGCCTCCGGGCACCTGCGCCCAGGGCGGCCGCGATGATCTCCCCGGTGCCACGGGTGGTGGCCGTCATCGGACGCAACCCGCCGTTCAGCAGGGGCAGTCCGCTCGCCACCGCGAGTTCCACCACCGCCGTCCCGTCCGGCAGCAGGGCGTACCGCCCCCGCACCGGCCGCCCGTCCGGCCCGCTCACGCCCGGCACGTCCACCAGCCGAACACCTTCGCCCGCCGAGACGACCGCGGCGAGCGTGCCCTCGCCCCCGTCCGCCATCGGCACGCACCGCACCTCGTCCGACCCGCGCACCGAACGCCACCCGGCGGCCAGCGCGTCGGCGGCTTCCGCCGCGTCGATCGTCCCCTTGAACGAATCCGGCGCCACCACGACCCGCATCGACCCGCCTCCATCGCACTCGATCCCGCCACTCCCACGCCCCGCCTTCGCCCGCGGCTGCGTCGCGTCCCCGCCAACGGGCCGACGGGGACGCGACCGCCGTTCAGCACCTGGCGACGTGCGCCCGGTGGCGTTCCTTCAACGTCGCCAGGGTCTGCGCGCCGGGGGTGTTCCACACCGGCTCGTTGAACAGCTCGACCTCGATCCAACCGGTGTACCCGGCCTCCGTCACCCGGTCGGTCAGCCACCCGAAGTCGATGTGGCCGTCACCGACGTGCCCGCGGCCCAACAGCGCGTCCGCCGGCAGCGGCAGCGTCCAGTCGCACACCTGGTACGCGGCGATCCGTCCACCAGCCCCGGCCCGCGCCACCTGGCGCTCCAACTCCGGGTCCCACCACACGTGGTAGCTGTCCACGACGACACCGACCCGGTCCGCCGGGTGCGCCTCGGCCAGGTCGAGTGCCTGGCCGAGCGTGGAGACCACCGCGCGGTCCGCGCAGAACATCGGGTGCAGCGGCTCGATCGCCAGCCGGACGCCGAAATCGCCGGCATGCGGCGCGAGTTCACCGATCAGGTCGGCGACCTGGCGCCGCGCGCCCACCAGGTCCCTGCTGCCGGGCGGCAGGCCGCCCACCACCAGGACCAGCGTGTCGGTGCCGAGTTCGGCGGCCCCCTCGATCGCGGCCAGGTTGTCCGCGAACGCCGCACGCCGCGCCGTCTCGTCGCCCGCCGTCAGGAACCCGCCCCGGCACAGGCTGCTCACGGCCAGCCCGGCGTTGCGGCACAGCCGGGCCGCACGGGCGACGCCGATCTCGGCGACCTTGTCCCGCCACAGGCCGATCGCCGGGATCCCGGCCGCCACGCAGCCGCGCACCGCCTCCTCCAGCGTCCACCCCTTGGTGGTGATCTGGTTCAGCGACAGCCGCTCGCAGCCCTCGGCCGCCTTCACTCCCCGCTCCGCGTTCACGCCCGCACCCCCGCCAGCGCCAGGAACTCCCGCATCCGGCCCGCGGCCAGCTCCGGATCGCCCAACACCCCGGCGGCGTCCGCGAGTCGGAACAGCTCCACCAGGTGGCTCACCGACCGCCCGCTCTGCGCGCCCGCGACCATCGTGAAGTGCTCCTGATGCCCGCACAGCCAGGCCAGGAACACGATGCCCGTCTTGTAGTGGAACGTGGGCGTCGCGAACAGGTGCCGCGCCAGCGGCACCGTCGGCGCGAACAGCGCGTCGTAGCGCGCCACGTCACCGGCGTCCAGTGCGTGCAGCGCGGCTGCGGCGACCTGCGCGATCGGGTCGAAGACGCCCAGCAACGCGTGGCTGAACCCGAGTTCGTCCCCCTTGACCAAGTCCGGGTAGTGGAAGTCGTCGCCCGTGTACATCCGAACCCCGGGCGGCAGTTCGCGCCGCAGCGCGACCTCCCGGTCCGCGTCCAACAGCGACACCTTGATGCCGTCGATCCGCCCCGGGTGGCTGCGGATCAGCTCCAGCACCGTCGCCGCCGCCGCGTCGAGATCGCCCGCACCCCAGTAGCCGGACAGCGCCGGGTCGAACATCTCGCCCAACCAGTGCAGGATCACCGGCCGCTCCGCCTGCTCCACCAGCCGCCCGTACACCTCCAGGTAGTCCTCCGGCCCGCGCGCCGACGCCGCCAGCGCCCGGCTCGCCATCAGGATCGGCTGCGCACCGGCCTCCTCCACCACCGCCAACTGCTCCTCGTACGCGGCCAGCACCGCCTTCAACGAGAGGTCGGAGCCGGACAGCTGGTCGGTGCCCGCGCCGCAGGCCAGCCGCCCGCCGACCGAGCGGGCCGCCGCGCCCGAGCGGCGGATCAGCTCCCGGGTCGCCGCCCAGTCCAGACCCATCCCGCGCTGCGCGGTGTCCATCGCGTCGGCCACTCCCAGGCCCAGCGACCACAGCCGGTGGCGGAACGCGAGCGTGGCCTCCCAGTCCACGGCGGCCGGTGCGCCCGGGGCGTTGCCGCCCAGCGGATCGGCCACCACGTGGGCGGCGGCGAACGCCACCCGGGAGGCGGCCGGCCCCGGCGGAACACCGTCCAGCGGCTGCGGATCGCGCAGGCGGTACCGGCCGGTACCGGGTAGATCGAGATGCGTCATGGTGTCAGACCTCGTTGGTCGGGCGGTCCCGCACGGGCGGGACCGGGGGAGGGGGACGGGAGGGGCGGCGCGCTGGTGTGCGCAGGTCAGAGGCTGAGTCCGGGCACGGCGAGGCGGCGGCCCTCGCGGGCGGAGCGCAGGCCCAGCTCGGCCAGCTGCACGCCCTTCGCACCCTCCAGCAGGTCCCAGTGGTACGGCGCACCGGTCACCACGTGCTTGAGGAACAGCTCCCACTGCGCCTTGAAACCGTTGTCGAACTCGTCGTTGTCCGGCACCTGCTGCCACTGCGCGCGGAAGGGCTCGGTGACCGGCAGGTCCGGGTTCCACACCGGCTTGGGCGTGGCGGCGCGGTGCTGGAAGCGGCAGTTGCGCAGTCCGGCGACGGCGCTGCCCTCGGTGCCGTCCACCTGGAACTCCACCAGCTCGTCGCGGTCCACGCGCACCGCCCAGGAGGAGTTGACCTGCGCGACGATGCCCCCCTCCAGCTCGAAGACGCCGTACGCGGCGTCGTCCGCCGTCGCCGCGTACGGCCGGCCCTGCTCGTCGACCCGCTGCGGGATGTGGGTGGCGGTGTGCGCGTACACCGAGCGGACCGGGGCGATCACGTGGTCCAGCACGTACCGCCAGTGCGGGAACATGTCGAGGATCATGCCGCCGCCGTCCTCGGCCCGGTAGTTCCACGACGGGCGCTGCGCGCTCTGCCAGTCGCCCTCGAACACCCAGTAGCCGAACTCGCCGCGCACCGACAGGACGCGGCCGAAGAACCCGCTGTCCACCAGCCGCTTGAGCTTCAGCAGGCCCGGCAGGAACAGCTTGTCCTGCACCGCGCCGTTGCACACCCCGGCCTCCTGCGCCAGCCGCGCCAACTCCAGTGCGGCGTCCAGCGACTCGGCGGTCGGCTTCTCGGTGTAGACGTGCTTGCCGGCGGCGATCGCCGCCTTGATCGCCGGCTCCCGGGCCTGGGTGACCTGGGCGTCGAAGTAGATCTCCGCCAGCGGGTGGGCCAGCGCCTCGTCCAACGAGGTGGTCCAGTGCTCCAGCCCGTGCCGGGCTGCCAGCTCCTCCAGCTTGGCGGCGCTACGCCCGACCAGGATCGGTTCGGGCCACAGCACCTCGCCGTCGCCGAGCGGCAGGCCGCCCTGCTCGCGGATGGCCAGGATCGAGCGCACCAGGTGCTGGCGGTAGCCCATCCGGCCGGTGACGCCGTTCATGACGATGCCGATGGTCCTGCGGGACATGAGGATTTCCTTGTCTGGACGGTGACGGTCGGTCAGGGGTGACGAGGCGGCCCGCTGCGGCCGCGAGACGCCTTTCGGGTCGGCCAGCAGCCGGAAAGCGTTCTCCAGGAAGCCTGTGGACTGGGCTGGGAGGACGTACGGGTAGCTGTCGAAAGTCTTGCGGAAAGCGCTTTCCAAGGTGGCCCTCGAAGGTTCTGGAAAGCGCTTTCCAGGGCTGAGGCTAGGGGGCCGGGACACCCCGGTCAAGGTGGTACCGGCAGGAGATAACCTGATCTCCGGCCGTCGAGGGCCGGAGCGAGGAAGCGAGGAGCGCCGGTGGCAGTCACTCTCGGGGACGTGGCGCGGCACGCCGGCGTCTCGCTCGCCACCGCCTCGCGAGTCCTGAACGGCTCGGCCCGCTCGGTGACGGAGGAGCTGTCGGCGAGGGTCCGGGCCAGTGCCGAGGCGCTGGGCTACCTCGCCAACGCGCCCGCCCAGGCGCTGGCCCGTTCCTCCGGCACGACGATCGGGGTGCTGCTGCACGACGTCGCCGACCCGTACTTCGGCGGCATCGCCCGGGGCGTGGGGGACGCCGCCGCGCGGGCCGGGCTGCTGACGCTGGTCACCAGCACGGACGGCGACCCCCGGCGGGAGCTGGAGGCGATCCGGATGCTGCACGCGCACCGGGCGCGGGCGATCGTGCTCGCCGGATCGGCGTACACCGACGTCGCCGCGGTCCAGCGGCTGGACGAGGCGCTGACGGCATACCGGGCGCAGGGCGGACGGGTGGTGGCGATCAGCGACCACGGCCCGCTGTACGACACCGTGCACGTCCACAACCGGGAGGGCGCCGCCTCACTGGCCCGCGCCCTGCTCCACCTGGGACACCGCCGCTTCGCGGTGATCACCGGGCCGCGGCGGCTGCGGGTGGCTGACGACCGGCTGGACGGCGTCCTGGAGACCCTGAGCGGAAGCGGTCTGGCACTTCCCGAAGGGATGCTCCAGCGCGCGGAGTTCACCCGCGAGGGCGGGCGGGCGGCGACGGCGCGCATCCTGGACGCCACCCGGGACGGCGGCGCCGCCCTCCCCACCGCGGTGATCGCCCTCTCCGACATCTGCGCCGCCGGAGCCCTCGCCGAACTCCATGCCCGGGGCGTCTCCGTCCCCGGTGAGGTCTCCGTCGCCGGCTTCGACGACATCCCACTGGCCACCGACCTGGCCCCGGCGCTGAGCACCGTCAGGCTGCCGCTGACCGGGATGGGCGAGTCGGCCGTCCGCCTCGCCCTGCGCGAGAGCAGTCCGGAGGCACAGCAGGCCGAAGCATTCGCCGAGGTGGTGCTGCGCGACAGCACGGTGGCTCCTGTGGCGGGATGACTGCCCGTCACTTGCAAGGAACGACGGCTGACAGCGGTGGTGGGAGCCGCGCGGCCAGCGGCCAAGTGCTCCTCCCCGCGCGTATGTGCTGACCGTCCGGAGGGGCGGGTGGGCGAGTGACCTCCGGCAGCGCCGTCAGACGATGTCGTCCGGTTGCCGGCCGGGTGGGAGCTTCGGGAGTCCGATCAGGGCGTCGATGCCGAGGTGCTCGAGGAGCAGGGACTTCAGGTTGCGGCCGTCGATCAGGTCCAGGCGCTGGCCGTTGCGGTGCGCGGTCTCCCAACTGGACTTGCCGTACCAGGAGGTGGTGACGAGGACGCCGCGGGCGGCCTGCTTGTCCTGGAGGGTGCCGAGCAGGGCCCCGACGACTTCGGGGCTGACGACGTTCTTGGTGCGTTTGGCCTGGACGGCGATCACGGTGACGCCCACCGGGACCGGGTCGCGCCGGACGGCGACGGCGTCGAGGCCGTCGTCGCGGGAGTTCCGGGTGCGCCAGGTCTCGTAGCCCATGGCGGTGAAGAGTTCGCGCACCAGGCGCTCGAACGCGAGCGGGTCCATCCGCAGCAGGTCCGGGCGGCTGTCGAGTGGGCCGGCGGCGGCGGTGTCCGCAGTGATCTTGAACCGGGCCGGGTCGAAATCGACGATCGGCGGCACGGGCTCCAGGTCGTGCGGATGCCGGGAGACCACCGCGCCCGGGGTGCGCAGGCAGAGCTGCGGGTCCGACCTCGGCTCGTCCAGGACGAGTTCGGCGAAGTCCGCGCGCCTGACCACCATGCTCACCACGCACGGGCGAACCGCCCGCCCGCTCGGGTGGGATCGGTCGTGGCGACGTGCCCATTGAGGGCCACCGTGCCCATTGGCAGTTTCGTTTGGATCTTCTGCTGGTCCCGGCGGGTTCGAACGGGTCGGCGGCCTAGACGAGAGGGCTGGCGCGGCGGGGTCCGGGAGCCGGGTCCGGGGTCCGGAACTCCCGGGCCCGGAGCGGACGTTTCCGCGGGGAGGGGCCGGAAGGCCCGCTGCCCGGACGAGGAGCTGGAGTTGAGCGACAGCATCGAGCACGGCCAGGTCGAGGTGAACGGGGTGCGGCTGCACCTGGCGGAGCAGGGCGAAGGACCGCTGGTCCTGCTGCTGCACGGGTTCCCGGAGAGCTGGTACTCGTGGCGGCACCAGTTCGGCCCGCTGGCCGCAGCCGGATACCGGGTGGTCGCGCCGGACCAGCGCGGGTACGCCCGCAGCTCACGGCCGGAGGCGGTCGACGCGTACACCCTGCTGCACCTGGTGGGCGACGTGACGGCGCTGATCGGGGAGCTGGGCGCGCGACGGGCGGTGGTGGTCGGGCACGACTGGGGCGCTCTGGTCGCCTGGGCCACGGCGGCGCTGCGGCCGGACCTGGTGCGCGGGGTGGCCGGGCTGAGCGTGCCGCCGCTGCCGATGAGCGGGCCGCCGCCGCTGCGGTCGCTGCGGGAGACGTACGGGGAGGGCTTCTACCAGGTCTACTTCCAGGAACCGGGCCGGGCCGACGCCGAGTTGGCTGCGGACGTCCGGACGAGCCTGCGACGCGTCCTGTGCGGCGTGCAGCCCGACGGGGTGCCGCGGCCGTGGGTCGTCCCCGAGGGCGGCAAGCTCCTCGACACCCTCCCCGAGCCCGAGCGGCTACCGCACTGGCTCACCGAGGCCGACCTCGACGCCTTCACCGCCGACTACGTCCCGCACGGCGAGCACGCGTTCACCGGCGGGCTCAACTGGTACCGCAACCTGGACCGGAACGCCGAACTCCTGGCTCCTTTCGCGGACCTGACGATCGACGTCCCGGCGCTGTACGCCGCGGGCGAGCAGGACCTGGTCAACGCGCTGGTCCCGCCGGAGGCACTGGCCCACCTGCTGGGCCGACTGCCCCGACTGCACGGCCACCTCCGCCTCCCGGAGACCGGCCACTGGACCCAGCAGGAACGCCCCGCCGAGGTGAACGCGGCCCTGCTGGACTTCCTCGCCCATCTGGACGGCTAGGTTCTGTCCAGTGGAGTCTCAATGACCGAGTCAAGAGCCTGACCCGTTCTTGGTTGTCATGCGGGCGGCGAGCCGCCAGGGTGGTGTCCATGCCTGGTCAGAGGAAGCGGAAGCAACGGGAGCAGGAAGCCCGCCGACGTCATGCCGCTGCGTACGCCGAGGCGCGCTGGGAGGTGATCTACGAGACCCAGGATTACAGCGAGTGGCAGGCGTATCTCCGTCGCCTGCGTGCTGAGCGCATGTACGACGAGTCGAGCCTGCGGTTCGACACGCTCTGCGGACGTCTGGAACATCCGACGACGTACCGCCTGAGCGCACCTGTGCCTGCCGGATCGTCCGTGACTTCTTCACCGGGCACGTGAGTCACGCAAGCGTGCGCCCTGATGGCGGGTCAGCCGGTTGGTGCGGTCGGCTGGGCGGGGGTGGACTCCCGTCCGTCACGGAGTAGTGCCCACAGCACGTTGACTCGGCGACGTGCCAGAGCGATGAGGGCCTGGACGTGCCCGCAGCCCTCGGCTCCGGCGTCACGCCGGCCGGGCGGGGCAACGTGACCTCCCTGCACGCCCGCCGCCCTCTGCCCGCCGACACCCGGCCGCTGCCTTCGCTCGCGTAGTACTGTCCCGCGTCAAGCAGTTGGCAGGTTTCCGGGTTCGGGAAAGTTGGGGACGAGCGGGTCCTGCCCTGCGAAGGAGTCTGATCGACCATGGTGAGGCCGCCGGTGTTGCCGCCGGAGGAGAAGGCCCGGATCGTGCTGTCGATCCTGGCCGGTGAGATGACCGTTGCCGAGGCCGCGTGGTGGGTGAAGGTGTCCGAGCAGTCGATTCGAGGCGGGCATGCCGACCGCGAGGTTCTGCCGTCTGATCGGCGTGCCCGAGCGGACCTGGCGCCGTCACCGGGCCCGCGCCCGCCGGGGCGTCCCGGCTCGCGGACCGTGGCCGCGCCCGGCCCGCGAGAGCGTCCGGGAGACCGCCCGCCGGCACACACTCGCGCACCCGGCCCGGGGCCACCGCAAGGTGTGGGCGATGTGCCGGTGGGACGGCCACCTCGTCTCGCAGGCCACCGTGCTGCGGCTGCTGCGCGACGAGGGCCTGCTGCTGGAGGCCGGTTACCAGCGTGAACGCCGACAGCTCGCCGCCCGCCGCAAGGCCGCCTTCGCGACCGATCCGACCGGCCACGATCGCGCGGTGTTCACCGCGGCCGGAGGCTCAGGAGCCGGCCGCGTTCGTGGGCGCGGTCCAGCCGGTGGCTCGGATCCACTCGACCAGGTCCAGGGCGGCCGGCTCGATCGAGCGCACCACCGCGAGGTCCGCAGGGTGTTCCGCCGCCATCGCGAACTCGCGGAACATCATCCTGTCGAGGTCGTTGGGAAGCACGCTCAACGGGAGGACCTCGTACCGTGCCGGGAGCCCGGCGCGCGCGCCGAACACCGCGGCGATCCGGGGGCCTGTCAGCTCGTCGCCGACCAGCTCGACGACTCCGCCGGGCGCCTCCGCGATGTCGAGCAGGAGTGCGGCGGCGACCCGGCCGATGTCCCTGACCGAGATCATCTTCAGGGCGACGTCCTCCGGCAGCGGCATCCTCAGCACGATCTCCCCGTGCTCCAGGCTCGGTGCCATCACGCTCGCGAAGTTCTCCATGAAGGCGGTCGCGCGAACCATCGTGGCCCTGAGGCCGGACCTCCTCAGGTGCTCCTCGATCGAGTGCTTCGAGTCGTGGTGCGGCACACCCCGCTCCCGGTCCGCTCCGAAGACCGAGTTGAACACGACGTGCGGGACGCCCGCCTCGGCCGCCGCGTCGACGAGCGCGGTACCGATGCGGATCTCCGCCTCGACCTCTTCGAGGCTGTTCGCCTCCGGGGTCATGAAGTAGAACCCCTCGACCGTCGCCAGCGCGGCGGCCAGCGACGCCGGGTCGTCGGTCCGGACGGCCGCCAGCTCGACGCCGCGGGCGGCCAGCGCCTGAGCCCGGTCGGTCTGCGGGTTGCGGACCAGAGCCCGCACCCGCGCCTTGTGGTCCAGCAGCGCGTCGACCACCGCCCCGCCCTGTTGCCCCGTCGCGCCGAAGACCGCGATCGTTCCGGTCGTGCGTGTGCTCATCACTGCCACCCTTCGCTAGTTCATGCCGTGAACCAAATTAGTTCACGGCATGAACTTCGTCAAGGTGTGGGTTCAGCGGGGCCTCACGGCGTGACGGATTGGTTCGAGGTGGGCGAAGAGAGGTCCGAGGTGTCCACGATGGCGGTGGCCACGCGCTCGAATTCGCGCTGGTCGTCGGCGTCGAGGTTCCTCGCGATCTCGGGCAGGCGCTTGGCGACCTCGGCGTAAACGGCCTCGGCGAGCACCTTCCCCGTGGGCGTCACGCTGAGCATGACGACCCGTCGGTCCTGCGTCGAGCTTGCCCGGTCGACCAGCTCGCGCCGCGCGGTGCGGTCGACCAGCTGGCTCAACGCGTTCTTGGTCATGCCCAACGACGCGGCGAGGTCGGCCATCTGCCGCGGCTCGTCCCTGACTGCGCAGAGCAGCGTGGCCTGCGAGGGGGTCAGGTCGAACTCGGCGCAGATCTGCGCGTACTTGCGTTGAATCACGACCGAGAGCCAGAAGAGCTTGTCGCCATAGTCCACGCTGACCTCCCTGGTCCGATGACGACCAGCCTACTGGTCGCGGGCCGGCTGACCGCGCCGCTCACCAGGAGGCGCACACCTCTGCGAGACCGGCCTGGCGCTCCCGCTCCAGCCGCTTTGATCGACTCGAGTGCTCCGGCTTCGGAGTCCACCGGGGTGCCGGGGCCACCCGTGCCGGCGGCGCGTCGCAGGACGCGCCCGGCCGGTCGAGCGGACCACGGGGCGCTGGACGCGGACCAGGGGGGTTCCGCCGGCAGGACCCGGTTCTGCCGGTCGCGCGGCGGGCGGAGGTGTCCGAGCAGTCGGGCGGGGCCTGGAAGCGGCATTCCTGGAGTCCGGCCGGTCCGGCCGCGCGGGCAAGTCCGGTCCCGGCAGCCGGGAGCAGCAACTCGAGTTCCAGGCGGCCTACTTGGCCCGGACGCCGGGTGCGGCCCCGGTCACCATCGTCACCGACGGTGACGGACCGTTCCGCTCGTTCCGCCTCGGGGTGTTCGCCGCCACCCGACGCGGGCTTCGGCGCGTCCGCACCCGGGCCCGCACGGACCGGTCGCCGCGCGGGTGCTCGTCATCGGGCCGAACCGGGCCCCGGGAGGAGGTCGATGTCGTCGGCGTGCATGGGCTCGCCGCAGTGACTGCAGCGCGGGTCCACGGTGGCGATCCGGCCACAGGCGTGGTGGCGGTAGAGGACGGGGGGCCCGGCCTCGCCGGCGAGCCAGCGGTCGCCCCAGCGCGCCATGACCATGAGCATCTCCACGAGATCGGTGCCCTTCTCGGTGAGGTGGTACTCGAAGCGTGGGCGCGCGTCGTACGGCCGGCGGTCGAGCACGCCTTGCTCGACCAGGTGATTGAGCCGTTCGGTGAGCACCTTGCGGGAGACGCCGAGGTCGGCCTGGATCCGGTCGAAACGGTTCATGCCGGCCCAGACGTCGCGCAGGATCAGTGGCGACCAGGGTTCGCCGATCACGTCCAGCGTGCGGGCGATCGAACACGCCATCCCGCCGAATTGTGTGCGCTGCATGGCGCCACGCTACCACTTGGGGTTCCCTCAGGGAACGCAGAATGCTACGATCCGTTCACCGGGTCTCTTCAAGGAACTCCAATGGGAAGTGCCATGAGCAAGGCGGCCGAGTACGCCGGCCCCCCGCGTCAGGTCTTCGCCGACTCGATCCAGGGCGCGATCAGCCGGGCTCGAGCCCTGGCGGGCCACGGGGACGTGGCGATCCGGGGCGGTGCCACCTTGACCGCGGCCGTCGAAGCGGGCCTGGCCGACACCGCCCCCGGTGCCGGCGTCGTTCACCCCCCACTACCGGATCCACTACTGAGGAGCGCCACCGTGCTCAGCGACAACGTACGTGCCGTCCTGGACGGAACCCCGATCGCCCACCTGGCGACGACTCTGCCCGACGGGTCCCCGCACTCGGTCCCGCTGTGGATCGGGACCGTCGGCGACCGGGTCGCGTTCCTGACCGGACCGGCCTCCCGCAAGGCGCGCAACCTGCGCCGCGATCCCAGGGTCGCCATCTCGCTCACCCCGCCTGACAACCCGTTCCTGCCCGTCATGCTGCGCGGACGGGTCGTCAAGTGGCTCGACGGCGAGGAGGGGTGGAAGGTGGTCGACGAGATCGCCGCCAAGTACATCGGCGCGCCCTACGGCCGGGACCAGGAGCGAGTCGTGGGCCTGATCGAGGTCGACTACCAGAAGACGGGGATGTGATGCGGGTGAGCGCGCACGTGACCGACGAACAGATCCAGGAGCTGGCGGCGACCGCGAGGCCCTTCAGCCTGGCGGAACTTCGCTGGGGCCCGGCGCGGCACCAGGAGGGGGCCGAGGCGATCGAGCTCGAACACCAACGGCGCATGGTGTCCATGCGCGCCGATGGCGTGATCGCGATCCTGTGCCCGGTCGCCTCGGACACCGTCGCAGGCTTGGCCATCATGACCGTGCCAACCGATGAGGCCGAAGAGATCATGGCCGCGGACCCCTGTGTACAGGCCGGAATGATGACCTGTGACGTCCTTCCGTGTTTCGGCTTTCCCGGCGATTCCCTGCCTGGATAAGACCGACCGGCAACGGGCGGCCGCTGTAGGTCCAGCAGGCGGAGCCGCTGCGGTGCGAGCGCGGATCAACGTGATCCGAGCCTTCCCCCGGGATGTGGACACCGGGGTTCCGTGCGGCGGGATGATCCTGCGAGCCTGTTGACGCGATCACTGGCCGTGGGTGTCGAGGCGACGCCGGCAGACGGGTGCGCAGGCGAGGTAGGTCTCCCTGCGCCTCGACCTGGTCGGCCGGCGCGCGGTGCGGGTGGCGGAGGGCGCCGCCACCTCGGACGGGCGCGGCGCCGAACGGATACAGCTCACCGGCAGCCTCTACGAGGGCGTGCTGCGCGCCCAGAAGCTGGTCCGCGCCCCGGAGGACGGGCACGGGCCCCGCGTGATCGCCCCCGTCGGCCTGGCCGCCGGGATCCAACGCCGGCTCCTGCGGATCTTCCCGGAGGGGAGCGGGGCGCAACCCGTGAGGCTCCAGGACGACGCCACCGTGATGTGCCCCTGGACGGGCGCGGCCCCGCCGCCGGGGGCCGCCACGCCCGCGCCGGTGCCAACACCTGAAGAGGCGCCCGGCCGTGGAGGGGGAGTTGCCGGGACGTCAGGGGCGGCGGGTGGCGAGGAGGGTGGACAGGTCGGGGGCGAGGCGGACCTCGGTGGTGAGCAGCTCCGGGTGGTCGTACCAGACGGTGCGGCCGGTGTCGGGGGCGCCCCGGTAGGTCGGTGGCCAGGTGGTGAGGGGGGTGAGGTCGTCGACCACCAGGGTGCCGCCGGGGGTGAGCAGGCGCCGCGGGTCGGCGGCGGCGGTCTGCTTGCCGTTGCCGCCGCCGTCCAGCGCCAGCAGGTCGAACGGGCCGTGCCGGTGGATCGCCGTCCAGTCGCCGTGCACCACTTCGAGGTCGGGCACGTCGGCGAACAACTCCCGTACCGCGTGCACGAGTTCCGCTTCGCGTTCGACGCTCACCACCCGGACGCCCGGGCGGCGGCCGGCCAGCAGCCAGCCCAGGCCGACGCCGCAGCCGGTGCCGGTCTCGCCGATGCCCCCGGCCGGGGTCGCGCCCGCCGCGAGGGCCTGCAGCAGCCGTCCGTGCTCCGGTCGGCAGGACCGGGCGAAGCCCAGCCGGGCCGCCGACTCGACGGCCCGGGCGACGGGTTCGGGCAGCGCGGCGGGGTCGGCGTAGGAGGAGGTGCCGAGTGTCGACATGGCGTCACCCTAGCGTGGCGCAGGGTGACGGTGCGGGGCGGAGGCGAAGTCCGCCACGTCGGTGTCGGGCACCGTCGTGGTGGAGTGCGCGGTGCCGTACGCGCCGTGGTGCGCCGACAGGCCGATCGCCGGGACGTCGTGGTCGGTGGGCTGCGCCGGCGTCGCGCTCGCCAAGCCCCCCGGCGCGGCGGACGCGGAGCGCGCGGAGGGCAGTAGGGCGGCCGCCGCGACGGCGCCGGCGGTGGCGCGTACCCGGCGCGGCGCGCCCGCCGCCGCCCGGGGGCGGAGCGGGCCGGGGCCGGACGGCGCGCCGGGTTCGTGTGCGACACTTCTGGGCGTTCCGGACGCGCCGCCCGACATCCGGCGGCGGCGCGACCGGGCGCCAGCACGGGAGCCGCGAGCACGGGAGACGGGCGTGGACCAGCAGGACTCCGGGGCCCCGGGCGCGCGCAGCCGCGTCCTGGCCGCCCTCGCCGAACGGCGGCGCACCGGCAGCCGCCCCGGCGAACGCACCGACGGCCTGCGGATCGCACTCGCCGTCGAGGGCGGCGGCATGCGGGGCATCATCTCCGGCGGCATGGCACTCGCCCTGCACGAGGCCGGGCTCACCGGCGCGTTCGACGCCGTCTACGGCGCCTCCGCCGGGGCGCTCACCGGGGCGTGGCTGCTCAGCGGTGACGCCGGACAACTGGCCGGCTGGGCCGACCCCGAGTACGCCAGGGCGATGGTCCGCCCCGGCAACCCGCTGCGCGGCCGCCCCGTCGTCGACCTGCACCACCTGGTCGAGCACCTCTACGCGCACGTCGCCCGGATGGACTTCGACGCCATCCTCGCCAACCCCACCACCCTGCACCCGCTCGCCACCCACACCGGCACCGGCGCCTCCACCGACCTCCATCCGCTGCTCACCGACCCGGCCCGGCTGCGCCTCGCCCTGCGCGCCAGCGCCGCCCTGCCCCTGCTCGCCGGGCCGCCGGTCGAACTGGCCGGCAGCCACTACTACGACGCCGGGCTCGCCGAGTCCATCCCGTTCCGCACGGCGCTCGCCCAGGGCGCCACGCACGTCCTGGTGCTGCGCTCGCGCGGCCCGCTCGCGCAGCCGGCGGCGGGAGCGGTGGGGGCGGCGGAGGTGGTGGGGGCGGCAGCGGCGGCAGCGGTGGCGGCCGGGCCTTCGCGGGGCTCCCGGATGATCGCCCGGACGGTGCTGCGCCGCTACCCCGCGCCACTGCGCGACTCCTACCTGGGGCGGGCCGAACGGCTGCGCGCGGACGAGGAGTTGCTCGGCCGCCACGACCTCGACCCGCTCGCCGAGGGGCCCGCCGTGCTCTCCCTCCGCCCGGGCCCGGACGCGCCGAGGGTCGGTCGGCTGGCCCGGGACACCGTGCTGCTGCGGGCCGCGCTGGAGGCCGGGCGGACGGCCATGGACGAGTTGATCGCCGGCTGCCCCGAGCTGCGAGGGGCGCCCGGCTGACCCGACCCCCGGGGACCGGCCCGGACTCCGGGGTGCGGGCCGGCTCAGCCGGCCCGGCGCAGCAGGACGCCGCGGCTGCCCGGGGCCGAGCTCCGCTGCGCGGGGCGCGGGGCGGCCAGGTCGATCTCCTCCACCAGCAGCCAGCCCTGCTGCGCGGACAGCCACGGGCGCAGCCGCCCGTCCAGCGCGGACGGGGGCAGGGCGACGAACAGCAGGTCGGTGGGGAGGGCGTGCAGCAGTTCCAGGTCCTGGCCGGCCTGCAGGGTGTCGATCAGCAGCACCGCGCCGAAGCGGCGGCGCACCGGCGGCGGGTCCGCGAGGTCGGCCCCGCTCAGCCGCAGCCTGGCCCGGCCGCGCAGCCGGTTCCACAGCCGGGCCCGCAGCGCCGGGTCGGGCTCGGCGGCGTGCACCGTGTATCCGGCCCGCAGCAGCCGTCCGGTCAGCGCGCCGTCGCCGGCGCCGAGTTCGGCCAGTGCCCCGCTGCCGGGCGGGCGGTGCCGGGTGACCCAGGCGGCGGTGGCGTCCAGTCGCTCGGCCTCGTACTCGGGGGCCAGCAGGGTCTCGGCCACGGTTACGTCCCGTCGCAGGTGTCCGAACGGCCGCGAACGCGAGCCGTTACGACCCTAGCCACCTGCTTCGTTCGTGGTCCATACCACCGCCGGGAAAAGTTTACGGTTCACGGTCAATTCACAGAGCGGGACCGCCCGGCGGCCGCCGGCGGGCGGCGGCCGTCACCGGGGGCGGGGGTCACTCCGCGGCTTCGAAGCCGTTGACGCCGTCCATGTCCTCGATGCCGTCGAGGTCGAGGTCGAAGTCGTCGTCGTAGCGGTCGTCGTGGTGGCCGTCGTGCTCCTCGGACGGCGGTTGGCGGTGGGGGGAGACCCGGCCGAGCTGGAGGGCCGGGTACATGGCGGCCGGGTCGTCGGCGATGAGGCCGCTGCCGCCCTGGGCGGTGTCGTCCGGGCCCTCGCCGGTGGCGGCGCGGGCACCGCGCCGCTGGGCGCCGCGCAGGGCGGAGCCGCCGACCGGGCCGTAACCGCCGTGGCCCATCGCCATGGCGCCCATCATGCCGCCCGGGGGCACCGCCCGGTTGACCGAGTTGGTCGCGGTGGAGGGTGAAGATCCGCTGCCGGAACCGGAGTTGGCGCTGCCCTCGGCGGACTTCTGGGTCTCGATGCGGGTGCTGCTGCGGGAGCCGCCGAGGCTGCCGGCCGGCACGCCGAGCCGGGTGGAGAAGCCGACGCCGCCGGCCTGGCCGCCCGGGCCGCCGGTGCCGCCGCCGGACCCCGAACCGGACCCGGACCCGGCGCCGCCGCCGCCGGACCCGCCGCCGTGCGAACCGCCGGGCAGCAGCGGCTCCTTGAGGCCGAGCGTGTTGACGCCCGCGCCGCCGCCGGACCCGCCGCCGAGCCGGGAGCCGACCGGGCCGAGCTTGGGCATCAGCGCGGCGAACGCGGCCAGCCCGGCGTCCCCGCCGCCCAGCCGCGGGCCGTTCAGCGAGGAGGAGGCGGTGGCGGAGAGCGTGCCGGTGGACGGCGTGCCGGGGCTGAGCGGGTTGGCCGCGAAGGAGGTGAGGCTGTTCAGCGTCGTGCGGTTGCTGTCCTCGTTCTCGTTGAGGTTGCCCGCCATCTTGTCCATCTTGTCGGCGGTGTCGCGGAACGAGGCGAGGATCCGCTTGAGCACGTCCTCGGCGATGGTCTGCAGCACCTTCTCGGCCGCCTCGATCACCAGCTTGCCGAACTTGTCGCCGGATTCGCCCATCTTCAGGCTCTGCACGATCCGCTTGAAGCTGAGGCCGTGCGACTCGATGTCGTCCGCGCCGTGGCGCAGTCCGGCCGCGCACTCGGCGAGCTGGGCGAGGTCGATGGAGAAGCCCTGACCGTTGGAGCCGGTGGCCGGGGTGGGCGCGATCTTCTGCGCGGCCTTCACGATCATGTCCTCGATCGGCCGGGCGATGGTCTGCGCGAGCCTGCCGACCGCCGCCTCCAGCAGCTGGTTCATGATCTCGCGGCCCATCCGCAGCACCGCCGCCGCGCTCCACGGGCCGGTGGACGAGGCGGCGGCCAACTGGGCCTGGATGGAGAAGAGCTGGGTGATCGACTGGGTCTTGGCCAGTTCCACCACCACGGCCGCGGCGCGCAGCACCTTGGCCACCGTGTGGCAGATCTCGGTGACGGTCTTGGAGTACTTGGTGATGGTGCTCCACAGCTCGGACAGCCGGTCCGCCGAATCGCCCTGGTAGACCTCGTGCAGCGCGGCGAGCGCCTTGTCCGCCGTCATCTGGGCGCTGTCCAGCGCTCCGGCGAACTTCTCCAACTGGTCGGCCAGTTGGTTGAGCTCGTCCTCGTTCGCCCCGGGGAAGCGCACCCCGAGCAGGCCGATGAGGTGGTTGAGCCCCGATGGTAGTTGCACCGCCATTGCCGCCCCCCAGCTGCCGCCTGCGGTAGGTCTCCGTAAGTCCCTGGTCGCGCAGTGCGACGATACACATAGCGGACGACAACGACCACCGGGCGGAGCGCCTCGTAGCCACATTGTGGGCGAACCCGCACAACGTTACGGTGTGCGCCATGGCATGGGGATCTTGGTGGCGCGGCCGGTCCGGAACCGGCCCGGACGCGCCCGGCGGAAGCACGCAACGGCCTTCCGCGCAGGCGGTGTTGGGTGCGGTGGCGGACGAACTGTCCGCGCTGCACGGGGAGCAGTGGCAGGTCGAGGGCGAAGAGGTGCGCGGGCCCGGCGCGCTGGCGGTGCGGCTGGGCGGACCGCCGGACGGCGACCCGCACCGGCTCGACCTGGTGTTCCTGGTCGACCGGGACCGCCCGGAGACCGCCGTGCCGGACCGGGTCACCGGAATCGACGGCGGCCCGGCGGGCGGCTCCGCGGGCGGCCCGGCGGGCGGGGACCAGGACCCGGTGCGCCGGGGCATCGAGGTGTGGGCGTCCACCGCGGGCGCCGCGCTGATCGAACTCGTCGCCCACAACGGCAGGTTCGCCGGCCACCTGGACCCGTCCGACCCGGACGGCATGCCCGGCTGGCACGCCGTCCACGGCGGCGTGGTCGGCTGGGGCACCGGCAAGCGCTTCCACGACGTGCAGGACTGGCTGGTCCGCAACCCCGTGCTGCCCGCGCTCGCCCCCGCCCTCGGCGAGGACCTCGGGCGGGACCAACTCGTCGGCGTGCACGTGTCGTTCGGCGGCGGCGCGGACGGGCAGCGCGCCGAGGTGCTGGTGCACGGCCGGCCGCACGCCGCCGCCTCCGCGGCGCTCGCCGCGCTGGGCTGGCCGCGGGTCGCCGAGGGCGACTCGTACGCCCGGACCTTCGTCCTGCTGGTGCGCCGGGCCGGCACCCGGCCCCCGGCCGGCACCGGGCTCCGGGTCGCCGGGCGGGAGTAGGACCGGCCCCCCGCCCGGCCGGTCGCGGGCCGGGCGGGGCCGTTCGGTCAGTGCACCGTCGAGGTGTCCAGTTCGACGTTGTAGTCGGCGAGTTGGCCGATCTTCGCCTCGCTCAGCGCGCCCTGCAAGACCCAGATGTCGTCCAACTCGCCCTCGAAGTACTCCGTCCAGGCGCCGTCCGACCGGGCCCGGCCGATCTGCAGGCCGCCGGTGGCGTCGTACGCCGGAGCGGCGGCGGAGGTGGAGACGTAGTCGCGGCAGTCGGTGGCGTCGTCCGCGCAGACCTGGCGCTCCAGGTTCCCGTCGACGTAGAGCGTGAACCGGCTCTCGGCGGCGTCGTAGGTGACGGCGAGGTGCGTCCAGCGCTCCATGACGGAGCGCCAGTCGGAGTGGTCGACCCGGGTGGTGACGCTCCCGGTGCCGTCGGCGTCGCGCAGTTCGGCCTGCCACTCGCCGATCGGGCCCGCGACGGGGTCGGTCCACAGGTAGTGCCAGCGGACGGTGACCGCGCTGTCGTCGGCGCCGGCGAAGGAGAAGACCGTCATCTCCCTGGTCGGGTCGCCGACGGGGTTGGCCCAGCCGGCCAGCGTGAAGCTCTGGTCGGTGTGCAGCGACAGGCCGGTGGCCTCCGCGTAGCCGTCGACGCCGTCCAGCCGCATGACGCCGGGGGTGGGGAGCAGGTGCTCGGTGCCGTCGATCGAGGCCCCGCCGCCGAGCCGGAGCCCCACTCCGCCGGGCCCCTCACCGGGGCTGACCTGCGGCGTGCCGGTAGCGGTGGCGAGCTTCCAGCGGGCGACGACCTGCGGCGCCTCCCCGGCTGCCGCTGCCTGGCCGGGCACGGCCAGCGCACCCGCGGCCACGGCGGCGAGCACCGCGACGGCCTTCCACCCCCGCGCCCGACCGCGCCGAACCGCTGTTCCGTGCATGCTGTACCTCGTCTCCCCGGAGGTCAGGACCACTGGGCCCGGATCTTCGCGAAACCCCAAAAGTCTGTCAACGGAGTTTCAGGGACGGGCAAAGGCCGACCGGTCACCGGGGCGGCCCGGGTGGACGCCGCCGGGCGGAGCGCACCGGAAGCCCCCCCACCGGGGGGCGACGGGCCGTCAGGAAGTCTGCGGGGGTGCCGGGTAGTGCCAGGTGCCGCCGAGGGCGCGGTAGTCCGGGAGCCAGGCCGCCAGGACCTGTGCGGAGGGGTAGAACATCGGCTCGGGGAGCGCGTCCACCGCGACGCGCTCCCAGCCGGCGCAGGCGTGCGGTTCGGTGACCAGGGCCTCGGCCAGGCTCGGCGGGGCCAGTACCGCCGCCGTCACCCGGGTACGGCCCAGCTCGTGGTCGAGCAGCACCGCCAGCACCCGCATCTCCTCGGCGGGCAGCAGGATGCCGGTCTCCTCGGCCAACTCCCGGGCGGCGGCCGCCTCGAAGGACTCCCCGGGGTGGTCGACCTTGCCGCCGGGCAGGCTCCAGGTCGGCGGTTCGCCGGCGGTGGTGCGCCGCCCGATCAGCACCCGCCCGTCCCCGGTCGGCACGATCACGCCCGCGCCGACCAGCGGCGGCAACGGGTGGGTGCCGGAAGGGGGCCGAGCGTCGAAGTGCCGGACGTCCGTCACCACTTGCCCTTCTGGTAGTCCTTCAGGAAGCAACCGTACAGGTCCTCGCCCAGCTCGCCGCGGACGATCGGGTCGTAGACCCGGGCCGCGCCGTCCACCAGGTCGAGCGGGGCGTGGAAGCCCTCCTCGTGCAGGCGCATCTTCTCCGGGTGCGGGCGCTCGTCGGTGATCCAGCCGGTGTCCACCGCGGTCATCAGGATGCCGTCGGTCTCGAACATCTCCTGCGCGCTGGTGCGGGTCAGCATGTTCAGCGCGGCCTTCGCCATGTTGGTGTGCGGGTGGCCCGAGCCCTTGTAGCCGCGGTCGAAGACGCCCTCCATCGCCGAGACGTTGACCACGTACTTGCGGCGCGCCGGGGACGCGGCGAGCGCCGGGCGCAGCTGCGAGATCAGGATGAACGGGGCGGTGGAGTTGCACAGTTGCACCTCCAGCAGCTCGATCGGGCCGACCTCGGAGACGGTCTGCACCCAGCTGTTGGTGGGCGCCAGGTCCGGTACCAGGCCGCCCGCGTCGATCGCGGTGCCGGCCGCGATCCGCTCCGGCGAGGCCGAACCCGTCACCAGGGCCAGCGAGGTGACCTCCTCGGCGCTCACCGACGGCTGCTCGCCGTGGCGCTGCCCCGGCAGCGCCGGCACGTCCACCGCGCCGGAGCCGAACCGGCCGATCACCGTGGAGGCGGGCAGCGCCCCGGCCGGCAGCGGCGCCGACTCGGCCGCCACCAGCTCGCGGTACGCCTCGGGGGAGCGGCGCACGGTCTGCGCCGCGTTGTTGATCAGGATGTCCAGCGGGCCGTCCGCGGCGACCTCGTCCGCCAGCGCCATCACCTGGGCCGGGTCGCGCAGGTCGATGCCGACGATCTTGAGGCGGTGGATCCACTCGGCGCTGTCCGGCATCGCGGTGAAGCGGCGGATCGCGTCGTTCGGGAAGCGGGTGGTGATGGTGGTGTGCGCGCCGTCGCGCAGCAGGCACAGCGCGATGTACATGCCGATCTTGGCGCGGCCGCCGGTCAGCAGCGCCCGCTTGCCGGTCAGGTCGGCGCGGGCGTGCCGGCGCGAGCGGTTGAGCGCCGCGCAGTCGCGGCACAGCTGGTGGTAGAACGCGTCCACCTCGACGTACCGCTGCTTGCAGGTGTAGCAGGAGCGCGGGCGCTCCAGGATGCCGGCCAGCTCGGTGGTGGTCTCGGTGCTCAGCCCGAACGCGCCCGCCGTCTCGTCGTCGATCCGGCCCGGCGCGCCCGTCGCGGTCTTCGCGGTCACCGCCCGGTCGTTGGCGGTCTTGCGGGCCCGGGTCTCCTGGCGGCGGCGCTGCTTGAGGGTGCGGAAGAGGCCGCCGACCGCCATCCGGACCCGGATCGCGTCCGGGTGGTCGACGTGGATCTCGTCCAGCTCGGCGAGCACGCTCAGGCAGAGCTCCAGGCGGTCGGGGTCGATGCCCTTGCCGTAGTCGGTGTCGTCCTCGACCGGGGCGCTGCCCGGGCCGCTCTGCTGGTTCGTCACTGCCGATGCTTCCTCGATCGCCCCATCCGTACCGCCGAACTCTACGGGAGCGGCCCCCGCCGGGGCGAAGCCTGTGACCTGCCGCACTCCCGGCCGCTCCGGTCAACCGCCGCCCAGCGACCAGGCGATGACCGAGAGCGTCAGCATCGACAGCACCGTCGAGACCAGCACCGCCGAGCGGGCCAGCACCGGCGCCGCCCCGTACAGCCGCGCGTACACGTAGACGTTCTGCGCGGTCGGCAGGGCCGACATCAGCACCGCCGCCCGCAGCTGCGGCCCGCGCAGGTGCAGCAGCAGGGCGCCGACGGCCAGCGCGGCCAGCGGCTGCCCGACCGCCTTGACCAGCACCGTGACGGCCAGCTCGCCCCGGTCCGGACGCTGCGGCGCCGTGTCGGGCGGGGTGTGCAGCGACAGGCCGAGGGTGACCAGGGCGGCCGGGACGGCGGCCGCGCCCAGCAGGTCGGCCGAGTGCGCCAGCGGACCGGGCAGGCGCCAGCCGGTCGCCGAGAACAGCGCGCCCAGGCCCGCGCCGAGGATCACCGGGTTGCGCAGCGGCAGCCGCGCCAGGCGCCGCAGCCGCTCGACGGGGGAGGGCGGGGCGGTGCCGGTGGCGGTGTCCAGCACGGCCAGCATCACCGGGGTGACCAGCAGCACCTGGAACAGCAGCACCGGCGCGGCGAACGAGGTGTCGCCGAGCACCTGGGCCGCGACCGGGATGCCGAGGTTGCCGGAGTTCACGTAGCCCGCCGCCATCACCGCGACCGTCCGCCCGGCGGTGGTCCGCTCCGCGCCCCGTCCGGCCAGCAGGCCCAGCAGGGACGCGACCGCCGTCCCGGCGGCGAACGCCAGCACCCAGGTGTCGGCGAAGGACGCCAGGTCGGTGCGCGCCACCACGGTGAACAGCGCGGCCGGCATCGCCACGTGGAACACGAACCGCCCGAGCACCGCCTCGGCGTCCGACCCCAGCAGCCCCGTCCGCCCGGCCAGCCAGCCGACCGCGGTCAGCACCCAGATCGGCGCGAACGCCGCCACCAACGCCTCCACCCCGGCCTCCCCTTCCACCGCCCGCCGCCCGCCGCCCGCCGCAGTCAATCAGGCGCCCTCGGCCGCCCGCCGGGCGGCCGCCCTCCCCGGACCGGGGCGGGCGGATCCGCGGCCGGGGCGGGCGACGGGCTGACGGGGAGTGAGCCGGGTCACGAGGGGTGCGTGAGCCGGGTCACGGGCGGGGCGGTCCGGGTGGTCGGGCGGGTGCGGTGCGTGGTCGGGGGGAGAGCGGCGTCACAGCGGCGGGGCGGTGGCCGGGGTCACACGGGGGTGGCGGCGCGGAGGGCGGGCGAGCGGGCCGGGGCCTTGGCGGGACTGGCCTCGGGCCCAAGGACCCCGTGACGGGGGGAGGTTGGGCGCCCCTGTGGCCTTCTTCACAGCCGGGTCGGAATACGGGGCATCGCGAGGGGTGAACTCCCTTGCGGCGCAAGGGGATCCGGGATGTGAAGGAGTTGTGCAGAGCCCATTTCAAGACATTTGCCGCGCCGTTGGGGCTCCGGCAGTCTCGTGGTTGTGCCCCGAGCCGTTCCGAGTGCTCACGGGGCTGACATGGCGCAGCGGACCGCGAGACCAGCGCGGCGCACGCGTCCCCCGGTGAGCAAGAGCCGCCGGGCCGGCCGACCCGGGCCGAGGAACCCCGCAACGAGCGGGGGTCCCGCATGTCCACCCGGGCCCGGCGTGACCTGGAACGACTCTCGGAGGTACTCGACATGCGACGCATCAAGCACAATCTCGGCCGACTTCCCCAGGTGCGGATGGGCCACCACCGAATGCCCGACGCGGTCCTCGGCATCGGCCTGGCCGGCGCCATCGCCGTGGGCACCCTGCTGCCCGTCTCCCAGGCGATCGCCTCCCCCTCGTCGCACCGCGCCGACGCCTCGGTGACCGCCGCCGGCGCCCAGGACGCGGGCCGCGACGGCGACCAGGCCGCCTCCCGCAGCGAGGACCGCGAGCCCGTCCAGCAGGACCAGGGCCAGCAGCAGCCGCAGGACCAGGGCCAGCCGCAGAACCAGGACCAGGCCCAGCAGGACCAGGCCCAGCGGGACCAGCAGGCGGAGCAGGAGAAGCAGGCCGCCGAGCAGAAGGCCCAGGAAGAGAAGCAGGCGGCCGAGCAGAAGGCCGAGCAGGAGAAGCAGGCGGCCGAGCAGAAGGCGAAGGACGAGCAGGCCGCCGCCGCGAAGAAGACCTACCCGAACAACCTGGACGGCTGGATCGCGGAGGCCCGCGACGTGCTGGCCGCCAACGGGCAGCACGTCCCGTCCGCGAAGGCGATGCGGGCCGCCGCGATCGCCGAGTCCTCCGGCAACCCGAACGCCCAGAACAACTGGGACTCGAACGCCAAGAAGGGCACCCCGTCGATCGGCCTGACCCAGGTGATCATGCCGACCTTCAAGGCGTACGCGCTGCCCGGTCACACGGACATCCGCAACCCCGTCGACAACCTGGTCGCCAGCTCGCGCTACTGCGACGCCCGCTACGGCAACATGGACAACATGGCCGCCGCCCGCGGCTACGGCTCCCACTGGCGCGGCTACTAAAGCGGCCCGTCCTCGGAGGAACCGCCTTCTCGGCCCCCTCGGCACACCCGTGCCGCAGGGGGCCGCGGCGCGTCCGGAAGCGGGCGCGGAGGAGATCGGGCGCGGAGGAGAGTGGACGGGGCGCGGATTTGGAGGTTCGTACAGTTCGGTGGCGGGATCGGCCCCGTCCGGTTGTGTTGATCTGCAGGATTCCGGCGTGAGCTGGCCCGGAGCGGGGGATTCAACGAGAATCGAACGTTGGGTGTGTGCGGCTCGGCCGCGTCGCGCCGTAACGTTTCTCCCCAGCCAGAGAGCCCCTACATGCGCTTCCTGAACGACCTCAAGCCCGCGTACGACCTCACGTACGACGACGTCTTCATGGTCCCCAGCCGTTCCGCGGTGGGCTCCCGGCAGGGTGTCGATCTGTCCTCCAACGACGGGACGGGCACCACCATCCCGCTGGTCGTGGCGAACATGACCGCCATCGCGGGGCGGCGGATGGCCGAGACGGTGGCCCGGCGCGGCGGACTGGTCGCGATCCCGCAGGACATCCCGATCGAGGTCGTCTCCGAGGTCATCGGCTGGGTCAAGCAGCGCCACCTGGTGCACGACACCGCGCTGACCCTCAGCCCCGGCGACACCGTCGCGGACGCGCTCTCGCTGCTGCCCAAGCGCGCGCACGGCGCGCTGGTCGTGGTCGAGGGCGGCAAGCCCGTCGGCGTGGTCACCGAGGGTGACTGCCAGGGCGTGGACCGGTTCACCAGCCTGTCCGAGGTGATGTCGCGCGACCTGCTGCTGCTCGACGAGGGCATCGACCCGCGCACCGCCTTCGACCGGCTCAACGAGGCGCACCGCAAGCTCGCCCCGGTGGTCGCCGCCGACGGCACCCTGGTCGGCATCCTGACCAGGAAGAACGCGCTGCGCGCCACCCTCTACACCCCCGCCGTCGACGCCGCGGGCCGCCTGCGGATCGCCGCCACCGTCGGCATCAACGGCGACGTGGCCGGCCGCGCCAAGTCGCTGCTGGAGGCCGGGGCGGACGTGCTGGTGGTGGACACCGCGCACGGCCACCAGGAGTCGATGATCAGCGCGCTGCGCGCGGTGCGCGGCCTCGACCCGCAGGTGCCGATCGTCGCGGGCAACGTGGTCTCCGCGGCCGGCGTGCGCGACCTGGTCGAGGCGGGCGCGGACATCCTCAAGGTCGGCGTCGGCCCCGGCGCGATGTGCACCACCCGGATGATGACCGGCGTCGGCCGCCCGCAGTTCTCCGCCGTGCTGGAGTGCGCCGCCGAGGCGCGCCGGCTCGGCAAGCACGTCTGGGCCGACGGCGGCGTCCGCCACCCGCGCGACGTGGCGATGGCGCTGGCCGCCGGCGCCTCCAACGTGATGGTCGGCTCCTGGTTCGCCGGCACCCTGGAGTCCCCCGGCGACCTGCAGACCACCGCCGACGGCCGCCAGTACAAGGAGAGCTTCGGCATGGCCTCGGCCCGCGCCGTGCGCAACCGCACCTCCGACGAGTCCGCCTACGACCGGGCCCGCAAGGGCCTGTTCGAAGAGGGCATCTCCACCTCGCGGATGTTCATCGACCCGGCCCGCCCCGGCGTCGAGGACCTGATCGACTCGATCGTCGCGGGCGTCCGCTCCTCCTGCACCTACGCGGGCGCGGCCAGCCTGGAGGAGTTCCACGACAAGGCGATCGTCGGCATCCAGAGCGCGGCCGGCTACGCCGAGGGCAAGCCGCTGCACTCCAGCTGGGCCTGACCGGCGGGACGAGGGGCCGGGCGCTTACGAGCGGGAGCGCCCGGCCCCTCGCGCGTGCCTACAGGGCGTAGCCGGCGTCCTCGTCCCACGGGACGTCCAGGTCGTCCAGGTGCACGTGCCACCGCGCCCCCGGCAGGGCGCGGCGCAGCTCCGTGACCGAGCCCAGCACGTGGACGATCACCGGCAGCGCCCGCTCGGGGTCGACCGGCATCTTGGTCGACCCGGCCAGCAGTCGGCCGGGCTCGTGGCCGCCCCCGTACAGGTGGAGGCACTCCTCGTCCCGGTACGGGAAGGACGCCAGGCCGGCGGCGACGACGCGCTCGACGGCGGCCGCTTCGGCCGCCGTCAACGGCAGCTCCCGGGCCGCGGAGTAGTAGAGGGAGACGCTCATGGCCCGAGCGTACGGACCCGGTCCGACAGCGCCCGGCCCGCGCGCGCCCGTCGGCCCGGTCAGCGGACGCGCGGGGGCTGCCGGGCGACGGTGACGGTGCTGACCGCGTGGCCGTCGGCGGCGTGGACGTGGATCCAGCCCTGCGTGAACTCCCGCAGGTCGTCGTGGTCGCCGCGCCGGTGGGGCACCCCGAACGGGACGTCCCCGCGGGCGGGCTCGGCCGGCATCCCGTCCACGAAGGCGGCGAAGCGTTCGGCCCGGTGGCCCCGGTCGCCGATCACGACCTCGGTGACCAGGCCGCGGCGGACCACCAGGCGCACCCCCGGCAGCGCGCCCGCGTGCGCGACCAGCGGGTGCGGCTCCGGGCGGCCCAGGACGTCCAGGAACAGGGTGAACTCGCCGGAACGCCAACGGTGGATGTCGGGCGAGACGCTCACCCCGCGCGGCATCGCCGTCACCGTGCGCGGCGCCGCGCCCGGCTGCGCGGAGTCGGAGCCGTACCCGACCAGCAGGTCGCGGGCGCCGTAGCGGTGCAGGTCGGTGCCCGCGCGGGTGTCCGACGGCGCGCCGAGCACCCGGTGGACCTCCGCGCGGGAGCCCGGGAGCAGACCGGACAGGGCGGCGGGCGAGGGGACGCGGACGCTCAGCACCCGCCCGTCCTCGGTCTGCACCTCCGGGCCGGCGTCGAACGCCAGCAGCCGCCGGGAGAACCCGGACGAGACCGCCCAGCGCCGGTGCGCCCCGCCGGCCAGGCGGGCCACCCCCCGGAAGGCCGGGCCGCCCTCGGGCTCGCCGAGCGCGGTGAGGAGCGTACGGACCGGTCCCTCCGGCAGCGGTCGCGGGGCCGGGCGCTCCAGGGCGATCGTGGCCAGGCCGCCGCCGGCGTACCCCAGCCGCACCCGGTCGCCCTCGACGGCGTACACGTCGCCGCCCTCCTCGACCGGCTCGCCCAGCACCGCCCGGGCCCGCGCGCGGTCGCTGCCCGGGCCCAGGCCGCCGATCAGCGCGGCGGGCCGGGGGTAGGCGCCGTCGCCGGTCAGCCGGAACACCGCGCGGTCCGCTCCGGCGGCCAGACTGCGGGCGGGTGCGGTCCGTCCGTCGTCGGGTTCGCCCGACGCGTCGACGTGCCACCAGAGTTCGCCCTCGAAGCGGGGCGGCAGCATCCGCGCCCGGGCCGGGAACCACCGCTCCGGGTACCAGGAGCCGCCGGCCGGGTGGAACAGCAGCAGGTCGTCGTGCTCGCCCCGCCAGCACTCGCCCTCGAACGACCCCAGCCCCTCGCCGGCCAGTGCCGCCGCGTACTGCTGCTCGGTCAGCGCGAACAGCGCGTCCGCGGAACCGTGGCCCACCTGCTGGTCGACGCCCACCCACGCCCGGCCGGTCGACACCTCGACGCCGACGCTCGGCCGCCGGACCACCTGCACGAAGCCCCGCACGTCCGGCTCGCGGTCCCCGCCACCCTTCTTGCGCCTCGCCACGGCCGCCCCGTCCTGTGCCCGCCCGGTGCCGGTGCACCGGTGGCCCCCATCATCGGGCACCGGTCCGCCAGGCAGCGCCGCCCGTGCCTGCGGGGGGCGTCAGTTCGGGCTGAACGGGGTGAGCAGGGCGCGGCTGACCATGCCGACCGAGCCGGAGAGGGCGTCGGCGACCATCGCGCGGGCGGGCGGCAGGCGGCGCAGCTCCCACAGGGCGAGGACGGAGGCCCAGGCGGCGTCGCGGGCCCGGTCGATGCTCCAGACCGAGAGCACGTGCAGCAGCGGGCCGGCGGCCGGGACGGGCAGCAGGGACTCGCGGACCTGGGCCTCGACCCGGGCGAGCAGGGTGTTGACGCGCAGGTAGTCGGCGTGCAGCCGGTCCGGGGTGCGGCCGGTGCGGCGGCAGGTGTCCAGGACGGCGAGCGGGAGGTCGTTCTCGATGTGGGCGTTCATCCCGGCCAGGGCGAACTGGAGCGGGTGGACGCCCGGGGCGGCGCGCAGTTCGAACAGCGGGCGCCAGCAGGCGGCGGGGCGGCGCCCGGCGCGGTCGTCGTCCACGGCGGCCAGGTAGCGGGCGGCGAAGACGGAGTCGAGTTCGGTCATGGCGGCCGGGTCGTCGAAGTACCCGGCGGCGAGGTGGTCGCGGACCAGGCGGGTGACGGCCAGGTACATCGCGTTGAACACGGCGACGCCGTCACCGGGCGGGAGTTCGGCGGCCAACTGCGTCATCCGGTCGACCACCTGGTCGACCGTCAGCACCGGTGCGGTCATGCGCGCCCTCCAGGGGGATGGTCGGACGGAGGGATGGTCGGCTGATACTTCCGACACCTTCGCAGGCGCGGTCGCCGCTGCCAAGGCGCACACGTGGTGCGGGCGGGTGGAAAAGGCGGGCGGAAAGGCGGGAGGGCGAGGAGGGGAGGGCGGGGGGAGGGGCGGGAAAACCGGGTGCGCGGGCTGGGGCGGTGGGGCAGCATGGGCGGCGACGGCGCTGCCGGGCGCACCTCGCGCTCCCGCCGTTCCCCGTCCCCGGAGGCTCGCGTGGTGAAGCGATATTAGTGGCGGTGCACACCGCCCTCCGGCCTGCCCCTCCTCGTGGGCGGCCGAGCCTCCCGGTCCTTTCCCGGACGACCCTGCCGACGTGCTGACGCGCCCGTGTGCCGTGCCGTACGGGTGCGCTGTCCGCCGCCGCGTGCCGGTGCGGGCGCCGGCACCCGCCGCGAGCCGTGGGCGGCCGTCCCTTCGCGGGCCGGCCGGCAGCCCTTGCCGTCCGGCCTCCTCCGAGCCCCGACTTCCCCGTCCGCGCCGGCCCGCGCGCCTGCCGCCGTGCGCCGACGCCCCCGAGAGGACCGCCATGACCGCCGTGACCACCACCGCATTCGACCGCAGCACCGCACGGATCCGCGAACTGATCGAGGACGAGGGGGAGTTGCGGGAGGGCCCGGAGCTGGGCCGGCTGCTCCGGCAGCTGGCGGAGCGCCGCCGTGCCGACCTGTCCGGCCTGCCGCCCGGGCAGCAGGCCGAACTGCTCGGCGCGCGGGCCGCGCAGGTGCTGCCCGGCGGCGACCGGCTCGCCGAACTGCTGCGCGAGGGAAGGCCGTTGACGGTGAAGTTCGGCATCGACCCGACCGGCGCCGAGGTGCACCTCGGGCACGCCGTACCGATGATCCTGGCCAGCCGGCTGCAACGGATGGGCCACCGGGTGGTGTTCCTGGTCGGCGACATCACCGCCCGGATCGGCGACCCGTCCGGCCGCAGCGCCGAACGCCCGCCCCTCACCGAGGAGGACGTGCGGCGGCACGTGGCCACCTACCGGCGGCAGGTCGAGCCGTTCTTCGACTTCACCCGGGCGGAGTTCAGGTTCAACAGCGAGTGGCTGGAGCCGATGACGCTGCCGCGCTTCCTGGCGGTGCTGGCCGAACTGCCCGCCTCCGCCGCGCTGCAGCGCGAGGACTTCCGCACCCGGCTCGCCGAGGGCAGCGGGCTGACGCTCGCCGAACTGGTCTACTCCGTGGTCATGGCGATGGACTCGGTCGAGCTGGCCGCCGACGTCGAACTCGGCGGCCTCGACCAGCTGCTCAACCTGCAGATGTGCCGCCGGGTGATGGGCGCGGTCGGGCAGCGGCCCGAAGTGGTGCTGGCCACCGGCCTGATCGAGGGCACCGACGGCACCGGCGCCAAGATGAGCAAGTCCAGGAACAACTACGTCGGGCTGGGCTTCCCCGCCGAGGAGATGTTCGGCCGGCTGATGGCCTGCGCGGACCGGCTGCTGCCCGGGTACCTCCGCGCCCTCACCGAACTCCTCGACGAGGAGATCGAGTTGCTGCTCGCCCAGGTCGGCGACGGGCGCCGGCACCCGATGGCGGTCAAGACGCTGCTGGCCGCCGCCGTCACCGCCACCGTGCACGGGACGGACGCCGCCCTCGCGGCGCGGGACGCCTTCCGGGCCCGGTACTCGGTGCGCCGCTACTCCCAGGCGGGGCCGCTGCCCGCCGTCGACCCGGCCGCGCACGGCGCGACGACGATCGGCGAGCTGCTGGTCAAGGTCAGCGGCGAACTGCCCAGCCTCAACCAGGTCCGCCGGGTCGCCGAGGCGGGCGGCCTCAAGCTCGTCGTCGAGCACACCGACGGCACCCGGCGCACCGTCCCGCTCGGCCGGGACGAGGCGGACGAGCGGCTGCTCGTCGTGCTCGGCGCGCACGAGCTGGCGCGGCCGGGGGCGAACCGGCGGGTGTTCCTGCGGTGCGGGCGGAAGGTGGTGGAGCTGACCTGACGGGGGAGCCGCGCATGCAGGGGCCCGGGAACGGCGGGGCCGTGGCCGCTGCGGGTGCACTGCTGCTGCGCGGCATCGGCTTCGGGTTCTGTTCCCGGCCCGAAGCGGCACGGACACACCGGCGGGCTCCGGCCGTCAGCAGCTCGGACCCGCCGTTCCCCGGGCCCCCTGCGGGGCTCTCCGCACTGCGCGTGCAGGGTGATCGGGCTGGTGAGGACGGCCATCGGCCCCAGGGGGGCGGGCCCCATGGAGTTGCCCTTGCCGGGGGCGCCGTCGGGCTTGGGGCGGCGGAGGTCGAACGGGCGGTCGCCGGATCCGGTCGTGGGGCTCGGAAGGGGGCGACCCGCCGGAGGGTGGAGCGGGCTGCCGGGGAAGCCGCCGACGCGGCTCTAGCACCATCGGTCGTGGACGGTCGGAGGTTTGCCGGAACTGCCGCTCGTCCGGGTGAATCGGGCGCTCGGGGCTACTGCGGGGGCGCGTGGTGAGACAAGCCTATGAGTCGGGCGCGGGGCGGTTCGCTCCGCTCCGCCGGGCCTCGCGCGAGCCCTCTACCAGGACAACTCTCCTGGGGGAAAAGAACACTGACGGACCGTCATATGCCTCGCGCACCGGCTATGCTGCTTCGCGCCCCGGGCCGCCGCACCGCCCGGCCCCGCCCGCCACCCGTCCCCCCGAGCGTATGAGGATGCTGATGCTTCGAGCCGGATCGTCACCAGACGGATCGTCTTCAGGAGGGCGGCTACCCGCGGCCGTGCTCGTCGGCCTGCTGCCCGCGGTGGTGATCGGCGCGGCCGTCGGCCTCGCCGCCGCCGGGGGCCCGGGCACGGCGACCTCGGGGATCATCTGGTGCGGCCTGGTGGGCGCCGCGGCCGTGGCGGCGGCGGGATTCGAGGCGGTGCGCCGGGGCCGCGCACTGGAGTGGACCCGCGAGGAGGCCGCCCGGCAGGACGCCGAGCACCGCCACCGCCTGGCCCGGCAGCAGGCCGGCATGCTCGAACTCGCCAGGAACGACCTCCCGCAGGCCGTCGCCCGGATGCAGGGCGGCGAGTTCATCACCGACGTGCTCCGCTCCTACGAGCGGCAGCACGTCAACAACGCCGGCGACGAGTTCCACGACTTCCGCCACGCCGTGCTGCGCGCCGTCCTGGACGCCGTCGACAACGAGGAGGCGATGCGCGAGTCCGCGCAGCGCGCCTTCGTCAACATCGCCCGCCGCGTCCAGGCCATCGTCCACCGCCAGGCCATCGACCTGCGCAAGATGGAGGACCGGCACGGCGACGACCCCGCCGTCTTCGACGACCTGCTGGTCATCGACCACGGCAACGCCCTGATCGGCCGCCTCGCCGACTCCATCGCGGTGCTCGGCGGCGCCCGCCCCGGCCGCCAGTGGAACAACCCCGTCCCGCTGTACAGCGTGCTGCGCGGCGGCATGTCCCGGATCCTCGACTTCCGCCGGGTCGAACTCCACCCGGTCTCCGAGGTCGCCGTCGTCGGCCCCGCCGTCGAACCGCTGATCCACGCGCTCGCCGAACTCCTCGACAACGCCACCCGCTACTCGCCGCCGCAGACCAGCGTCCACCTCACCGCCGTCGAGGTGCAGACCGGCATCGCCATCGAGATCGAGGACGGCGGCCTCAGCCTCGGCGAGGAGGGCCGCGCCCGGGCCGAGCGGATGCTCGCCGAGGCCGAGTCCGGCATCGACCTCAACGGCCTCGGCGAGACCCCCCGGCTCGGCCTCGCCGTGGTCGGCCGGCTCGCCCGCGCCTACGGGTTCCAGGTCTCGCTGCGCCCCTCCGCGTACGGCGGCGTGCGCGCCGTGCTGATCGTCCCCGACGTGTACATCACCACCGCGCCCGCTCCCAGCCGCGCCCACGGCATCGGCCGGATCGCCACCACCACCCCGCTGGCCTTCCCCTCGCACCCCGGGCAGCCCGACAGCGAGGCGTACCCGAGCGGCGCCGGCGGCTTCGCGGACACCCCGCCGCGCCCCCACCCCGCCACCGCGACGCACACCCCCGCCGGGGGCTTCGCGGCCGCCTCGGCCTTCCCGCGCGCCGTGCCCAACCACGCCCCCGCACCCGTCGGGCCCGGGCTCGCCGCCGTCCCGTACGAGGACGAGCCGCCCGTGGTCCTGGAGCGCACCGCGAACGGCCTGCCCCAGCGCCGCCGCCACGCCGCCCCGTCCCGCTTCGGCGCGGCCGCCCCCCGCACCCCTCAGCCGGCTCCGGAGCCGGCCCCGGCCCCGGTGGCGCAGGCCGCCCCGGTGCCGCAGACACCCGCCCCCGAGCCGGTCCAACCCGGCCTGTGGCTGGCCGCCTTCACCAACGGCGTCAACGGCACCGCGCCGTCCGCCGGGCAGGGCGGCCCCGGCCACGCCAGTGACGAAGCAGCAGGGAAAGGCGACAAGTGATTCAGCAACGGACCAACATGGACTGGATGCTCAGGGACCTCGCTGAGACGGTCCCGTGCATCCGGCACGTCATCGTCCTGTCGGCCGACGGCCTGCGGCTGGCCCAGCACGGCACCGACCCCGACACCGCGGACCGGCTGGCCGCCGCCTGCGCCGGACTGCAGAGCCTGGCCAACGCGGTCGGCCACGAGTTCCCGCACGGCGACGGGCGGATGCGGCTGGTGGTGATCGAGGTCGGCGGCGGGTTCTTCTACCTGATGGCGGCCGGCTCCCGGGCCTACCTGGCCGTCCTCGCCGACGAGGGCGTGGACGCCGGACTGGTCGGCCAGCGGATGCGCGACCTGGTCGCCCGGATCGGCGAGCACCTGACCACCCCCGTCCGCGGCAGCGAGCAGATCGCGTGATCCGCCCCGCCGCCGACCGGGCCGACCGCCGGGCCGCGTTACCCGCCGGCCGCGCGGGCACGCCCGTCCGCCCCGGGCGCGCCACGGCGACCGGCAGTGCCCGGGCGGCAGCGACCGCGGGAGAGGCCGCGGGAGAGACCGGAACGACCCGGGCGGTTCCGACGGCAGCGGCCGCCGGGGCGACCGGAACACCGCCGGCGCGCCGACCGGCCGCCGGCCACACCGAGGTGCGGGGATGAGCAACCAGGACTGGGCGAACGCCAACCCGGAGCGGCTGTACGTGATCAGCGGGGGGCGCGACCGCAAGTCCGCCACCGCCGGGTTCGACCTGGTCACGCTGGTCGTCGCCCGCGCCCGGCCCGAGCCCACCATGCAGCCCGAGCACGCCGCGATCCTGCGGATCTGCGGCTCCCCGCTGTCGGTCGCCGAGATCTCCGCCTACCTGCGGCTGCCGAACAGCCTGGTGACCGTCCTGCTGGCGGACCTGCTCGCCGAACGCCGGATCGAGGTCCGCGCCCCCGTCCCGCCGGCCGCCCTTCCCGACCTTTCCCTGCTGGAGGCAGTGATCCATGGACTTCAACGGCTCTGAGCCGCGCGGGCCGCGCGAGGCCGAGCTGCTCCCGGCGACCGTGGCCACCGCCGTCAAGGTCGTCGTCGTCGGCGGCTTCGGGGTCGGCAAGACCACCCTGGTCGGCGCGGTCAGCGAGATCCGCCCGCTGACCACCGAGGAGACCATGACCGAGGCCGGCGTCGGCATCGACGACCTGGCCGGGGTGGAGCGCAAGAACTCCACCACCGTCGCGATGGACTTCGGCCGGATCACCATCAGCGACGAACTGGTGCTGTACGTCTTCGGCACGCCCGGCCAGGAGCGCTTCTGGTTCCTGTGGAACGGCCTGTTCGAGGGCGCGCTCGGCGCGGTCGTGCTGGTCGACACCCGCCGCCTGGAGGTCTCCTTCGACGTGCTGGGCCGGCTGGAGGACCGGGGCGTGCCGTTCGTGGTCGCGCTCAACGCCTTCCCCGAGTCGCCCCGCTACCCCGTCGAGGAACTGCGCGCCGCGCTCGACCTGCCGCACCACGTGCCGATCGTGCACTGCGACGCCCGCTCCCGGGAGTCCAGCCGGGACGTGCTGATGGCCCTGATGCGCTACCTGTACGACCTCGCCGCCCAGCCCGCCGCGGCCGCCCAGCCGGTCGGCTGACGCACCGTCAATCCACCCCTTCGCCAACGGAGTCACCCGTGACGTACGAAGAGCACGCGTACCGGGGCGGGACCGTCCCGCCGCCCGGCTGCCCCGCCCACCGCACCGGCGGCGGGCCGCAGGGCGGCGAACTGCTGCGGCTGTTCGGCCCCGAGGCCGAGGCCGACCCGGCCGGCTTCTACGAGAAGCTGCGCGCCGAGCACGGCGAGGTGGCCCCCGTGCTGCTGCACGGCGACCTGCCCGCCTGGCTGGTGCTCGGCTACTCGGCCAACCTGACCGCGATGCGCACCCCGTCCAGGTTCTCCCGGGACTCGCGCCGCTGGACCGAGTTCCGGCAGGGCCGGGTCGCCCCCGACTCGCCGGTGCTGCCGGTGATCGCCTGGCAGCCGACCTGCTCCTTCGTCGACGGCGAGGAGCACCGCCGGCTGCGCACCGCCGTCACCGACGGCCTGGACCGCTTCGACCGGCGCGGCATGCGACGCTTCGTCACCCGGTTCTCCGACCAGCTGATCGCCGAGTTCGGCGACACCGGCCGGGCCGACCTGGTCTCCCAGTTCGCCGAGCACCTGCCGATGCTGGTGATGACCCAGCTCCTCGGCATGCCCGAGGAGTACGGCCCGCGGCTGGTCGAGGCCGCCCGCGACCTGGTCAAGGGCACCGAGACGGCCGTCGCCAGCAACGAGTACGTGGTCGAGTCGCTGCGCCGCACCGTGGAGCGCAAGCGCAGCGAACCCGGGCAGGACCTGGTGACCTGGCTGCTGCAGCACCCCTCCGGGCTGAACGACGAGGAGGTGCTGGAGCACCTGCGCTCGGTGCTGCTCGCCGCCAACGAGACCACCATCAACCTGATCTCCGAGACGCTGAAGATGGTCCTCACCGACAGCCGGTTCCGCGCCCACCTGTCCGGCGGCCAGATGACGCTGCCGGACGCGCTCGACCAAGTCCTGTGGGACTCGCCGCCGTTCATGCTGGTGCCGGGCCGCTGGGCGACCGGCGACACCGAGCTGGGCGGACGCGCGATCAAGGCCGGCGACATGCTGCTGCTCGGCGTCGCGGCGGGCAACGCCGACCCGGTGGTCCGGCCCGACCTGGACACCCCGCTGTTCGGCAACCGCTCGCACCTGGCGTTCGGCAGCGGCCCGCACGAGTGCCCCGGGCAGGAGATCGGCCGGGCGATCGCCGAGTCCGGCATCGACATCCTGCTGACCAGGCTGCCGGACATCCAACTCGCGGTTGAAGAGCACGAGTTGGTGTGGCGCGGGAACTGGATGTCGCGGCACCTGACCGAGCTGCCGGTCCGCTTCACCCCGCGCTCCGAGCTCCACCCGCAGCAGTCGGCCACGGCGGCGGCCGCGCCGTCGGTGCCCGCCGCGCCCTCGGTGCCGTCCGTGTCGTCCGGGCCGTCCGTGTCGTCCGGGCCGTCGAGGCCGACCGTGCCCGGCCCGCGGTCCGGGGCGCCCGCTCAGGTGCGGACGTCCGCCGCGCTGCCGGTCGCGTCGTTCGCGCCGTCGCCCCCGCCGCCGTCCGCGCCGCCCGCGGTGCCCCCGCAGCGGCGCGGGTGGTGGAGTTCGCTGCTGGCCCGGCTGCGGGGCTGAGAGCGCGCGGCGGGGCCTGCGTCCGTCGGGCTCCCGCCCGTCCCGTCAGACCTCCGCCCGGCCGGCTCCGGCGAGTCGGGTTCCGGCGTGGCGGGCGGCGGCGTGGCGGGCGGCCGCCCGGGCGAAGGCCCGGACGAACGGGTGCGGGCCCTCGTGCCCGGGGGACAGCTCGGGCTGGAACAGCGTCGCCAACCAGAAGGGGTGGGACGGCAGTTCGGCGACCCGGACCTCACCGTCCAGGTCGTGCCCGGTGAACCGCATCCCGTGCGCCCGCAGCGCCTCCAGGTACCCGGGGGCCAGCGTGTAGCCGCAGTTGTAGCGGGCGGTGGCCCGCTCCGCGCCCAGCAGCCGGTGCGCGGCCGAACCGGGCACCAGCCGGATCCCGCCCTCCTGCCGGTACAGCGAGCAGGACAGCGGGACGATCACCAACTCGTCCGCCCCGGGCTGCTGTTCGGCGTGCGCCGCTCCGGCGATGCCGCACGCGTGCCGGGCGAACTCCAGCACCGCGTGCTGGAACCCGCCGCACGTCCCCAGGAACGGCAGCCCCCGCTCCCGGGCGGTCCGGGCCGCCGTCACCGCCCCGGCCTCGCTCCGGTACGGGCTGCCCGGCACCAGCCACACCCCGTCGAACTCCGCCAACTCCTCGGCGTCCACCTCCGCCGTCCCCACCCAGTACGGCTCGACGGCGGGTCCGCCCGCCTCCAGCAGCGCGGCCAGCATCCGCGGCCCCCGCCGGTGCGCCGGGACGTGCGGGGAACGGTCGCCCACCAGGGCGACGCGGACGGTGCGGGTGGTGCTCTCTCCGGTCTCCATGACCGGCCATCCTGTCGGCGCCCCGCCCGGCCGGTCCAACGCGTGTTCCTGCTGGCCCATCAGCGCCCCTGATCGCCCCCTCCGGGGATGCGCGCACACTGGGGGCGTGGACTCGCACCTGCTCAAGACGCTCGTCACGGTGGCCAGGCTCGGCTCGTTCTCGGCCGCCGCCCTGGAACTCGGCTACACCCAGTCCGCGGTCTCGCAGCAGATCGCCGCGCTGGAGGGCGAGTTGGGTGCCCCGCTGCTGCACCGGCGGCCGGTCGCGCCGACCGCCGCCGGGGAGCGCATGGTCGAGCACGCCCGGCTGCTGCTGGAACGGATGGACGCGGCGCGGGCCGACGTGCGCCGGCTCTCCCTGCCCGAGCGGCCCGAACTCCTGGTCGCGCTCTCCCCGTTGGGCATGGACCCGGCCGTCGCCCGGGCCCTCGCCCGAGTGCGCGGGGCCGACCCGAGGGTGCGGATCAGGGTCCGGGTGCTGTCCCGGCGGGCGGTGGCCGCCGAAGTCGCCGCGGGCGGCTGCGCGATCGGCGTCACCGACGGGTACGCGGCCCCCGGCGGGCCGCTGGCGCTCGGCGACCTCGGCCCGGTCCGGCAGGCCGGGCTGGGCGAGCAGCCCTGCGCGGTGCTCGGCCCGGCCGGGCACCCGCTGCGCCGCCGCACCGCCGTCGACCTGGGCGAACTCTCCGACGCGAACTGGCTGGACGCGCCCGCCGTCGCCGCCCCGCTCACCGACCTGCGGGCGGTGGCCGGCGGCGCCTTCCCGACCGTCGCGGAGTACGAGGGCCACGACCCGGCCGCCCTGCTCACCCTCTGCGCGGCCGGCCACGGTCTGGCGGTACTGCCCCGGCCGCTGGCCGAGAGCACCGGCGCGACCGCCCTGCCCGTCCGCGCGCCCAGGTTGGCCCACCGCCGCGAGGTGCTCTTCCCCCCGACGCTGGACGCCCCGGCCCGGGCCTTCCTGGACGCGCTGCCGCGCGGGGCGTGAGCCGGGTGGTCCGGGCGGCGGCGCGGTGGCGCGGCGGCGCGGCGGCCACCGGCGACGGCGACGACGGGGAGGCACGGGCGCCGGAGTGTTCTCCGAGCCGCCCCCGGCGTCCCGCGGCTGGGTACGATCGATCCGAATCGCACGTCCGAAGCCGGACGTGCTCTTGCGAACACCGGGGGGTCCCGTGCCGAAGGGCTACTGGGTCAGCGTCTACCGCACCGTTTCGGACCCCGAGAAGCTGGCCGCCTACGACAGGCTGGCCGGTCCGGCCGTCCGGGCCGGTGGCGGCCGGGTCCTCGTCCGTGGCGGTCGGGTGGCCGTGCACGACGCCGGAATCGCCGAGCGCACCATCCTGGTCGAGTTCGACAGCTTCGAACAGGCCGTCGCGGCCCGCGAGAGCGCCGCCTACCAGGAGGCGCTGGCCGTGCTCTCCGACGGCGTCGAGCGCGACTTCCGCATCGTCGAAGGCACCGACTGACGGTCGGCGACCCGTCCGGCGGCCGGGAACGCGGGAGCCCCCGGCCACCGCCGTCGGGCGGGGCCGGTGGCGGTGGTCGGGGGCCCGGTGCGTTCCGGTGGCCGGGCCGGACGGCCCTCCCCCACAGGGGACCGTCGGCCGGTCAGCCGGGTCGCGGGGTGCCTGGTGGCTCGTCAGCAGGCGCCGAGGTCGTCCCAGACGCCCCACTGGCCGGTGGAGCCGGGCTGCTCGCCTTGGGTCCACCACTTGGAACGCCAGTTGTGGCCGCCGTAGGAGACGGTGGTGCCGCTGTTGTAGGTCGCGGTCGAGCTCCAGGGGGTAGCGGTGCAGGTACCGGTGCCGCCGGTGCCGCCGGTGGTGCCACCCGTGGTCCCGCCGGTCGTGCCACCGGTCGTGCCGCCCGTGGTCCCGCCGGTCGTGCCACCGGTCGTGCCGCCCGTGGTCCCGCCGGTGCCGCCGATGTTGACGTCGATGCAGGAGTAGAACGCGTTCGCGGTGTCCGAGACGTTCCACACCGCGAGGACCTTCTGGCGGCCGGTGAAGCTGCCGAAGTTGACGGTCTGGCTGAGGTCGGCCGGCGGCTGGGCGTTGTTGCCCGGGAACGTGGCGATCAGCTTGCTGCCGATGTAGTACTGCCAGTTCGAGGTGGAGTGCCGGGCGGTGAAGTGCCAGGTGAAGGTCTGGACGGAGGACACGTTGGTGACCTTCCAGCCCAGGTTGTCGTTGTCCAGCTCGGCGTACTCGGCGTGGCCGCCGGAGCAGCTGGTCAGGCCCTTCGGGCCCTCGACGCTCTGCGGCTCGTACTTGATCTGGCCGCAGCTGACCACGTTGTTGGCGCACTGGTCCTGACGGCTCGCCGGGTTGGTGACCCAGCCGTGGGCACTGGCGGTGCCCGCGGTCATGGTCATGCCGAGCAGCGGGGCGACCAGCGCGCCGACGACGGCGGTCACCTTTCTCTTGGTCTGCATGTGGGGTGCCTTCCTGATGTGGGGGTTCAGGTCCGCCCGGGGCCGCCGGGGTACGTCGGAGGCCGCCGTGGCGCGGTGGGGCGGACACGGGCGGTACTTCCTCGGTACGACCGGTACGACAGGTCGGGAGACGGCCATAGGTCTAGACCGGATACTACTGAGGGAGACGATAGCGACGTACGGGGCGCGGTCAAGTGGTTGAGCGAAATGTCCGTCTCCGGTGAGCGCGGTCCACCGGAGATCTGACCGAACGTCACCGGGGCCGTGCCGGAACGCGCGTGGGAACGAGCGCGTCGGCGAACCCGACACCAGGTGGACACCGTGACCACCATGCGGACCTTCCCTGACCCCGGCCGACCGGAACGTGGTAGCTTCCGGCGCATGTCGCAGCGCGTATTCCTCACCACCCGGGGTCACATCGACCTGCTCAGGGTGTGTTCCGCTGCCTGTCGCCGCGCCTGAGCGCCGCGACCCCCCGGCCCCGCCCGTACACCACCGCGCTCCCGCGTCCGCGCTCCCTCGTCCGCACACCCGCCCGCCCGTCCGTCCGCGTGCGGTGCCGCCGGTGCGCCCCCCGTCGCGGACGGGCTCCGCCCGCTGCCCTGGCCACCTCCGGAGAAGAGGACCCCCGTGTCTGCCGGCACCCCCGTGTTCCACTGGTTCCTGCCCACCGGCGGCGACGGCCGCGACCCCGGCGGCGTCACCGCCGTGCAGGGCCGCACCGGCGCCGCGACCCGCCGGCCCGCCGACGTCGGCTACCTGGCGCAGGTCGCCCGGGCCGCCGAGCAGGCCGGGTTCACCGCGCTGCTCGCGCCCGTCGGCCTCGGCTGCGTCGACCCGTGGATCCTGGCCACCGCGCTCACCCAGCACACCGGCCGGATCGGCTTCCTGGTCGCCTTCCGGGCCGGCTTCGCCAGCCCCACCCTGCTCGCCCAACAGGCCGACTCCTTCCGCCGGTTGGCCGGCGGCCGGCTCCGGCTGAACGTGGTCACCGGCGGCGACCCGGCCGAACAGCGGGCCTACGGCGACCACCTGGCCCACGACGAGCGCTACGCCCGCACCGACGAGGTGATGGCCGCGCTGCGCGACCTGCTGGACGGCAAGCGCGTCGACCGGCACGGCGAGCACCTGCACCTGACGGACGCCCGGCTCGTCGACCCCGCCGTCGAGCACCCCGTCCCGCTGTACTTCGGCGGCGCCTCGCCCGCCGCCGAACAGGTCGCCGCCCGCCGCGCCGACGTCCAACTGCTGTGGGGCGAACCGCCGGCGGCGATCGCCGAACGCATCACCCGGCTGCGCGCGATCGCCGCCGGACTGGGCCGCACCCTGCGCTACGGGCTGCGGCTGCACGTGATCAGCCGGGACACCGCCGAGCAGGCCTGGGCCGAGGCCGACCGGATCCTGTCCGGCATCGACCCGGCGGCCGTCCGCGCCAGCCAGGACCGGTTCGCCGCCATGGACTCCACCGGCCAGGCCCGGATGACCGCCCTGCACGGCGGCGGCACCGCCACCGCCCGCGACCTGCTGGTCGCCCCCAACCTGTGGGCCGGCATCGGCCTGGTCCGGGAGGGCGCCGGCACCGCCCTGGTCGGCTCGCACGACGAGGTCGCCGCCCGGCTCGCCGAGTACCGGGCCCTGGGCATCGACGAGTTCGTCCTCTCCGGCTACCCGCACCTGGAGGAGGCGTACCGGGTCGGCGAGGAGGTCGTCCCCCGGGTGCGCGCCCTGCTCGCCGAACGGGACGCGGCGTGAGCGCGACGAGCCCGGCCGCGGGCCCCCGGCAGCGCCTCGCCGAGGCGCTGCGCTGGACGGCGCTGCGCACCCTGCCGCCGCCGGCCTACCTGAGCCTGCTGGTGATCTGGTTCGGCATCGACGAGTCGCCCAAGGTCTGGCTGCTGCTGATCGCCGCCCTGCCGCCGGTCGCCGCCGCCACCGCCGCCGCCGTCCGCGGGGTGCCCGGCGACCTGCCCCGGGACGCCGCCACCGACCCGGCCGCGCTGCGCGGCACCCCCGAGTTCGCCCGGTTGCGCGGCGAGCTGTCCCGCACCCTGCGGGAGGCCGCCGCGTCCGGCTGACGGCCCGTCACGGCACGCTCCCGCCCGACGTTCCCCGCCGCCCGTCCCGGGGGCCCGTGAGGCTTGCCGGGCGGGCGCGGCGGGAAGGACACGGCCGGGGGCCTGCGGGAGCGGGCCGGGGGAGGGGAACGGGGATGGCGCGCACACGGGTCCGCGGAGTGTGGCGGAACGCACTGCTGGGGCTGGCCGTCTGGTGGCTGTGGCTGCCGCTGCTGGCCTTCCTGGTGTGGTTCGTCAAGCACGTCGTGTTCGGCGGCTTCGGCCAGCAGGACCAGAGCTACCGGCTGCTGATCGAGCGCCAGTTCTTCCCGCGCGGCGGCCCGCTGGACGCCGCGCCGCTGTTCTGGATCTGCGTGGCGGTCGGCTTCGCGGTCAGCACCGTCGCGGTCCGGTACGTCGCGGAGGAGTCCGGGACGGGGCACGGCCGCTGGCGGGCGCGGCTGGCGACGGCCCTGGTGGTGCTGGCCGTGCTCGGCTCGCTGCTGCGGGCCGGCGCCGGCCTGTGGGACGACGACAAGGACGCGGGCCGGTTCTACGCCCGCTCCACCGTGCTGGACGTTCCGGCCGGCGGCGCGGCCACCCCGCGCTCGGTGCTGCCCGTCACCGAGCACGGCCGCCCCGGCGACGGGCAGCGCTGCGACCTGGTCGGCACCTCGGACGTCCCCGCCTGCGTCAAGACCGCCCCGATGCCGGACTTCGACTTCGAGGCCCGCACCGCCTCGTACGCCGCCGCCGCCAAGGCGCTCACCGACAGCGCCGGCCTCACCTCCGGCGTCCACCTGCTCGGCCACAGCCTGCACTACCTGCCCGGCGCCGCCGACGGCGCCGGCTCCTGGACGGCCGTGCTGGACGGCTCCGGCGAGCAGCCGATGGAGGGCGTCGCGGTCTGGGACGGCAGCTCCAACGCGGTGGCCTCCTGCGGTTTCCACGGCGACCACGCCTTCGGGCGGGCGTTCGACGGCACCGGCGCGGTCAGCCTGCGCAACCTGCTCGCCGAGCGCTACCCCGGTCTGGTCTACAGCGACCAGGACGTCTGGGGCTACTGCGACGGCCCCGACGTCCGCACCGCGCAGCCCGTCGTCGTCATCTCGGTGGCCAGGCAGACCGGTTGGAAGCAGCGCACCGTCCTCGCCCCGGCCGGCGTCCTGGTGCTCAAGGGCTCCGCCGACGGCCGCCCCGACATCGCCTACCGGCCCACCGCGGCCCCCGGCGACCTGCCCGGCGCGGTCTACCCGGCCTCGGTGGTCCGCTCCCAGATCCACGAGGTGCAGTGGCTCGGCGGGCGCGGCGCCAAGGACGACCGGAACTTCGGCTACGACCACACCTCGGCCGCCGCCAACGCCACCAACCCGGGCGAGTTCCTGCTCCGCTCCAAGGCCGACGGCCACCTGTACTACGTGACGCCGCTGGTGCCCCGGGAGAGCTCCTCCCAACTGGTGGTCGCCTTCGCCGTCCTGCAGGCCGACCGGGTCGGCGACGGCCTCAACGACCTGCACGTGTACGTCCGCGCCGACGACGCGCCCGCCGTCAACCTGGACGTGCTGGCCAGCCGGATGGTCTCCTACATGGCCCAGCAGACCTCGATCACCATCAGCGTCGGCGAGAACGGCGCGCTCCAGGAGATCATCCCGTTCGGGCACGACAGGTGGCGCGGCTTCGTCGACTTCAACGGCCAGACCCAGGACTACATCGACCTCTCGGGGGACGCCACCGTCACCCCCAACCTGGTCTCCCTGCGCGGCCCGATCACCCCGCCGGGCGGCCAACCGCAGACCTCCCCCGACCCGCGGCCCACCGCGACGCCCACCGTCCCGGCCGCCCCCGCCACCGGCTGCGGCGGCGACCCGGCGCAGCTGAGCGACCGCCAACTCGCGGACTGCATCGCCGAGTTGTCCCGCACCCTGCAGGGCCGGCTGCCGGACCGGGCCGCGCCGTCGGGGGAGGCCCGGTAGCGCCGGGGAGCGCGTCCGCGCCCGGGCGGGCCGCCGGTCCTCCGGCACCGGGGCCGACCCGCTACCCGCTCATCCGCCGGCGCCGGCACCGAGCCCGGCCGCCTCGCCCTGCTGCGCGCCCACGAACAGCGCGTCCTCGGCCAACTCGCCGAACTGCGGCGCTCCTTGGACATCATCCGGCACAAGGTCGCGGTGTACGAGGACTACCTCGACGGCCTGGCGGACTGAACCCGCTACCCCCGGTCGTCGTCGTAGGCGCTGGTGCCCTCGTCCAGCAGCGGGCCGTCCGCGGCCGGATCCGACTTCAGGTGGGCGGGGGCCAGCGCGCGCAGGCCGTGGTAGCCGAGCAGGACGACCAGGGTGCCCAGCGCGATGCCGCCGAGCTCGAAGTCGTCGGTGAACTTCAGCGTCACGTTGCCGATGCCGATGATCACGCCCGCCGCGACCGGCACCAGGTGCAGCGGGTTGGTCAGGTCCACCCGGTTGTGGATCCAGATCTGCGCGCCCAGCAGGCCGATCATGCCGTACAGGACGACGGTGATGCCGCCCAGCACCCCGCCCGGGATCGCCGCGACCACCGCGCCGAACTTCGGGCACAGGCCGAACAGGACGGCGAAGCCGGCCGCGCACCAGTACGCCGCCGTCGAGTACACCCGGGTCGCCGCCATCACGCCGATGTTCTCCGCGTACGTGGTCGTCGCCGGACCGCCCACCGCCGTGGACAGCACCGTCGCCGCGCCGTCCGCCATGATCGCGGTGCCCATCCGGTCGTCCAGCGGGTCACCCGTCATCTGCGAGACCGCCTTCACGTGCCCGGCGTTCTCCGCGATCAGCGCCACCACCACCGGCAGCGCCACCAGGACCGCCGAGGCCGAGAAGCTCGGCGCGTGCAGCGAGGGCAGGCCGATCCAGTCCGCCTTGCCGACGCCCGACAGGTCCAGGCGCCAGTGCTCGGTGGCCGGGCCGCCGCCCACCGAGGAATCGATCTTCCCGAAGACCCGGTCGAACAGCCAGGAGACCGCGTACCCGAACACCAGCCCCAGGAAGATCGCGATCCGCGACCAGAACCCGCGCAGCACGACGAGGGCGAGGGCCGTGAACGCCATCACCAGCAGCGCCGTCCACTGGTCCTGCGGCCAGTACGTCCCCGCCGTCACCGGCGCCAGGTTGAACCCGATCAGCATCACCACCGCGCCGGTGACCACCGGCGGCAGCACCGCGTGGATCACCCGCGCCCCGAACCCCTGCACCACCGCCCCGCACGCCGCCAGCACCGCGCCCACCACCAGCAGCGCGCCCGTCAGCGTCGCCGCGTCCCCGCCCTGGCTCCTGATCACCGCCGCCACACCCACGAACGACAGGCTGGAGCCCAGGTAGGAGGGGATCCGGCCCCGCGTCACCAGCAGGAAGAACACCGTCGCCACACCCGACACCATCACCGCGAGGTTCGGATCCAGCCCCATCAGGACGGGCGCCACGAACGTGGCCCCGAACATCGCCACCACGTGCTGCGCCCCGAGCCCGACCGTCCGCCCCCAGGACAGCCGCTCGTCCGGCCGCACCACCGCCCCGGGCCGCGGCGAGCGCCCGTCCCCGTGCAGCTTCCACCCGAACCCGACCTTCATGCCGTTCCCTGTTCCACTCGACCGGACCGCCCCCGAAGCGGACTCCGGGACCACGCGCTGACCGCACCATGATCCCCCGGCCGCGGGGCAGGAGGTTCGAGGGGAGCCGGTGTCGGTTCCCGCGGTCTCCCGCTCCGGGTCAGGCCCCCGAGGCGCCGATCTTCTCGTTGGCGAGGCGGACGAGGTCCCCCGCGAAGGCGTCCCGGACCCGGCCGAAGAGGTCGGTCACGATCACGCCGTCCGCGCGGAGGTAGCACTGACACACGCCGAGCCGTCCGGCCAACCGGCGCCAGGAGAAGGCGATGCCGTAGATCACCAGCGGGATCCCCACCACGATCGCGGCCTTCACCAGGGCGTTGTCCGGCCGCATCACCACCAGCCCGACGAGCAGCACCACGCAGAACACCAGGACGAACCGTCGCCCGAGCTGCCAGAGCACCCCCGGGATGCCGATGACGGAAGAACTCCGGTGGAGCGCACCGAAATCGGGCCCCCGAACCTGCCGTGCCATGCCGAACCCCCACCCTGGCCGCAGAGCCGACCGGCGCGACCGCCGGGCCCCGGCGCCCACTATTCAAGGAGCGTCGGACAGTTGGCAAGACTCCCCGTGGCGACGTCCCGCGAACCGGGCCCGGCCGCCGGCCGGTAACTGGGCTCGGCCCACCGCCCGGGACACGTCCGCGGGCGTCTCGTACTCGAGGTGGCCGGCCACTTCCGCCGAGAGGCCGTCGGAGCCGGGCCGGGGGCCGGAACCTTCCGGCCGCTGGGCGTCCGGTGCGTCAGGCGGGGGAGTCGGTGGGGGAGAGGACGTGGTGCGCGGGGATCTCGCGGTTGACGAGCTTCCCGGCGAGGAGGCTGAGCCCGCCGTCGCCGTTGTTCCGGGAGTGGCTGCGCAGCAGCAGGTCGGCCTGGTCCATGGTCAGGCCGCCGCTCTCGGCCAGGATGCCCTTGGCCCGTTCGATGAGGGAGCGGGTCCGCAGGGTGTGGGCGATCCCCTCCCTGACCCGCGACGGCGCGTTTCCGGCACCGTGCTGGAGCAGGGCGATCACGGCGAGGTCGGCGAGGGTCTGCGCCCTGAGCATGTCGGCTCCCGGCGCGCCGCCGACCTCGGTGTCGAACAGGTTGAGGGTGCCCACCACGGTGCTGCCGGCGCGCAGCGGGAGCGCCCGGACGGAGGCGTAGCCCGCCTGCCGCGCGGCGGGGGCGAAACGCGGCCACCGGTCGTCCGCGGCGCCGAGCTCGACGCCCGCGACGGCCCGACCGGTGCGGGCGCAGTCCACGCAGGGACCTTCGTCCAGGCTCGTCTGGAAGGACTCCAGCCGGCGGACGGCGTCGCTGGAATAGGCGACGTCGCGCAGGGAACCGTCCGCGTCCACGACCACGATGCCCGCCCCGGCGGCCGAGCACAGGGTGACGCAGTACTCCGTGACCCGGGTCAGGACCTCGGCGAGGTCGAAGTCGGTGACCAGCGACTCGGTGAGGCCGGCGAACGCCTCGTCCTGGCGCCTCTCCGGTTCCATGGCCACCTCCGCTTTCCCTGCCAACGCTACGCCCCTTCTACGGCTGTCGGTCATTGTCCGTCCGGTCGTCGGTGAAGCGCAGCCGCCGGGCGACGACCTCGCGCGCGAGGTCCCCCACCGACGCGCCCTCGGTGAACGCCTTCGCCCGGAGACGGGCCAGGGCGGTGTCGGCCGGGGCGTCGAGCTGCACCATGATCATGCCGACGGCCTGGTCCACCTCCACGCCGTCCGCCCCCGGCCGGTCGAGCCACGAGGGGAGCCCGGGGGCCTCCTCGAAGGCGGCGATCAGGGCGAGGGTGCTGGTGTCGACCGCGATCCGGACGGCGGCCAGGTCCTCCTGGCGGAACGGCGCCCCGTGGTGGCGGTGGAGGCTGAGCACGCCGAACGGGCTGCCGTGCAGTCGCAGGGGGGAGGCGAGGATCGTGGCGATGCGGGGCGGGGCGCTCGGCAGGGTGGAGGCGAGGACGGGCCAGCGGTCGCCGCCCGGCCCCGCGAGGTCGTAGGCCAGGACCGGCCGCCCCGTGCGGAGGGCCTCGACGGAGGGGCCCTCGCCCAGGGTGAACTGGAGTTCCTCCGCGGAGGCGGCCGCGCCGTCGCTGGCGAACAGGGCGTGCGGCGGGGCGTCGTGGTCGCCGGTCAGGGCGATGGCGGCGCCTGCGACGGGCAGCGCCTCGACGCAGGCGGCGCACAGGCGGTCGGGGAGGGGCGTGCCGTCCTCGCGGGCGACGGCGTCCGCCAGGATGCGACCCGTACGGGCCTGCTCACTCATGCCACCACCCTGATCGCGTCCTCCGGCCCGCCCGGCCCCGGAACGACCCGGTCGCCGCCGTCCGGTACCGATGGTACGGGCGCCCCGTGCCCGGGGCGCGCACCTCCCGCCAGGCCGCGCCCCCGCACCGGGGCCCTCCCGGACGGGCGGGCCGGAGGGCTGGGCCCGCGGCGCGCCGGGTCGGGGACGCCCCGTTCCGGCGACGGCCGCGTGCGGGCGGGCGGCGGTCCGGCCCCGCCGTCCCTCTCCACGTCACGCTCTCCGTCTCCCCGCGACGGCCGGCGGTCCGGAGCCCGTGACGGCGGTGAGCCCGCCGACGATCTCCCGGGCCACCTGGGCCTCGCTCCGCCCGGTGCGCCGCGCGCGGGCCGACAGCACGGCCCCGGCGACGTCCGGGCTCACGCCCGAGACCTCGGCGAGCACGCCCTTGGCCCGTTCGACCGCCGTGCGCGCGGCCGGCCGCCGGACGACGGCCGCGCCGTCGGCCCCGAGCGGGACGCGCACGGTCGTGCAGCCGACGGCGACGGCCCGCCGCCCGGTCGCCCCGACCCGTGCGCGGTGGCGCCGCAGGAGCTCCGCGCGGCCGCCCGCCCGGACGCGCCCGGGCCGGGGCGGGGCGGCCGGCCCCGAGCGGGCGGGCCGGGGCGGGAACAGGACGTCGAGCGTTCCGGTCAGGTCGAGCAGGCGGAGCACCGCCGGACTGCATCCGCTCACGGTCAGGCACCGGCCGGTGCTGCCCGCCCTGCGGCGGAGTTCGAGCAGGACGTTGAGACAGGCGCAGTCGCAGAAGGACACCCCGGACAGGTCCAGGGCCAGGGAGCGCCGACTCGCGCGCAGCCCCGACCGCAGCGCCCGGTGCAGCTCCGGCGCGCTGTCGGTGTCGACGGCCCCCCGGACCACGACACCGGTGGCGCCGGGACGGACGTGCCGCTCGACGACGAGCCGCGCACCGGCGCCGGAACCGGGGGACGCGTGGTTCCGCGCTCGTGGCCTCATGGCTGCTCCTTCCGGCAGCTGGTACCCCTTCCAGCATGGTTCGGCCCGTACGGCCGGTCAACGCCTGGCCCGGGCACGCCGCTCCCGGACTGCCGGGGCGGCCCTCCCCGGAGTAGCGTCGGTGGCGGAGCGGGCGCGGCGTGCCGGGCGGAGGTGGCCGGATGGATGTCGACGGGTCGGGCGCCGCCGGGCGGGCGCCGCACGGTGGTGGCGACGCGGTCCTGGGCGCGGTGCTCGCGGAGGTGCTGGCGGCCTCGCACCGGACCGCCCCGCAGGAGGTCCCCGCCCTGGTGGCGGGCGCGGCGCGGGCGCTCGGCCTGGGCGGTGCGGAGGTCTTCCTGGCCGACCTGCAGCAGCGGCTGCTGGTGCCGCTGCCCGATCCGGAACTGCGGCAGCCGCCGGACGCGCTGCACGTCGACGGCACGCTGGCGGGCCGCGCCTACCGCACCAGGCGGGTCGAGACGTCCGCCGGACCGCCGGGGACGGGGTGGGTGCCCCTGGCCGACGGGGTCGAGCAGATCGGCGTGCTGCGCGTCGGCGCGCACGTCCCGCCGGGGCCGCTGCTGGACCGCGCCCGCGCCCTGGCCTCCCTGGTGACCCTGCTCGTCGTGTCGAAGTCCGCCGTCGGCGACGTCCTGGTGCGCACCGTCCGGACCCGCCCGATGAGCCTGCAGTCGGAGCTGCTGTGGGCGTTCACGCCGCCCCGGACCATCGGCACCCGCAGCGTCACCTCCAGCGCCGCCCTGGAGCCCGCCTACGAGGTGGCCGGGGACGCCTTCGACCACAGCCTGGCCGGCGACCTCCTGCACCTGACCGTGGTCGACGCGATGGGGCACGACCTCGCGTCCGGCGGGGCGAGCGCCGTCGCCCTCGCCGCCTGCCGCGCCACCCGCCGCGCGGACGGCACGCTCGCCGACATCGCCGAAGCGATCGACACGACGCTGACCCGCTGGATCCCGGACCGGCTGCTGACCGCGGTGATCGCCGACCTCGACACCGCCACCGGGCACCTGTCCTGGGTCAACTGCGGCCACCCGCCGCCGCTGCTGATCCGCGCCGGCCGCATCGTCCCCGGCGCGCTGGAGCGGCGGGCGCACATTCCGCTCGGCATCGAGGAGCACCACCGGCCGGTGCCCGTCCACCACGCCCGCCTGCAGCCCGGTGACCGCCTCCTCGTTCACACCGACGGCGTCACCGAGGCCCGGTCCGCCGACGGCGACCTGTTCGGCGAGCAGCGCCTCGTCGACACCGTCGTCCGGGCCACCGCCACCGGCCACCCGGCACCCGAGGCCCTGCGCCGGCTCATGCACGCCCTCCTCGCCCACCGCGACCACGACCTGCGCGACGACGCCACGGTGATGCTCGTCGAATGGCACCCCGAACGGTGAGGACCGCCCGGGCCGCCCGTCCCCGGCCACCGGCCACCGGCCAGGAGTCGGGACACCGCACGCGGTCGCACGGGCGTCGGCGGGTACGCGCCGACCGGAGTGAACCGCTTCCGCCGGTCCGGGAGACACGATGCCGACCCGACGCGAACTGCTCGTCCCCCGACAGATCGAGGAAGACCTCGTCCGCGACCGCCACCCGGCCCGGGCGCCGGCCCGCCGCCGGCTCCTGGCCTGCCGGTGGTGGCGCCCCCGCTTCCTCGCGGCCCTGCTCGCGCTCCTCGTCCCGACCGGCAGGACCGCGGGGATCGCGGTGTGGGTGCTCCGCTGGGCCCTCGTCGTCCTGCTGCTGGTGCGCATCGCCGTACTGGACCGCTCCCGGGGCCGTCGCCGAGCCCCCGTGCCCCCGACCGTTCCGGCCCGGGCGGAGGACGGGACCCGGGCCGTGCCGGCGGTGTCAGGCGGGTTCGGCGCCTTGGACGCCCAGCGCCGCCAGGAGGGCGGTCCGGTGCAGGCCGGCGACGGCGTCGGTCAGGTCGGGGTGGCGCAGGAGGGCGGTGGCTCCGGCGCCGTGGGTGCCCGGGTCGGTGAGGCGGCGCAGGGCGCCGGTGCGGTGCTCGGTCGCGTCGAGGGCCCGGTGGGCGGTCCCGGCCAGGTCGGGGTCGGCCAGGAGGCAGGCGGCCCAGCTGACGACGGTCTCGTCGACCCAGGTCCGCCACGCGGTGTCGTCGGGCCGGGGATCGCAGCCGGTCAGCCCGTCCAGTCGGCCGGATCCGCCCGGGCCGAGGAGGTCCAGCAGTTGCCCGTCGATCGCGGTCGGGTAGCGCAGGGCCGCGGCGAGGGCGGCGGCCTGCCGGGCCTGGGCCTCGGCCAGGGCGCGGCTGAGCGCGCCCGGCGGCGGCGGGTAGGCGTTCAGGAGCCAGCGGGCGGACGCGGCTATGACGGGGGTGAGGTCGGCGGGCACGGCGTGAGTCCCTCGCGGAAGGCGCCCGCCGGTGCCCGGGACGGGCGGCGTGCGAGCTGTCGGCACGGGGCCGCGCTGCCCCGTTCGTGGCCGATCAGTGTAGGCCGCGGCCCCCGCCCCGCGGCATGACCTCCGTCACGGGCCGGGCCCGGACGGCTTCGGGGCCGCGCCGTGCGGCGCGGCCCCGAAGCCGGAGTGCCGCCGGTGGCGGTCCGGTTCAGGACTTGCCGCGGCCGGTGACGAAGTCGCGGGCCCGGTCGACCAGGCCCGCGCCCGGGCCCAGGAGCTTGCTGGCCGTGGGGGTGTTCGGCGTGGAGGGGTGCGGCCGGGTGGGTGCCACGGCCTTGGCCCGGCGGATCTTGTCCCCGAGGTCGTCGAGCGCCTCGGCGGAGCACGCCTGGCGCAGCATCGGGAAGAGGTTGTCCTCCTCGTCCCGGACGTGCTCGGTGACCTCGTCCATGAGCCGCTGCAGCAGCGGGCCCGTCCGCGGGTCGTCGGCGTCGGCCCCCTCCAACTCCTTGAGGATCTCCTCGACCCGGTCGTGATCCTGGATCTCCTTGTCCGCGAGCCGGTCGCCGCCCGGGACGTGCTCGCGCACCGCCGGGTAGAGGTACTGCTCCTCGGCCACCGAGTGCCGTACCAGCTCGATGGTGACCTCGTCGACCAGGTCGCGCAGCTCCCGGCCGCCGCCGGTGGTCGCCTTGATCCGGCCGAACATCTCCTCCACCTCGCGGTGGTCGGCCGTCAGTTCCTCGATCACGTTCCCGCCGTGCCCCATCGCACACCAGCCTCTCGTCGGTCGTCTCCGGGCCGGATCCGTCCCGCGCCCGGCCGGCAGTGATTCCCCCGGAGGGCGGGACGTGCGGGCGCGCCGCGCGCACATCACCCGATCGGAGAGGCGCGCGGACGCGTCGGCGAGCGGGTCCGGCGGTGGGTCCGGCACGGGGAACCGCCCGCCCGTCCCGGGGACGCCGCGGCGGTCCCGCTCCCCGGCTGCGGAGCGGGAACGCGCCCGGGGCTCAGGAGCCGGCGGCGGCGCTCGCCACCGCGGCCGACCCGGACAGGTCGGGGCGTCCGCCGAGGCGTTGGACGGTGGCACCGGCGGCGGCCGCGGCCAGCCGGCCCGCGGACACCGGGTCGGCGCGGCGCCGCAGCGCGGCGACCAGGCCCGCGACGAAGGCGTCCCCGGCGCCGGTCGGATCGGTCACGGGCACGTCCGCCAAGGGGAGGAGGTGCTCGCCGTCCGGCCACACCAGCAGGTCGCCCGCACCGGGAACGGCGAGGGCGACCAGGGCGGGACCGGCGCCGAGCAGGCGGCGGCCCAGCGCGCGGGCGTCCCGGACGGAGCCGACGGGCCGGTCCGCGAGCAGCTCCGCCTCGGTGGCGTCGGCACGCAACACGTCGACCAGGGACAGCAGTTCGTCGCGGACGGCCGGGTCGGGCGCGCCGTCCGCCACCACCCGCGCGCCGTGCTGCCGGGCGCGGCGGGCGGCGGCCAGGAGGGTGGCCGGGGGCTGCTGGAGTTGCAGGGAGACGGTGTCGGCGTCCGCGAAGGCCGGGCGGGCCCGTTCGAGGTCCGCGACGGTGACGAGGCCCTCCGGCGGGACGTCCTCCAGCAGCCGGCGGCTGCCCGGCGCGTCGACGAGGTCGACCAGCAGGGCGGTCCGCCCGCGCCGGGCGACCGAGGCGGTGCCGATGCCGTCCCGGCCGGCCTGCCGCAGCACCGCGGCGCCCGCGTCGTCCTCGCCCACCACGCCGACCAGGTGCACCGGCACGCCCAGCTGGGCCAGACCGACCGCCTGGTTGGCACCCTTGCCGCCCAACCCCTCCCACCGTTCCCCGACACCGGCCGACCCGCCGGCCTCCGGCAGCCCGTCCGCCCGCAGCACCAGGTCCCGTCCGACCTGCCCGACCACCACGACGCACGACCCGCGCTCCCGCCCGTCCACGGCGGCCGTCCTCAGCCCGCCGACCCGGCGGCGCCCGTGCCGGCGGTGGTGGCGGCGCCGGTGCCCGCGTTCCCGCCCAGGCCGGGGGCCACCGAGCCGGGGCCGCCGAGGCCCAGGGAGACCTTGGTCCAGCCGGGCTCGCGGCGGTCGAAGGACTCGTAGGCCGCGACGGCGTCCTGGACGTCCGCCCAGCGGGTGGTCAGCGGCGTCGGGTCCAGGGCGCCGGTGGCGACCAGGGACACCAGGTGCGGCAGGTAGCGGCGGTGGTGGCAGTTGCCGGTCCTCAGTGTGAGGTTCTTCATGAACGCCTCGCCGAACGGGTAGTGCTCCACCTGCGGCGGATAGACCCCGACCGTGCCGATCGTCCCGGCCTTGGCGACGGCCTGCACGGCCCAGCGCGCGGCCTGGGTCGGCGCGTCGCCGGGCACCCAGGTCCGCCCGTGCGGGTCGCGCTCCGGAGCGGCCTCGTCCCGCTCCCGGTCGAACCGCTCCCGCTCCTCGGCGCTCGGGGCGGCCGGGCCGCGCGCGGGCCGCTGGGCGTCCACGCCGACGGCGTCGACCACCCGGTCGACGCCGATGCCTCCGGTGAGTTCGCGGATCGCCTCCACCGGGTCCTCCGCGTTGAAGTCGACGGTCTCCGCGTGCTGGCGGCGGGCCAGCTCCAGCCGGTCGGCGATCCCGTCGACCACCAGGATCCGGCCCGCCCCGCGGAGACGGGCGCAGGCCACCGCGGCCTGGCCGATCGGTCCGGCACCGAACACCGCCACGGTGTCACCGGCGCCGACCTCGGCGAGCTCCGTCCCGAACCAGGCGGTGGGGTAGACGTCGGACAGCAGGATCGCCTGCCCGTCGTCGACGGTGTCGGGCAGCGGCACGAGGCCGACGTGCGCGAAGGGCACCCGCGCGTACTCGGCCTGCAGTCCGTCCAGTCCGCCGGCGGCCTCGGGGCCGCCGAAGAACACCGTCCCGGCCAACGGGCCGCCGGGGTTGGCCCGGTCGCACTGGGCGTAGGAGCCGGCCCGGCAGTAGCCGCAGGTACCGCACGCCACCGTGGAGGGGATGACGACGCGGTCGCCCGGCCGCAGGTTGCGCACCCCCGGGCCGACCTCCTCGACGACGCCCACCGCCTCGTGCCCCAGCACCCTGCCCTCCTTCATCCCGGGCATGGTGCCGCGGACGAAGTGCAGGTCCGTTCCGCAGATCGCGGACGTGGTGATCCGCACGATCGCGTCGTACGGGTCCCGGATCCCCGGCTCGGGCACGTCCTCCAGCCCGATGTCCCCGACGGCGCGCCACACGACGGCCTTCATGTCCTCGTCTCCTTTCGTCCGCCGCGATCGGGGGCCGCACGACGTCCGGCCCGGACCGCGCCTGCCCGACGCGTCGGACGGCGAAACGGCGGCTCCGTCGGGGCGGAAGCGGGAGACCCCGGCGGCCGGTCCCGACGCCGGAAAGAGCCGGGCGGCGGATGCATGACCGGGCGGCACCTGGGCAGCCGCCCGCCGAGGGGGGAGGTTCCGGAAACGAGGAGGAGGATCGAGATGACGACCGCTCGCGAGATCATGACCGAGGGCGCCGAGTGCGTCGGCGAGCAGGAGTCCGTCCTGGAGGCCGCGGAGAAGATGACCCGGCTGGGCGTGGGCGCGCTGCCGATCTGCGGCACCGACGACCGGCTCAAGGGCGTGCTGACCGACCGCGACATCGTGGTGAAGGTGCTCGGCGCGGGCAAGGACCCCGGGCAGGTGAAGGCCGGTGACCTCGCCCAGGGTGAGGCCGTCACCATCGGCGCCGACGACGAGGCGGGCGAGATCCTGCGCACCATGGGCTCCCACCAGGTGCGGCGCCTGCCCGTCATCGACGGGCACCGCCTGGTCGGCATCGTCGCCCTGGCCGACGTGGCCCGCGCGCTGCCCGACGCCAAGGTCGGCGACGTGCTGGAGGCCATCTCCGCCTGACCCCGGCCACCCCGGCCCCGGCCGGGCGACGACCACCGCCCGGCCGGGGCCGGACCCCGCACGGAAGCGTTCCGGCACCATGACGCCCTTCCCCCATCCCGACATCACCAGCCTGGACGAGCTCGCCGACCTCCTGCGCACGCACGGGGACGGACGGCTGTACGTGCGCTGGTCCCGCGGCCCCGAGGCCGACCTCGCGGACGGCACCGGCAGCCTGGACGAGCTGACGCCCTTCCCCCATCCCGACATCACCAGCCTGGACGAGCTCGCCGACCTCCTGCGCACGCACGGGGACGGACGGCTGTACGTGCGCGCCGCCTGTACGACTACTGCCACCTGCGGCGCGACAAAGCGCCCGGCGTCCACCCCTGGATCCTCACCGGCACCGAGACCGCCCGCGGCCCCGACAACGAGCCCCTCCTCACCGAGGTCCGCCCGCTGGCCCGCGTCAGCGAGGACGTCATCGCCGAGGCGCACCGCGAGATCACCCACCAGCCGGGCCGGTGGGGGCCCATGCGCCGCACCGCGGACGGGTGACCGGCGACGCGGGCCCGCCGCGCGGTTGCCGCCCCCGCGCCCGGGTACGCGCGGGCCGTGCTGACCATCGGTGTGGAAGAGGAGTACCTGCTCGTCGACCCCGTGACCGGAGTCCCGGTCACCCGGGCGGCCGCCGTGCGCGAAGCGGCCGGCCTGCACCCGGTGCTCGACGAGGGCGAGGTCCAACCGGAGCTGCTCCAGGCCCAGTTGGAGGTCGCGACCCCGGTCTGCCGGGAACTCGACGAGGTCGGGGGCCACCTGCTGCGGCTGCGGCACGCCCTCGCCGAAGCGGCGCAGCAGTGCGGGTGCCTGCCGGCCGCGTCCGGGACCGCGCCCTTCACCGACCGGGAACCGGTGCCGGTCACCCCGTCGCCCCGCTACCGGCAGATGCGGCAGGACGCCCCGGCGCTCATCGACGAACAGCTGATCAACGGCATGCACGTCCACGTCGGAGTGCCCGACCGGGAGGCCGGTGTCGTCGTGCTGAACCGGTTGCGGCCCTGGCTCCCGGTCCTGACCGCGCTCGCCGCGAACTCACCGCTGTGGCGGGGCGCCGACACCGGGTTCGCGAGCTGGCGGACGATCGTGTTCGGCCGCTGGCCGGTCAGCGGGTGCCCGCCGCCCTTCGCCGACGCCGCGGACTACGACCGCCGCATCCGCACGCTCGTCGACGGCCGCCTCGTCCGCGACACCGGCCAGCTCTACTGGCAAGCCCGCCTGTCCGAGCGCTACCCCACCGTCGAGGTGCGGGCGATGGACGTCCAGCTCAGGCCGGACGAAGCGGTGGTCCTGGCCGGGATCGTCCGCGGCCTGGCCGCCCGCGCCCTGCAGCCGGGGTCGGACGGCGGGTGCGCCGACCCGCTGCCCGAACTGCTGAGGAGCGCGGACTGGCACGCGGCGCGGTACGGCAGCACCGAGGAGCTCTTCGACCCCCTCGCCGGCCGGTTGCGCCGGGCCGAGGACACCGTCCGCGCGCTGCTCGGCCACGTGGAGGCGCAACTCGACCGGTCCGGGGACCGCCGCCTGGTCACCGCCGGCCTCGAACGCCTCTTCCGGCACGGCAACGGGGCGGTGCGCCAGCGTGCGGAACTGCGCCACGGCGGCCGCGCCGGACTGACCGGGATGATCACCGAGGAGACCGCCGGCAGGTGACGGCGCGGACCGGGGTCGGGGCGTCCCGACGCCACCCGGGTGGACCGGACGGCCGCCGGGCCTGGTGACCCGGCGGGCGGGGTACGCGTCGGCCATGCGCGCACTCATCGTCAACTGCACCCTCAAACCCTCGCCCGAACCGTCCAACACCGAGGCCCTCGCCTCCCACGTCGCCCGTGCCCTGGCCGAACGCGGGGTGGAGGTCGGCACCGTCCGGGTCGTCGACCTGGACATCCGGCCCGGCGTGAAGACCGACATGGGCGACGGCGACCAGTGGCCGGAGGTCCACGAGCGGTTGCTCGCCGCCGACATCCTGGTCGTCGCCTCGCCGACCTGGGTCGGCAGGCCGTCCTCGGTCGCGCAGCGCGTCCTGGAACGGATGGACGCGATGCTCTCCGAGACGGACGACGACGGCGTCCCCGTCGCGTACGGGAAGGTGGCCGGCGTGGTGGTGACCGGCAACGAGGACGGCGCCCACCACGTCATCAGCGAGATCTGCGGCGGCCTGGTCGACATCGGCTACACGATCCCCGCCCAGGCATGGACGTACTGGCACCTCGGCCCGGGGCCCGGCCCCGACTACCTGGACGACGAGAAGGGCCACGACTGGGCACACAGCACGGGCCGCACCATGGCCGCGCACCTGCACCACGTCGCCTCGGCGCTCGCCGCCCGCCCCTGGCCCGCCCCCGCGCAGTGACGACGGGCACCGCCGCCACCCGCCGCGCCCCGAGCCCGACCGTCCGCCCCCGGGGCAGCCGCCCGTCCGGCTCCACCGCCGCGGACCACCCGTGCCGCCGCCCGTCCGCCCGCGCGGACCGCCACCGCCCGGTACCCGGCGGGTTCTGGGCGCTGCCGGGGACGTGACATGCTCGACCCATGAATGGCCAAGCGGAATCGGAAGCACCGGAGTCGGGAAGCGGACCGGCGACGGAGCGCCCGGCTGCGGCGCTGGTCCGTGAGGTCCTGGCGGCCCTGCCCGGCTCGGTGGTCCTCCTCGAACCGGAGTACGGGCCGCACGGCGAGGTCGCGGACTTCCGGCTGGTGGCGGCCGCGCCCGGGACGGTCGACATCGCCGGGCGCGGCGGACCGGAACTGCTGGGGCGCAGCCTGCGGGGCGCGTACCCGGGCATCGAGGCCACCGACCTGTGGCACGGCTACCTCGGAGCGCTGGAGACCGGGACCGCCCACGAGGGGGAGCTGGAGTACCGGGAGCGCGCCGCCGGGATCCCGCACCGCTCCCGCTACCGGGTGCGCGCGGTGCGCTGCCAGGGCGGACTGGTCGTCTCCTGGGAGCGCCTGGACTCCGGCGAGCGCGAGCAGCGCCGCCTGGCGCTCATGCAGAGCCTGGGGCGGATGGGCTGGGTGGACCGCGATCTGGTCCGCGGGGAGGTCACCTGGTCCGACGAGGTCTACTCGATCTTCGAGCGGGACCGGTCGCTGGGCCCGATGACGCTGGAGGAGCTCTCCGCCCACGCCGAGGACGAGGACCGCCCCGCGGTGGAGAACGCGGTCCGGGGCCTCCTGAAGAGCGGCGAGCCGATGGACCGGGCCTTCCGCCTGCGCCTGCCCGGCCAGGAGGTCCGCCACGTACGGGTGGTCGCCGAGGCCGAGACGGACGTGCGGGGCCGGCCGGTGCGGGTGCACGGCCTCTTCCAGGACCTCACCGCCGCCAAGCACACCGAACGGCAACTGCTGGAGCAGCAGGAGGCCGCGCTCGCCCAGCAGGGCCAGCTGACCGCCGAACGCGCCCTCGCCGCCCGCCTCCAGGACACCCTCCTCCCGCTGCCCCAGCGGAAACTGGACCTGCCCGGCCTCACCGTCGACGTCGCCTACCGGCCGCTGCAGGAGGGGCTCGGCCTCGGCGGCGACTGGTACAGCGCCATCGAACTGCCCGACAGCAGCGCGCTGCTCGTCGTCGGCGACGTCGCCGGCCACGGCCTGGACGCGGTCGCCACCATGGCCCTGCTGCGCTTCACCGCCAAGGGCATGGCCATCACCGGCACCCCCCTGCCAGACGTGCTCACCAACCTGAACACCCTGCTGCTGCACACCCCCGAGCGCGACGGCGACACCGCCACCATGATCATGGCCCTCTACCGGCCCGAGACCTCCCACCTCACCTGGGTGCGGGCCGGACACCCGCCGCCCCTGCTGGTGCGCGACGGCCGGGCCCGCTTCCTGCCCTCCCCGCGCGGCATCCTGCTCGGCGCGACCGCCACGCCCCACTACGAGGCGTCCACCGTCGAACTGCTGCCCGGCGACCACCTGCTGCTCTACACCGACGGCCTGGTCGAGCAGCCGGGCGAATCCATCGACGAGGGCCTGGCCCGCCTGGCCGACACCGCCCTCGTCCACGCCGACAGCCCCCGCTTCCTGGACGACGTGGTGCGGGAACTCGTCGCCCCGCACAACCGCCGCGACGACATCTGCGCCCTGCACATCAGCCGCTGACGGGCCCGCCGGCCGCCGCCCGGACGGCCTCGCCCACCAGGCCCGGCGAGCCGCGCCAGGGGGCGCCGTGGCCGGGGAGCACCCAGGACGCGGACAGGCCGGCGATCCGGTCGAGGGAGGCGAGCGCCAGGGCCGGGTCGTCGGAGAAGGGCGCGGGCTGGAGTCCGGTGCGCCCGGTCAGGACGTGGCGGGTGGTCAGCGCGTCCCCGACGGCGACCGCGTCGGCGAGCGGGACGTGCACGGCCACGCTCCCCGGGGAGTGCCCCGGCATGCCCACGATCACCGGGCTGCCGGGCAGGTCCAGCACGTCGCCGTCGCCGACCTCGGTGACTTCGCGGACGTGGCGGGGGCGCAGCACGCCCTTCCGCAGGGAGTAGCCGAAGAAGCCGAGCGTCGGGCCCGGACGCAGGGGGCCGACCGCGACCCTGGGCTTCTCGCCGGTGCGGGCGCGGACGGCGTCGTCGGCGTGCACGAACACCGGTACGCCGTGGGCGGCGCGCAGGCGTTCGGCGAAACCGATGTGGTCGGGGTCGCCGTGGGTCACCACGATCCCGCGGACGTCGTCGACGGACTTGCCCAGGGCGTCGAGTTCGCGCCGCAGGTCCCGCCAGTGGCCGGGCAGTCCGGCGTCGATGAGCGTGATGCCCTCGGCGGTGTCGATGAGGTAGCAGGAGACGATGTCGTTCCCGAGGCGGTGCAGGTGGGGCGCGAGTTTCACGGGGGCTTCCTTCGGGGGACCGGGACCGGGGGCGGAGGCGGGACGGGGGCTAGGCCAGCAGGCCATGCAGCGCGGTGATGACCTCGCGACCGGTGGGGTCGGTGAAATCGCGCACCATGCTCGTGACGAAGGCCGGCACCGAGGTCACGGTGCCGCCGGCCGCCCGGATCTGGTCGAAGGCCGCGTTCTCCGTGCGCTCCGACATGCCGCCGCTCGCGTCGACCAGGACGAGCACCCGGTGGCCGTCGGCCAGGGCGTCGAGCGCGGTGTGCAGGACCACGATCTCCGAGGCCACGCCGCACAGGGCCAGGGTCGTGCGGCCGTTGGCGGCGATTTCGCGCCGCCAGGCCGCGTCGTCCCAGCAGGACGGCCCGCCGCGCACGAACGGTGCGGCGTCGGGGAGTTCGGTGATGACGCCGGGCCCGCCGGGCCGGGGGGCGGCCGACACGGTGAACGGTATCTCCAGCGCCCGCGCGATCTCGCCGAGCACTCCGGCGGAGCGCCTGATGGTCTCGGGGCTGTTCGTGCGGCTCAGGGCCACGATGCTGTCCTGCAGGTCGGCGAAGACGAGCTGCACGGTGCGGGGATCGAGCATGATTCTCCCTATGAATCGTTCAGGGTTAGAACGGTTCTGGGAAGGTAGCATGCCTCTCATGAACGACGTCAAGTGGGTCGACACCCTCAGCTTCCGGCTCGGCGTCCTGGGCGCCCTGGTCGCCGACCGGTACGCGGCAGACCTGACCGCCCACGACCTGAAGCCCAAGCACGTCGGTCTGCTGAGCGCCCTCGACGTGGCGCCGGGCGCCTCGCAGCTGGAGATCGCCAAGTTGATGCGGGTGGCGCCCAGCCTCGTGGTGACCCTGGCCGACCACCTGGAGTCCACCGGGGCGGTCGAGCGGCTGCGCGACCCGGCCGACCGCCGCCGCCAGCTCCTGTACCTCACCGACCGGGGGCGCGAGCTGCTCGCCTGGTGCACGGACCGGGCGCTCGTCCTCGACGCGGAACTCACCGCCGGCCTCACCCCCGACCAGGCGGCCGCCCTCGGCGCGGCGTTCGACCGCCTGGCGGCCGCCCACGGCCTCCCGGTGCGCGGGAGGACGCGGCGCGACCCGACCTGACGGCGCCGCCCGGCCCCGGGGAGGGGCGGAGCGGCGCCGGGCGGTACGGGTCGTGCGGGTGCTCGGGCCTGCTGCGGGTGCTCAGGCCCCCTGCGGCAGCCGGACGGTGAACGGCGCCCCGGTGCGTTCGCGCAGCTCCTCGACGCCGGTGCCGGGGGCGAGCCGGATCAGGGCCAGCCCCCGCGGGGTGACGTCGAAGACGGCCAGGTCGGTGATGACGCGCTGCACGACGCCGACGCCGGTCAGCGGCAGCGTGCAGCGCTCGACGACCTTGGGACTGCCGTCCTTGGCGTTGTGCTCGGTCAGCACGATCACCCGCGGGGTGCCCGCGACCAGGTCCATCGCCCCGCCCATCCCCTTGACCAGCTTGCCGGGGATGGTCCAGTTGGCCAGGTCGCCGTTGGCGGCGACCTGGAGCGCGCCGAGGACGGCGGTCTGCACCTTTCCGGCGCGGATCATCGCGAACGAGGTGGACGAGTCGAAGACGCTCGCCCCCGGCCGCAGCGTCACGGTCTGCTTGCCGGCGTTGATCAGGTCCGCGTCCTCCTCGCCCTCGTACGGGAACGGGCCCGTGCCCAGGATCCCGTTCTCGCTCTGCAGCGTCACCCGCACCCCGGGCGGCAGGTGGTTGGCCACCAGCGTGGGGATGCCGATCCCGAGGTTCACGTACTGGCCGTCCTGGAGCTCCTCGGCGGCGATCGCCGCCATCCGCTCGCGGGTCCACGGCATTTCAGGCCTCCTTGACTCGTACGGTGAGCTGCTCGATGTCCTTCACCCGGGGCCGCGCGGCCACCACCCGGTGCACGAACACCCCCGGCGTGACCACCAGGTCCGGGTCCAGGTACCCGTCCTCCACGACCTCCTCCGCGTCGGCCACGGTGACCGTCCCGGCGGTGGCCACCACGGGGTTGAAGTTGCGGGCCGTGAGCCGGTACGCCAGGTTGCCCTCCGCGTCGGCGCGGTGAGCGTGGACGAGCGCCAGGTCGGGCACGACGGCCCGTTCCAGCAGGTAGGTCCGCCCGTCGAACCGGGCGGTGGGCTTGCCCTCCGCGACCGGGGTGCCGACGCCGGTTGCGGTGTAGAAGGCCGGGATGCCCGCCCCGCCCGCCCGCAGGCGCTCCGCGAGGGTGCCCTGGGGCGTGAACTCCACCTCCAGCGTGCCGTCCAGGTACTGCGAGGCGAACAGCTTGTTCTCCCCCACGTAGCTGCCCACCACCTTGCGGACCTGCCGGCGCTCCAGCAGCAGGCCCAGGCCCTTGCCGTCCACGCCCATGTTGTTCGACACGATCGTCAGCCCCTGCACGCCCGAGTCGCGGACCGCCTCGATGAGGTCCAGCGGATTGCCGCTCAGGCCGAACCCGCCGACCGCGATGGTCAGGTCGTCGCGGAGCAGCCCCTCCAGTGCCGAGGACGCACTGGCGAACACTTTCGACATGCCCACTCCTTGTTCTGCCGTCCATGACGTGGACGCTCCGCAGCACCGTAGGAAGGGAGCCGTCTACCGGCAACGACCTGCGGGGAAATACCCTGTCGAGCGGCGGAACCGCTCCGATGGTGAGCGGACGCCGCGATCCTGTCCACGATGTGGAGGCCCCCATGGAAGGCGCCCAGGCGATCAGCAGGGCCGCGACACTGCTGCGCGTCGTCAGCGCGGCGGCGGACGGCGTGACCACCGCGCAGGCCGCGCAGCGGGCCGGGACGGCCCGGACCACGGCCCACCGGATCCTGTCCTCGCTGCAGGAGGCCGGACTGCTGGACCGGGACCGGGCCACCGGCACCTGGCACCCGGGCCCCGAGATGTTCCTGATGGGCACGCTGGCCGCCCGCCGCTACGACTTCGTCGAGACCGCCCGGCCCGCCGTCCGGGCCCTGGCCGACGAGACCGGGGAGAGCGCGTTCCTCTCGCTGCGCCGGGGGGACGAGAGCGTCTGCGTCCTGCGGGAGGAGGGCAGCTTCCCGCTGCGCTCCTTCGTGCTCCAGGAAGGCACCCGCTTCCCGCTCGGCGTCGCCTCCGGCGGGCTCGCCCTGCTCTCCTTCCTCCCGGACCAGGAGGCCGAGGACTACCTCGCGCGCGCCGACCTCGTCCCGCAGTGGGGCGAGGCGCACAGCGCCGAACGCGTCCGCGAGCGCGTCCGGCTGACCCGCACCGCCGGCTACGCGACGAACCCGGCCCTCGTCCTGGAAGGCAGTTGGGGGATGGCCGCCACCGTCTTCGACCAGCACGGCCGACCGGCGTGGGCCGTCAGCATCACCGGCGTCGAGACCCGCTTCCGCCCCGAACGGCGGCCCCAAATGGGGCAGTTGCTGCTCAGGACGGCCCACCGGCTCAGCACCCGCAACCGGCTCCCGCAGCACGGCGGGGGCCGGCCCGTCCCGGGAACGGGGTGAACGGCGCCGCGCTCCGGGAGGCGACGGGCCCCGCCGCTACCCGGGCGGTCAGTCGGAGGCGGTCAGTTCGGCGCGGAGTACGTGCTCGGTGACCTTCCCCGAGGGGGTGCGCGGCAGTTCGGGGCGCAGGGCCGGTTCGCGCGGGATCCCGTAGCGGGCGATCCGGGGTTCCAGCCAGGCGCGGAGGCCCGCCAGGTCGAACGCGGAGCCCTCGCGGGCGACCACGACGGCGACCACCGTCTCGCCCCACTGCGGGTGCGGGCGGCCGACGACGGCGACGTCCAGGACGTCCGGGTGTCCGCGCAGGGCGCCCTCGACCTCCGGGGAGGAGACGTTCCCGCCGCCGGCGACGATCACGTCCTTGATCCGGTCGACGACGGTGACGAAGCCGTCCGCGTCGATCCGGCCGAGGTCGCCGCTGCGGTACCAGTCGCCCGCGAAGACCTCGGCGGCGGCCGCCTCGTCGTCCAGGCAGTCGACCATCCGGGTGTCCGAGCGCAGCCAGATCTCGCCGCTCTCCCCGGCCGGGGCGTCGGTGCCGTGTGCCGATCTCGGCGTCGACGACGGCCGTCCCGGCCCCGCGGTGGGCGAGTGGGCGGGCCATCTCGGCGGTCCGCAGCCCGTGGTTGACCGGCACCAGCACCGCCCCCGCGTACCAGGCCCCGAACTCGCCGTACCTCCAGCGTTGTTCGCGGTGGACGACGGCCTCCTCGTCGCCGGCCGAGCGAACCGCGCCGTCCAGCAGGGCGCTGGGGTGCGTCACGTCCTCCTGACGTGCCGGACCCGTGGGGAGGCCCCGCGAGGTCCTTGGCGGGAAGCTGTGAATGATGCTTCACTTCTTCCATGGCCTACCGCAAGACCCCAGCCGAAATCCGCCGGCTCACCACCGCCAAGGAGCGCCTGGTGGCCCGCGCCACCGAGGTCGTCGCGGAAGTGGGTTGGTCACAGGCGTCGGTGACGGCCGTCGCCGACGCCGCCGGGATCGCCGCCGGCTCGGTGTACCAGCACTTCCCGTCCAAGGCGGCGCTCGCCGTCGAGGTGTTCCGGCGCGCCGCCGGACGCGAGGTGGAGGTGCTCGGCGAGGTGCTGCACGGCCCCGGCGGGCCGGTGGAGCGGCTGAGCCGGGGCGTCGAGGTGTTCGCCCGCCGGGCCCTGGAGAACCGCGGCCTGGCCTACGCCCTGCTCGCCGCCCCCGCCGAACCCGCCGTCGGTGCCGAACGGCTCGCCTTCCGCCGCCGCTACCGCGCCCTGTTCGCCGAGGTGGTGCGCGAGGGCGTCGAGTCGGGCGCGCTGCCCGCGCAGAACGGCGAGATCACCGCCGCCGCGCTCACCGGGGCGATCGGCGAAGTCCTGGTCGACCCGCTCGGCGGCCCCGAGGACGGCGCCGCCGAGGCCCTGCTCGCCGACCTCACCGCCATGGCACTGCGCTGCGCGGGCGCCCCGACCGCCTGAGCGCCGACCGCCCGAGCGCCGACCGCCCGAGCCCCCGTCCCCGATTCCGCCGGACACCCCCACCCCCTGGAGCCTCCGTGACCGTCAGCCACCCCACCGCCGTCACCCACCGAGTCACCAACCAGGCACCGCCGTTGACCGGCCACGACGTCGCCGAGGACGTCGTCCTGCTGGAGGGCCTCGACCGCGAGGGCGCCGGCTGGCACCGCGAGGAACTGCACCGGCTCGGCCGCCTGGCCGGCAGCGAGCAGGCCCAGCGGTGGGCCGACCAGGCCAACCGGCACGAACCCGAGCTGCGCACCCACGACCGCTTCGGCAACCGGATCGACGAGGTCGAGTTCCACCCCGCCTACCACCACCTGATGGACCTCTCGGTCGGCGCGGGCCTGGCCGGCGCCGCCTGGGCCGACCCCCGTCCCGGCGCCCACGTCGCCCGGGCCGCCGGCTTCATGGTCGCCACCACCCTGGAGCCCGGACACCTCTGCCCGGTCTCCATGACGTACGCCGTCGTCCCGGCGCTGCGGCACGCCCCCGAGCTGGCCGCCGCGTACGAGCCGCTGCTCACCAGCCGCGCCTACGACCCCGGCCTGCGCGCCCCGGCGGGCAAGCGCGGCCTGCTGGCCGGCATGGGGATGACCGAGAAGCAGGGCGGCAGCGACGTCCGCGCCAACACCACCACGGCGGCCCGGCAGCCGGACGGCAGCTGGCGGTTGCGCGGCCACAAGTGGTTCACCAGCGCGCCGATGAACGACCTGTTCCTGGTCCTCGCCCAGGCGCCCGGCGGCCTGTCCTGCTTCCTCGTGCCGCGGGTGCTGCCCGACGGCAGCCGCAACACCTTCCGGATCCAGCGCCTCAAGGACAAGCTCGGCAACCGCGCCAACGCCAGCAGTGAACCCGAGTTCGACGACACGGTGGCCTGGCTGGTCGGCCCCGAGGGCAAGGGCGTGCGCACCATCATCGAGATGGTCACCATGACCCGGCTGGACTGCGTCCTGGGCTCCGCCGCCGGCACCCGCGCCGCGCTCGCCCAGGCCGCCCACCACGCCCGCCACCGCGCCGCCTTCGGCGCGCTGCTGATCGACCAGCCGCTGATGCGCAACGTCCTCGCCGACCTGGCGCTCGAATCGGAGGCCGCCACCACCGTCGCCCTGCGGCTGGCGGGCGCCGCCGACCGCGCCCGGCACGGCGACCCGGGCGAACGGGCCTTCCTGCGGATCGCCACCGCCGTCGCCAAGTACTGGGTGTGCAAGCGCCAGCCCGCCGCCGTCGCCGAAGCGCTGGAGTGCCTCGGCGGCAACGGCTACGACGAGGCCTCCGGCCTGCCCCGGCTCTACCGCGAGGCCCCGCTCAACAGCATCTGGGAGGGCTCCGGCAACGTCACCGCCCTCGACCTGCAGCGCGCCCTGGCCCGCGAACCCGAGGCGCTGGACGCCTTCGCCGCCGAGATCGACCTCGCCGCGGGCGCCGACGCGCGCCTCGACGCCGCCTGGCGCGAACTGCGCGCGGAACTGCGCCCCACCGAGGACGCCCAGCTGCGTGCCCGCCGGGTCGTCGAACGCGCCGCGCTCGTCCTCCAGGGCTCGCTGCTGGTCCGGCACGCCCCCGCCGCCGTCGCCGACGCGTTCTGCGCCTCCCGGCTGGCCGGTGACCGGGGCCTGGCCTTCGGCACCCTGGCCCCGGCCACCGACTTCGCCGCGCTGCTCGACCGCCTGCCGGGGGCCTGAGGCCACCTATCTCCCGGCCGGGCCGTCCCCCGCCGGGCCGTCTCCGGCCGGGCCGTCCCCCGCCAGGCCGTAGACCCGGGCCGCGGTGCCGCCGAACACGGCGCCGCGCTCGGGGCCGGACAGCCCGGCGGTGAGCTCCTCGGCGGCGGACACCACCTCGGCGTAGTCGGCGGCCAGCAGGCACACCGGCCAGTCCGAGCCGAACATCAGGCGCTCGGGGCCGAAGCACTCAAGGGCGGCCTCCGCGCAGGGCCGCAGGTCCGCGGTCGTCCAGCCGCGCCGGTCGGCCTCGGTGACCAGGCCGGAGAGCTTGCCGCGGGTGTTGGGCCGGGCGGCGAACGCGCGCAGCGACCCGGCCCACGCCGCCAGGCCGCCGACGGCGATCGGCGGCTTGCCCAAGTGGTCGAGGACGAAGGTCAGTTGGGGCAGCCGGGCGGCGGCCCCGGTGGCGGCGGCCAGCTGGTGCGGCCGGACGACCAGGTCGTAGGCGAGGCCCGCGTCGGCGACCGCCGCCAGGCCGCGCAGCACGTCGGGACGGAGCAGCCACTGCGGGTCGGGCTCCGACTGCACCTGGTGGCGGACGCCCACCAGCCGCTCCCCGCCCGGGAGTTCACGCAGCTCGGCGAGCGCGTCGGCGACACCGGGCGAGGTCAGGTCGGTCCAGCCGACCACGCCCCGCACCAGCGGATCGGCCGCCGCGACGGCGAGCAGTTCGGGCGTCTCGTCGGCCACGGTGACGGTCTGCACCAGCACCGTGCCGGCGATCCCGGCCGCCGCGGCCTGCGGGCGCAGCTCGTCGACGGTGAACGGCCGCCGCAGCGGGGCGAGTTCGGGCTCGTCCAGCCAGTCGTGGGCGCGGGCGGCCGGGTCCCACAGGTGGTGGTGGGCGTCGATGCGCGGCGCCGCCGCCAACGCACCGCCGGCGGAGGGCGGTTCGGTCGTCGGGTCGGTCGTCGGGTCGGTCATCGCGGTGGACTCCCGGTGGGGTTGGGCGTCAAGTACCGGCACTGCCAGGGGTGTCGGACGCGGCGGGGCGGGCCAGGGCGGCGCCCGCGTCGCCCAGGGTGTCGCGCAGCCACCGTTCGACGCCGCAGACGTGCACCAGGGCCAGCGCCCGGGCGAGTTCGGCGTCCCGGTGGGCGAGCGCGGAGTGGATCGCCCGGTGCTGCTCGCGGGTGCGGGCGACGGCGCCCTCCTCGGTCAGGCCGCGCCAGATCCGGGCCCGGGTGGTGGGCGCGGAGATCCCGTCGAGCAGCGAGACCAGCACGGGGTTGCCGGAGCCGACGGCGATCAGGCGGTGGAACTCCAGGTCGTTGGCCAGGAGTTCGTCCAGGGTGGCGTCGTCGGGCAGCGCGGCGAGCAGCTCGCCGAGGGCGGCGACCTGGGCGTCGGGCATGGCGCGCGCGGCCAGCGCGGTGGCCCCGGGTTCGAGGATCCGGCGCACCTCCAGGAAGTGCAGGACGGTGTCGTCGCGGTGGAAGTCGACCACGAACGCCAGGGTGTCCAGCAGGAGTTCGGGCTCCAGGCTGGTGACGTAGGTGCCGTCGCCCTGGCGGACGTCCAGCACCCGGATCAGCGACAGCGCCTTGACCGCCTCGCGCAGCGAGTTGCGGGACAGGCCCAGGCGCTCGGCCAGGTCCGCCTCCTTCGGCAGCCTGGCGCCGGGGGCGAGCTCGCCGCCGAGGATCATCTCCTTGATCCGCACGATGGCCTCGTCGGTGACTGGCACTGGTCCGCAGCTCCTCGGGGTGATCGGATCTCTCAGGATAGTCAGCCGGGGGCCGGAGCCGCGGACGTCGGCGCGGGGGCCGGGGGAGCGGGCGTCGGCGCGGCCTCGGGGAGCAGGCCGCGCCCCTTCAGCTCCGCCCACAACCCGGCCGGCACCGACCGGGCGGCCCACTCGGCGGCGTCCCGGGCCTGTTCGGGGCTGCGGACGCCGACCAGGACGGAGACCACGGCCGGGTGGGCGGACGGGAACTGCAGGGCGGCGGCCCGCAGCGGGACGCCGTGGCGCTCGCACACCTCCCGCAGGGCCAGGGCGCGGGCGAGGAGCTCGGGCGGCGCGGGGGCGTAGTCGTAGGGCGCGCCGGGCCGCGGGTCGGCCAGCAGGCCGGAGTTGAAGACGCCCGCGTTGATGACGGCCACGCCGCGCTCGTGGGCGAGCGGCAGCAGCTCGTCCAGGCCGGACCGGTCGAGCAGGGTGTAGCGGCCGGCCAGCAGCACGGCGTCGATGTCGGTGTCGCGGACGAACCGGGCGGGCAGGGCGGCCTGGTTCATGCCGATGCCGATGGCGCCGATCACCCCCTCGGCGCGCAGCCGCTCCAGCGCCGGGTACGCCTGGCCGAGGGCCTGGTCGGCGTGGTCGTCGGGGTCGTGCAGGTGGACGAGGTCGATCCGGTCCGCACCGAGGCGCTCCAGGCTGGCTTCGAGCGAGCGGCGCACCCCGTCGGCGGTGAAGTCCCAGACCCGGCGGTGAGTGGCGGGAACGGCGAACTCCCGGTCGCTGCCCGGCCGTTCGTCGGGAACGAGCAGGCGGCCGACCTTGGTGGCGAGGGTGTAGGCGGCGCGCGGGTAGGAACGCAGGGCGGCGCCCAGGCGGCGCTCGGACAGGCCGAGGCCGTAGTGCGGCGCGGTGTCGAAGTGCCGGTAGCCGCACTCCCAGGCGGCGTGCACGGTGGCTTCGGCCCGGGCGTCGGTGACGGCGGTGAACAGGTTGCCGAGGCCCGCCGCGCCGAAGGACAGCGGGCTGACGGGCACGCCGGAGCGGCCCAGGGTGCGGCTCACGCGGCGGCCTCCGGAAGGGGGCGCGGCCGCAGGCCCTGCATGCCGCCGTCGACGGCCAGCGCGGTGCCGGTGGTGGAGGCGGCGGCGGGCGAGGCCAGGTAGGCGACGGCGGCGGCGACCTCCTCGGCGGACACCAGGCGCCCGGTGGGCTGGCGGGCGCTGAGCGCGGCGCGTTCGGCGGCCGGGTCGTCGGCGGCGTCCAGCAGCCGGCCGACCCAGGGGGTGTCCACCGTGCCGGGGTTGACGCAGTTGACCCGGATGCCCTCGCGGACGTGGTCGGCGGCCATGGCGAGGGTCAGCGAGAGCACCGCGCCCTTGCTCGCCGCGTACAGGGCGCGCTGCGGCAGCCCGGCGGTGGCGGCGATCGAGCAGGTGTTGACGACCGCCGCGCACCCGGAGCGGCGCAGGTGCGGGAGGGCGGCGCGGGTGGTGCGGACGATGCCGAGCACGTTGACGTCCAGCACCCGGTGCCACTGCTCGTCGTCGTTGTCGGCGACGGTGCCGGCCGCGCCGATCCCGGCGTTGTTGACCAGCACGTCGATCCCGCCGAGCGCCTCGGCGGCGGCGCCGACGGCCGCGCGGACGGAGGCGTCGTCGGCGACGTCGGCGGTGAACCCCCTGAGCGGGGACGGGAGTCCGCCGGGGCGCAGGTCGAGGACGGCGACGTCGGCCCCGCGCCCGGCGAGCAGCCGGGCGGTGGCCAGCCCGATGCCGGAGGCACCGCCGGTGACGACGGCGCGCAGCCCCTGGAAGTCCGTCATGCGGCCGGCTCCTTCGCCCAGTAGGTCCCGTGGGGGTAGCGGTAGGTGTCGATCGAGGCCCGGTGCATGGCGGCGGAGAAGCCGGGCGCGGTGGGCGCCGCGTAGTGGCCGCCCGCGACCACCACCGGGTCGGTGAAGTGCTGGTGCAGGTGGTCGACGTACTCGATGGCGCGGTCCTCGACCGTCCCCGACAGCGCGACGTAGTCGAACATCGAGAGGTGCTGGACGAGTTCGCACAGGCCCACGCCGCCCGCGTGCGGGCAGACCGGGACGCCGAACTCGGCCGCCAGCAGCAGGATCGCCAGGTTCTCGTTGACGCCGCCGACCCGGGCCGCGTCCAGTTGCAGCACGTCGATCGCCCCGGCCTGGAGCAGCTGCTTGAACACGATCCGGTTCTGCACGTGCTCGCCGGTGGCGACCTTCACCGGCGCGACGGCCCGGCGCACGGCCGCGTGGCCCAGCACGTCGTCCGGGCTGGTGGGCTCCTCGATCCAGTACGGGTCGAAGGCGGCCAGCGCGTTGGTCCACTCGATCGCCTCGGCCACGTCCCAGCGCTGATTGGCGTCGATCGCGATCCGGACGCGGGGGCCGACGGCGGCACGGGCGGTGCGGCAGCGGCGGACGTCGTCGGCGAGGTCCGCGCCGACCTTCAGCTTGATCTGGGTGAAGCCGTCCGCGACGGCCGCCTTCGCCAGCCGGGTCAGCTTCGCGTCGTCGTAGCCGAGCCAGCCCGGCGAGGTGGTGTACGCCGGATAGCCGCGCCTGAGCAGCTCCGCCGTCCGCCCGGCCGCGCCCCGGCGGCCCGCGCGCAGCAGTTCCAGCGCCCGTCCGGGGGTGAGTGCGTCGGTCAGGTAGCGGAAGTCGACCTGGGAGACCAGCCATTCGGGGTCGGCGTCCGCCAGCAGGCGCCACAGCGGCTTGCCCTCGCGCTTGGCCGCCAAGTCCCACACCGCGTTCAGGACGGCGCCGATCGCCATGTGCATCACGCCCTTCTCCGGGCCCAGCCAGCGCAGTTGGCTGTCGCCGACCAGGATCCGGGAGAGCGCGCCGGGGTCGGCGCACAGCTCGGCGACCGGCCGTCCGAGCACGTGCGCGCGCAGCGCGTCGATCGCGGCGACCTGCACGTCGTTGCCGCGCCCGATGGTGAAGGTGAACCCGTGGCCCTCCAGGCCGTCCCCGGCGTCGGTGCGCAGCACCAGGTAGGCCGCCGAGTAGTCCGGGTCGGGGTTCATCGCGTCCGAGCCGTCCAGCTCGCGCGAGGTCGGGAAGCGCACGTCGTAGGTGTCGAGCGCGGTGATCCGCGCCGCGGCGGCGTTCACGCGTCGACGAAGGTCTGGCGCTGGGTGCCCAGGCCGTCGACGGACAGCTCGACCACGTCCCCCGCCCGCAGGTACGGCGCGTCCGGCAGGCCGAGCGCGACACCCGCCGGGGTGCCGGTGTTGATCACGTCACCGGGGTTGAGCACCATGTACTGGCTCAGGTACCGGACGAGGTACGGCACGTCGAAGACCATCTCCTTGGTGTCGCCGTCCTGCCGCAGTTCGCCGTTGACCGACAGCCGCAGCCCGAGCGCCTGCGGGTCGCCGACCTCCTCCGGCGTCACCAGCCACGGCCCCAGCGGGTTGAAGGTCTCGCAGGACTTGCCGAGGTCCCACTGCGCGGAGAACTCCAACTGGAACTCCCGCTCCGAGACGTCGTTGCTGATCGCGTACCCGGCCACGCAGGCCGCCGCCTGCTCCGGCGTCTCCAGGTAGCGGGCCCGCCGCCCGATCACCACCGCCAACTCCACCTCCCAGTCGGTCTTCACCGAACCGCGCGGGATCAGCACCTCGTCGTACGGGCCGACCACCGTGGCCGGGTCCTTCATGAACACCACCGGCCGGGTCGGGATCGCCGCGCCCGTCTCCGCCGCGTGGTCGCGGTAGTTGAGCCCGATGCACACCACCTTCCCCGGCCGCGCCACCGGCGCCCCGACCCGCACCCCGGCCACGTCCACCGGCGGCAGCGACCCCTCGGCCAGCGCCGCGCGCACCCGCTCGACGCCGCCGCCGGCCAGGAACGCCCCGTCGATGTCGCCGGTCAGGCCGGTCAGCAGGCGGGCGGTGCCGTCCTCGGCGAGCACCGCCGGCACCTCCTCGCCGGGCGCGCCGATGCGCAGCAGCTTCATGGGTCCTCCTGTGACTGGGGTCGCCGGGCCGTGGTCGGGCCTGGAACGGGGGCGGGACGAGACTAGGCCGCCGCCCCCGATCCGGGCAAGGAGTCATCCGATGTATTTCTCGAACGGCGGGCTAGATTGGCTGGTTGTGGCGCAACCCCCTGATCCCCTGTGATCAGTCATCGGATGGATTGGGGTCGGTGGTGCGGCGCGGGGTGGTCAGTACCAGCAGGCCGCCGAGGACGGCGAGGGCAGCGAGGACGGCGGCGAAGACCGTGGTGCCGGTGGGCAGGCCCGCCGCGTCGCTGAGGTAGCCGGCGGAGACCGGGAGCAGGCCAGCCGGGACGTAGCCGCCGACGTTGAGGGCGGCGTTGGCCTCGGCCAGGCGCTGCGGGGCGATGGTCGAGTTGAGCAGGGACAGGCCGCCGAGCTGGCCCAGCCCCTGGCCCACGCCGGCCAGCAGGGCGGCGGCGAGCAGGGCGGCGGCCGACCCGGAGTGCACGGCGGCGGCCAGCGCGAGCATGCTCAGGGCGGTGCCCGTCGCGCCGGCCGCCAGGACGGTCCGGCGCGCCAGCCGCCGGACGGCGAACTGCACGCCGGTGGCGGTGAGGAACATCGCGAAGGCCATCGCGCCCGCCACGATCCGGCTGGTGGTGCCGAGCAGGCCGGACAGCAGCGACGGACCGAGCGAGAGCACGAACGAGGTGGCGGTGATGCCGGGCGCGAACACCGCGACGCCCAGGGCGAGTTGACGCCCGCGCCCGCTCGGGACGCCCGGCACCCGGACCCAGCCGCCGCGCCCGTCGTGCCCGTCGCGTTCGCCGTGTTCGCCGCGTTCACCCGGCCTGCCGCCGCTGCCGCCGCTGTCGCTGCCCCCGTCGCCACCCCCGGGGCGCGGCAGCGGCATCCGCAGCACCGCCGACACGGCCAGGGCCAGCAGCACGGCCTCGACGGCGAACACGGTGGCCGTCGGCCCCGGGGCCAGTTCGGAGAGCACCCCGGCCAGCAGCGGGCCGAGCCCGGCACCGAAGACCATCGCGCAGGAGGCCAGCAGCGCGGCCGTCCGCCTGCGTTCCGGCCCGGCCACGTCGGTGACCGCCGCCATGCCGGCCGAGACCACCGCACCCACCGCGACGCCGGTGAACAGCCGTGCCACGATCAGCGCGGCCACGCTGCCCGCCGTCCCGAACACCAGGCAGGCGGCCAGCGCCAGCCCCAGTGCCGGGAGCAGCACCGGCTTGCGGCCGATCCGGTCGGAGAGCGCGCCGGAGACCAGCAGTGAGCCGATCAGCCCGGCGATGTAGCAGGCGAACACCACCGTCAGGGTGCCCTTGGAGAAGCCGATGTCGCGCTGCCACAGCACGTACAGCGGCGTCGCCGCGTTCGACAGCACGAAGACGGCGGTGATCGGCCAGGCCGCCAGCCACACCCACCGCAGCGGGACGGCGTCCGCCCCGGGACCGGTGCCGGGCCTGCCCCCGGTCCTGCGCGGAGCGCTGCACGGAGCCCTGCGTGGAGCCCCGTCGACGGCCCTGCTCGCGGAGCTGGTTCCGGTTCCGGACATGGGAGTCCCCCTGATCTGCCAGTCGGCTCTCGTCAGTACGAGTCGAGTCGAACTTAGCATCCAGTACGATTCGATTCGTACTGAACGGGACGCAGTGCACGAGGAGACGAGGAAACGCCCATGCCCGCCGCCGTCAAGGTCCTTCCGGAACCGCCCGGCCTGCCCGAGCCGCTCCCCGAACCGTCCGTCGAGGAGCTGCGGCTGGAGGAGGTGATGGGCGCGCTCAGCTCCTCGCTGCGGCTGACCATCGTCCGCAAACTCCTGCTGGAGTCCGAGGAGTTCGACCACCCCTGCCAGTGGTTCGGGCTGGGGCGGCCCAAGTCCTCGCTCACCCACCACTTCAAGGCGCTGCGCGAGGCCGGCGTGACCCGCCAGCGGCAGTACGGCCTCGAACGCCGCAGCCAGGTCCGGGTCGAGGACCTGAACGCGCGCTTCCCCGGCCTGCTCGACCTCGTCGCCGCCTGGAGCCCAGAGGTCTGAGCCCCGAGGTCTGAGCCCCGAGGTCTGAGCCCCGAAGCGTGCGGCCCCGGCGTCTGAGCCCCGGAGTCTGAGCCCCGGAGTCTGGGGTCGGGCCGGTCGGGGAGTCGGCCGGGCCGAAGGATCCCGACGTGCGCGAACGTTCGGGACGGGGCAGAGGCATAACCGGCCGCACCGGACGGACACGGGGCCCGGCCAGGAGGATGCCCCCTCCTGGCCGGACCCCGTGCCCGCCCGGTGCGGTGGTCGGTCAGCTGATGGTGCGGCAGACCGTCCCGTTCAGGCGGAAGACCGTGGGGGACGGGTTGGCGCCGTTGTTGTTGCCGACGAACCCGAAGTCGGCCGAGTTGCCGCCGTTCGGCACCAGGTGGCCGTTGTACTCGCCGTTGGTGACCCGGACGTGCTGCCCGCTCGCGTCGACGTTCGCGTTCCACCACGAGCCGACGGACTGCCCGGTGGAGGGCCAGTCGAAGTCCAGCGTCCAGCCGTCGAGGTTCGCCGGGCCGAGGTTGCTCACGACCACGCTGGCGACGAAGCCGTTGCCCCAGCCCGCCGTGACCTGGTACGAGACGGTGCAGGTGCTGTCACCGGGGGTGCCGGTGGTGAAGGTCAGCGGGGCGGACGGGCGGGAGAGGTGCCCGGCCTGGTCGCGGGCCAGCACGTTGACGGTGTGCCGGGAGCCCGGCGGCAGGTTGTAGAGGGTGGCGGAGGTGCCGGTGGAGGAGCCGAGCAACTGCACGGTGGTGCCGAGCTGCTCGTACACCTCGTAGCGGTCCACCGTGCCGGTGGCGGCCGGCCAGCTCAGCGCGACGGTGTTGGCGCCTACCGAGGTGGTGCGCGGCGTGCCGGGGGCGCCGACGGCGGCCGAGGACGGGCCGGTGCCGGGCTTCGGGTGCACGGTCAGCACGGTGATCGAGTACGGGGCCAGGGTCGCCGAGGAGGCGGTGGCGGTGCCGGCCGCGTCGACCAGCCCGTTGTCGCCGGGCGCCCAGCGCTGGACGGCGGGGGCCGAGCCGCCGGCGGTGAAGCCCAGGTAGCGCAGGTCCACGGTGTGCGAGGTGCTGGAACTCCTGTTCAGCAGCAGGACGCTGAGGTCGCCGTTGGCGCGCAGCACCGCGTGCGAGGAGACCTCGGAGCCGGAGGCGGAGGAGGCCAGCATGGTGTCGCCCGGGTCGCTGAGCGCGCCCAGCGCCTTGATGCCGTAGTACGGCGCGAACGGGGTGTTCACGGCCGGTTCGCAGACGTCGCCGTTGCAGCCGCCGCTGGACAGCAGGCCCATGTCGCCGTAGTCGGTCTCGCCGTTGACGGTGGTGATCGGGCCGACGCCGTTGTGGGTGTCCCACCAGTCGACGGTGAAGACGCCGTTCTCCAGCGCGGTGATCATCGCCTCCGCCGCGAACAGGCCGTTCGGACGGCTGGTCAGCGAGCCGTTGCCGGACTCGGAGTTGACCTCGGTCATCGCGATGCCGATGCCCGCCGAGTCGGCGCCCGCGTACCGGTCCAGCAGGTTGCGCACCTCGCGCAGCTCGCCCGGCAGTTGGCGCACGGCGGCCAGCGACTGGTCGCCGCCGCCCGCGTTCGGGTACCAGTGGACGCTGACGAAGTCGATGTCGTGGGCGACCGCGGCCAGCACGGTGTGGTTCCAGTCGCCGCTGTCGCCCGCCGCCACGATGCCGTCCGGCCAGTTGCCCGGCATGGTCAGCACCGCGCCGATCTTGACCGTCGGGTCCACCGCCTTCATCGCCGCCGCGTACGCCTTGACCTCCCGGGCGTACTGGTCGGGCGACTTGTCGGCGTGGGTGTCGTTCTCCCAGCCGCTGCCGTAGACGCCGTTGCCGTAGATCTCGTTGCCGATCTCCCAGTACTTCGCCCCGTAGCCCTTGGTGACGTTGGCGTACCGCACCCAGTCGGCGGCCTCCTGGGCGGTGCCGGAGCCGTAGTTGGCGATCAGGATCGGCTGCGAGCCGGACGCCTTCACCGTCCCCATGAAGGCGTCGAAGTCGGTGCCCGGGGCGACGTAGCCGCCCGGCGCGGTGTTGTCGACCCAGTGGTAGATGTCCGAGTACGAGCCCCCGGGGTAGCGCAGCGCGCCGACCCCGGCGTCCCGGTACAGCGACACCACCTGGGAGTCGTTCATGTGCGAGTCCCAGATCGCGGCGTTGACGCCGAGCGCGGTGGAGCCGACGGTGCCCAGGCCCGCGCTCGCGTTGACCGTCACCGTGGTGTCCCCGGCGGGGGCCGGGGCGGCGGCGGAGGCGACGGGGGCGGACAGCGGCAGTGCGGCGGCCGCCAGTGCGAGGGCGGCCGAGGCCGTGGCCGCGAGCGGGCGGCGACGGCGGGGTCCGGTTGGTCTGCTGCGGAACAGCATGGGGTGGTTCCTCCCGGGTGGGGGTGCGGGTGGGTGCGGTGCGGGTGCGGGTGCGGGCGGGGGATGGGAGCGCTCCCATGGTGGGAAGGGGCCCGGAGCGTGTCAATCCTCCGGTCCGGCCCGACCCCCCGCCCGCCGCGATCCGCCCAGCTCCGGGCGCACCGGCCCGCTGAAACGTTCGCGCCCGCCGCCCTCGCCTCCAGCTCCCGCTCAAGCGCGCGGGCAAGGGCCGCGCGGTCGGCTGCGGCGCCTTCCTCCTCCCGCTCGCCGTCACCCTGCCGCCCTCGGTCCTCGCGGATGGCTCGCCGAGATGTACATCTGTTACATTTGCTACATGAGTGAGCCCATGATCGAGTCCATGGCCGAGGTCCGCAGCCACCTCGCCGACGTCATCGACCGGGCGCGCCGCGAGGAGACTCCTACGATCATCACCCGCCGGGGCAGGCAGGAGGCCGTGGTGATCGACATCGAGGAGTACCAGCGCCTTCGCCGGATAGCGGACGCCGCCGAGGAGGCGTGGTTGAACCGACTGGCCGACGAGTCGGAGGCGGAAGGCCTGCAGGGATCCGTCTCCCTGGAGGAGATGGCTGCTCTCCTCCAGGGCGAGGAGAGCTGACGTCCGGTGGGTCACGTCACGCGCTTCACCGCGCGCGCACAGCGGGACTTGCTGAAGATCGAGCGTTCCGACGCTCTGCGCATCCTGCGCCGGCTCGCCGAACTGCAGCGGGCGATGGACGACGGCGACACGACGGCGCTCGACGTGAAGGCGCTCCAGGGGCACGCGGCCCGGTGGCGTCTCAGGATCGGTGACTACCGAGTGGTCTACACCGTGGAGAACGGTCAGTTGATCATCTGGGTTCTGGGGGTGGGCCACCGCGGCGAAATCTACCGCCGGATCCCCTGACGGGCCGTTCGTCACCCGCGATTCGCCGGGACGGTCAGCGGCCAGGACTCGAGGTCGCGGTAGCGCAGCGGTTCGGGCCCGCGGACGGCGTTGCTGCCGACCAGGTGCAGGCGGGGCGTCCACCAGGGGCGGCCGGTGAAACCGGCCAGGGTGGCGGCGCCGGCGGGGACGCCGGTGGGGTCGTCGCGGCGGGCCCGGGCCAGGGTCAGGTGGGGGTGCAGCGGGCGGTCGCGGTAGTCGAGGCCCTGCGCCCGGACCAGGGCGCGGACCTCGGCGGCCAGCCGGTGCAGGCCGTCCACGTCCCCGCGGACGCCGCTCCACAGCAGCCGTCCGTCGAAGTGCCCGCCGCCGTGCAGCCCCAGCCGCAGGGCGGGCTGCCCGGCGGCCCGGTCGGCCAGCGCCGCGCGCAGCGGCGGTACGGCCGGGTACGGGAGCTCGCCGAGGAAGGCCAGCGTGATGTGCCAGTCCTCGATCCGGTTCCAGCGCAGTCGGGGGTGCGCGTCGTACGCGGGCCGCAGGGCGCGGGCCAGCTCGTCCTTGGCCTCGTCGGGCGGGGCCAGCGCCACGAAGACGCGCAGGGCGGCGGGCGCGGGGTGATCGTCCACCAGGGATTTCTAGCACCCGCACGGCCCGGCGCGTCCGGTCGCCGGCTCAGGCGCGGGTGAGGGCGATGGTCCGTGGGCGCTGCGGGCGGGGGCCGGCGCCGACTTCCAGGACGAGCGTGCCGGTCTTGGCCCGGTAGTTCGCCCGGATGGTCGTCGGGGTACTTCTCGCGGCCCCGGAGGACCCGGCTGAAGGCGGCCGAGGCGTCACCCGCGACGGTGTCCGGCGCTCCGGTGGCGGTGCCGCCGTTCCCGTGGTCGAAGCTGCCCGTCCAGGTGCCGGTCCCGGTGACGTCGAGGGTGCCGTGCGCGTAGTGGCCGTGGTGGACGACGACACGGTCATCCGGGAAGGACTGCCGCACCTGCGGCTGTTCATCGGCGAGAAGACCGACGAGGAGCGCACGGCGGTGGTCACCGCGGAGTTCGCGGACTTCCTGCGCGACCGTCCGCCGGCCGACCTGGAACGCGAACCGGGCCTCGGACCGGGCGACTTGCTCGACCACCGGCGGATCGGCTGGGGCCCTCGGGGCGCCCGGTCCCCGGACCGGGGTACGCGAACGGCCCGCGCCGGTCGACAATGTGCCGGTACGCACGGTGGAGGGGACGGGGAGACAGTGGATTTCGTGGCGATCGTCGGCAGTCTGCGGGCGGGCTCGCTCAACCGGCAGGTGGCGCTCGGCGCCGCCGACCTGTGCGGGCCCGGCACCACGCTCACCCTCTACGAGGGCCTGGCCGACCTGCCCTACTTCGAGCACGACGTCGAGGTGGTCGCCCCGCCCGCCCCCGTCCTCGCCCTCCGCGCCCGGCTGGCCGCCGCCGACGCCGTGCTGATCACCTGTCCCGAGTACGCGGCGGGCATGTCGGGCGTTCTGAAGAACGCCCTCGAATGGGTGGTCGGCGGTGGCGAGCTCGTGGACAAGCCGGTCGCCGTGGTCACCGCCTCGCCCGCCACCACCGGCGGCGAGCGCGCCCGCGCCTGGACCACCGAGACCCTCCGGATGATGGGCGCGGACGTGCTCCCCGAATCCATGTCCGTCCCGCTGGCCGGCACCAAGCTCAAGGACGGCCGGATCCGCGACGAGACGCTGCGCGCGCGACTCGGGGGAGTGCTGGCGGCGATGGAGGCGGCCGCCGTCCGCCGGGCCGCGGAACGGGAGGACTGACCCCGGGCCGCGGGATCGGACGTCCGGGGGACGGCGGGTCGCGGACTGCGGTAGCTTCAGGCGCCGGAAGCCGCGGGGACCTCCGACGGGCTACGGCCCCGAGAGATCCGGAGTGCCCGCATGAGTGCCCGTGTCGTGCCGTCCGCCGACGCCGAGACCCCGATGAGCGAGTACGAGGCCAAGGTCTGGCGTGATCTCGCCGAGCACTGGGAGCGCCGCAGCAAGCGCCGCAGCCTGCCCGGTTGGGCGAGCAGGGCGGCCGAGCGGACCGGCGCGGTCACCGGGGGCGCCGTGGGCCGGGCGGTGGGCGCCGTGCCGGAGGCGGTCAAGGAGCCGATCCGCCGGGCCGGCGACGTGATCGCCGACAAGGCGCTGCGGCCGGTGCTCGGGGCCGCGGCCTCGCTGATCGAACTGGTCAACGACTGGGCCCTGGAGCTCAACGACCCGGAGAACGTGGAGAAGCTCGCCCGCAAGCGGGGCTTCGACATCGGCGTCTTCACCGAGCTGCGGGAGCAGGACCTCAAGGTCTGCGACCGCCTGCTGTCCCACAACACGCTCACCTGGCGCACCGCCGGCGCGCTGGAGGGCGGGGCGATGGGGTTGCTGGCGATGGTCCCCGTCGCGGGCGTCCCGGTCGCCATGACGGCGGACGTCCTGGTCGTCCAGGTCCTGAGCGCGTCGATCGCGGCGCGCATCGCCTACTCCTACGGCTACGACGCCAAGGACCCGGACGAGCAGGCGTTCATCCAGCGCCTGGTGCGGCGGTCGTTCATGGCACAGGCGGCCAAGATCAAGCCGATGAACGAGGCCGCGCAGGCGGCTCGGGCGCTCAAGGGCCGCGTGCGGTGGTCGGAGAAGCTCCGCCAGGACCACCGCCTCGTCGCGGCCCTGGAGAAGCTGATGCGGCAGCTGGGCCCGGCCGGTTCCAAGGTGTCGGTCAAGAACGTCGCCAAGGTCGTGCCCTTCGTGGGCATCGTCATCGGCGCGGGCATGAACGCCGCGGTCCTCGGCCGGGTGGCCGAGGACGCCCAGCGGTACTGCCAGACCAGGTTCCTGTGCGACAGGTACGGTCTGCCGCTGCCCGCCGCGCTGCTGGCGGACCCGGAGCCGGACCCGGACGCGGACCCGGAGGCGGAGCCGGAGCCGGAGCCGGAGCCGGACGCGGTGCTGCAGGACGTGGCCGGGTGAGGACCGGGCACTGACGGACCCCGGGGAGCCCCGGGGGATCAGACGGCGGGAGGCCGGTCGACGGGCAGCTCGTCGACGCGGGCGAAGGCGTAGCCGCGGGCGGTGAGGCCCTCGATGATGCCGGGGAGGGCGGCGGCGGTCTGGGAGCGGTCGCCGCCGCCGTCGTGGAGGAGGACGACCGCGCCGGGGCGGGCCTGGTCGAGGACGGCCCGGGTGATGGCGTCGGGGCCGGGCATGGACCAGTCGCAGGGCTCGACGTCCCACAGGACGACGGTGGCGCCGGACTCGCCGATCCAGCGCAGGACTTCGGGGGTGCGGCCGCCGTAGGGCGGGCGGAACATCCGGGGGCCCGGGTCGTCGCCGACGGCCTTGGCGATGGCCTCGTCGGTGCGGCCGAGCTGGTCGAGGAGTTCGGTGCGGGACAGGTCGGGCAGGTACGGGTGGGACCAGGTGTGGTTGGCGATCTGGTGGCCGGCGGCGGCCATCCGGTCGAGTTCGGCGCGGTGGGCGAGGGCGTGCAGGCCGACGCAGAAGAAGGTGGCGGGCACCGCGTAGCGGTCGAGGACGTCCAGGATCCGGTCGGTGTGGGGCGGGTTGGGGCCGTCGTCGAAGGTGAGCGCGACCACCGGGCGGTCGCCGGTGTTGCCCCACAGGCAGCGGCCGGAGCGGATCATCGACTCCAGTTCGGCGGCGCTGGAGTCGATGGCGGCGACCATCTCGGCGGAGCGGCCGCCCAGCGTCCCGGTGTCGATGCCGAGCCGAACGACCGAGGCCGGGTCGCGGACCGCCGAGCGGGCCAGTTCCGCGGCCGGGACGGAGCCGAACGCGGGGCGGGCCGGCAGGACCCACGGGTCGGCCCGGTACACGGCCAGTCCGGCGGCCATCAGGCCGCCGTCCAGCATGCCGTTGGTGGAGTCGATGACGGCCGCCAGTTCCTCGCCGACGGCCGCGGCCTCCCGCCGCAGGCCGAGCAGGTGCGCGGTGACCGCGCCGACCTGCCCGGCCGCGAAGCGGACCGGGGACGCGGCCGACCGGCCCGCCGCGTCCAAGGCGGCCACCTCGAAGCCGGAACCCGTCCAGGCAACTCCCGAGAAACGCATCGCGTGGTCCTCCGCGGCCGGTCGCGGCCCGACCGCCGCGAGAACGGTCAGGAAGCTTTCCGAACAGACCGAGACCGGTCAACCCTCGTGACCGAAAAGGGGATCGATGGCGTACCGGCGATCCTGACGGCTCGTCAGTGCTCGATGTCGGCGCGCATCAGGAGGAACTGCTCGGCGGCGTCCGCCGGGGCGGTGGCCGGGAACAGCGCGGCGCCGGCGGTGGAGCGGTCGACCCAGCCGCACAGGGTGTCGGAGCCGAGCGGGAAGCACTCCAGGTTGCCGCCGAGCGGCCCGGCGTCGTACTGGGCGGAGCCGCCGGGGCCGCCGGCGGTGTCCCGGCCGTTCGCGTAGTCGATCAGGCCGTGCCACAGGTGCTCGCGGCGCTTGCTCGGGTCCTCCGGCACGTTGTCGACCCCGACGAACAGCACCGGCCGCGCCGAGACCCCGCCCGTCCGGACGTAGTTGGCCTCCACCAGGTTCATCCCGGCGCGCATCTCGCCCGGGTCCACCGGCACGTCGCTCAGCTGTGCGCTCCCGGTGCCCCGTGCCAGTCCGCCGGCCGTGGAGGCCTCGGTCAGGGTGTGCTTGGCGCCGGTGCGGACGGGAGAGACGGGGGCGGCGCCGGTCGACTCCGGCGCCGCGGGCGAGGACTTCGGCGCCGCGGGCGAGGACTTCGGCGCGGCCGGGGCGGACGGGGTCGCGGTCGGGGCGGGCGAGGTCGCGGCCGGGGCCGCCGTGCCGCCGTCCTCGCTCCCCTCCGGGTCGCAGGCGGCGAGTGCGAGCGTCGCGGCCAGTGCGGCGGCGGCGAACAGGGCGCGAGCGGCGAGCGGCTGACGTCCGGTCATGGTGGTGGTTCTCCCGAGTGCGTGGCGTGGCGTGACGTGGCGAGGCGGTGCGGGCGAGGCGCCGGGCTCGCGCGGCGGTACGGGGCGGGACGCTACGGGGGCCGCCGGAGGGCCGGAGGTGAAGACGCCGATTCCGGACCGCATCGGGACCGGACGGTGACACGCCGCCGGTCCCGGTGCGGTCGGACGAAGGGGCAGGGGGAGCGGGGGGAGCGG
>NZ_JNWZ01000002.1 GCF_000716545.1 Kitasatospora phosalacinea
CGGCCTGGCGCTCAAGCCCGAGGTCATCATCTGCGACGAGCCGGTCTCCGCGCTCGACGTGTCGGTGCAGGCCCAGGTGATCAACCTGCTGGAGCAGCTCCAGGGCGAGTTCAACCTGTCGTACATGTTCATCGCCCACGACCTGTCCATCGTCCGGCACATCTCCGACCGGGTCGGCGTGATGTACCTCGGGCGGATGGTCGAGATCGGCTCCGACCTGGAGATCTACGACCACGCCACCCACCCGTACACCCAGGCGCTGCTGTCGGCCGTGCCGGTGCCCGACCCGGCCGCGCGCGAGCACCGGGACCGGATCGTGCTGACCGGCGACGTGCCCTCCCCGGCCAACCCGCCGTCCGGGTGCCGCTTCCGCACCCGCTGCTGGAAGGCCCAGGACAAGTGCGTCGTGGAGGACCCGGCGCTGACGGTGCGGGACTGGCTGGAGGGACGGGCCCGGCACGACTCGGCCTGCCACTTCGCCGACGAGCGGGAGAACCTGATCTGACCCGCCGCGCCGACGCGGAAGGGCCCCGCCGAACGGATCGGCGGGGCCCTTCGCGGTGCTGCCGGGGGCTCAGACCTCGGCGCGCTGGGCGGGGACGCCCGACACGGCCGCCTCCTCGGGGAAGTGGCACGCGGTCAGGTGCCCCTCCGCGTTGCCGGAGAGCTGGACCAGCGGCGGCTCCTCCACGGCGCACTTGTCCTGGGCCTTCCAGCACCGGGTGCGGAAGCGGCAGCCCGACGGCGGGTTCAGCGGCGACGGGACGTCACCGGTCAGCCGGATCCGCTCGCGGTCGTCGTCCGGGTCGGCCTCCGGGACGGCCGACAGCAGGGCGTGGGTGTACGGGTGCCGGGGCGACTCGTACAGCGACTTGCGGTCGGCGATCTCGACGATCTTGCCGAGGTACATCACCGCGACGCGCTGCGAGAAGTGCCGCACCACCGACAGGTCGTGGGCGATGAACAGGAAGGCGATGCCCAGCTCGCGCTGCAGCTCCTGGAGCAGGTTGACCACCTGCGCCTGGATCGACACGTCCAGCGCCGAGACCGGCTCGTCCGCGACGATCAGCTTCGGGCTCAGCGACAGCGCCCGGGCCACGCCGATGCGCTGGCGCTGGCCGCCGGAGAACTCGTGCGGGAAGCGGTTGTAGTGCTCCGGGTTCAGGCCGACCGTCTCCAGCAGCTCCTGCACCCGGCGCTGGACGCCGCCGGCCGGCTTGATGCCGTTGATCTCCATCGGCGCGCCGATGATCGAGCCGACGGTGTGCCGCGGGTTCAGCGAGGAGTACGGGTCCTGGAAGATCATCTGGATCTCGGACCGGATCGGCGCCAGCTCCTTGCGTCCGGCGTGCGTGATGTCCTGGCCGGCGTAGCGGATCTCGCCGGCGGTCGGCTCCAGCAGCCGGGTCACCAGGCGGCCGGTGGTCGACTTGCCGCAGCCGGACTCGCCGACCAGGCCCACCGACTCGCTGGGGAAGACCTCCAGGTCGACGCCGTCCACCGCGTGCACCGCGCCGACCTGGCGCTTGAACAGGAAGCCGTCCGTCACCGGGAAGTGCTTCTTCAGGCCCGTGATCGACAGCAGCGGGTCGCCGGAGCCGACGGTCGGGACGGCGGGCTTGAGGGTCGGTTCGTTGCTCATGGTGTCCCTCTCAGCCGAGCCGCGGCTTGATCTGGTCGATGAAGATGTCCTGCCGCTGCGCCGGAGTGAGGTGGCAGGCGGCGGCGTGTCCGGTGGCGGGGGACAGCGGCGGGCGCTCGGTGGTGCAGCCGCCGCCGACCACCTGCTCGCGGAAGTCGCAGCGCGGGTTGAACGGGCAGCCGGACGGCAGGTTGATCAGGCTCGGCGGAGTCCCGCGGACCGGCCGCAGCGGCACGTCCACGTCGCCGGTCAGGCTCGGCATCGAGGACAGCAGGCCCCAGGTGTACGGGTGCTGGGGGGCTTTCAGCACCTCGCGGACGGTGCCGCGCTCCACGGCCCGGCCCGCGTACATCACCATGATGTCCTGCGCCGTCCTGGCGACCACGCCCAGGTCGTGGGTGATCAGGATGATCGCGGTGCCCATCTCCTGCTGGAGGTCCTTCAGCAGGTCCAGGATCTGGGCCTGCACGGTGACGTCCAGCGCGGTGGTCGGCTCGTCCGCGATGACCAGCTTGGGGTCGCAGACCAGCGACATGGCGATCATCGCGCGCTGGCGCATGCCGCCGGAGAACTGGTGCGGGTAGTCGTCCACCCGGCTGGTGGGCTGCGGGATGCCGACCTTGGTCAGCATCTCGATCGCCCGGTCCCGGGCCTCCTTCTTGGAGGCGCCGGTGTGCTTGCGGAAGGTCTCGCCGATCTGCTTGCCGATGGTGTGGAACGGCGACAGCGCGGTCAGCGGGTCCTGGAAGATCATCGACATCTTCCGGCCGCGGAGCTTCTCCAGCTCCCTGTTCGACGCGCCGACCAGTTCCTGGCCGTCCAGCTTGATCGAGCCGGAGATCTCGGTGCGGTCCGGGTTGTGCAGGCCCAGCACGGCCAGGTTGGTCACCGACTTGCCGGAACCGGACTCGCCGACGATGCCGAGCGTGGAGCCCGGGGCGACGTCGAAGGAGAGGCTGTCCACGGCCCGGACCACGCCGTCCTCGGTGCTGAAGCGGACCGAGAGGTCGCGGACTGAGAGGAACGGCGTGCCGCCGCTGCCGGCGGACACCTCCTCGGGCTTGGCCTGGGTGGTCATGGACTGGGCTCCTCGGTGCGGTACGTGAGGTCGGGACTGCCGGGCGGCCGGGGTGTGGCCGTCAGGCCAGGCGGATGCGCGGGTCGATCAGGGCGTAGGCGGCGTCGACGATGATGTTGAAGAAGACGATCAGGGTGGCGGCCACCACGGTGACGCCGACCAGCAGCGACAGGTCGGAGTCGCGGAAGGAGTGGATCGCCAGCTCGCCGAGGCCGTGCAGGCTGAACGTCGTCTCGGTGATGATGGCGCCGCCGAGCAGCACGCCCAGGTCGATGCCGAAGACGGTGACGATGGTGCCCATCGCGCCGCGCCAGGCGTAACGCATGAAGACCGAGGTGCCCGACATGCCCTTGGCCCGGGCGGTGCGCACGTAGTCCTCGGACAGCTGCTCGACCATCGAGGAGCGGGTCATGCGGGTGTAGTTCGCGGTCCAGATCAGCGACAGCACGATCCACGGCACCAGCAGGCCGCCGGCCCAGCCGAGCGGGTCCTCGGTGATCGGCACGTAGGTCGGCAGGGCCAGCAGGTCGGTGCTGTAGCACAGCGCCCAGAGCGCGAGCGGGCCGGCCACGTAGATCTGCATCGAGGAGGCCAGCAGCGAGAAGCCGCTGGCGATCTTGTCGGCCGGCTTGCCCTGCTTGTGGGCGGCCAGCATGCCGGTGCCGATGCCGAAGATCAGGAAGACGACGGCGGAGCCGACGGTCAGCGACAGGGTGGTCGGGAAGCGGTCCAGCAGGATGCCGCCGACCAGTTCCTTCTTGTCGAAGGAGTAGCCGAAGCACGGGGCGCCGCAGTGGACGCCGTTGAAGGTGCCACCGGTGAAGATGGTGCTCAGCCAGTTCCAGTACTGGACCGGCCAGGCGTGGTCGAAGCCCATGTCGTGCCTGATCAGGGCGAGGTTCTCGGGCGTGCAGGTCTTGCCGCAGTAGAGCCGCGCCGGGTCCGCCGGGATCGCGAAGAACAGTGCGTACGTGACCATCGAGACGATCAGCAGGATGACCAGAGCGCCGAGGGTTCGGCGGACGAGGAATCGGAGCATCGGACGGGGCTCTCCTGATCGGGGCGGGACACCGGCAGGTCGTGCCGGTGCCCCGCCGTGAGCTACTGCTCGGTGACGACTACTACTTGACGTAGATGTTGAGCGGGTACTGCAGGCCGAACAGGGAGTCGAACTTCACGCCGCCCAGGCCCGAGCCGTACAGGCTCAGCGAACGCTGGTAGACGTCCGGGATCGAGTAGGCCTTGTCCTGGAGCTGCTTGTCGATCGCGGCCCACGCCTTGCCCTGCGCCACCGGGTCGGCGATCTTGGCCGCGGCGTCGATCGCGGAGTCGACCGCCGGGTCCTTCACGTGGGCGTAGTTCGGGGCGCCGTCGGCGATGACCCGGCTGTCCCAGACCGGCTGGATCGAGGTGTAGCCGGTGGGCCAGTCGGCGCCCCAGCCGCCCCAGTACAGGTCGAACTCGTTGTTGACCAGGCCGATGGCGTCGTAGTAGGTCTTCGCGTCCAGCGGCTTCGCGACGAACTTGAAGCCGGCCTTCTCCAGCGCGTCGCGGATGGCCTCGGTGACCTTCTGCTGCAGCGGGGTGTTGTTGTACGCGTAGACGATGGTGGTGCCCACCGCGTTGGCGTCGGTCAGCAGCTTCTTGGCCGCCTCCGGGTCGCCCTGCGGCTTCTTGAGGATGCCGTACGGGTCGTAGGACTCGTAGCCGAGGACGGTCGGGCTCATCGCCGAGGTGGCGTAGTCACCGTAGGAGGTGCCGCCCTGCAGCTGGCGGGTCTGCTGGTGCGGGAACGCCCGGACCAGCGCCTCGCGGACCTTCTGGTCCTTGATGCGGTCGTTGTTGATGTAGTAGAAGTCCACGTACGGGGTCAGGCCCTCGAGCGTGCGGGACTTGAGCTTCTCGTCCGCCTTCACCTGGTCCAGGTAGGACGGGTACACGGTGTTGTGGAACGTGAAGGTGTTCTTGTCGTCGCCGTTGTCCGCCATGAAGCGCTCGGTGGACTGCTGGGCCTGGACGCCGAAGGACATGTGCCACTTGTCCGGGTAGGCGTTCCGGATCGGGTCGGTGGCCGGGTCCCAGTTGGGGTTGCGCTCCAGGTCGAGCGAGCGGTCGGTGACGTGCTCGGTGATCTGGTACGGGCCCGAGGAGAACGGCTTCTTGTCGTACTCCTCCTTGGTGTCGTGGGCCTGCGGCACGACGCCGTAACCGGTCATCGCCAGGGTGAAGTTGGCGTCCGGGTGGACGTCCTGGAAGGTGATGACCACGGTCTTGTCGTCCGGGGTCTGGACCGCGTCCAGGTGCTTGCCGCCGTAGGGGCCCTCGTAGGCACCGCGGTAGTCGGCGCCCGAGATCCAGGTCTGGACGTAGGTCGGGCCGGACTTGATGAACGAGGCGTAGGTGCGCTCGATCGAGTACTTCACGTCGGCCGAGGTGATCGGGGCGCCGTCCTGCCACTTCACGCCGTCCTTCAGCGTGAACTTCCAGGTCTTGCCGCCGTCGGTGGTGGTGCCGGTGTCGGTGGCGAGGTCGCCGACCAGCTTCTGCGAGCCGTCCGGCAGGAGCTTGTAGCCCGTCAGCTGGCGGGTGAACAGCAGCGAGGCCTCGCTGTTGTAGTTCAGGTAGACCTGGGCCGGGTCCAGGTGCGAGAAGTCGTCGCGGTCGATCATGTTGACCGTGCCGCCCTTCTTCGCGCCCGGCTCCGGGGCGGCGGGGCCCTTCGAGTCCTCCGCGGTGCCGACCGAGATCGCGGTGGTCTTGACCGGGGCCTTCGAGGCGTTGGCGCTGTCGCCGTTGCTGTGGCCGCTGGAGCACGCCGTGGTGACGGTCAGGGCCCCGGCCACGAGAATGGCGGCCGCGAGCCGCGTCCTGCGAGAGCTCATCTTCATCCTGCCTGGAGTAGTCGTGTGGAAATCTTCGTGGGTGTGCCCGGGGCCTGGCTCTTCCGTCCCCCCGGAGTCTTGAGGGCCTGTCAGCGGCCGGTCTTGGGGTCGAACGCGTCCCGGACGGAGTCGCCGAGCAGGTTGAAGGCCAGGACGAACACCACCATGGCGAGGCCCGGGAAGAGGAGGAAGGTGACGTCGGTCCGGAGGAAGTTCGCGCCGTCGGCGATCATGCGGCCCCAGTCCGGGGTCGGCTCGGAGACACCGACGCCGAGGTAGGAGAGACCGGCCTCCGCGGTGACGAAGGCGGGCAGCGCGAGGGTGGACTGCACCAGGATCGGGGTCCACAGGTTGGGCAGGATCTCCTTGAAGATGATCCGCATCGGGGAGGCGCCGGTGACCTTGGCGGCCTCGATGAACTCCCGCTCGCGGAGCGACAGCGAGATGCCGCGCAGGATGCGGGCCAGGCCCATCCAGCCGAGCAGCGACAGCACCAGGGTGACCGCGACGAACGGCAGCCAGCCCGGCGGGTTCTCGTCCTGGGCGACCAGCAGACCGGTGACCACCGGCATGGTCGCGATCAGGAAGATCTGCGACGGGAACGACATCAGGACGTCGATCACCCGGCCGATGAGGTAGTCGGTCTTGCCGCCGAGGTAGCCGGCCGCGATGCCGAGCGCGACACCGATCACGGTGGTCAGCAGGGAGGTGGCGACGGCGATGATCAGCGAGGTGCGGATGCCGTAGATCAGCAGGGTCAGCACGTCGCGGCCGAGGCCCGGCTCCAGGCCGAACCAGAAGTCGCCGCTCATGCCGCCGTTGGGCCCGGTGGGCAGGCCGGAGTCGGTCAGCAGGCTGACGTCCTCCTGGCCGTAGTGGGTCTCCGGGTTCTTGCCGTACAGCATGGAGATGAGCGGGGCGAGGATCGCCACCGCGACGAAGAACAGCACCACGCACGCGCTCACCACGCCGGTGCGGTCGCGGAGGAAGCGGCGCCACATCAGCTGCCCGGGCGAGAGGCCGCGGAAGCCCGCGTCGGCGGGTGCGTCGGTCGTGGCGTTGTCCGCGAGGTCCGACGTCGACCCGGGACGGGAGGTGTCCCCGTCCGTCGTGGCCCCAGTAGGCGTCGTCATGGTGCTAAAGCTCCCGACCGTGGTCCGTGCAGAAGCAAGGAGTAAGAACTTGGATGAATGGACTCTTGCAAGTCGTTTATCGAACGTCAAGAGTTCCTCAGTTGTCGACGGCCCATTTCCTCCTTCGTGCTGGAATGTCAACCACTTCGTAGTTCCTGAACTCTTGACAGCGGATCGGCGAGACGGTCAAAACAGGACAAATCATGTCAAGGGCCGTTCACATGTCCGTAACGATGTGTCGTCAGGTCCGCTATCAGGACGGCGAGTTCGGAAGGTCAACTGGATGACGCGCGTAGAAGCGATGTCCGTTTTGGTGCTGTTCATCGCAATTGTTGGGTGCAATTGAGTGTCCGATTATCGGACACTGGTGTTTTCGGGCGTGCCGGAGCGAATTCACGGGTATGACTCACCCAATTCGGGTGGCGCTCGGGGCGCCGCCCGACTGGCATTTTCCCGCCATTGGCGAGACCTCGCCGCAGCGATAGCGCCGCGGTTGTTACTTCAACAGGCCGATGTTCTCGTAGACGACGTCGCCGAGGCCGGCGGCGCCGATGTTGGCGAGTTCCTTGCGCACCCCGTAGATGGCCGGGCGCTGGTACAGCGGGACGAGTCCGGCGACCTGCCAGGCCGCCGCGTCGGCGCGGTTGAGCGCCACCGTCTCCTCGTCCACGGTGTCGGCCTTGGCGGCGTCCGCCATCGCCTCGTCGAGCGCCTCGCTGCCGACCTGGGCCCAGTTGGAACCGGAGTCCTGCTGGAAGGTGCTGATCGAGTTGGAGACCGGGAAGGGCGTGCCCAGCAGCGAGAACGAGGTCAGGTCGAAGTCGTGCTTGTAGACGTAGCCGTCGAAGTACTCGCCGGCCGGCACCGTCCGGACCTGCACGGTCACCCCGACCGCGGCCAGCATCCGGGTGACCTCCTCGCTCTCGTTGGCCGCCAGGTTGTTCGCGGCCGGCGCCACGTAGCGCAGCACCAGTTCCTTGCCGTCCTTGCCGCGCACGCCGTTCGGCCCCGGCTTCCAGCCCAGCGCGTCGAGGGACGCCTTGGCGGCGCCCGGGTCGAAGCGGCTCAGACCGTCCGAGTTGTCCTGGTAGCCGTGCTGGGAGGGCACCAGGAAGTGGTTGTTCATCGGCACGTACGGCCAGTCCAGGCCGGCCAGGTCGGTGCGGGTGATCTCGGCCCGGTCGATCGCCTGGACCAGCGCCTGGCGCAGCTTGGCGTCCTCCAGCAGCGGGCTCCTGCCGTTGAGCACCAGGTGCCGCAGGTTGGGGCCGCCGGCCTTGCGGACCTCGCCGCCCGGGGTGGACCGGATCAGCTGGTAGCCCTCGGTGTTGGGGCCGTTGTTGTAGAAGTCGATCTCGCCCCGGGCGAAGGCCCGCGGCATCGCGCCGGTGTCGTACGCCTTGAAGACGATCTTGTCCAGCAGCGGCTTGTCACCCCACCACTGCGGGTCGGCGACCACGGTGACGGTGCGGCCCCGGTGTCCAGCGAGCCCAGCTTGAAGGGGCCGGCGGTGACCGGGATGCGGTTCTTGAAGGAGGTGTTGAACAGTTCGGGGGTGGAGACGTACCGCTCGGGCAGCAGCGGGGCGTTGCCGGCGTTGTTGAACATCGCCTGCCACTCCGAGTACGGCTCCTTGAAGGTCATCACGGCCTGGAAGTCGTCCCGGCCGCGGACCACGCTCTCCACCTGGTCGAAGCCGTTGGTGGTGGCCGTCCGGTACGCCGGGTCCTGACCGCTCAGCGCCTGCCAGTCGGCCCGCAGGTCGCGCCAGGTGATCGGGGTGCCGTCGGACCAGTGGGCCTTCGGGTTGAGCGTCCACACCACGACCTGCTTGCCCTGCCTCAACTCGCTGCTCACGTCGGAGAGGTAGGCCGGGTTGGGGGTCTGCACGCCGCCCGCGTCGGAGCGCCAGAAGGTCGGCAGCAGCGCCTTGACCACGTCGTTGGTGGAAGCCTCGGAGCCGTCCGCCTGGACCGGGTTCCACTGGCTGGAGTACTGGTCGATCGCCCACACCAGGGTGCCGCCCTGGCGCAGCGCGTCGCGCGGCCGGGCGTTCATCTCCTGCTGGGTCATCCGCGGCGCGTCGTCGCCCGCCGCTGCCGCCGCCCGGGCCGGAGCGCCGGCGGTGGAGCCCGGCGCGGAACTGCAGGAGCAGAGCGCGACGGACAGCGCCGCCACCGCGGCGGTCAGGGGGAGCGGGAGGAAGCGGGGTCTCGGCACGCGGCACATCTTGCGTACCGGTGATCCGACTTGTCGACCTGCGGCGGATCAAGGATTGGTAACGCGACGTGGCCGCCCGGTTGCGGCGTCCTTTTCGTCCCGTTCCGTGACGCCATTGGCGAGGATCCGCCAGTGGGCCGGGCCGGGGCGCCCGTCCAGCGCCCCGGCCCGGTCCGCGGGTTGACGTGCCGTCAGGCCGGGATCTTGACCGAGCGGTCCTTGCCGGTCTTGGTGACGCCCTGGCCGATCGCGTCCGCCACGTCCTGGGCGGTGACCGGCACCTGCTGGCCGTTCTTGGTGATCCTCACCTTGTCGAAGGTGGTGCCGATCGCGGTGGTCAGCTGGTTCATGTCCCACTTCAGGACCACCGTGCCGGTCGCGTCCGGCGCCAGCACCAGCGCCTTGGCGGCGGTGTTGCGACCGAAGACGAACTGCTTGCCGCCCGCCGTGACCGTCACGTTGCCGCCCATCACCTGCTTGCCCAGGCCGTCCGCGGCGGCCTGCAGCGCGTCCTGGCCGACCTTCGGCTGGGCGTCGGCGACCGGCAGCACCACCTCGGCGTCCGGCTTGCCCGCCGCCCGGCCGCGGTACGCCTGCTCGACCAGGCCGGCGCCCGCCGCCGAGTCCAGCGCCTTGCCGCCGCCGGCCGGGACCACCTCGACGCCGCCGGCTTCGGTGAACCGGACGTAGCCCTCCTGCATGCTCTGCCCGGACTTGGCGCCCAGTTCGTCCAGGGCCACCTTCAGCTTCGCCCGGTCGATCCGCACCTGCGGCTCGACCGCCTTGGCGCTCCCGGTCAGCGAACCCAGCACGTCCACCGGGTTGTAGCTGTGGTGGGTCAGCCCGTCCACCGTCGCGGTGGTGTCGAAGCTCAGGCCCGCGCTGGCCGGGTCCAGGGTGAGCGACTGCTCGCCGAGCTTCACCCGGACCGGCTGCTGCCCGACCTTGGCGACCTCGCCGTCCAGCGCCTTCACCGCCTGGTCGCGGGAGTCGCCGCCGATGTCGGTGCCCAGCACCGTGGTGCCCTTGGGGATGTCCGACTGGTTCATCATCAGGCCCGCGCCGTACGCCGCCGCACCGAGGAACAGCACGCCGCCGATGCCGGTCACCACCAGCTTCTTCCCGCGGCCGCCGCCCTTCTTCTTGGCGGCCGGCGCGGCCGGCGCGGCGGGCTTCGGCTCCGCGGCCGGCGGCTGGGCGGCCGGGGCCTGCTCGCGCTTGGGCGCGGCCGCCCGCGGGCCGCCCGGGAACGGCTGCGCGGCGGGCAGGTCGGCGAACCGGCCGCCGCCGTCACCGGCCGGACGCGGCCCCCGCCCGTCGGCGGGCGGGGCGGCGGGCGGGGCGGCGAACGGGTCGCCGTCGGTGCCGGGGGCCTTCAGGAACAGCTGGGTGGTCGGCGGGTCCGATATGTCGGCGCCCGGGGCCGGCTCGTCGCCGGTGATCGGGTCGAAGCCGCCGATCTGGGTGTCCTCCGGCTCCCCGGCGGCGGCCCGGGCCGACTGCGCGCCCGGGCGCGGCGCGGCGAACCGGTCGTCACCGGCCGGCGGGCGCTGCTCCGGGCCGCCGCCGGCGGGGGGCCGGGGGGACCGGGGCCCGGCGAACGGGTCCTGCCCGGACTGGCCCTGCCCGGACTGGCGCTGCCCGGGCCGGCCCGGCGCGAACGGGTCCTGCGGGGCCGCGAACGGGTCGGCCGGCGGGGTCTCCCGCTCGGCGGCCGGGGGCTGCGGCTGGGCGAACGGGTCCGGCGCGAACGGGTCCCGCGAGGTCGCGAACGGGTCCTGCTGCTGGGCGAAGCCGTCCTGGGCGAAGCCGTCCTGGCCGAAGCCGTCCTGGCCGAACGGGTCCTGCTCGGCCGCGAACGGGTCCCGGGCGGCGGCCGACGGGTCGTCCTGGCGCGGCAGCGGGTGGCCGCCGGTGCGGGAGGACGCCGCCGGGTCGGCCGGGGCGAACGGCGAGGCGGGCGCGCCGGACGGGCGCGGGGCCGCCTGCGGGGCCGGGGCGGCGCCCTTCGGGCCGCCGGCGGTGGGCTGGGCGGGCCGCGCGGGAGCGGCCGGGGCGGTCGCCGCCGGGGCGGGCTCCGGGCGGCCCTTCTGGCGCGGCTTGAACCACTCGCCGGTGGAATCCGACTCGGAGCCCTTCGGGGCCGACCGGGGCGCGGTCGGCTCCTGCCACTCCGGCGGCAGGTTCGGCGGGGTGGAGGTGCGCGCCCCGGAGTCCATCACGCCGAGCACCGGGTCGCCGGCGCCGCCGCGGTGGCGCGGGCCGGACGGCTCCGCGGGCTTCTCGTCCTTGACCTTGCTCTGCACCACGACCGGCGGGATCGGCCGCGAACCGGGGATGTTGATCCGCACCCGGGTGGTCAGCGTGGTCTCCGTCGTCTTCGGCGCGTCGGCCTCGTCGGCGCGCGGACCGGGAGCGGTCCGTCCGGCGGCCGGGTCCGCGCCGATCCCACCGGGCAAGCCGGTGCCGTACGGCGGGGTGCCCGACGGGTACGCGTCGGGGCCGCCGCGGCGGGGCTGCGGGTGGGCGTTGTCAGATTCGCGGCTGCTCAATGCTGCTCTGCTCCGGGTTCGCGGCCGGGCCGGCCGGGCCGTCCGCTGCGTATGGGGCGGGTGACCGCCGGACGACGGAGTGCGGCGCGCGGCGGGCCGACCGGCCCCGGGGACATCAGCTGTTCACATGTCGGCTGCGGCGAGCGCCCCCGCCACGCGAGTGGTGCCGAAGCTACCCTCCGGCCCGGCCGGGCCGGACAGGGGGGTGGCCCGCCGGGGCACCACCTTACCGACAAGGAATCCGGGCCGTCGGACGACCGGGGATCCCGGTGGCCCGGATCGTCCCGGTACGCGCTAGCGGTCGCCGTCCCTGACGGAGCGTCGGGGCTCCGGCGCCGGTGCGCCGAACAGGAACCCGGAGCGGGTCGGCAGGGTCGCGCAGACCACCCCGAGCACCGCGCCGCCGAACAGGTACAGGTACGCGGACGGCGTCGCGGAGAGCACCAGGTCACCCTCCGGACGGGGCGCCAGCAGCACCGCGAGCACCAGGAACCAGCCGCCCAGCGCGCACCCCGCGCCGAGCTTGGTGCCGGTCGCCCGCAGCCCCCCGTAGAACAGCCCGGCGCAGCCCGCCAGGGCCGGCACCACGCCGAAGCCGCCCCACAGGGTCTGCACGAAAGCTCCGCACACCGACACCGCCGCGCCGAGCAGGAACAGCACGGCGTACACCGCGATCCGGACGCCGCGCGGCGGCATCCGCTCGCCCAGGCGCTGCTCGCGGGTGCCCAGCAGGGCGTGCAGGACGTTCACCGCTCCACCCCCGCGAACAGGTCGTCCTCGGGTGCGCCCGGGCCGAGCGGGCCGCGCACCAGCTCGTAGTACTCGGTGGCCAGCAGCGGCTGGCCCAGGCCGTTGCTGAGCGCGAAGTGGCGGCCGTCCACGGTGATCTGGGTGGCGTGCGCCCGCATCGCGGCGGCCTTCGCCCCGGCGTACGCGGCGTTGTCCAGCACGGTGGTGACCACCCGGTCGTCCACCACGCCGGGGATCTGGTCGACCGGCGCGGTGCCCTCGAACGGCGCCTCGGCGGCCGTCCCGGCCAGCGCCGCCTCGATCACCGAGCGGGGCATCCGGTTGTAGTAGACCTTGGCGATCCGCCAGGGTCCGCCCAGCTCCGGGCGGAACGCCGGGTCGGCGGCCAGCTCGTAGCCGCGCAGCGCCACCCGGTGCGCCTGGATGTGGTCGGGGTGGCCGTAGCCGCCGTTCTCGTCGTACGTCACCAGCACCTGCGGCCGCACCTCGCGGACCACCCCGGCCAGCAGGCCGGCCGCCTCGTCCACGTCCGCCCGCCAGAAGCAGGACGGGTCGTCGTTGTCCGGGACGCCCATCATCCCGGAGTCCCGCCAGCGGCCCGCCCCGCCCAGGAAGCGGTGGTCGGTGACGCCCAACTCGCGCATCGCGGCGGCCAGCTCGCCGATCCGGTACTCGCCCAGGGCGTCGTCGCGGCCCTGCTCCAGGTGCGCCAGCTCCGGCGGGATCACCTCACCGCCCTCACCCAGCGTGCAGGTCACCAGCGTGACCCGGACGCCCTCGGCCGCGTACCGGGCCATCGTGGAGCCGTTGTTGATCGACTCGTCGTCGGGATGCGCGTGCACCAGCAGCAGCCCGCGCGCGTCGGCCGGGGGTACGGAGGTCATGCCCGGCAGCTTAACGGCCTGCCCGGAGGGGGACGCCCCGGACAGGCCAAGCGCGGCCGGGCTAGAGGTTCAGCCCGTTCAGCATCCCGGCCAGGTTGGCCGTCACCTGCTGGATCGACGGCGCGATCGAACTGGACGCCAGGTAGAACCCGAGCAGCGCGCACACCAGCGCGTGGCTCAACTTCAGGCTCGACCGGCGGACCAGGACCACGACCACGACCAGCATCAGCAAGACGGCGGAGACGGACAAAGCCATGACGGCTCACACCCTTCCTCGGGTGCGCGGCCCCGGGGACGGGGCAGCGGGTGGGACCTTGGTCAACTGATACCCGATCAGTGACGCCGGGGTGACGTTCCGTGAGCCCGCTCGGGGTGTCGCGCCGTCGCCGCCACCCACTGCGCCCCCGGTCAGCGGCCCTCCGAACGGCCGTACGCCGCCGTCCGGGTGAGCTGCGCCGTCCGGGTGATCACCGGTGGGCGGAGCCGTAGGGTCGACCGCATGACGACCGAGAAGCCGCACGACACCTTCCCCCGGCAGTACGCCCGCACCGGGCGCTTCACCGCGGGCGCGCCCCGCTCGTTCAGCGTCTCCCCGGACGGCGCCCGGGTGCTGTTCCTGCGCTCCCGCGGCGGGGGGCGGTCGGCCAACCTGCTGTGGCGCCTGGACGTCGCCACCGGCACCGAGAGCGTGCTCGCCGACCCGGAGGAACTGCTCGGCGGCGGCGCCGAGGAGCTGTCCGCCGCCGAGCGGGCCCGCCGCGAGCGCAGCCGGGAGACCTCCGCCGGAATCGTCGGCTACGCCCTGGACGCGGCCGGACGCACCGCCGTCTTCGCGCTGTCCGGGCGGCTGTTCGCGGTCGACACCGACAGCGGCGAGGCCCGCGAACTGCCCGCCGCCACCCCGCTGCTGGACCCGCGGCCCAGCCCCGACGGCGCGCACGTCGCGTACGCCACCCCGGGCGGCGAGCTGCGGGTGAGCGCCGCCGACGGCGGCGGCGACCGGCTGCTGGCCGGGCCCGAGGCGGACGGGGTCGGCTGGGGGCAGGCCGAGTTCATCGCCCAGGAGGAGATGGGCCGCGACCGCGGGTACTGGTGGGCGCCCGACGGGAGCGCGCTGCTGGCCGCCCGGGTCGACGACACCCCGGTGCGCCGCTGGTGGATCGCCGACCCGGCCAACCCCGGCCGCCCGCCGGTCGAGGTCGCCTACCCGGCGGCCGGCACGCCCAACGCCGAGGTCGGGCTGTGGCTGCTCGGCCTGGACGGCGGCCGCACCGAGATCCGCTGGGACCGCGCGGCGTACCCGTACCTGGCCCGGGTGCACTGGTCGGCCGGCGGGCCGCCGCTGCTCCAGGTGCAGGCCCGCGACCAGCGCGAACAGCTGGTCCTGGAGGCCGACACCGCCACCGGGGAGACCACCGTGCTGGTCACCGAGCGGGACGCGGACTGGCTGGAGCTGTTCGACGGGGTGCCGGTGCGGCTGGCCGACGGGCGGCTGGTGCGGATCACCGACCGGGACGGCGCGCGGGTGCTGACCGTCGGCGAGAAGGCGCTCACCGACGCCGGACTGCACGTCCGCGCGGTGCTCGGCACGGACGGCGACAGCGTGCTGTTCACCGCCTCCGCCGGGGCCGCCGAGTTCGAGCGCCGCCCGCCCGGCTGGCTCGGCGTCTTCGAGGCCGGGCCGGACGGCGTGCGGGAGGTCGGCGACGGCGCGCTCGGCGCGGTGCGCGGCGCGGGCACCACCGTGCTCACCACCGCCCACCCGATGCGCCCCGGCACCACCGTCACCGTGCACCGCGAGGGTGCCGAACCGCTGGTGGTCGCCTCGCACGCGGCCGTCCCGCTGATCGCCGCCCGGCCGGTGTTCCGGTTCGCCGGCGAGCGGCGGATCCCCTGCGCGGTGCTGCTGCCCGCCGGCTACGACCCGGACACCGACGGGGTGCTGCCCGTCCTGATGGACCCGTACGGCGGCCCGCACGGGCAGCGGGTGGTGCGGGCGCACAACCCGCACCTGGTCTCGCAGTGGTTCGCCGACCAGGGCTTCGCGGTGATCGTCGCCGACGGGCGCGGCACCCCCGGGCACAGCCCCGGCTGGGAGAAGTCGATCAACCGGCGCACCGCCGAGGTCTCCGTCCAGGACCAGGTCGACGCGCTGCACGCGCTCGCCGAGCAGTTCCCGCTCGACCTGGCCAAGGTCGCCATCCGGGGCTGGTCGTACGGCGGCTACCTGGCCGCCGCCGCCGTGCTCCGCGAACCGGACGTCTTCCACGCCGCGGTGGCCGGCGCGCCCGTCACCGAGCACGACCTGTACGACACCCACTACACCGAGCGCTACTACGGCGACCCGAACACCGAGCCCGCGTCGTACCGGGCCAACTCGCTGGTGGAGATGGCCCCTTCGCTGCGCCGGCCGCTGATGATCGTGCACGGCCTCGCCGACGACAACGTGGTGGTCGCGCACAGCCTGCGGCTGTCCACCGCGCTGCTCGCCGCCGGGCGCCCGCACACCGTGCTGCCGCTGTCCGGGGTGACCCACATGACGCCGCAGGAGCAGGTCGCCGAGAACCTGCTGCTGCTCCAGGTCCGCTTCCTGAAGGAGTCGCTCGGCCTGCTGTGACGGCCGGTCACCGCTCGGGCCGTGACATCCGTCATGCGGAGGTCACGACGGCGTGCACTGCCGCGGACACCCCCGTTCCGAGGAGCCTTGAGGAGTCGGAGAGAACGGCTCTCGAAGGGACTTGGTTCGGATGACGACGGGAACGGGGGAGGTCGCGGCCTTCCGGAACGTCAGCAAGAGCTACGGCCGGGTGAAGGCGGTGAACGGCCTCGACCTGGTGCTGCGACCCGGCGAGACGGTCGCCCTGCTCGGCCCCAACGGCGCGGGCAAGTCCAGCAGCCTCGACCTGCTGCTGGGCCTGCGCGAACCGGACAGCGGAACGGTCGAGCTGTTCGGCGGCACCCCGCGGGAGGCGATCACCGCCGGGCGGGTCGGCGCGATGCTGCAGAGCGGCGGCCTGATGAGCGACGTCAAGGTCCGCGAGATCGTCGAGCTGGCCTGCAAGGTGCACCCCCGGGGGCACCGGGTCGACGAGGTGCTGGCCACCGCCGGGATCACCGAGATCGCCGACCGCCGGGTCGACAAGCTCTCCGGCGGCCAGGAGCAGCGCGTCCGGTTCGCCCTCGCGGTGGCCGGGCCCAACGACCTGATCGTCCTGGACGAGCCCACCACCGGCATGGACGTCTCGGTCCGCCGCCAGTTCTGGGACGCCATGCGCGCCCAGGCCGACGCCGGGCGCACCGTCCTCTTCGCCACCCACTACCTGGAGGAGGCCGACTCCATCGCCGACCGCGTCCTGGTCCTGCACAAGGGCCGGCTGATCGCCGACGGCTCCTCCGCCGAGATCAAGGCCCGGGCCGGCGCCCGCCGGATCGGCTTCGAACTCCACCCCGCCGACGGCGCCTTCGACGAGGCGGCGCTGCGCGCCCTGCCCGGCACCGTCGGCCTGGACGTCAGCACCCGCGCCGACGGCGTGCGCACCGTCCGGATCCGCTCCGCCGACGCCGACGCGGGCGTCGCCGCGCTCTACCGGGCGGGCTACTACCCGCGCGGGCTGGAGGTCACCAGCCTCGGCCTGGAACAGGCCTTCCTGACCATCACCGGCGAGCAGGACCGCACCGAGGAAGAGGAAGAGGCGAGCGTCCGATGACCACCCTGATCCGGCTGGAGATCCTGCGCACCCTGCGCAACAAGCGGTACCTGATGTTCACCGTGCTCTACCCCGCGCTGCTGTACGTCTTCTTCATCAGCGCCTACGGCAGCGGCGGCACGGTGGACGGCGGAGTCTCCGTCAAGTCGTACTTCATGGTCTCGATGGCCACCTTCGGCGCGGTCGGTGCCGTCCTGACCGGCTCCGCGCAGCGCATCTCGCTGGAGCGCAAGAGCGGCTGGACCCGCCAACTGCGGCTCACCGCCCTGCCCGGACGGGCCTACACCCTCGGCAAGATCGCCGCCTGCGCGGTCACCACGCTGCCCGCCATCCTGGTCGTCTTCGCCATCGGCGCGATCGAGGGCGTCGACCTCACCGCCGTCCAGTGGGCCGGCCTGGCCGCCGCCCTGTGGCTCGGCAGCTTCGTCTTCGCCGCCCTCGGCGTCGCCCTCGGCTACGCCGCCGAACCGGACGCCGTCCAGCCCGTCGTGATGATCGTCTACATGCTGATGGCGCTGTTCGGCGGCACCTGGTTCCCGGTCGGCGAGTCGCTGAAGGGCTACGCCAGGTTCAACCCGGTCTACGACTACAACCAGCTGGCCTCGTTCATCCACGGCGACGGCGTGGCCGCCCTGCCGATCGCGGCCCTCGCCGCCTTCCTGGCGGTCTTCACCGCCGCCGCGGCCGTCCTGTACCGCAAGGACGCGCGGCGGGCATGATGGCCCGCATGCAGAACACCGCACCGGCCCGCCACCCCGACCAGCACGGGGAGGTCGGGCCGGACGGCCGTTGGACCACGTACCCCGGCGTGCCCGTGGACACCCGGCGGCAGTTGCTGGCCAAGCTCGCCTGGACGTCGATCTGGGCGCTCTACCTGGCCTACCCCGTCCAGGACCTGACGACCGGCCGGCACACCCCCGCGGCGAGCGCCGCCGGGGCCGCCGCGCTGGTGCTCTTCCTGGCCTGCTACCTGTCCCTGATCGTGATGCGCAACCACCCGGGCTTCCGGGAGGCCCGGCGCTACCTGCCGCTCGCCCTGATGGCCGCGATCGCCGTCACCACCTCGTACGCCCTCGGCGAAGCCTGGCTGACCCTGTTCACGTACACCTCGGTGTGCGCCGCGGTGATCCTCCCCGGCCGCTACGGCCTGGTCGGCGTCCTCGCCACCAGCGGCGTCCTCGCCGTCGTCGGACTCACCAGCCACGCCGACGCCGAGACCCTGGTCAGCATCGGCCTGCCCTGCGTGATGGCCGGACTCGCCATGCTCGCCATGCAGCGGCTCGTCGCCACCATGCGCGAACTGCGCGAGGCCCGGGCCGCCGTCGCCCACCTCGCCGCCTCCGAGGAGCGGCTGCGCCTCGCCCGCGACCTGCACGACCTGCTCGGCCACTCGCTCTCGCTGATCGCCATCAAGAGCGAGCTCACCGGGCGCCTGATGGACGCCGGCAAGGCCGACGCCGCCCGCGCCCAGGTCGCCGACATCGAACAGGTCGCCCGGCAGTCCCTCGCCGACGTCCGCAGCGCCGTCAGCGGCTTCCGCCGACCCACCCTGCCGGTCGAACTCGCCGCCGCCCGAACCGCGCTGACCGCCAGCCAGATCGAACTCGACGCCGACCCCCGGCTCGCCGAGGACCGCCCCGGCCTCGGCGCCGAGGAGTCCGGCGTGCTCGCCTGGGCGCTGCGCGAGGCCGTCACCAACGTCGTCCGGCACGGCGCCGGGGCCACCCGGTGCACCGTCCACCTCGACGAGACCTGGGAGGAGGACGGCCGCTACGCCGTCCTGGAGGTCGTCGACAACGGCGCAGGACCCGGCAAGTCCGGTGCCGGGAACGGACTCTCGGGCCTCGGCGAGCGCCTGGAACAGGTCGGCGGACGCCTGCGGACCGGCCCCGCCGAACGCGGCAGGGGCTTCCGGCTGCGCGCCCTCGTCCCGCTGCGGCCCGGCCCCAGCGGCGAAGGGGAATAGGCTGCCCGACGTGACGGACGGAACGGGTGGAGGACCGGTGCGGGTGCTGCTCGCCGAGGACCAGGGCATGGTGCGGGAGGCGCTCGCCGCGCTGCTCTCGCTGGAGGACGACCTGGAGGTGGTCGCCCAGGTCTCGCGCGGCGACCAGGTCGCGGCGGCGGTGACCGAACACCGGGTCGACGTCGCGGTGCTGGACATCGAGATGCCCGGCATGACCGGCATCGACGCCTGCGCGGAAGTCCGCCGGGTGCGGCCGCAGACCAAGGTCGTCATCGCCACCACCTTCGGACGGCCCGGCTACCTGCGCCGGGCGATGGAGTCCGGCGCCGACGCCTTCCTGGTCAAGGACGCCCCCGCGGCGGAACTCGCCGAGGCGATCCGCCGCGTCCTGCGCGGCGAGAAGGTCATCGACCCCACGCTGGCCGCCGCCGCCCTCTCGGAGGGCGCCAACCCGCTCACCGGCCGCGAACGCGACGTCCTCGCCGCCGCCGCCGACGGCGCGGTCAACGCCGACATCGCGGCCCGGCTGCACCTCTCCGAGGGGACGGTGCGCAACTACCTGTCGATGGCCATCCAGAAGACCGCCGCCCGCAACCGCGCGGAGGCGGTGCGGGTCGCGCGCGAGAAGGGCTGGCTGTAGGGCGACTCCGCTCCTCGGAGCCCTAGTTGAGCCGGTGCCGGGCGGACCTGGCCTCCAGGCGGACCTTCGCCGCGCTCTCCGGGTCGAAGGCGTCCAGGATCTCCGCGTAGGCGTCCATCTCGGCGGCGCCGGCCAGGAAGTCGCCGGTCTTGACCAGCAACTCGGCTCGTTCCAGCCGGAGCTGGGCCGGGTGGCGGGGGAGCAGCAGGGCGAGTTCGGTGGCCCAGAGCTGGGTGCGGGCGTGTTCGGGGCGGTCGGCGGCCCAGCGGCGGATGTTGCCGAGGACGCGCAGCACGGTGTCCAAGGGCTGGGCGGGGGCGAGGAGTTCGGGCGAGAAGCGGTGGCCCGAGGCGGCCAGCAGGCGTTCCACGTCGGGGACGTCGAGCAGCCGGCCGCCGTGGAACGGGTCCGCCAGGACGTACTCGTCGCCGCCCGCCGGGTCGCCGACCGCGACGATGAAGTGGCCCGGCAGCGCGATGCCGTGCACGGTCAGCCCGGCCCGGGCGGCCACCGCCTGCCAGACCAGCGAGAGCATGATCGGCAGCCCGCGGCGGCGGCGCAGCACCTCCGGCAGCAGCGAGGACTCCAGCCGGAGGTAGTCGGACTGCCGGCCGTGGAAGCGCTCGCGGCCGCCGAGCACCGCCGCGAGCAGCGCGGCGGTCTCCTCCGGACCGTTCGGGCGGCGTTCGGCGACGGCCTGCCGGATGGCCGCGGCGTGCCGGTCCAGGGCGGCCTGGCAGGCGGTCAGGAGCGCGTCCGGGGACGGCTGTTCGGCGCTGTCGCCGGGGTCGCCGAGGGTGTGCTCGGCGGCGGCGAGCAGGCACAGCAGCACCGGGTCGGGGTTCTCCCCCCGGGCTTCGGTGCGGAAGCGGGTTCTGCTCTGCTCGGTCACTGCGGCCTTCGGTTCAGCAGCGGTCGTGGCTCACTACAGGTGGTGCACGCTACCGCTGGGGAAGGCGGGCGTAGTGGTAAGTGTGACTGGTCGTGAAGCCCAGCCGGTCGTACAGCGCGATCGCGCCCGCGTTGTCGGCCTCGACCTGCAGGTAGCCGCCGGTGGCGCCCTCCTCGGCGGCCCGGGCGGCGAGCGCGGCCATCACGGCGGTGGCCAGGCCGCGGCGGCGGGCGGCCGGGGCGACCTCGACCGCGCTGAAGCAGGCCCACGCGCCGTCGACGGCCAGCCGGCCGATGGCCAGCGGGGCGCCGTCCCGGCCCGCGACCCGGGCGAACCAGACCGACGGGCCGCCGTGCAGCACCGCGGTGGCGGCCGTCTCCAGGGACGGGTCGCCGCCCACCCGGCGGTACAGCGCCAGCCACTCGGGCCCGGCGGTGCGGGCCAGCCGGACGTCCGCCGGGTGCCCGGCCCGGGCCAGCCCGCCGAGCGGGACGGTGCGCACCAGCGTCGGGGCGAGGGCCGCGCCGAGCCGGTCCAGCTCGGCGGCCAGTTCGGGCGGCGAGCCGGGGGAGACCACCTCGACGTACGCGGGCAGCGAACGGGCCGCGTACCACTCGCGCACCCGCTCCAGCGCCCGGTCCAACGGCAGGCCCGGGTCGCCCAGCGCCTGCACCGAGTTGGCCCGCCGGGTGAACCCGGACGAGGCGCGCAGCGTCCACTCGCCCAGCGGCTCCTGCTCGACGGCGGGCCAGGAGCGGGCGGCGATCCGCTGCAGGTCGAGCGGGGCGACGGCGGGCGCCGGGGTGCGGCGGGCCGGGAACGGCGGGACCGGCTTGCCGGCCACCAGCAGGTCGGCCGCGAAGCGCACCGGCGCGCCGGTGCGCGGCTCGACCGTCAACCCGGCGTCGTCCCACGAGGTGAGCACGCCGATCGCGTCGCGGAACACCGGGCGGCCGTCCGCCACGCCGTCGACACGCCGGACCGACACGCGTCGTCCCACGTCAGACGGGTCTATCCGGACCTCCGGACGGGCCTCCTGCGGCACTGAGCCGACCATCAAGCGCACCTCCTGTGCATTTGCGCCCCCCGACCCGCGATACTAGGGGCGGGCATCGACGACGCCGCGCGCAAAGCGCGACCGAGTAAACAGTAGGGCGGCAGCCCTTCCGAGGAGGAACGACAGCGTGACCTACGTCATCGCGCAGCCTTGTGTCGACGTCAAGGACAAGGCGTGCATCGAAGAGTGCCCCGTGGACTGCATCTACGAGGGCGAGCGCTCCCTCTACATCCACCCGGACGAGTGCGTGGACTGTGGCGCCTGTGAACCGGTCTGTCCGGTCGAGGCGATCTTCTACGAGGACGACACCCCGGAGGAGTGGAAGGACTACTACAAGGCGAACGTCGAGTTCTTCGACGACCTGGGCTCGCCCGGCGGCGCCTCCAAGCTCGGCCTGATCGAGCGCGACCACCCGTTCATCGCCGCGCTGCCCCCGCAGAACGCCGACCACTGATCGGTGGCATCCACGCTGTGAGCACCAACGACAGCACGCACGCGCCGTTCCCGGGCCACCCGGGGGCGGCGCGCCGCGTCTCCGACCGCCTGCCGGTCTTCCCCTGGGACAAGCTCGAACCGTACAAGCGCACCGCCCAGGCGCACCCGGACGGGCTCTGCGACTTCTCCGTCGGCACCCCGGTGGACCCGGTGCCCGAGCTGGTCCAGCGGGCCCTGGCCGCGCACACCGACACGCCCGGCTACCCCACCGTGTGGGGCCCGCTGTCGCTGCGCGACGCGATCGCCGGCTGGCTGAACCGCCGCTGCGGCGCCGGGATCGGCCCGGAGGCCGTCCTGCCCACCGTCGGCTCCAAGGAACTGGTGGCCTGGCTGCCCGGCCAGCTCGGCCTCGGCCCCGGCGACCAGGTCGCCTACCCGAAGCTCGCCTACCCCACGTACGAGGTCGGCGCGCTGCTCTGCGGCGCCGAGCCGGTCGCCTACGAGGACGTCTCGGAGCTGGACGGCACCAAGGTCCGGCTGCTGTGGCTGAACTCGCCGTCCAACCCCACCGGGCGGGTGCTGGACGCGGCGCGGCTGCGCCGCGCCGTCGAGTGGGCCCGGGAGCACCGGGCGCTGCTGGTCAGCGACGAGTGCTACCTCGAACTCGGCTGGGAGGCCGAGCCGGTGTCGGTGCTGCACCCGTCGGTCTGCGGCGGCTCGCACGAGGGCCTGCTGGCCGTGCACTCGCTGTCCAAGCGCTCCAACCTGGCCGGCTACCGGGCGTCCTTCGTGGCCGGCGACCCGGTGGTGGTCCGTGAACTGCTGGAGATCCGCAAGCACGGCGGCATGATCGTGCCCGCGCCGGTGCAGGCGGCCACCGCGGCCGCCCTCGCCGACGACGCGCACGTCGCCGAGCAGCGGGCCAGGTACGCCCAGCGGCGCAGCGCCCTGCGGGCCGCGCTGGAGGCGTACGGGTTCCGGATCGAGCACTCCGAGGCGAGCCTGTACCTGTGGGCGACCCAGGACAAGCCGTGCTGGGAGACCGTGGCCGAACTCGCCGAGCTGGGCGTCCTGGTGGCCCCCGGCGACTTCTACGGCCCGGCCGGCGACCGGTTCGTGCGGGTGGCGTTCACCGCCACCGACGAGCGGGTGGCCTCGGCGGTGGAGCGGCTCAAGCGCTAGCCGTACCGACGCGGAGGGGGCGGGCCGACAGGCTCCGCCCCCTCCGTCATGCGTGAGTCGTCACGCGTGACGTGTCAGCCGATCGGCAGGCCGCCGCCCTGGAGGCCGCCGAGGAGGCCGCCGATCGGGCCGAGGGCGCCGGTCAGGCCGCCCAGGGGGCTGTCGCCGCCGAGGGAGGGCACGCCGCCGAGGCGGTTGGCGGACTCGTGCTCGGTCAGGCCCGCGACGGTGCCCGCGATCGGGAGGGACTGGACGGCGCCGGTGACCGGGCCGAGCTTGTCGGCGGCGGGCAGGCCGTGGGTGAGCTTGTCGGTGGGCAGGCCGCGGGCGACGGTGGACAGCGGGGTGGCCGTGGCCCGGTCGGTGGCCGGGAGGACCTTCTCGGTGACCGCGGGGGCGACCTTCTCCTCGACCGCCGGGGCGACCTTGTCGGTGAGCGTTCCGAGCGAGCCGGTCAGCTGGCCGGCCTTGCCGGCCGGGCCGAGCTTGCCGAGCGCGTCGTCGGTGGAGGGCAGGTTGTGCGCGACGGTGTTGCCGGCCGCGTCGGCGGCGGCCGGGCCGCCCGCGGCGAGGGCCGCGGCGCCGGTGGTGCCGACCACGTGGCCCAGCTCGTGGGTGGCCCCCTGCACCGCGTCGCCCGAGTTGGGGACGTCGGCCAGCTTGGTCACGCCGGCGCCCAGGTCGGTCTGCGGCACCACCTCGGTGGCGGAGGCGGCACCCGCGGCCGCGAGCGGCGCCGCGGTGGCGGCGACGAGCAGCGCGGCCTGGGCGATCCGGCGCGTGAGGGGGAGGGACATGGTGCTCCTAAGAGGTGAGGTCGACGGTCCGCCGGGCGGACGGCACGGGGCGATCCGTCCGGCGGGCGACGTGTATGACCGCAAGAGCACCGGGAAGGTTTCGGCCGGTCAAGGTCAAGGGTTGGCAAAGATCGGACGATCCTTTTTCGGGCATTCCGGAAGTACCGCCCGGGCGGCGGTGGCTGGAGAACCGTCACTTCCCTTGTGGGCGGCGGCCTCGGCGGCCCCTCGGCGCTCCGGTCCGGAGCCGCCCGACAGGAGGGCGGCCGTCAGCGGGAGTTGACGCGAATCACCCGGTGGGAGGTCACCCGCGCACCAGTGCGTCAACGCACCGTCGGGCCGACGCGCCGGTCCCGCTACTTCTTGGCCGGCGCGCCCAGCGTCACCAGCACCCGGTCGGACGGCGCCTCCGCCAGCGGCTTCCAGCCCTGGCCCGGCTTGTCGACCCGCCACACCTTGCCGTCGTAGGCGACCTGGCCGATGCCCAACTGCCCGGCCTGCGCCACCGACCAGTGCGCCAGCGCCCAGCCGGTCTGGCCCGGACCGCCGGCGCCGGCCGTGCTCGCGGTCGGCTGCGGGGTGAGCGCCAGCACCTCGCGCTGGTCCCGGGCGGGCTTCTCGGCGCCCGCCACCGCCACGGCCTTGCCGAACTCCCGGCGCACCCGCTCCGAGAGGTTCGCCGCGTTCGGGGCGGCCTGGGCCGGGTCGGTCGGGGTCGGGGACGGCAGCTCGTGCACCACGCAGTCCAGCGAGGCCGGCTCGCGGCCGGTCAGCACGGTGGCGAGCAGCGTCGCGTTGTTCTCGTGCTTGGCGTACGCCTGCGGGTAGCCGCTGCGCTGCACCTGCTGGGCGGCGTCGGTCAGCGGCATCTGCGCGTACCCGTTGACCTTCACCAGCGCGTCCAGGAACTTGTTGGTCGAGTACACCGGGTCCATGATCTGGTCGACCGAGCCCCAGCCCTGCGAGGGGCGCTGCTGGAACAGGCCGACCGAGTCCCGGTCGCCGCCCTCCAGGTTGCGCAGCTTCGACTCCTGGATGGCCGTCGCCAGCGAGATGGTCACCGCCCGCTCCGGCAGGCCGCGCGACATCGCCACCGCGGTGATGGTCGACGCGTTCGCCGCCTGCGTGAGGTCCAGCTTGCCGCTGCCGGCGGCGGTGGTGACGGAGCACCCCTCGTCGGGGGGCGCGATCTTGTCCCGGTTCAGCCACACCACCAGGCCGCCGACCACCGACAGCGCCACCAGCCCGACCAGCACCCGCCGCCACGGCCGCCGCCGGCGCGGTTCGGCGCCGTCCTGCGCGTCGTACTCGGCGTCCTCGGTCACGGGTGGCCCCTCTCGGTGTGGTGGTGGCGTCGCGGTGGTCCCGGCCCGGCGCGCGCTGTTCGCGGACACCGTAACCGCTCGGACGGCCGTACGGGTCCGCGCGGTTGCGCGGCCGCCGGTGGGAGGGGGTGCGGGGCCGACCGGGGGCTGGTCGGCCGGGCCGTCGCCCCTACCGGCGAGGGCCCGCCTTATCGATAGGGTGGCCGCCATGAGCAGCCCGAACGAGCCCCTCGACCTCTCCCTCGACGGCGGGACGCTGACCGCCCGCCTCGTCGACTTCCCCTCCGTCAGCGGCGAGGAGGCCGCCCTCGCGGACGCCGTCGAGGCCGCGCTCCGGGCCTTCCCGCACCTGACCGTCGACCGGTACGGCAACAACGTGGTGGCCCGCACCCACTTCGGCCGGGACGAGCGGGTGGTGCTCGCCGGGCACCTGGACACCGTGCCGATCGCCGACAACGTGCCCTCGCACGTCGAGGGCGACCTGCTCTACGGCTGCGGCACCTCCGACATGAAGTCCGGCGTCGCCGTGCAGCTGCGCCTCGCCGCGACCCTCACCGAGGCCAACCGGGACGTCACCTACGTCTTCTACGACTGCGAGGAGGTGGAGGCCGCCCGCAACGGCCTCGGCCACCTGTTCGCGGCCCACCCCGACTGGCTGGCGGGCGACTTCGCCGTCCTGATGGAGCCCAGCGGCGCCGTCGTCGAGGGCGGCTGCCAGGGCAGCCTGCGCGCGGACGTCACGCTCACCGGCGTCCGCGCCCACGCGGCCCGCTCCTGGCTCGGCGACAACGCCATCCACAAGGCCGCCGAGGTGCTGCGCCGGCTCGCCGAGTACCAGCCGCGCCGGGTGGAGATCGACGGCCTGGAGTACCGCGAGGGCCTGAACGCGACCCGGATCGACGGTGGCGTCGCCGGGAACGTCATCCCCGACGAGTGCAAGATCCACGTGGCCTTCCGGTTCGCCCCCGACCGCTCCCTGGAGCAGGCCGAGGAGCACCTGCGCGGGGTCTTCGAGGGCTACCAGCTGGAGGTCGTCGACGCCTCGCCCGCCGCCCTGCCCGGCCTCGGGCTGCCCGCCGCGCGGGACTTCCTGGCCGCGGTCGGCGGCGAGGCCCGGGCCAAGTTCGGCTGGACGGACGTCGCCCGGTTCTCCGCGCACGGCGTCCCCGCCGTCAACTACGGCCCCGGCGACCCGAACCTGGCGCACAAGCGCGAGGAGCACTGCTCGCTGAGCGCGATCGCGGAGGTCGAGCAGCGGCTGCGGGAGTGGCTCACCCGGTAGCGGCGGGAGGGAGGGAGTCGGGTGCGGTTCGCCCGACTCCCGTCTGCGCGACGGCCGTTATTTACCCCGGATCGTGCCTCGTCAGGCGTAGGGTTCCGTCATGACAGCCAACGGAGATGACCCCGCCCGCCGGCCGAAGAAGCCGTGGCCCGAGAAGCGCAAGGGCCCCGTCCTGCTGCGGCGCGAGCAGGTCGAGACGAGTACGACCGACCAGCGGCTGCTGGACACCACCGGGCCGTCCGACTGGTTGCACACCGATCCGTGGCGGGTGCTGCGGATCACCTCGGAGTTCGTCGAGGGCTTCGGCGCGCTCGCCGAACTGCCCACCGCCATCAGCGTGTTCGGCTCGGCCCGGACGCCGGTCGGCTCGCCCGAGTACGAGGCCGGGGTGGAGATCGGCCGGGCCCTCGCCGAGGCCGGCTACGCGGTGATCACCGGCGGCGGCCCCGGCGCGATGGAGGCCGCCAACAAGGGCGCCACCGAGGCCGGCGGGCTGAGCGTCGGCCTGGGCATCGAGCTGCCGTTCGAGCAGGGCCTGAACGAGTACGTCGACCTGGGCCTGAACTTCCGCTACTTCTTCGTCCGCAAGACGATGTTCGTGAAGTACGCGCAGGGCTTCGTGGTGCTGCCCGGCGGCCTCGGCACCCTGGACGAGCTGTTCGAGGCGCTCACCCTGGTGCAGACGAAGAAGGTCACCCGCTTCCCGGTGGTCCTGTTCGGCAGCGCCTACTGGGGCGGGCTGGTGGAGTGGCTCAAGTCGACCCTGGTCGCCCAGGGCAAGGCCAACCCCGCCGACCTCGAACTCTTCCACGTCACCGACGACGTGGCGGAGGTCCTGAAGGTGCTGGACGCCGCGCGGGGGCCGAAGGGCACCCCCGCGTAGCGCCGCTGCGGCCCCGGGCTCAGGCCAGCCCCCGGCGGGCCACCGCCGGGGGACGGGTGCCGCGGATCGAGGCCACCATGTCCAGCACCTGGCGGGTCTCGGCGACCTGGTGCACCCGGTAGACCTGCGCGCCGAGCCAGGCCGAGACGGCCGTGGTGGCCAGGGTGCCGAGCAGCCGCTCGTCCACCGGACGGTCCAGGGTCTCGCCGACGAAGTCCTTGTTGGAGAGCGAGACCAGCACCGGGAAGCCGGTCGCGGTCATCTCCGGCAGCCGGCGGGTCGCCTCCAGCGAGTGCCGGGTGTTCTTCCCGAAGTCGTGCCCCGGGTCGATGACCAACCCGTCGCGGCGCACGCCCAGTTCGAGCGCCCGCTCGGCCAGGCCGACGGTCACCGCCAGGATGTCCGCCATCACGTCCTCGTACCCCACCCGGTGCGGCCGGGTGCGCGGTTCGGCGCCGCCCGCGTGCGTGCACACCAGGCCCGCGCCGTACCGGGCCGCGACCTCGGCGAGCTTCGGGTCGAAGCCGCCCCAGGCGTCGTTCAGCAGGTCCGCGCCGGCCTCGCAGACCGCCTCGCCGACCTCGTGCCGCCAGGTGTCCACGCTGATCACCGCGTCCGGGTGGCGCTTGCGCAGCTCCGCCACGAACGGCACCGTGCGGCGCAACTCCTCCTCCACGGTGACCTCTTCGCCCGGCCCGGCCTTCACCCCGCCGATGTCCAGGATCGCCGCGCCCTCCGCCACCGCCCGGTCCGCCGCGGCGAACGCCGCCTCGTCGGCGAAGGTCGCCCCCCGGTCGAAGAACGAGTCCGGGGTGCGGTTGACGATCGCCATGATGACCAGCTCGTCCGGGCCGAACTCCCGCGTGCCGAGGCGTAGTGCCACCGGTGTCTCCTCCTCAGCGCTCCCGGGTGCAATGATGGGCCCCGGCCTGTACAGGGACCATGATCCCACCGTAGCCCTCGCGGGCGGGCCGAAGCCGACCGGGAACTGCCGGGAACTGACGGAGGACAGCTCGTGTTCGTGGTGATCGTGATCGCGATGGCCCTGGTGGTCGGCGGCGCCGCAGTGGTGGCGCTGGGCGGCGGCGGAACGCTGCCCGAGGCCGAACACGACCGGCTCGCCGTGCGCCTCCCGCAGGACCGCGCGCTCAGCCGCACCGACGTGGACGAACTCCGCCTCCCGATGGCGCTGCGCGGCTACCGGATGGACGAGGTCGACGACGTGCTCGACCGCCTCGGCGCGGAACTCGCCCTCCGGGACGCCCGGATCGCCGAACTGGAGGCCGTCGGCGTGGTCAGCGGCTCGGTGCCGGCGGGCGCGGGCGCGGGCGCGGTGGCCTCGGCCGGGGAGCCGCTGCCCGGCCTGGAGTCGTTCACCGCCGTGCTGGAGAAGGAGCCGCAGGCGCCGGTCGTCGGCGAGGCCACCGAGGTGCTCTCCGACGAGGACGCCGAGCGGCGGGACGCCGGGCGCAAGGGCGACCGCGCGTGACGGGAGCGGTCCTCGGGGCCGACGGGCTGCGGCGCTGCGGCTGGGGCGACTCGGCCGAGGACTACCGGACGTACCACGACACCGAATGGGGGCGCCCGGTCCACGGCGACCGGGCCCTGTTCGAGCGGATCACGCTGGAGGCCTTCCAGTCCGGGCTGTCCTGGATCACCATCCTGCGCCGCCGGGAGGGCTTCCGGACGGCGTTCCGGGGCTTCGACGCCGCGCTGGTCGCGGAGTTCGACGAGACGGACGTCGAACGGCTGCTGAACGACACCGGGATCATCCGGAACCGGGCCAAGGTCCTGGCCACCATCGCCAACGCGAAGGCGGCCCGGACCCTGGCCGACGGCGAACTGGACGCGCTGGTCTGGAGCCACGCCCCGGACCCGGACCGCCCCGCTCCGCTCACCCTGGCGGACGTCCCCGCCGTGACGCCGGAGTCGACGGCCCTGGCCAAGTCCCTCAAGCGGGCCGGCTTCCGCTTCGTGGGGCCGACCACCGCGTACGCCCTGATGCAGGCCTGCGGGCTGGTCAACGACCACCTGGCCGACTGCCACGCGCGCTAGCGCCCCCGCCCGGCCCCGGGGCCGCCCGGACGCGGCGGGCCCCGCGGGGCGGGTCAGCGGCCGGTGTAGGCGGGCTTCTGCTTGGCGAGGAAGGCGTCGACGGCGATGCGGTGGTCCTCGCTGTCGCCCGCGCGGGTCTGCAGTTCGTCCTCCTTGTCGAGGAGTTCGTCCAGGGAGTGCGAGGCGGCGTAGGCCAGGGACTCCTTGATCGCGCCGTAGGCGACGGTCGGGCCGTTGGCCAGGGTGAGGGCGAACTCGTGGGCGGTGGCGGTGAGTTCGGCGGCGGGGACGACGCGGTTGGCGAGGCCGAGGGCGAGCGCCTCGTCGGCGCGGACGGTGCGGGGGAGCATCAGGAGTTCGGTGGCGCGGGCGTGGCCGACCAGCCGGGGGAGGGTCCAGGAGGCGCCGGAGTCGGCGGTCAGGGCGACGCCGGCGAAGGAGGTGTTGAAGCCCGCGGTGTCGGCGAGGATCCGGAAGTCGCAGGCGAAGGCGAGCGAGGCCCCGGCGCCGGCGGCGATGCCGTTGACGGCGGCGACGGTGGGCTTGCGCATCCCGGCCAGCGCGCGGACCAGCGGGTTGTAGTGCTCGGCGACGGTGCGCAGCGCGCCCTCCCCGGTCTCGCGCTGGTGCTGGAGCAGGCCGACGTGCTCCTTGAGGTCCTGGCCGACGCAGAACGCCTTGCCGCCGGCGCCGGTGAGCAGCACGGCCCGGACCTCCGGGTCGGCCGCGACGGCGGTGACGGCGTCCCGGAGCGCGATCTTGGTGGGGACGTCGAGCGCGTTCATGGCGTCGGGGCGGTCGATGGTGAGGACGGCGAGGGCGCCGTCGCGCTCGTGGCGCACGGTGTCGGACATGGGTGAGGGCTCCCCGGGTCGCGGTGGCTGGCACAGTGGTCGCCGCAGTGGCGTGCCGGGGCCAGCATGCCGGAGCGCGGCGGTGCGGGGGAGTGTGAGGTGCCGCACCTCCGGCGGGCGTGTCGTCCTGCCGCGGGATGCGGCTTTCGGCAGGTAATCAGCGCCTTTCGGCTGGTTGGCGAAGGTTGGCGCAGAGAGTGATGTTGGTCATCCAGCCGTTGCATGCGGGATAATGGCTTCCGATCAATGCGTTCGATACCGGCGGTGGACGGACTGTCCGGTGCGTACCTGAACGGTTGCAGGAAGGGGAACGAGCATGGCGGCCATGAAGCCGCGGACGGGTGACGGCCCGCTGGAGGTCACCAAAGAGGGGCGGGGCATCATCATGCGAGTTCCGCTCGAAGGGGGCGGGCGCCTGGTGGTGGAGCTGACGCCGGACGAGGCGGACGCTCTGGGCGAGGCCCTCAAGAAGGCCTGCGGCTGATCTGCAGGTAGTGACTCCGCATCTCCCGGGCCAATCCGCGAGGTGCTCGACGGGCCCGGCCCCCCGCACCGGGGGGCCGGGCCCGTTCCGCGCGCGCCGGCGGGGGCCGCTCAGCGCTTGACGGCGCAGAGCAGCCCGTCGGAGACCGGGAGCAGGGCGGGCAGCAGGGTGTCGCTCTCCCGGATGTCGGCGACCAGGTCGCGCACGGCGCGGGTCTGCGGGTCGTCGAGCTCGGGTTCGGCGAGCCGGCCCTCCTGGAAGACGCCCTCGAAGCAGACCACGCCGCGCGGCCGCAGCAGGCGCAGCGCCTCGGTGAGGTGGAACCGGGAGTCCGCCGGGTCGCCGTCGCAGAACACCAGGTCGTACTGGCCGTCGGCGAGCCGGGGCAGGACGTCCCGGGCGCGGCCGGGGATGAAGCGGGCCCGGTTGCCGGCGAACCCGGCGGCCAGGTACGCCTCCCGGGCGTACTGCTGGCGGACCGGCTCGGAGTCGACGGTGGTGAGCACCCCGTCCGCGCGCATGCCGCGCAGCAGGTAGACGCCGGAGACGCCGGTGCCGGTGCCGATCTCGACCACGGCCTTGGCGTCGAGGGCGGCGGCGAGCAGGCGCAGGGCGGCGCCGCCGCTGGGGCCGATCGCGCGTATGCCGGTGCGGGCCGACTGGGCCCGGGCGTAGGTCAGCACCGCGTCCTCGCCGACGTAGGTGTCGGCGAGGGCCGCTCGCTGGGGCCCGAACTCGGTGATGGCTGCCTCTTCCGGAGCGCCGTTGCCGACCCAAGTCGACAAATTCCAGCGACAGACTACTGGCCGCCCGGGAACCGCGTTCGACGGCTGGCCGTTGGACTGGTACGGGCGGCCGGGCCGTCCGGGGCGGCTGGTGTTCGACCGCTCTTATCCGGGCTTGACGGGTGAGGTGGATATGGTGGTGGCTCTGCTGGGCAGAAGAGCCGACCGAGGAGGTGTGGCCGAGGGCGACGTCCCTGTGCAGCGGCACCCCCGCGGCATCACGTCGATCCGTACGCCGAAGCCCGTGATGAACCAGTCTGTGCATTCCCCCCTGGACAAGTCGACCGCAGCCGACGACTCGGTGGCCGGGGCCGCCGGCACGCTCGCGTCCTTCGCGGAGGGTCCCGACGCGCAGAGCTGGACGCCGCCCAGCTGGGAGGAGATCGTCGAGGCGCACAGCGCCCGGGTCTACCGCCTGGCGTACCGGCTGACGGGCAACCAGCACGACGCCGAGGACCTCACCCAGGAAGTCTTCGTCCGGGTGTTCCGCTCGCTGTCCACGTACACCCCCGGCACCTTCGAGGGCTGGCTGCACCGGATCACCACCAACCTGTTCCTGGACATGGTGCGCCGCCGCCAGCGGATCCGCTTCGACGCCCTCGCCGAGGACGCGGCGGAGCGCCTGGCCAGCCGCGAGCCCAGCCCCGCCCAGCACTTCAGCGACACCCACTTCGACGCGGACGTCCAGCAGGCGCTGGACACCCTCGCCCCGGAGTTCCGGGCCGCCGTGGTGCTCTGCGACATCGAGGGCCTCTCGTACGAGGAGATCGCCGCGACGCTCGGCGTGAAGCTCGGCACCGTCCGCAGCCGGATCCACCGTGGCCGCTCGCACCTGCGCGCCGCCCTCAAGCACCGGGCGCCGAACGCCGCCGCGGGCCGGTCGCGCCGGGGCGGCTCCGCCGAGCCCGTGCCGGTCGGCGCCGAACCGGCCGTCAGCGACCGGAGGGGGTCATGACCGATCACGCCCCCGAGCGCGCGGACACCACGGGCCGCTCGCGCTGGGCGTCGCTGCGCCGTGCCGAGCAGGCCCCGGCGGGGGCCGAGCTGCGCCCGCTGGCCCTCCGCCCGGCCGAACCGCCGGCCGAGGAGCACTTGGGCGACCGGCTCTCCGGTTACCTGGACGGCGAGTTGGGCCACGACGACCGCGAGCGGGTCCAGGCCCACCTGGCGACCTGTCCGGACTGCCTGGCCGAGGCCGAGCAGGCCCGGTCGGTCAAGCGCGCCCTCAGCCAGGCCGACACGCCCGGCCCGTCGGCGGCCCTGATGGCCAGACTGATGGCGGTCGCCGCGCTGCCCGAGGAGGAGCCGGGCCCCGACGGTCCGGCGGGATCCGGCGGCGTGTTCGGCGGCAGCCGGCTCACCGGGGGCTCGTTCGGCCGGGGCGCGGGCTTCGGCGGGGGCGCACTCGGCGCGGACGCGCCGATACCCGGCATCGACCCGCGGGCCGGCCTGTTCGGCACCCGCCCCGCCGCCGGGCCGCGCCGCGAGCCGGACGCCATGCCGCGTCCGCTGGCCGCCGCGCTCGGCGAGCTGCCCACCGGCCGACCGTCCGCCGCGCGCGGCCGCAGGCTGGTGTTCGCCGCCGCCGGGGCGTTCTCGGTCGCGGCCGTCACCCTCGGCGGGGTCGGCGGCGTCACCGCGGGCCAGGGCGCCGACCGGCAGCCCACCAGCGTCACCCCCGTCGGCGGGGCGATCGTCCCGGTCAACGCCCAGCAGCCGGTGCACGCCCCGCAGCCGCTGGACGTGCAGGAGTACTCGCTGCGCACCCGCTACCAGCTGAGCACCACGCCCTCGCCCGCCGGTGACCCGGGGCGGGTCCTGCGCTAGCCTGCCTTCACCGGCACGCCGTCGACGCCGGTCGCCCGGGTGGTCTTTACCACGGTTTCATCCTCGGGGGGCCGGGGCCTCGGCCGACCGCGTTTACCCTTGATTCAGCGTTGTCGGGTGCTCGGGAGTTCAGGTGTTCGGAGACATAGGCGGACTGGAGGTCGTGACGATCATCGTCATGGCCATCGTGATCTTCGGCCCGGACAAGCTGCCCAAGCTGATCCAGGACACGATGGGCTTCATCCGCAAGATCCGCTCCTTCGCGGACAGTGCGAAGGAGGACATCCGCAGCGAACTCGGGCCGGAGTTCCAGAACTTCGACTTCGAGGACCTCAACCCGAAGACCTTCGTCCGCAAGCAGCTGATCGGTGACGGCGACGACCCGCTCGGCCTCAAGGACCTCAAGGACAGCGTCGACATCAAGTCCGCGCTGAACGGCGGCCCCACCCCGACGCCCACCGCGTCGGTGGACTTCTCCAAGCCCGCCGCGGCCAGTGCCGGCCCGGCCCTGGCGGCGGGCGAACGCCCCCCGTTCGACCCCGACGCGACCTGACCGGCCCCGCCCCGCGCCGGTCCCCGAACACCCCGTCGGCGCCCCGCCGACGCCCCGCCCCGCTCCGGCAAGGCGGGGCATCGCCGTCCGCGCCGCTATCGTGTCCACTACCCCTCCGGACGGCGGACCCCGTGGGATCCGTCACGACCGGCCGCGTCCGGCCCGGTTCCCCGGACGGAAGGGCCCGGGTGCCGATCATGGAGCGCCCGGGGAGCACAGCTGAGGAGAGGCCCGTAGTGGACGCCACGCACCGTACGGGAGGCACCGTCGCCCCCCGCCGCGCCGCCGACCCGCTGGCCGGCTACCGCGCCGCCGACTTCCCCTGGTACGGCCTCGACGAGGGCTGGACCGGGCGCCGCTGGCTCGGCCAGGTCGGCGCCGGCCAGCGCGTCGCAGCCGACACCGACGCCCCCGACTACGGCACCCTGGGCCACGGCGACGAACCCGCCCGCGGCCCCGAAGCGCGCGACACCCGCCGGTTCGCCGTGGTCGTCACCGTCGCCCGCCGCGACGTGCGCCGCAGCGCCGACAACACCGGCACCCTGGAGGCCACCTCCGCCTCCTCCGCGGCCTGGCTGGCCGGCTCCGGCCTGCTCGCCGCGACCTGGCCCGGCAACCTCGACCGCGCCCTGCGGCAGAACTGGCTCGACCAGCAGTCCGCCCTCGCCTGGGACTTGGCCGACGACCTCGACGGCCCCGCCTGGTCCTCGCTCACCCTCCCCGTCAACGGCCTCCCGCAGCCCTTCCGCTACCGCGAGTCCGAACACGGCTGGGTGCTGGCCGGCGAGGCCCCCGGCGTCCTGATCGGCGCCTACGGCCGCTCGGTGTCCGCGTACGGCATCGGCTTCACCGCCGTCCCCGACCTGGCGGCGTACAACGGCCGGTAGGCCCGTTCACCCCCGGCGCCGGTACCGAGCCGCCCCCCGCCCGCCCGGGCCGACCGCCGCCGCACTCCAGCCTCGGGGCCGGCGCCGCCACCCGGTCCGGTTCCGATCCCGCCGCGCACGCGAACGGCCCCGGGCGCGCTGCCCGGGGCCGTCCGTCGTGCTGGGGTGCCGTCAGAACTTGTTCTTCGGGGTCAGGCCCAGCGAGAGGCCGGAGAGGCCGCGCTGGCGGCCGGAGAGCTTGCCGGCGATGGTGCGCAGGGCGGCGCCGGCGGGGGAGTCGGGGTTGGAGAGCACGACGGGGCGGCCGTCGTCGCCGCCCTCGCGCAGGCGGACGTCGATCGGGATGGAACCCAGCACGGGGACGGTGGCGCCGACGCTGCGGGTGAGGGCGTCGGCGACGGTCTGGCCGCCGCCGGTGCCGAAGACGTCGATCATCTCGTCGCAGTGCGGGCAGGGCATGCCCGACATGTTCTCGATGACGCCGACGATCTTCTGGTGGGTCTGCAGGGCGATGGTGCCGGCCCGCTCGGCGACCTCGGCGGCGGCCATCTGCGGGGTGGTGACGATCAGGATCTCGGCGTTCGGGACGAGCTGCGCCACCGAGATGGCGATGTCGCCGGTGCCGGGCGGCAGGTCGAGCAGGAGGACGTCGAGGTCGCCCCAGTAGACGTCGGCCAGGAACTGCTGGAGGGCGCGGTGCAGCATCGGGCCGCGCCAGACGACGGGGGCGTTGCCGGGGGTGAACATGCCGATCGAGATGACCTTCACACCGTTCGCCGACGGCGGCATGATCATGTCCTGGACCTGGGTCGGCCGGCCCTCGACGCCCAGCATCCGGGGCACGCTGTGGCCGTAGATGTCGGCGTCCACCACGGCGACCTTCAGCCCGTCCGCGGCCAGCGCCGCCGCCAGGTTGACCGTCACCGAGGACTTGCCGACGCCGCCCTTGCCGGAGGCCACCGCGTACACCCGGGTCAGGGTGCCGGGCTTGGCGAACGGGATCTCCCGCTCCGGGGCGCCGCCGCGCAGCAGCTGCGAGAGCTCGCGGCGCTGCTCCTCGCTCATCACGTCGAGCTCGACGGAGACGGCGGAGACGCCGGGGACGGCGGACACCGCGTCGGTGACCCGCTGGGTGATCGTCTCGCGCATCGGACAGCCGGAGACGGTGAGGTACACCGCGACCTTCACCGCGCCGCCGTCGCCGATCTCGACGGACTTCACCATGCCGATCTCGGTGATCGGACGGTTGATCTCCGGGTCGTGGACGGTCGCCAGGGCTTCCTGGACGGACTGCTCCGTCACCCCGGCCGCCACCTCTGTCTCGTTGGCCATGTGTTGATGGTACGGCGCCCGGCCCCACCCCCGACTCGCCGGTAGCGTGCCGCCGGTCACAGCGTGTCGGCGGACTCCCGGCGCTCGTCCAGTTCCTTCAGCAGCGCCTGGAGTTCGGAGCGCACGAAGTCGCGGGTGGCGACCTCGCCGAGGCCGTGGCGCAGGGCCGCGACCTCGCGGGTCAGGTACTCGGTGTCGGCGATGTTCCGGTCGCTGCGGGCCCGGTCCTGCTCCATGTTGACCCGGTCCCGGTCGTCCTGGCGGTTCTGCGCGAGCAGGATCAGCGGCGCCGCGTACGAGGCCTGCAGGGAGAGCATCAGGGTCAGGAAGATGAAGGGGTAGTCGTCGAAGCGGACGGACTCCGGCAGCAGGGTGTTCCACACCACCCAGGCGATGATCACCACCGTCATCCAGACGATGAACCGCCCGGTGCCGAGGAAGCGCGCGATCCGCTCGGAGAGCTTGCCGAAGGCCTCCGGGTCCCAGGCGGGCAGCCGGACCAGCCCGGGCCGGCCGGTGCGCGGCTGGTCCAGCCGGGTGCGGGGGCCGCCCGGCGCGGAGGGCCGCTCCTCGCGGCGGCCGCGCTGCTCCCGGGCCCGGAGCTCGCGCAGCTGCCGCAGTTCGCGCAGCTCGCCCTGGATGCGCTGACCGGGGCCGCCCTCGCCCTGGCGCTTGCGGTCACCGTCCACCCCGCACCTCGCTCGTCTCCGTGCCGATGCCGTGCGCCGCGCCCTCGCGCCAGTCCTCCGGCAGCAGGTGGTCCAGCACGTCGTCCACCGTGACGGTGCCCAGCAGGCGGTCGTCCTCGTCCACCACCGGCGCCGCCACCAGGTTGTACGTGGCCAGGTAGGAGGTGATCAGCGGCAGCGGGGTGTTCGGCGGCAGCGGGTCGAGGTCGTCGTCCACCAGCGAGCCGACCAGGGTGTACGGGGGCTCGCGCAGCAGCCGCTGGAAGTGGACGGTGCCCAGGTACCTCCCGGTCGGGGTCTCGTTCGGCGGGCGGCACACGTACACCTGCGCGGCCAGCGCCGGCTTGGTGTCCGCGACCCGCACCCGGGCCAGCGCCTCGGCGACCGAGGCGTCCGGCTCCAGCACGATCGGCTCGGTGGTCATCAACCCGCCCGCGGTGTCCTCCTCGTAGGAGAGCAGGCGGCGCATCTCCTCCGCCTCGGCGGGCTCCATCAGCCGCAGCAGGCGCTCCGCGTCGGCCTCCGGGAGCTCGGAGAGCAGGTCGGCGGCGTCGTCCGGGTCCATGGTCTCCAGGATGTCGGCGGCGCGCTCCTCCTTCAGCTTGCCGATGATCTCCACCTGGTCGTCCTCGGGCAGCTCCTCCAGGACGTCGGCCAGCCGGTCGTCGTCGAGGGCGGCGGCGACCTCGGCCCGGCGCTTGGCCGACAGGTGGTGCATGACGTTGGCCAGGTCGGCGGGGCGGAGCTGTTCGAAGGTGGCCAGCAGGTTGGCCGCGCCCTGGCCCTCCTCGGTCAGCGAGAAGCCGGTCACCGCCGACCAGTCCAGCAGCAGTTGCTCGCCCCTGGCCTTGCGCAGCCGGCTCGGCCGGCCGGCCTGCACGAAGACCTTGTCGATCTCCCACTCGCGCAGCCGGGTCTGCACCATCGCCACGTCCAGGACGGTCACCTCGTCGGCGGTCTTCGTCCTGGTCACGGTGCGGTCCAGCAGCTCGGCCAGCACCAGCGTCTCGGACGGGCGCTGCTCGAAGCGGCGCATGTTCAGCAGCCCGGTGGAGAGCACCTGGCCGGACTCCAGGCTGGTCACCCTGGTCATCGGCAGGAAGATCCGCCGCCGCCCGATCACCTCCACCACCAGCCCCAGCACCCGGGGCGGCCGCCCGCCCAGCCGCAGCGAGACCACCACGTCCCGGACCCGGCCGACCTGGTCGCCGTTCGGGTCGAACACCGGGACGCCGGAGAGGTGGGAGATGAAGACCCGGCTGCCTGGCCCCGCCATACGAGACTCCCTCCGGGGAAACGGACACAACCCCCCAAATCTAGCGGCGGCGGGGGAGGGAGACGCGCTGAGCGGGCGAGGGTCGCGCAAAAGGGGTGCGGGGAGCCGCGGGTCAGCGCCCGCGCTTCTTGAAGAGCAGCCTGGGCAGCCCCGCCGGGACCGGCTCGCGGGTGGTGGCCGGGGTGGGCATCGGGGCGGCGGAGAGGTCGCCGTCGGGGAGCGGGGCGAGGTCGGCGCCGGCGGGGTCCAGGCGCAGGACGCGGCACTCGCGGGCCCAACGGTCGCCGATGGTGTCGGTGTCGGGGGCGTTGAGGCGCTTGCCCTTGAGCTCCTCGACGGCGCCGTCCCAGGCGGGGGTGCCGGGGTCGAGGAGGGTGACGGCGGCGGTGAGGGCGACCAGGCGGCCCCACTTGTCCTTGCTGCGCAGGGTGACCTCGGCCGGGGCGCCGGCGGCGAGCCCGTGCAGGGGCTGCTCGGAGCCGTCACCGACGACGACGATCGCGCCGTCGTGCCAGGCGTGCCAGAGCGGGCGGGCCTGCGGCTGCCCGGCGGGCCGGACCCAGAGCAGGCCGGACTTCTTGGCGGCTTCCTCCACCAGGGCCCGGTCGAGGAAGTCCGTGGGGCTCGCGGTCGTCGTACGCTCCATGGCGCACAGCGTACGGCCTGGGCCGCGGCGGGCCGGTTCCGTCCCCCGGACGACAGTGCCGTAACCATCCGACAACCCTTACCGTATAGGCGGTCCACCACACTGCCCGAAGGAGCGCCGTGACCGCCGTCAGCACCACCGCCCCCGCCGCACCCCCGGCGCCCGGGGAACGACGGCGACTGCCGCGCACCGACCTGCTGCTGCTGGCGGTGTCGATCGCGGGCATCTCGCTGTCCGCGCCGCTGATCAGCGCGACGGCCGCGCCCGCGCTGGCGATCGCGTTCTGGCGCAACGGCATGTCGGTGGCGGTGCTGGGCCCGTACGCGCTGTGGCGGCACCGGGCCGAGCTGCGCGGCATCCCGCGCCGGGCGCTGGTGCTGGCGGCGGCGGCGGGCGTGCTGCTGGCGCTGCACTTCGCGCTGTGGATGCCGAGCCTGCGGATGACCTCGGTGGCGTCGTCCACGGCGCTGGTGACCACCACCCCGCTGTGGGCGATCCTGCTGATGCGGCTGACCGGGGTGCGGGCGCCCAGGCTGGTGTGGCTGGGCGCGGGCGTGGCGTTCGCGGGCGTGCTGGTGCTGACCGGCGTCGACCTGACGGTCTCGGCGCGGGCGCTGCTGGGCGACGCCCTGGCGCTGGCGGCGGGCGCGGCGGCGGCCGGGTACATGCTGCTGGGCGCGGAGGTGCGGCGCACCGTGTCGACCACCGCGTACACCCTGGTCTGCTACGCGACCTGCGCCCTCGCGCTGCTGGCGGTCTGCCTGCTGACCGGCGTCCGGCTCGGCGGCTGGTCGGCGGGCGCGTGGTGGCAGATCTTCCTGCTGATGGTGACGGCGCAGCTGCTCGGACACTCGCTGAGCAACCGGGTGGTGCGCACCCTGGGCCCGTCGATCACCTCGACGGCGATCCTGCTGGAGACCCCGGGCGCGGCGCTGATCGCCGCGGTGTGGCTGGGCCAGTGGCCGCCGGCGGCGGCCTACCCGGCGGTGGGGCTGATCCTGCTGGGCCTGGTGCTGGTGGCCCGGGCGGAGCGTCGCTGACGCCCCGCCCGGCGGGCGGTCACAGCCAGCCGTTGCGGCGGAAGCCCCGGTACATGCCGACGCAGATCACCACGATCGCGCCGAGCACGGTCGGGTAGCCGTACGTCGACTTCAGCTCCGGCATGTTCTCGAAGTTCATCCCGTACACACCGGTGATCATGGTGGGGACGGCGAAGATCGCGGCCCAGGCGGTGATCTTGCGCATGTCCTCGTTCTGGGCGACCGAGACCTGCGCCAGGTTGGCCTGGAGCAGCGAGTTCAGCAGCTCGTCGAAGCCGTGCACCTGCTCGCTGACCCGGGCCAGGTGGTCGGCGACGTCCCGGAAGTACTTCTGCATGTCGAGGTCGACCAGCCGCGCGGTCGGCTCGGACAGCTGCAGCATCGGCCGCAGCAGCGGGGTGACGGCCCGCTTGAACTCCAGCACCTCGCGCTTGAGCTGGTAGACCCGGCCGACGTCGGTGCCGCGGCCGCCCTTGTTGGCGAACACGTCGTACTCGATCTCGTCCACGTCGTTCTGCAGCCGGTCGGCCACCAGCAGGTAGTTGTCCACCACGTGGTCGGCGATGGCGTGCAGCACGGCGGCCGGGCCCTTGGCGAGCAGGCCGGTGCCCTCGGAGTCGGCCTCCAGGCGGTGCCGCAGCTCGCGCAGCGAGGAGTGCGCGCCGTGCCGGACGGTGATCACGAAGTCCGGGCCGGCGAAGACCATCAGCTCGCCGGTCTCGACCACCTCGCTGGTCGGGGTGAGCTGCTCGTGCTCGACGTAGCGGACGGTCTTGAACACCGCGAACAGCATGCCGTCGTACCGCTCGACCTTGGGGCGCTGGTGCGCGTGCACCGCGTCCTCCACGGCCAGCGGGTGCAGGCCGAAGCGCTGCGCGATGCCCTCGAACTCGGCCTCGGTCGGCTCGTGCAGGCCGATCCAGCTGAACGAGCCGGGCCCCATCTGGTGCGCCGCCTTCACCTGCCGGGCGGCCTCGCGCGGGCTGCAGGTCTCGCCGGTCCGCTTGCCCTGCTGGTAGACGGCGCAGTCCACCACCGCGGACGGGGTGTCGCCGGGCTTCGACTCGAACGCGTCGCCGACCCGGCGGCGGGCTGGACGGACGACGGCGGCGCGCAGGTTGTGCATCATCGACATGGCGCGGGCTCCCTAGGGCCGGACCGGCGCGCCCCGGGACATACCGGGGGAACGCGACGGCGGAAAACACCGGTGGACACGCCAGGGCCGAAGTACTGTCAGAAAGCCGTTCGCTGGGCGGGTTTCGTCGGATCAGCCCCGGGGAAGGTGCTCTCTCGGCCGCGCGCGACGCTGCGGGGTGGGCCCGGTCAGCCGCGCGGGCGGCGGTCCGGGGTGGGCCGGAGAGAGCTTCCGGTACTGCATGGTCGACTGCTGTCCACCGTGACCACCTCCTCCACGCCGGGGCCCGCGCGGGGGCCGTCGCGGCCTTGGTTCGCATCCACAAGGCCGACCGCTCACATTAACAGCTCTTCCCGGAGCCGCGCCGGGCATTCGCCGTCCGCCGGGTAAAGGTCGCGCCAAGGTTCGGGGCGGCGCGCCCGCGCTAAGGTCGCCGCATGGCGCACGACTTCCCTCACTTCGGCGACTTCTCGCAACCGGACGGCCCCGCGGGCCCGACCCGGCAGACCGTCCTCACCCTGATCGAGGCCCGGTTGACCGGCGCCTTCGGCGACCCCACCGGCCGGGCCGCCGTCACCTTCGTCGGCGCGGACCGGATCGAGGTGCTGCGCTTCGGCCCCGACGCCGACGGCCTGGTCCGGTACGCGACGCTCGGCATGGCCGCCGCCCCGATGGCCGACCCGACCTCCGCGGTCGCCGACCCGGTGCGCGGCCCGCGCGCCGAACTGGTGCTGACCGTCCGCGGCGGCCGCGACGAGGTGCACAGGGCGCTCGCGGTGTTCGCCGCCACCCCGCAGGTCGAGGGCCTGGTGGTGGCCCCGGGCGGCTCGCTCGACCTCGGCTCCCCGCTGTGGGCCGGCGCCCCGTTCACCTCGGTGCTGGCCGCCGAGCCCGGCGGCCTGGTCGCGGACCTCGAACTCCCCGCCCCCGCCGACCCGGTGCGTTTCCTGCCGCTGCTGCCGATGACCCCCAACGAGGCCGCCTTCAAGCGCGTCCAGGGCGCCGAGGCGCTCCAGGAGCGCTGGCTGAAGCACGGCACCGACCTGCGCGACCCCGCCCGCCGGGGCGTCCCGCTGGACTGAGGCCGCCCGGCGGGCATCAGCCGGTGATCGGCGCCGCCCCCGTCGCCTGCGCGAGCAGCTGCTCGTACGCGGCCGGGTCGGTGGTGTGCTCGCCGAGCCGGACGGTCTTGCGGCTGCCGTGGTAGTCACTGGAGCCGGTGGTGAACAGCCCCAACTCGGCCGCCAGGCCGCGCAGTCGGGCCCTGGTCTCCTCGTCGTGGTCGACGTGGTCGACCTCCAGCCCGCCCAGCCCGGCCGCCGCCAGGTCGGCGATCACCTCGTCCGGCACCGTCCGCCCGCGCTTCACCGCGCCCGGGTGCGCGAACACCGGCACCCCGCCCGCCGCCCGCACCAGCCGGACCGCCGCCACCGGGTCGGTCTCGTGCTTGCGGACGTCGGCCCGGCCGCCGTTGGCCAGCCACTCGGGCGTGAACGCGTCCGAGACGGTCGCCACCACGCCCGCCTCCACCAGCGCCGAGGCGATGTGCGGACGCCCCACCGAGCCGGCGCCCGCGATCCGCTCCACCTGCTCCCAGCTGATCGGCGCCCCCAGCTCCCGGCAGCGCTCCACGACCGCCCGCCCGCGCCGGAAGCGGTCGGTGCGGACCAGCTCCCGCTCGGCCGCGAAGGCCGGCTCCGCCGGGTCGAACAGGTACGCCAGCAGGTGCATGCTGACGCCGTCCACCTGGCAGGACAGTTCCGCCCCCGGCACCAGCACCAGCCCCGTCCCGGCCACCGCGGCCGCCGCCTCCCCGTACCCGGACACCGTGTCGTGGTCGGTCAGCGCCACCACGTCCAGCCCGGCCGCGACCGCGTTGGCGACCAGCTCGGCCGGGGAGTCGGTGCCGTCGGAGGCGTTGCTGTGGGCGTGCAGATCGATGCGCATGCCGCCCAGGATAGGGAGCCCGCCACGGCGGGGCGGCGGACGGGCCGTCGGGGCCGGGCGGCCGGGTTCAGCCCAGCAGGCGCGGGGAGAGCGCCCCGCAGGGCAGCAGGCCGAGCTCGGCCCCCGCGTCCCGCAGGTCGGTCAGCACCAGTTCGTCGTGCATCAGCAGCGCCGACTGCTCCGGCCAGGCGATCGCCCACAGCCACAGGCCGCGCGCCTCGCCGACGTACACCGCGCGGTCGTCCGGCGCGCCCGGCACGTGGAACATCGGGGTCGGCCGGCCCGCCGCCATCAGCTTGGCGTCGGCCGGCTTGTACAGCGCCACCGAATCGCCCGGGTCCGGCCCGTCCAGCCCGGCGTAGCGGGCGCCCAGGCCGATGCCCAGTTCCTCGGCGACCAGCACCAGCTCGCCGAACCCGCCCAGCGGGGCCGGCCCCGAGCAGGCGACGGCGGTCGCCCGGGCGCCCGACAGGTCGTCACCGGCGTGCGCGATCCCGGTGAACAGCCAGCCCACCGGCAGCGGCCAGGGCAGCCAGACCGGCACCTGCGAGCGGTTCACCGCCACGTTCAGGGCCTCGATGCTGGGGGGCAGCACCGGCTGCATCGGGTGCACGGCGCCGTGCAGATCGCACTGCCAGGTGTCGGAGAAGAGGCCGGGGGCGCGGACCCGACCGGCGCACCTCGGGCAGCTTGGCTCGCCCCTCATAACCGACAACGGTCCTCCCTCCGGACTGCTGCGTCAAGGACGATCACCCGTAAGGAGTGCGTCACGAGCCGCCCCGGCGACGGCCCGGGTCCGGCAGAGGTGATGTCCCGCCGGGAGCCCCGTCAAACCCCCGCAGGTGGCGCCCCCCGAACACACTGACGCCCCGTCGTCCCAGGAGGGTCTCCTGCGGTGACGGGGCGTCAGCCGGGTATCGGAACGTCGGACGACTCGGAGGTGCGTCCGCGTTCGCTCACACGGCCTTGCACGGCCGGATGTACAGGCGTTCGCCGGTCTGTGCGGCGGCCTTCAGGTACTCGGAGACGGTCTCCGCGTCGGCGATCAGCCGATCGGCCTCCGTCCCCGCGTGATCCAGGCGCAGGATCTCGAAACGCATGGGCCTCTCCCTTCCCGTCCTCGGGGTCCGAGGCGGACTCGGCCGACGATCGGCCACCAGGCGGTGGTTCGTCGGCGTTGGCTGGGTCGGACGTCCGGCAGGTGCGGTCACCCGTCGCTCCCCCCACTCTCAGGCAGGACTCGTTCAGCGGCACTTTTCCTTGCGGCACTGGAGGGAGGCTGTGGTGCCCCGATGACTCACTGTGCCGCGACGCTGCTTCCCGGCGATTGCCCGCCGGTAAATCCGTGGTTTCGGCGGTCGGAGGAGGGTGCGGCCGCCGGAGGGTGTTCATCCCGGACAAAATCAAATATTACCCGAGCTAACGATTTTTGTCGCGTGAAAACCGGGGCCGACTTCCGGGCGGACGCCGGGGAGCCCGCCCGTGGCCGGAACCGGGCCGCGGAATCCGGTGCGCCGCGGGCCCGCTCAGGCCGACCAGAACGCGGCCAGCGCCGCCGCCGTCTCGCCCGGTCGCTCCGCGTTGGGGGAGTGGCCCGCGCCGGGCACCACCAGCCGGGCCGCGCCCAGCCGGGCCGCCATCTCGGACTGCTCACCGACCGGCCACGCGTAGTCCCGTTCCCCGGACAGCACCAGCGTCGGCAGGCCCACCGCCGCCAGCTCGTCCACCCGGTCCGGCGCCGACACCAGGTGCGCGGCCGCCGCCCGCAGCCCCTGCGGGCGGTTCGCCACCCAGCGGCGGTGCAGGAACTCCGCGATCTCCGGGTCCAGCGGCGGCACCCGCTCGCCCTCCAGCTGCTGCATCACCTGCCAGATCGACTCCAGGTCCATCGAGTCCAGCGCCTCCAGCAGCATCGCCGTCCGCGCCGCCTCCGCCGGATCGATCGCCCCCGGCCCGGTCGACAGCAGGGTCAGCGACCGCCACGGCAGGTCCTCCGGATCCGCGAGCACCGCCTCGCGCACCACCTGCCCCCCGAACGAGTGCCCCAGCAGGTGCACCGGCCCCGCCACCCCCAGGCCGGCCGTCACCGCCCGCACGTCCGCCCCCAGCGCCCGGACGGTGTACGCCGCCGGATCCTCCGGGCCGCCGGACTCGTACTGGCCGCGCTGGTCCACCGCGACGGTCCGGAAACCCGCCTCCGCGAGCGGCTCCAGCAGCGCGATGAAGTCTTCCTTGCTCCCGGTGAACCCCGGCACCAGCACCGCCGTCCCCCGCACCGCCCCCGCCGGCTCCCCCCACAGCGCGGCCAACCCGGCCACGCGGACCGCCCGCGCGCACGACGGCAACTTCAAGAACGGCGGCGTACTCATCCGCTGCGGCCCCTCATCTCCAGGTCACCCGAGGTCTCGGGGCCACCCTACGGCGGAGGACGCCTCCGGCACGGGAGGCCACGGGCGCGCGGGAACGCCGCAGGGGAGGGACGACGTGGTGTCGTCCCTCCCCTGCGGGGTGGTGCGGTTACTGCTCGACGGCCTTGCGGGTCCGGCGCGGGGCCGGGATCTCGTCGGCGGTGGCAGCCTTCCTGGCGGTGCGCTTGCGCGGGGCCGGGGCTTCCTCGGCGGGGGTCTCCACCGTGGCGGCCACGGCCTTCTTGGTGGTGCGCTTGCGCGGGGCCGGAGCCTCGGGGGTCTCCTCGATGGCGGCGGCCTTCTTGGTGGCGCGCTTGCGGGGAGCCGGGGCTTCCTCGGCGGGGGTCTCCACCGTGGCGGGGGCGGCCTTCTTGGCGGTGCGCTTGCGCGGGGCCGGGGCTTCCTCGGCGGGGGTCTCCACTGCGGCGGCCACGGCCTTCTTGGTGGTGCGCTTGCGCGGGGCCGGAGCCTCGGGGGTCTCCTCGGTGGCGGCGGCCTTCTTGGTGGCGCGCTTGCGGGGAGCCGGGGCTTCCTCGGCCGGGGTCTCCACCGTGGCGGCCACGGCCTTCTTGGCGGTGCGCTTGCGCGGGGCCGGGGCGGCGGCGGTCTCCTCGGCGGGAGCCTCGGTGGCCACGGGGGCCTCCACCACGGCGGGGGCCTCCACCGGGGCGGGGGCGGCCTTCTTGGCGGTCCGCTTGCGCGGGGCCGGGGCGGCGGCCTCCTCGGCGGGGGCCACCAGGGAGGTGACCGGCTTGCGGAGGGTCCGCTGCTGCGGCGTCCGGGAGCGGATGACCGGCTCGGCGGCGACCGGCTCGGCGACGGCCGGGGCCGGGGCCTCGGTGGCCGTCTCCACGACCGGGGCCGACTCCACGGCCTTGCGGGTGCGCTTGCGCGGGGTGCGGGCCGGCGCCTCGGCGGCCGGGGCCTCCGCGACGGGGGCGGGCGCGGCGGCCGGTGCCTCGACCGCCGCCTGGGTGGCGGCGGCCTCGACGGTCGCGGACGCGCCGCCCTGGCGGTTGCGGCTGCGGCGGCGCGGGCTGCGGCCCTCCACCGGGGCGTCCGCGGTGCCGGTGCCGGTGCCGGCCGAGGCCGGTCGCGGCTGCTCGACCTGCTGCACCGTCTCGGGCGCGACGGCCGCCTCGGTGCTGCCGCCGCGGGTGCGGCGGCGCTCGCGGGAGCGGCGGGACGGGCGCTCGGCGGGAGCCGGGCTCTCGGGGGCGCCGCCCCGGCCGCCGCGGGCATCCCGGCCGTCACGTCCCTCACGACCGTCACGCCCCTCGCGGGCGTCCCGGGTGTCACGTCCGACGCGGCCTCGGCCGCCGCGGCCGCCGGTCTCGCCGAGGTCCTCGACCTCCTCCGCGGCCAGGCCGGCCCGGGTGCGCTCGGAGCGCGGCAGGACGCCCTTGGTGCCGGGGGCGATGCGCAGCAGCTCGTAGAGGTGCGGCGAGCTGGAGTAGGTCTCCTCCGGGTCGTTGAAGGGCAGGTCCAGCGCCTTGTTGATGAGCTGCCAGCGCGGGATGTCGTCCCAGTCGACCAGGGTGACGGCGGTGCCCGAGGCGCCGGCCCGGCCGGTGCGGCCGATCCGGTGCAGGTAGGTCTTCTCGTCGTCGGTGCACTGGTAGTTGATGACGTGCGTGACGCCCTCGACGTCGATGCCGCGGGCGGCGACGTCGGTGCAGACCAGGACGTCGACCTTGCCGTTGCGGAAGGCGCGCAGCGCCTGCTCGCGGGCGCCCTGGCCGAGGTCGCCGTGGACCGCGCCGGCCGCGAAGCCGCGCTTGGTGAGCTGCTCGGCGACGTCGGCGGCGGTGCGCTTGGTGCGGCAGAAGATCATCGCCAGACCGCGGCCGTCGGCCTGCAGGATCCGGGAGACCATCTCGACCTTGTCGAGCGAGTGCGCACGGAAGATGTGCTGCTCGATGTTGGCGACGGTGGCGCCGGTGTCGTCCGGGGCGGCGGCGCGGATGTGGGTGGGCTGGCTCATGTACCGGCGGGCCAGCGAGATGACCTGGCCGGGCATGGTGGCCGAGAAGAGCAGGGTCTGCCGCTTGGCGGGCAGCATGGTGATGATCTTCTCGACGTCCGGCAGGAAGCCGAGGTCGAGCATCTCGTCGGCCTCGTCCAGCACCAGCGCGCGGACCTTGGACAGGTCGAGCTTGCGCTGCCCGGCCAGGTCGAGCAGGCGGCCGGGGGTGCCGACCACGATGTCCACGCCCTTCTTCAGGGCCTCGACCTGCGGTTCGTACGCGCGGCCGCCGTACACGGCCAGCACGCGGACGTCGCGGACCTTGCCGGCGGTCTGCAGGTCGTTGGTGACCTGGGTGCACAGCTCGCGGGTGGGGACGACGATGAGCGCCTGCGGGCCGTCGGAGAGTTGCTCGGCGGTGGCCCGGCCGGCGGCGACGTCGGCCTTGACCACGACCCGCTCGATCAGCGGGAGGCCGAAGCCGAGGGTCTTGCCGGTGCCGGTCTTGGCCTGGCCGATGACGTCGTGGCCGCTCAGCGCGACCGGCAGGGTCATCTCCTGGATCGGGAACGGGTGGACGATGCCGACGGCCTCCAGGGCCTCGGCGGTCTCCGCGAGGATCCCGAGATCGCGGAAGGTGGACTTGATGGGTTCGGCGGTGGTGGACAGGGTGCTGCCTCTTCCGTGTGGAGGGCCGAGCCCGAACGCGACCTGCCGTACCCGGGCCGCCCCTGTGCGGGGCGCGTCGGGCGGGCGGCGCGGGGGGAGGGCGTCCCGTTGACGGGTCGTGCGGCGCGCTGTCGGCGCGATCCGCTGCGGCCCTCGCTCGGCCTGATGCGGTGCCTGGGCCCGAGGCTCGGGCCAGGTCGGAGCCGATCGGGTCTCCGACCGGGCATCCGCGTACGTGAGCGCCGGGTGCTGCACCGGGCGGCGGGAAGCCGCCGGGCACGACCACGCGGCCTACCGTTGACGGACGGGCCGCGCCGGCTCTACACCTGGCCTCACCACCTACCATACAGTCAAGCGACGACTCGAACACGTGACGGTCGCTACTCCGACCGGCCGCGCCTGGGTGGCGGGAGCCCCGAGGGCGTCCCGCCGGGCCCGCCGGGCGGTCTAAGGTCAGTGCCATGGAGACTCCGGAACCCGGTGACGAGCTCACCGACTCGATCGGGCCCTGGGCGGCCCGGGCCGCCGACCCGCAGTACCGGGCGGCCGTGCTGGACCTGCTCGGCGCGCTCGCGTACGGCGAGCTGAGCGCCTTCGAACGGCTGGCCGAGGACGCCAAGTTCGCGCCCGGCATCGAGGAGAAGGCCGCGCTGGCCCGGATGGCCTCCGCCGAGTTCCAGCACTACCAGCTGCTGCACGACCGGCTGGCCGAGGTCGGAGCCGACCCGGTCGCCGTGATGGAGCCGTTCGTCGAGCCGCTGGAGAACTTCCACCGGATGACCGCCCCGTCCGACTGGCTGGAGGGCCTGGTCAAGGCGTACGTCGGCGACGCGATCGCCACCGACTTCTACCGCGAGGTGGCCGTCCGGCTCGACGACGACACCCGGGACCTGGTGCTGCGGGTGATGTCCGACACCGGGCACGCCGAGTTCGCGGTCGAGCGGGTGCGGCAGGCGATCGCGGAGGACCCGCGGGTCGGCGGACGGCTCGCGCTGTGGGGGCGGCGGCTGATGGGCGAGGCGCTCAGCCAGGCGCAGCGGGTGGTCGCCGAGCGCGACGCGCTGTCCAACCTGCTGGTCGGCGGGGCCCGGGTGCGCGGCTTCGACCTGGTCGAGGTCGGCAAGATGTTCAACCGGATCACCGAGACGCACACCAAGCGGATGGCCGCGCTGGGCCTGGCCTCCTGACGGCTCAGACGTGCCGGTGCCGGCCGCGCCGCCCGGGCCGCAGGTCGGGGCGGGCCGGCACCGTCACCATCAGGACCGACGCCGCGGCGGAGATCGCCAGCTGGACCGGCGGCGCGTGCCCGTCCATCACGTAGTGGCTGATCCGGCCGGCCACCACCGCGGCCACCAGCGCGGTGCCGACCGGCAGCGAACGCGGGCCCGGGTACAGGTCGGGCCGGAGCAGCAGGGCCCCCATTCCGACGGCCAGGCCGACCAGGACGGACGCGATCGTCTCCCACACGGCTGCCTCCCGGGGTGTGCGGCGCTGGGCAGCAGTGCGCCTACCCGCCCGGACCGGCCGGTACGCACGGCACGGCGCCCCGTCCCCCGGGCGGGGGGACGGGGCGCCGTGCCGTGCGGGCTCAGAGCGTGCCGAAACCGACCTTGCGGACGGACGGCTCGCCGATCTCGACGTACGCGAGGCGCTCGGCCGGAACCAGCACCCGGCGGCCGTGCTCGTCGACCAGGGTGAACAGCTTGCTGGTGCCGTCCAGGGCCTTGGCGACCGCGTCCGCGACCTCTTCGGCAGATTGCGCGCTCTCCAGGACGATCTCCCGGTTCGCGTTCTGCACCCCGATCTTGACCTCCACGGCTTCCGTCCCTCCGGTAGCTGGCCGCGCGCGCCCCGACCACCGTTCGCGGTGGGCGCGCCGTACGGGCATCACCTTAAGGCAGCAACCCGGCCGGGGGGCGAAGGTCGGGCGCCGGTCCGCTCAGGGCCGAATCCCGGTTCAGTCCGCCTGCTCGGCGGAACCCTCCTGCGCGGGGTGCATCGGGAAGCCCTTCAGGCCGCGCCAGGCCAGGCTGGCGACCAGCCGGACGGCCTCGTCGCGCGGGATCTCGCCGTCCTGGGTGAGCCAGTAGCGGGCGGTGATCTGGGCCAGGCCGCAGACGCCGACCGCGAGCAGCTTGGCCTCGGCCTCGGGGAGGTCGGTGTCCTCGGCGATCACCTTGGAGACCAGGGTGGCGCTCAGGTCGGTGGCCCGGTCGACCCGCTCGCGCACCGCCGGGTCGTTGGTCAGGTCCGACTCGAAGACCAGCCGGAACGCGCCGGACTCGCTGGAGACGTAGTGGAAGTACGCCTCCATGGTGGCCGCGACGCGCTGCTTGTTGTCGTTGGTCGCCTCCAGCGCGGCCCGGGTGCCGTCGACCAGGGCGTCGCAGTGCTTGTCGAGCAGCGCGAGGTAGAGCTCGAGCTTGCCCGGGAAGTGCTGGTAGAGCACCGGCTTGCTGACGCCGGCCCGCTCGGCGATGTCGTCCATGGCGGCGGCGTGGTAGCCCTGGGCGACGAACACCTCCTGGGCGGCTCCGAGCAGTTGTTCACGGCGGGCGCTTCGCGGCAGGCGGGCACCGCGCGGGCGCTCCTGCGCCTCCTGGATGGCCGTCACGGCGCTCCTCACTTCACGGTCTGCGTGGACTGGCGGGGTGATTGATTCTACTTTTCGGTAACCCGCACGCGCGCGGGTGAAGCCGAGTAAAGCGCACAACCGCCCTTGTCGGGACCCCACAATACGACCCGGACCCCCGCTGTCCACGGGTCGAGACGGGCTCGTGACGGGGGCAGTACGGGCCCGTGACCGGCCGTGGCGGCGGCCCCCGCGCTCACTACGATCGTGCCCATGAGCGCCTCCCCGCACCCCCTCGCCGCCCTGGAGCCGCACCGCACCGTCGAGGTGCCCGGGGCGGTGCTGGCCGTCAGCCGGCACTCCGAACCCCGCGACGGCCTGCCGCCCGCCCTGTTCGTGCACGGCCTCGGCGGCTCCGCCGACAACTGGCTCGAACTGCTCGACCTGCTCGCCGACGACGTCGACGGCGAGGCCGTCGACCTGCCCGGCTTCGGCTACTCCGCCCCGCCGCTGGACGGCAACCTGTCCGTCTCCGGGCACGTCCGCGCCGTCATCGGGTACCTGGAGGAGAGCGGTCGCGGGCCGGTCCACCTGTTCGGCAACTCGCTGGGCGGCGCGGTCGCCGTCCGGCTCGCGGCGCTCCGGCCCGACCTGGTGCGCAGCCTCACCCTGATCTCCCCGGCGCTGCCCGAGCTGCCCCCGCAGCGCACCGCCTGGTCCACCGGGCTGCTGGCCCTGCCCGGCGTCGCCGAACTCGTCCGCCGCCGCGGCCCGGCCGCCGACCCGGAGACGGCCACCGCCGACCTGCTCGGCCTGGTCTACGCCGACCCCGCGGGCATCCCCGCCCACCGCCGGGCCCGCGCGGTCGCCGAGTACCGCCGCCGCGCCGCCCTCCCGTACGCCCTGGGCGTGCTGGCCGGGTCCGCGCGCGGGATCGTCAGCGCGTACACCGAGCGCGGTGAGCAGTCGCTGTGGCGGCAGGCCGAGCAGGTCGCCGCGCCGGTGCTGCTGGTCTACGGGCTCAAGGACAAGCTGGTCTCCTACCGCTCCGCCCGGCGGGCCTGCGCCGCGTTCCGGGACGCCCGGCTGCTGGTGCTGCCCGACTCCGGGCACGTGGCGATGCTGGAGCACCCCGAGCCGGTCGCCCGCGCCGTGCGGGAGCTGCTCGCGGAGGCCGACCGGCGCGGCTGAGCCCGGTCCGAGCCGGGCGCACGCGGGGCGCACGGGACGCGAGGGGCGAAAACGGAGCGGGGACGCGCGAGGTCACGGGCGTTCACTCGATGGTGTGGCATGGCGGGCCGGGCCCCTAGGGGGCTCGGCCCGGCGCTCTACCGTCGTGTTGTCGGACCGAACAGGTGTGGGGGGCGAGACGGCGGGGGCGGCGGCCGCGGGGAGCGGGCGCCGGCCGGACGGCCGTCGAGCAACGGACGCACTCCCCTGTGTCGTAGGGCCGTGAACCCAGTGGAAACGCTCTGCTCTGGAGGCGTCGTGCGCATCGCTCTGCTCACCGAGAGCACCCTCACCAACGCGCAGCGTGGCGAAGGCGGTTGGTGCGGCCGCCTGGTCGACGGCCTGCCCGAGCACGAGTTCCGGCTCTACCGGCTGCTGCCCGCCGACCGCCCCGCCCCGCCCACCGGCGTCCGCGGCCTGCACGGCGTCCACGAACTGCCCATGTGGGGCCGCCGCCCCGGCGGGCGCGGGCCGACAGCGCTGCGCCGCCGGGCGTACACCAAGGCGTACGAGGAACTCGTCCGCGCCCTGGTGACGCCCGGCGAACGGGCCGGGTTCGGGCCCGCGCTGTACCGGCTGGCGGCGCTCGGGCGGGAGGACGAGGCGCTGCCCGCCTTCCTCGCCTCCGGCCACGCCCACCGCGCGCTGGAGCGGATCTGGCGGATGCCCGGCGCCGACACCGCCGGCGGCCAGCCGCTGGTGTGCGACGTGCTGGTCGCCGCCGACCTGCTGGAGCAGTGCCTGCGCCCGCTCTCCGCGCCCTGGTACGGCAGCGGCCCGGCCGGGCTCGGCGGCGCCGACCTGTGCCACGTGGTCGGCGGCGGGCCGGCCGCGCTGCCCGCGCTGGTCGCCCGCGAGGTGCACGGCGTCCCGTTCGTGGTCACCGAGCACGGCCTGCACCTGCGCGAGCAGTACCGCGGCTACCGCAGCGCCCCGTACCGCTGGCCGGTGCGCGCCCTGCTGCTGTCCTTCTTCCGGCAGCTCACCGAGGAGACCTACCGGCGGGCCGCCGTGCTCACCCCCGGCAGCGAGTACGACCGGCGGTGGCAGCAGCGCTGCGGCGGCGAGGCGGCCCGCACCCGGATCGTCCACGAGGGCACCGCCGCCACCGGGCGGCCCGCCGCCGGGGCCGAGCCCGAGGCGCCCACCCTGGTCTGGGCCGGCGCGCTGGAGCCCGGCCGCGACCCCGAACTGATGCTGCACGCCTTCGCCCGGGTCCGGGCCGAACTGCCCGCGGCCAGGCTGAAGGTGTACGGCGAGGAGGGAGCCCCCGGCTACCTCGCGCACTGCGCCGCGATCGCCGGGCGGCTCGGCGTCGGGGACGCCGTCGAGTTCGCGGGCCGGCCCGCCTCCCCGGCCGCGGCCTGGGAGTCCGGCAGCGCGGTGGTGTTCAGCGCGCTCGCCCAGCGCAGCCCCCGGCTGCTCGCCGACGCCATGCTCAGCGGACGGGCCGTGGTCTCCACCGAGGTCGGCGTCGCCCGCGAGGTGCTCGGCCCCACCGGCCTGCTGGTGCCGCCGCGCAGCCCGCGCGCCCTCGCCGCCGCCTGCCTCGCCCTGCTCACCGACCGCGAGCGCCGCTCCCGGCTCGGCCTGGCCGGCCGGCTGCGGGCGCAGGAACGCTTCGCCGTGGAACCCGTGGTCGGCGCCTTCCGCGAGATCTACCTCGACCTGGTCTCCCGCTACCCGGCCTTCCCGGCCCGGCCCGGCAGCCAGGCCCGGCCGTTCGCCCGGCCCGCCGAGTACTGGGTGGCCGGGCCGGTCGGCGGGGACGCCCGGGCCGACGGGGACGCCACGGTCGAGGAGCCCGCGCGCACCGCCGCCGGACCGGCCCTCGCGGAGGCGCTGTGACCGGCACCCCCGCGAGCGGCACGCCCGCCGACCCCGTACGCGAACTGCTGGACGCCAACCGCGAGTTGTGCGAACAGGCGGTCGACCCGCTGGAGATCGCCGCCGCCCTGGAGGACTCCGGCCTGGCCGCCGACGGCGCCGCCCGCTACCGGCACGCCGACGTGTTCGGCCTCGCCGAGGAGCTGTACGCCCGCGTCCCGCGCCGGCCGCCCGCCCGCGAACCGCTGCCCCCCGCCGAACCGCTGCGCGCCCTGCCGCTCGCCGCCCTGTACGGCGCCGGCGCCCACCTGCTGCCGCTGCTGCCCGCCACCGCGCCCGGCGGCCCGTCCGGCGGGGCGCTCGCCGTACTGCTCGGCGCGGGCGCCGGGGCCGGCGCCGACCTGCTGAGGGCGCGGTGCGGCCGGGGCGCGGACGGCCGGGACCGGACGGCGGACGCGGCGCCGGGGCGGGGGGCGGTCCCGTGGGCCGCGCTCGGCCGGGGCGCGGGCACCGGACTGCTGCTGGCCCTGCTCGCCGCCACCGACCCGGGCGCGGCGACCGCCGCCGCGATCGGCGGGGCGAGCGCCGCGGCGGTGGCGGCCTGGCTGCGCCGGTTCGGTCAGCGGCAGGGTGCGGCCGCCACGCTGGGGGAGTTCCGCTCCCGGCTGCGGTTCGCGCTGCCGCTGGCCGTGCTGGCGCAACTGGCCGCGCTCACCGGACTGGGCCGGGCCGTCGCCCGCGACACCCCCGCCACCGGATGGGCCGCGCTGCTGGTGCTCGGCACCCTGCCGCTGCTGGCCGCCGTGGTCCGCGACGCCGGGCGCCCGGGCGCGGCGGCGGTCGCCGTCCTCACCGCGGCGGCCGGCGCCGCCGTCCTGGCCCTGCCCGGCCCGGCCCACTGGCTGGGCGCCTCGCCGACCGGCGGCCTCGCGGCCACCGCCCTCGGCCCCGCCCTGCTGCTGGCCGGCTGCGCCTGGCCGCCCTCGACCAGACCGGGGGCGTACCGGTGAGGGCGGCCCCGCCGCCGCCGGTCCGGCGCCTTTGGCACCGCGCCGCCGGGCCGCTGCCGGGCGGGTGACGCGGGTGTTCCGGCTTGTCGATCAGATCTCGTTCCGCCCGGCGGGTGCCGGGCCTGATGGAAGGACTTGGGCCCGATGAGGGTGCTGCTGCTGGGGGCCGACGGGTTCATCGGCCGACGGGTGGCCGACCGGCTGCTGGCGGAGGAGGGGCTCCAGGTGACCGTGCTGGGGCGGGGCGATTCCGCCGACATCCGGTTCGACCTGGCCGCGGGGAGTCCGGGCGCGCTGGCCCGGTTCCTGGACGCGGTCGCCGCGCAGGTGGTGATCAACTGCGCGGGCGCCACGTACGGGACGTCGCGGAACCTGATCCGGTCGAACACGCTCGCGGTGGCGACGGTCTGCGAGGCGATCCGGCGCAGCCGGGAGCCGGCGCGGCTGGTGCACGTGGGTTCGGCGGCCGAGTACGGTCCGGCGCAGCCCGGCGGGCCGATCCCGGAGAGCGCGGAGCCGCGGCCGGTCGGCCCGTACGGGGTGTCGAAGCTGGCGGGCACCGAACTGGTGCTGAACTCCGGGCTGGACGCGCTGGTGCTGCGGGTGTTCGACGTGGTGGGGCCGGGGGCGCCGACGGCCTCGCTGTTCGGGCGGCTGGCCGAGGGGCTGCGGCGGGCGCTGGAGCAGGACGAGAACCAGGTGCGGATGCCCGACCTGTCCGGCTACCGGGACTTCGTGGACGTCCGGGACGTGGCGCGGGCGATCCAGGCGGCGGCGGTCTCGGCGGCCACCGGGGTGATCAACATCGGTTCCGGCCACGCCGTCCGGGCCCGGGACGCGGCGCACCTGCTGGTGCGGGCGTCCGGTTTCGAGGGCACCGTCACCGAGGACGCCCGGCAGGTGGTGCTGCCCGCCCAGCAGGCGAGCGCGGAGGGGCTGCGGGCGGTGGAGGCGCGGGCGGTGGTCGAGCCGGTGCAGTGGCGGCAGGCGGACGTCCGGACCGCCAGGGACCGTCTCGGATGGCGGACGCAGGTGCCGCTGGAGGAGTCGCTGGGGGACGTCTGGCTGGAGACGGCCTGCCGGGTGTGAACGCCGGAACGGCCAGGTCCGGGCCGGTGGTTGGCCCGGGATGGCGAAGTCTCGGCATCCGGTGCCGCGCATCTCACCCACTGGACCTGCTGTCTCGGAATACCCCGGGCACGTGACACTGTTGGCGTAGTCGAAGAGAACCTGACGACCATCGGAGTCCCCGTGTCGCTGCCACCCCTGGTCGAGCCCGCCGCCGAGCTCACCGTCGAAGAGGTCCGCCGGTACTCCCGCCACCTGATCATTCCCGACGTGGGCATGGACGGGCAGAAGCGGCTGAAGAACGCCAAGGTGCTGTGCGTCGGCGCCGGTGGCCTCGGGTCCCCGGCCCTGATGTACATGGCCGCCGCCGGTGTCGGCACGCTCGGCATCGTCGAGTTCGACACCGTCGACGAGTCGAACCTGCAGCGCCAGATCATCCACGGCCAGTCCGACATCGGCCGCTCCAAGGCCGAGTCCGCGCGCGACTCGGTCAAGGAGATCAACCCGCTGGTCGAGGTGGTCCTGCACGAGGAGCGCCTGGACAACGACAACGTGATGGAGATCTTCTCCGGCTACGACCTGATCGTCGACGGCACCGACAACTTCGCCACCCGGTACCTGGTGAACGACGCCGCGGTGCTGCTCGGCAAGCCGTACGTGTGGGGTTCGATCTACCGCTTCGACGGCCAGGCCAGCGTGTTCTGGGCCGAGCACGGCCCCTGCTACCGCTGCCTCTACCCGGAGGCCCCGCCGCCGGGCATGGTCCCGTCCTGCGCCGAGGGCGGCGTGCTGGGCGTGCTGTGCGCCTCGATCGGCTCGATCCAGGTCAACGAGGCCATCAAGCTGCTGGCCGGCATCGGCGAGCCACTGGTCGGCCGGCTGATGATCTACGACGCCCTGGAGATGCAGTACCGCTCGGTGAAGGTCCGCAAGGACCCGAACTGCGCCGTCTGCGGCGAGAACCCGACCGTCACCGAGCTGATCGACTACGAGTCGTTCTGCGGTGTCGTCTCGGAGGAGGCCTCCGCCGCGGCGCTCGGCTCCACGATCACCTCCAAGCAGCTCAAGGAGTGGATCGACAACGACGAGCCGATCGACATCATCGACGTCCGCGAGATCAACGAGTACGAGATCGTCTCGATCCCGGGCGCCCGCCTGATCCCGAAGAACGAGTTCCTGATGGGCAACGCCCTGCAGGACCTGCCGCAGGACAGGCGCATCGTGCTGCACTGCAAGACCGGTGTGCGCTCCGCCGAGGTCCTCGCGGTCCTCAAGTCCGCGGGCTTCGCGGACGCGGTGCACCTGGGCGGCGGCGTGATCGGCTGGGTCAACCAGATCGAGCCGGAGAAGCCCGTCTACTGACGGACGGGCGCGTGCGGGGCCGGGACCGCCCGGTCGGGGAACCACTCTCCGGCCGGGCGGTCCCGTGCGTTCTCCGCGCGGTCAGGGGGAGGCGAGGCCGAGCAGGGTGCCGGTGCGGTGCATCAGGTGGTCGAAGTACGCCTCCGGGTCGGTGGTGATCCGGGCGAGGTGGCCGAACAGTTCCAGGGCGAGCGCGCCCAGCAGGTCGCTCCAGGCGGCCAGCGCGGAGACCGCCAGGTGCTCGGGGGTGCCGGGGGGCAGCCGGTCCAGCAGCGGGGCGAGCGCGGCCCGGGCCGCGGCGGGGACGGCGGGGTCGCCGAGCGGGCGGTAGGCACCCGCGGCGGCGGCCTCCTGGAAGAGCCGGCCGATCAGCAGCGGCAGCCGGGTGCCGGGCCCGGTGGTGTCCTCGGGGGCGGTGTAGCCGGGCACGGGGGAGCCGTGGACCAGCGCGAACTCGTGCGGGTGGGCCAGCGCCCAGCCGCGGACGGCCCGGCAGACGGCCAGCCAGCGGCCCGCGTGGTCGGTGCCGTCGAACGGGTCCGCGGCGGCGGCCGCGGCGGCGCCCAGGGCGTCGTAGGCGTCCGCGATCAGGGCGGTCAGCAGGGCGTCCCGGCCCGGGTAGTAGCGGTACAGCGCGGAGGCGGAGACCAGGCCCACGTCCTTGGCCAGCGTGCGCATGGAGAGACCGGCGGGCCCGTGTTCGGCGAGGTGGCGGCGGGCGGCGTCCTTGATCTCGCGGGTGAACTCGGCGCGGACCCGCTCGCGGGGGGTGGGGGCCTTCGGCATGCCGGTCATCCTCCCAGCGGGCGAGAACGGGCGCAACATTCGGATACGTCGTTCTCGATGGAGAACACCGTTCTTGACAGGGGGTGCGGCGAGGCGCCAGGCTGGGGAGCGAGCGAGAACACCGTTCTCCCGGACTCCGAGCGGAGCGTTCCCATGAGCAAGCACCTGGTCGTCGGCGCCGGACCGGTCGGCTCCACCACCGCCCGGCTCCTCGCCGAGCGCGGCGAGGAGGTCGTGGTCGTCACCCGCACCGCCGCCACCGCCCACCCGCTCGACGGCGTCCGCCGCCTGCACCTGGACGCCGCCGACACCGACGCGCTCAGCGCCGCCGCGCAGGGCGCGACGGCGCTGTACAACTGCGCCAACCCGCCCTACCACCGTTGGACCGAGGTCTGGCCGCCGCTCGCCGCGTCCCTGCTGACCGCCGCCGAGCGCGCCGGCGCCGTGCTCGCCACCGTCTCCAACCTGTACGGCTACGGCGCGGTGGACGGCCCGATGAGCCCCGACAGCCCGCTGCGGCCCAACTCCGCCAAGGGCGGGGTCCGCGCCGCGATGTGGCGCGAGGCGCTCGCCGCGCACCGGGCCGGACGCGTCCGGGCCACCGAGGTCCGCGGCTCCGACTACCTGGGCCGCGGCGTGGTCGGCGCCCTCGACGGCCGGGCCTTCGGGCGCGCGCTGGCCGGCCGCACCGTCCAGGTCCTCGGCGACCCCGACGCCCCGCACAGCTGGACCTCCCCGGAGGACGCCGCCCGGCTGCTGGTCACCGCCGCCGCCGACGAACGCGCCTGGGGCCGCGCCTGGCACGTCCCGAGCAACCCGCCGCGCAGCCAGCGCCAGGTCGTCACCGACCTCTGCGCGGCCGCCGGGCGCCCCGCCCCCAAGGTCACCGCGATCCCCCGCCCGGTGCTGGCCCTGCTCGGCCTGGCCAACCCCACGGTCCGCGCCGTCCGCGAGACGGCGTACCAGTTCGAGCGGCCCTTCGTCATCGACGACACCGCGACCCGGGAGGCGTTCGGGCTGGCGCCGGTGCCGTGGGAACGGATCGTCGCCGAGCTGCTCCCGTAGCGGGCCCCGGCTCCGCGCCCGCTACAGGGCGCCCCTGCGCTGGAGGACGTTGTAGGCGACCCAGCCCGGGATGACCGGGAGCCAGAAGGTGAGCAGGCGGTAGAGGAAGACGGCGGGGGTGGCGGCGGTGGCGGGGACGCCGGCGACGGTGAGGGCGGTGATCAGGGCGATCTCGACGGGGCCGATGCCGCCGGGGGTGGGGACGGCGGAGCCGGCCGCGTTGGCGGTGAGGAAGACCACGGCGACGGCCGCGTAGGTGACGTTGGCGCCGCCGCCGAAGGCGTGCACGGAGGCGTCCAGGCAGGCGGTGAAGGAGAGGGTCAGCAGGAGGATGCCGCCGAAGCCGGTGACCAGCTTGCGGGGGGTCTGCATCAGGTCGAGCATCCGCGGGATGACGCCGAACAGCAGCGAGCGGACCCGGGTCACCACGAAGCGGCGCAGCGGGGCGACCGCGGCGACCACCAGGGCCAGGACGGCCGCGGTGAGGACGCCGATGATGACGGCCCGGGACGCGCCCAGGTCGCCGTTGGTCTGGGAGCCGGTGATCAGGCCGAAGGCGAACAGCAGCAGCAGGTGGCCGCCGAGGCCCGCGAGCTGGGAGGCGCCGACCGAGGCGACGGCCTGGACCGGGCGGATGCCGGCCTTCTGCAGGTAGCGGGTGTTCAGGGCGATGCCGCCGACCGCCGCCGGGGCGACCAGCTTGACGAAGGAGCCGGCCAGCTGGGCGGCCACCGTGCGCCAGAACGGGAGCCGCTCCGGGACGAAGCCGGTCAGGCTCATCGCGGCGGCCACGTACGAGAAGGCCGAGGCGGCCAGGGCGACCGCGGCCCAGGCCCAGTTCATCTGGGAGACCTTGAACTGGTCCGGCCGGATGGTGGTCAGGGCCAGGTAGGCGGCGAAGGCCAGCGCCACCACCATGATCAGGGTCTTCGGCTTGAGGCGTTCCAGCTTGGCGGGGGCCAGCGGGGCCTCGGGGGCGATCTGCAGGATCTGGGCGCGGATCCGGGCCAGCAGGTCCTCGCCGGCCCTGGCGATGTCCTCCTCGGCCTGCTGCTGGGTGCGCTCGCCGGCGGCGACCTGCTTGAGGGCGAGCGCCTGGGCGGCGGCCTTCCGCTCCTTGGTCATCCGCTGCAGGTCGCCGCGGGTCTGCCGGCTGAGGCCGACGGGCTGCAGCAGCGGCAGCGCCTCGGCGACCCGGGTCGGGCCGAGGACGCCGGTGGCGGTGGCCACCGCGCGCTCCGGGCCGATCCGCAGGGCGAAGGTGGTGAGCAGCTGGGCGACGTCGATGCGCAGGGTCAGGTCGCCGGCCGCGATGTCGCCGCCGGAGAGGTTGACCAGGCAGCCGGTGCGCTCGTCGACCACCAGCAGGGATTCGCCGGTGAGCCGGCGGTGGGCGATCCGGCGCTCGTGCAGGGTGGAGACGGAGGCCCAGAACGAGGCCATCACCGCGTCGGTGACCTCCTCGTCGGCCAGGTCGTCGAGCGTCCGGCCGGCCACGTTCTCGTACACCAGGATCGCGGCGTCCGGGCCCAGTTCCGAGGTGGCGACCAGCTGCGGGGCGCCGGCCCCGGAGGCGGCCGCCGCGTACGCGATCAGGGCTTCCTGTTCGAGGGCCTGGCGCAGCGACTGGGGGCTGCGGCGGACGGCGACGGAGCGCAGCCGCAGCCGGCGCCAGGCGCGGTAGAAGAAGCCGGAGGCCTGCTGCTCGCGGTCGATGATGTGGACGTCGAGCAGCGGGCCGGTCTGCTGGGTGACCAGGTAGCGGCGGGTGCCACCGGGCGCGGGCGGGGCCAGGTGCGCGGCGGACGGGGCGAAGCCGACCTTGCGCAGGCCGATCATCAGGTGCTGCCCGGTGGGGCGGATGTTCGGCGAGCCGATCGCGTACAGCGTGCCGTAGGCCACCGACCAGCCGATCAGCACGGTCAGCACCAGGGACAGCGGGGTGGTGTTGCCGTTGATCAGCTCGGCCGTGCCGGAGAGGACCACCACCACCCACAGGGCGACCCGCCAGCGCGGTCGGCTCGACATGCCGACCGCCGTCATGTAGGCGATCACCGGCGCCAGGTAGCCGTGCACCGGGTCGGTGAGCGTCTCGCCGCCGCCCGGCGGGAACTGGGTCAGCGCGTTGCGGATCTCCTCGGGCGCGCCGGCCGCCACCCACCAGTCGACGCCCAGCGAGACGCCGTACGCCAGCACCGAGGCGAGCACGCCGTCCGCGACCCGCAGGCCGTCGCGCTTGATCAGCCGCTCGACGGCGAAGGCCAGCGGCACGGTGAGCACCGCGATGGAGGAGACCAGAGCGGAGATCTTGGACAGCACGCCGGGGATCCGGTCGGCGTTGACCGTGATGTCCTTCTCGATGCCGGTGGTGGTGGAGACCGCCACCTGCGCCAGCACGAACACCAGGATGATCAGGAGCAGCCCGCCCAGGAACTTCAGCAGGTCGGACGGGCGGTGTGCGCGGGGGGCGAGCAGCGGCTCGTCGACGGCCAGGTACTCGCCGGCCGGCTCCTCGGCCGGCCGGCCGGGCTCCGGCCCGGTTCCGTGCTGTGGCTCCGGTTCCGGCCCGTGCTCCGGTCCCGGCGCGGCCGGTTCCGGCGGGTCCGCGTCCGGTGGCCGGTCCGGCCCGCCGCCCGGCGGCAGCTGTGCGGCCACCGTTCCCTCCCCCGTGTGGTGCGCGTCCCGTCGCCGGTGGCGCAGGTCGACCGGCCGCCGGGCGGAACCGTCGGTGGCGGGCTGCTCGGAGCCCTCGTCCACGTTCAATTCGGCCGTCCCGGTCATCTGGTCTTCATCCTCGTGTGTCGCACTGCCCCGAAGATGCTGCCATGCCCGCCACCCGGGTGCGGTCCAGGGGCGGCATCCCGCGCGCCGGGTCGCCCGCACGGGGTGCTGGAAATCGACCGGATGGGGAAGAATGCGGCGGATGACCGACTCCGAGGACGTTCCCGGGATCCCGCCGTACGCCGAGGCCGTGCTCGACCTCGCCGAGCGCATCCCGCCCGGGAGGGTGATGACGTACGGGGACGTCGCCGAGTACCTGGGCCGCGGCGGCCCCCGGCAGGTCGGCCGGGTGATGGCGCTGTACGGGGCGCCGGTGCCCTGGTGGCGGGTGATCCGGGCGGACGGGCGGCCGCTGCCCGGCCACGAGCACCGCGCGCTGCCCGAGTACCGGGCCGAGGGTACCCCGCTGCGCACCGTCGGCGGCGAGCCGCGGGTGGACCTGCGGGCCGCCCGCTGGGACGGCGCGTCCTGACCGGTCGCCGACCGGGGGGTGCGCCGGAGGGGTCTGTGGGTGCACCATCGTAGGCTCGTCGCGGCGAGCCACCCGCGGCCCGCCACCGAACCGCCGTACGACCCTGGACCGCAGTGACCTCACCGTTCCGCCTGGTGCGCAGCCCCCTCGCCCAGCCCGACCCGCCCCAGCTGGACGAGTTCCAGCAGGCGGTCGTCGAGCACGCCGCGGGGCCGCTGCTGGTGCTCGCGGGCCCCGGGACGGGCAAGACCACCACCCTGGTCGAGGCGGTCGCCCGGCGGGTCGCCGACGGCACCGCGCCCGAACGCGTCCTGGTGCTGACCTTCAGCCGCAAGGCCGCGATGGAGCTGCGCGACCGGATGACCGCCCGGATCGGCGCCACCGCCCCGCAGGCCACCACCTTCCACTCGTTCTGCTACGCCCTGCTGCGCGCCCACCAGCCGGCCGAGGAGTACGCCGAGCCGCTGCGCCTGCTGTCCGGACCGGAGCAGGACGTGATGGTCCGCGAACTGCTCGCGGGCGGCGCCGAGGACGCCAAGGCGGGCACCGCCACCATCCGCTGGCCGCTGGACCTGCGGGCCTGCCTGACCACCCGCGGCTTCGCCGACGAGGTGCGCGCCGTGCTCGCCCGCAGCCGCGAGCTCGGCCTGGGCGAGGAGGAGCTGGAGCGCTTCGCGCAGGGCGTCGAGCGCCCCGACTGGGCCGCCGCCGCGCACTTCCTGGCCGAGTACCTGGACGTGCTGGACCTGCGCGGCGTCCTCGACTACGCCGAGCTCGTCCACCGCGCCGTGCTGCTCGCCGGGCGGACGGACGTCCGGGCCGAACTGCGCGGGCGCTACGACGCGGTCTTCGTCGACGAGTACCAGGACACCGACCCGGCGCAGGTCCGGCTGCTGCGGCACCTGGCCGGCGACGGGCGGGACCTGGTCGCCGTCGGCGACCCCGACCAGTCGATCTACGCCTTCCGCGGCGCCGACGTGAACGGCATCCTGGAGTTCCCCGACGCCTTCCGGCGCGCCGACGGCCGGCCCGCCGAGGTCAGGGTGCTGCGCCGGTCCCGGCGCTCCGGCGCGGTGCTGCTGGCCGCCTCCCGCGAGCTGGCCCGCCGGATGCCGATGGGCCGGCTGCCCGCCGACAAGCTCGCCGCGCACCGCGCCCTGCTGCCCACCCGCGAGGGCGGCGCCGTCGAGGTGTACACCTACCCGACGCCCGGCGCCGAACTCGACTCGGTCGCCGACCTGCTGCGCCGCGCCCACCTGGAGGACGGCGTCCCCTGGGGCGAGATGGCGGTGCTGGTCCGGGCCGGCTCCCGGACCATACCGGCGGTGCGCCGCGCGCTGGCCGCCGCCGGCGTCCCGCTGGAGATCGACGGCGACGACCTGCCGCTGCGCGAGGAGAGCGCCGTCGTCCCGCTGCTGCTCGCCCTGCGGGTGTGCGCCGAGGGGGAGGGCGCGCTCACCGCCGACCTCGCGCACACCCTGCTCACCGGCCCGCTCGCCGCCCTCGACGGCTCCGACCTGCGCCGCCTGGGCCGCGCCCTGCGCGAGGAGGAGCGCCGGGCGCTGGCCGCCGACGGCGCGCCCGGCGTGGTCCGCCCCGCCGAGGAGCTGATCCGGGAGGCCCTGGAGCAGCCCGAACTGCTCGCCCTGCTGGACGCCCCGCACGCCCGCCGGGCCTACGAGCTCGGCGTGCTGCTGCGCAAGGTCCGCGAACTGCTGGCCGGCGGCGCCGGCGGCGAGGACGCGCTGTGGGAGCTGTGGGACGGCTCCCGGCGCTGGCGCGAGCGCCTGGAGCGGGCCGCCCTGCGCGGCGGCCCCGCCGGGCGCAACGCCGACCGGGACCTGGACGCGCTGTGCGCCCTGTTCGAGACCGCCGCCCGCGCCGAGGAGCGGGTCAGCGGCCACCGCGGCGCGCTCGACCTGCTCGCCGAGATCGAGGCCCAGGACATCGCCGCCGACACCCTGCACGTGCGCGCCGTGCGCCCGGACGCCGTCCGGCTGATGACCGCGCACCGCTCCAAGGGCCTGGAGTGGCGCCTGGTCGTCGTGGCCGGCGTCCAGGAGGGCCTCTGGCCCGACCTGCGCCGCCGCGGCTCGCTGCTGGAGGCCGACCGGATCGGCCGCGACGGCCTCGCCGAACCGCTCTCGCCGGCCGCGCTGCTCGCCGAGGAGCGCCGGCTGTTCTACGTCGCCGCGACGCGTGCCAAGGACCGGCTGGTGGTCACCGCCGTCAAGGCCCCCGCCGAGGACGGCGACGAGCCCTCCCGCTTCCTGCGCGAGCTCTACCGCGAGACGCTCGACCCGCGCACCGGCAAGGTGCTGGAGCGCACCCCGCCGGTCAAGGTCGCCGAGGTCGCCTCCCGGCCGCGCCGCCCGCTGTCGGTGCCCGCGCTGGTCGCCGAGCTGCGCGCCGTCACCGTCGACCCGGCCCGCTCCCCGCAGCTGCGCCGGGCCGCCGCCGAACGCCTCGCCACCCTCGCCGCCGCCCTCGACGAGGACGGCCGCCCGCTCGTCCCCGCCGCCCACCCCGACCAGTGGTGGGGCCTGGACGACCCCACCGCCGCCCCGCAGCCGCTGCGCGAGCCCGAGCAGCCCGTCCGGCTCTCCGGCAGCGGCCTGGAGCAGCTGGAGTCCTGCACGCTGCAGTGGTTCCTGGAGAAGGACGTCAAGGCCGGCACCACCGCCTCCGCCGCCCAGGGCTTCGGCAACGTGGTGCACGCCCTCGCCGACGAGGTCGGCTCCGGCCGCACCCCCGCCGACCTGGCCGTCCTGATGGAGCGGCTGGACACCGTCTGGGACGCCCTCGCCTTCGACGCGCCGTGGAAGTCCGCCCAGGAGAAGACCGAGGCCCGCGCCGCCCTGGAGCGCTTCCTGCGCTGGCACGTGCTGGAGCGCGAGCGCACCACCGTCGCCACCGAGCACGGCTTCGACCTGACGCTGGACGTCGGCGGCGTCGCGGTGCGCATCCGCGGCTCGATGGACCGGGTGGAGACCGACGCCGCCGGGCGGGCGTACGTCGTCGACTTCAAGACCGGCAAGCAGGTCCCGAGCGACAAGTCGCTGCCCGAGCACCGCCAGCTCGCCGTCTACCAGCTGGCGGTCGGCCGCGGCGCGCTCGACCCGCTGCCCGGCTTCGAGGGCGGTGCCACCCCCGGCGGGGCCGAGCTGGTGCACCTGCGCGAGCCGGACAAGAAGGACCCGGAAGCGCCCAAGGTGCAGCGGCAGCTGCCCGAGGAGAGCACCCCCTGGATCGAGGACCTGCTGGTGGAGACCGCCGGGAAGGTGCTCGCCGAGAAGTTCACCCCCACCCCGGGCGAGCGCTGCGGCCGCTGCGCCTTCCGCGGCAGCTGCTCCGCGCAGCGGGACGGGCGGCATGTCGTCGACTGAGCCGCTCAGGCACCCGGCCCAGCTCCGCGAACTGCTCGGGATCCCGTTCAACGACGAGCAGTTGGCGGCCATCGGCGCGCCCATGGAACCCGGCGTGATCGTGGCCGGCGCGGGCTCCGGCAAGACCACCGTGATGGCCGCCCGGGTGGTCTGGCTGGTCGGCTCCGGCGCGGTGCGCCCCGAGCAGGTGCTCGGCCTGACCTTCACCAACAAGGCGGCCGGCGAGCTCTCCGAGCGCGTCCGCGCCGCCCTGCTGCGGGCCGGCGTCCGCGAGGAGGACGACGAGGACGCCCTCGGCGAACCGCAGATCTCCACCTACCACGCCTTCGCCGGGACGCTGCTCAAGGAGCACGGCCTGCGCCTGGGCATCGAACCCGACGTCCGGCTGCTCGCCGACGCCACCCGCTTCCAGCTCGCCGCCCGGGTGCTGCGCCAGGCCCGCGGCCCCTTCCCGGCGCTCACCGGCACCTTCTCCGCGCTGGTCGCCGAGATCATCGCGCTGGACTCCGAACTGGCCGAGCACCTGGTGGAGCCCGAGCGGCTGCGCGCGTACGACGAGGCACTGCTCGACCGGCTGGCCGGCGTCAAACTCACCAACGAGGACCTGCGGGCCGTCCCGAAGGCCGCCCGCGGCCGGCAGGAGCTGCTGCGCCTGGTCGAGGACTACCGGGCCCGCAAGCAGCAGCTCGGCCTGCTCGACTTCGGCGACCAGATCGCCGCCTCCGCCCGGCTCGCCCAACAGCGCCCCGAGGTCGGCCGGCTGCTGCGCGAGCAGTACCGGGTGGTGCTGCTGGACGAGTACCAGGACACCTCCGTCGCCCAGCGCCTCATGCTGGCGGGCCTGTTCGGCGGCGAGGCCGGCGCCGGGCACCCCGTCACCGCGGTCGGCGACCCCTGCCAGGCGATCTACGGCTGGCGCGGCGCCTCGGTCGCCAACCTGGACGACTTCCCCCGCCACTTCCCGCGCGCCGACGGCAGCGCGGCGCACCGCTTCGCGCTCAGCGAGAACCGCCGCAGCGGCGGTCGGCTGCTCGACTTCGCCAACCGGCTCGCCGCCCCGCTGCGCGCCATGCACGAGGGCGTGGAGGCGCTGCGGGCCGCCCCCGGCGCCGAACTCGACGGCTACGCCCGGGTCGCGCTGCTGCCCACCCACGCCGAGGAGGTCGACTGGCTGGCCGACTCGATCGCCCACCTGGTGCGCACCGGCACCGCGCCCGGCCGGATCGCCGTGCTCTGCCGGGCCGGCAGCTCCTTCCCCGACATCCACGCCGCGCTGGTCGCCCGGAAGGTCCCGGTCGAGGTGGTCGGCCTCGGCGGGCTGCTCCAACTCCCCGAGGTGGCCGACCTGGTGGCGGTCTGCGAGGTGCTCCAGGACCCGACCGCGAACGCCGCCCTGGTCCGGCTGCTGATCGGCCCGCGCTGGCGCACCGGCCCGCGCGACCTGGCGCTGCTCGGCCGCCGCGCCGCCGAACTCGTCCGCACCGCCCGCCCCGGCGAGCAGGACGCGCTGGCCGCCGCCGTCGCCGAGACCGACCCGACCGAGGTGGTCTCGCTGGCCGACGCGCTGGAGACCTTCGTGGACGCCGAGCAGCCCGACGACCTGCCGTTCTCGCCCGAGGCCCGGGTCCGCTTCGCCCGCTTCGCCCGGGAGATCCGCGAGCTGCGCCGGGCGCTGGCCGAACCGCTGATGGACGTCCTGCACCGGGTGCTGACCGTCACCGGCCTGGAGGTCGAGCTCTCCGCCTCCCCGCTGGCGCTGGCCGCCCGCCGCCGCGAGACGCTGCACTCCTTCCTGGACATCGCCGCCTCCTTCGCCGACCTGGACGGCGACCCCGGGCTGGCCGCCTTCCTGGCCTTCCTGCGGGCCGCCCAGGAGTACGAACGCGGCCTGGACGCCGGGCTGCCCGGCGGCGAGGACACCGTCAAGGTGCTCACCGCGCACAAGTCCAAGGGCCTGGAGTGGGACGTGGTCGCCGTCCCCGGCCTGGTCAAGGGCGGCTTCCCGTCCGGCCAGGGGCGCGAGCGCTGGACCTCCACCCGCAAGGTGCTGCCGCACGCCCTGCGCGGTGACGCCGCCACGCTGCCCGCCGACCCGGACTGGACCGCCAAGGGCATGGGCCTGTTCAAGAAGGAGACGGCGCACCACGGCGAGGTCGAGGAACTCCGGCTCGGCTACGTCGCGTTCACCCGGCCGCGCTCGCTGCTGCTGGCCTCCGGGCACTGGTGGGGGCCGACCCAGAAGCGCCGGCGCGGGCCGTCGGAGTTCCTGCTGCAACTGCGCGGGCACTGCGAGCGGCCCGGCACCGGCGAGGTCGAGCACTGGGCCGAGGAGCCCGCGGCGGACGCGGAGAACCCGGCGTTCGACGTCTCGGTGGAGACCCCCTGGCCGCTGCCGCTCGACCCGGCCGCGCAGCATGCCCGCCGCCGGGTCGCCCGGGTGGTGCGGCACCGGCTGGCCGGCGCCCCCGCCGCCGGGCCCGAGCCGATGGGCGTCGAGGACCAGCGGCTGCTGGCCTCCTGGGACCGCGACCTGACCGCGCTGCTCGGCGAGTTGGAACGCTCCCGGCGCACCACCCGGGACGTCGCGCTGCCCGCCTCGCTGTCCGCCTCCCAGCTGATGCGGCTGGCCGCCGACCCGGACGGCTTCGCCCGCGACCTGGCCCGCCCGATGCCCCGCCCGCCCGCGCCCGCCGCCCGCCGCGGCACCCGCTTCCACGCCTGGGTGCAGTCCCGCTACGACCAGCCGCTGCTGCTCGGCCCCGACGCGCTGCCCGGCCTGGAGGCCGAGGAGATCGAGGACGAGCGCGACCTGGAACGGCTCAAGGAGGCCTTCCTGCGCGGTCCCTACGCCCGCCGCACCCCGCACCGGGTCGAGGCGCCCTTCCAGCTGGTGCTCGCGGGGCGGGTGGTGCGCGGCCGGATCGACGCGGTCTACCGGGACGCCGACGGTGGCGCAGGGTCACCGCGCTACGAGGTGGTCGACTGGAAGACCGGCCGGGAGGAGAGCGGCGACCCGCTGCAACTCGCCATCTACCGGCTGGCCTGGGCCGAGCAGGCCGGCGTCCCGCCGGAGCGGGTCGCCGCCTCGTTCTGCTACGTGCGCTCCGGCCGGGTCGAGACTCCGTCAGGACTCCCCGGCCGAAAAGAGTTGAGCGATCTTCTGATCGGGAATAGGTAGAAAAGAGTCACTCAGAGCATCCAACCCGTCACGAGATCACGCGAAACCTGTGCGCCCTGCACGTTTCGCGCCTATTGTGGGGTCGGTAACCGGTCATCCCTCGTACTCCGGCCGCCGTCAGGGCTCCCGACCCCCTGACCTCCCGTCAGACCCGCAGGTGCCGAGCAGCACCCGCACCTTCCGCTGGAGAGACCGACGTTGAGCGCGACCGGATGGATCAGGGACGTCCTCCACGGCCCCACCCCAGGCCCGGTACCGGGCACCGTCACCGGCACCTGGCCCAAGACCTCGCACGCCCTGCCGCTGATCGGCATGGCGCTGATCCTCTCCCTCGACCTGCTGACCGACAGCCAGGTCACCGTCGAACCCGCCCTGACCGCCGTCCCCGCCCTCGCCGCCGTGGTCTCCCGCCGGACCTGGTACCCGCTGCTGACCGGGGCCCTCGCCGAGGTCAGCGCCTTCGGCATGGCCTGGTACCACGACATCCTCGGCCAGTCCGTGCACACCGCCACGGTCGCCGCCATCGTCATCATCGCCGCCATCGGCCACCTCAGCGCCAACCTCCGTCTGCGCCAGGAACTCGCCCTGGCCGAGGCCCAGTTGGTCGCCGAGATCGCCCGCCGGGTGCTGCTGCGCTCCGTCCCCGAACGGGTCGGGCCGGTCCGCGCCGCCGTCCGCTACGCCGCCGCCGCGGCCCACGCCTCCATCGGCGGCGACCTCTACGAGGTCGTCAACACCCGGCACGGCGTGCGCGCCGTGATGGGCGACGTCCGCGGCAAGGGCCTCGCCGCGGTCGAGACCGCCGCCGCCGTGCTCGGCGCGTTCCGCGAGGCCGCGCACCAGGAGGCCGCCCTCGACCGGGTCGCCGGCTGGCTCGCCGTCAGCCTCGACCGGGCCCTGCACGAGAACGACCATCCCGGCGTCGAGGAGGAGTTCGTCACCCTGGTGCTGATCGGCGTCCGCCCCGACGGCGTCCTGGAGATCGCCAACTGCGGCCACCCCTCGCCCGTCCTGCTCCGCGGCGAGGACGCGCCGCGGCTGCTCGCCGCCGAGGAGACCGTCCCCCCGCTGGGCGTCCTCGACCCCGCCGACGTGTGCCCCCCGCTCCGGCTCCTGGAGGCCGAGCCCGGCGACCGCATCCTGCTCTACACCGACGGCGTCATCGAGGCCCGCGACCACCGCGGCGCGTTCTACCCCCTCACCGACCGCCTCCCGCTGCTCGCCGACGGCGGCCCGGTCGAAGTCCTGCAGCGCCTCCACGACGACGTCGTCCGCCACGTCGGCCACAAGCTCGGCGACGACGCGGCGATGCTCCTGCTCCAGTTCGACCCGGTCGTGCTGCCGGCGCAGGGCGAGTGCCCGGAGGGCCGGGAGGCGCGGATCTAGGGGGCGTCACACCTCGATGTCCACGACCAGCGGCCGGTGGTCCGACACCCCCGTGCGCGGGGCCGAGACCGAGCCGACGCTGCTGCGGGGGACGCCGATGCCCAGGATGTGGTCGAACTGGACGGTCGGGCGGTGCGCGGGGTAGGTCGGCGTGCGGGCGAGGTCGTACCAGCCCTGGAGCCGGGTGCGCCGGGCGGTGCGGACGCGTTCGCGCCGCGCGGTGCGCTGGATCGCGTGCGCCGAGCCGAGCACGGTGCGCGGCACCGCGCCGATCAGGTTGAAGTCGCCCAGCACCAGGTAGGGCTGCGGCAGGTCGGCGATCCAGCGCCGGATCGCGGCGAGCTGCCCGACGTTCCACCCCGGCACGAAGGACAGGTGCGCGGCCACCACCGTGAACTCCCCGCCCGGCCCGGCCAGCACCGCGGCGAGCGCCGCCCGCGGCTCGTCCGGGACGGGCGTCAGCCCGCGCCGCCCGGCCACCCGCAGCGGGAGGCCGAAGGGCGCGGGCGCGAACCGGCGGGCCCGCCAGTGCAGCACGGGCAGCCGGGTGAGCAGCGCGGTGCCGTACGAGGGCCGGGACTCGTCGTCCGGGTCGCCGGGTCCGTAGACGGCCAGGCCGGGCCGGTCCGGGTCGGTGATCCAGCCCGCGCCGGGCGCCGGGACGCCGTGCACCGCGGCGGCGAAGCGCCAGTCGGCGGCGCCCATGGCCTTCGCGGCGACGGCCGCCTGGTCGGTGCGGCCGGAGCGCCCCTGGTGGCGGTCGACCTCCTGGAGGGCGAGCACGTCGGCGTCGAGGGAGGCGACGGCGTCGGCCAGCGGGGCGCCGGGCTCGCCGGGGTAGGGCGTGGGGCTCCCGTCGGGGGCGAGCGGTTGGCCGTGCAGCAGGTTGTACGTGGCGATCCGCAGTGTGGTCACGCCGTCGACCGTACCGGGCCGGGGTGAACGCGGCGGCGGCTTGAGCGGAGGGGCCATACCGGGTATACATACTCGGTATGTCGATCCGTCACGGCCTGCTCGCCCTGCTCGACCAGGGTCCGCGCTACGGCTACCAGCTGAGATCCGAGTTCGAGGCCAGGACGGGGGCGACCTGGCCGCTGAACGTCGGCCAGGTCTACACCACGCTGGGCCGCCTGGAGCGCGACGGGCTGGTGGAGGCCGCCGGCGAGGACGACGAGGGCCACCAGTTCTACGCGGTCACCGACGAGGGACGCGCCGAACTGCGCCGCTGGTTCGACACCCCGGTGCCGCGCACCAACCCGCCGCGCGACGAGCTGGCGATCAAGCTGGCGATGGCGGTGACCATCCCGGGCGTGGACGTGGCCGCGGTGGTGCACGGCCAGCGCCGGCACAGCATGCAGGCGCTCCAGGACTACACCCGGCTCAAGGGCCGGGCCCTGGCCGCCGACAGCGGCTCCGGCGGCGACCTGGCCTGGCTGCTGGTGCTGGAACAGCTGATCTTCCAGACCGAGGCGGAGATCCGCTGGCTGGACCACTGCGAGTCCCGGCTCGCCCAGCACGCCGAACGCACCGCCGCGGAGCCGCCCGCACCCGCCGCCGCGCCGCCCGCCCGGCGCGCCGCCAAGAGCCGCGACCGCGGCCGCACCTGAACCTCCTGGGGGAGCGATGACCGAACAACTCAAGCCGGCCGAGCCCGTCCTGCACCTCGACCGGGTGAGCCGCACGCACGGCCACGGCGCCGCCGAGGTGCACGCGCTGCGCGCCGTCGACCTGCGGGTCTACCCCGGCGAACTGGTCGCCGTGATGGGGCCCTCCGGCTCCGGCAAGTCCACCCTGCTGACCCTGGCGGGCGGCCTGGACAGCCCCACTGACGGCCGGGTGGTCGTCGAGGGCACCGTCCTGGGCGAGCTGGACCGCAAGAAGCTGGCCGCTGTCCGCCGCCGCTCGGTGGGCTACGTCTTCCAGGACTACAACCTGATACCCGCGCTCACCGCCGCCGAGAACATCGCGCTGCCCCGCGAACTGGACGGCGTCTCCGCCCGCGCCGCCCGCCGCGAGGCGCTCGCCGCGCTGGAGGAACTGAACATCGCCGAGCTCGCCGACCGCTTCCCCGACGACATGTCCGGCGGCCAGCAGCAGCGCGTCGCCATCGCCCGCGCCCTGATCGGCGACCGCCGCCTGGTGCTCGCCGACGAGCCCACCGGCGCCCTGGACTCCACCACCGGCGAGTCCGTGCTCGCCGTGCTGCGCGCCCGCTGCGACGCCGGCGCCGCCGCCATGATGGTCACCCACGAGGCCCGGCACGCCGCCTGGGCGGACCGGGTGGTGTTCCTGCGCGACGGCCTGCTGGTCGACGAGACCGCCCGGCAGGACGCCGGCAGCCTGCTCGTCACCGCCGCCGCCAACGCGCGGAAGGACGGGCAGCCGTGAAGCCGAGCGCCTGGCGCGCCGCCCTGCGGATCGCCCGCCGCGACGCCGTCCGCGCCAAGGGCCGCAGCGCCCTCGTCCTGGCGATGATCGCCCTGCCGGTGCTCGGCGTGGCCGGCGTGGACGTGATCGCCCGCAGCACCCAGCTGGACCCGGCCGAGCAGGCCGCCCGGGCGATGGGCACCGCCCAGGCGTCCGTCACCGTGTCGACGCCCGGCGGCACCGTCCTGCAGAGCCCGGACGGCGAGAAGACCACCAGCAAGGTGCCGGAGAAGGACCAGCCGAGGACGCCCGCGCAGCAGCGCAGCGCCTCGACCGACCCCGCGCAGCTGCTCACCGAACTGCTGCCCGGCGCCGTGCTGGTCCCGACCGGGCAGGAGAAGAGCGCCTCGGCCACCACCGCGGAGGGCCGGATGACGGTCAGCGTCGAGGAGGCCGACCTGACCGACCCGGTGTGGCGCGGCAGGCTCGACGTGGTCGACGGCACCGCCCCCACCCAGCCCGACCAGGTCGCCGCCACCCGGAGCTTCCTGGACCGCTCCGGCCTGCGGATCGGCGACCGCACCGCCCTCCGCGGCCTGCCCGCCCGGCCCTACACCATCACCGCCGTCGCCGAGGACCCCGGACGCCTCGACGCGAACGCGCTGTACGGCCGCCCCGGAGCGGTGGTCGAACCGCTGACCCGGACCGACCCGGAGTCCGCCGACAGCGGACCGCAGAACTCCACGACCTGGCTGGTCAAGTTGCCCGCCGCGGGGCAGGTCGACTGGCCGAAGGTGAAGGAGCTCAACGAGTACGGCTTCACGGTGACCTCCCGGGCCGTCCTGCTGCACCCGCCCGCCCGCGGCGAGGTGCCCTTCTACGCGGAGGAGGCCAAGTACTCCACCGGGTACGTGAACAAGAGCGTGCTGGCCCTCGCCGCGCTGGTGCCCGGCATGGCCCTGCTGGAGATCGTGCTGCTCGCCGGACCGGCCTTCGCGGTCGGCGCCCGCCGCTCGCGCCGCCAGCTCGGCCTGCTCGCGGCCGGCGGCGGCGACCGCTCGCACGTCCGGGCCGTGGTGCTGGCCGGCGGCGCGGTGCTCGGCACCGGCGGCGCCGTGCTCGGCCTGCTCGGCGGCGTCGGCCTGGTCACCCTGCTGCGCGGCCCCCTGGAGGAGTACGGCGGGCAGCGCTTCGGCCACCTCGACGTGCAGCCCCTCGACCTGCTCGCCGTCGCCCTGATCGGCCTGGTCACCGGCCTGCTCGCGGCCGTCGTCCCCGCCGTCCAGGCCTCCCGGCAGGACGTGGTCGAGGCGCTCACCGGCCGCGGCGGCAGCAAGCCCGCCAACCGGCTCGTCGCCGTCCTCGGCGCCGTGATGGTGGCCGGCGGCACCGGGCTGGCCCTGCTCTGCGCGGTCACCAACACCGCCCCCGTGCCCGGGCTGCTCGGCGGCTCGGTGATCGCCGAACTCGGCATGCTGCTGTGCACGCCGCTGCTGATCGGCCTGTTCGGACGGCTCGGCCGCCACCTGCCGCTCAGCCCGCGCCTGGCGCTGCGCGACTCGATGCGCAACCGCGGCCGCACCGCCCCCGCCGTGGCCGCCGTGATGGCCGCCGTGGCCGGAGCCGTCGCGGTCGGCATCTACGACGCCAGCAACGTCGAGAAGCAGCGCCAGGACTACCGGCCCGGCCTGCCGGCCGGAGCGGTCGCGCTGTTCCAGGGCGGCCGCTCGGACGCCGACCCGGCCGGCTTCGCCTCCCTGCGCGAGGCCGTCGAGAAGGACTTCGGCACCCTCGGCGAGCGCGCCGACGTGCTGAGCCCGACCGCCCTCCCCGGAGACTGCGGGACCAGCTACCGGTGCGGGTACGTCCAGGCGCTGAAGACACCGGACAAGCGCTGCCCGGCCGTCGACGCGACCACCGACGAGGAGCGCGAGCGGGCGTCGAGCGACCCCCGGTGCGCCTCCATGCGGAGCATGCCCACCGAGCTGAGCAGCATGTTCGGCGATGTCCTGGTCGGCGACCCGGCGCTGCTGCACAACCTGCTCGACGTGCGCGACCCGGCCGCCGACCAGGCGCTGGCCGCGGGCAAGGCCCTGGTGTTCCGCCCCGACCGGGTGACCGGCGGCAAGGTCACCCTACGGGCCGAGGAACAGCCCACCCGGGCCCAGACCGACGCGGGCGTCTACCGGGGCAGGACCCGGGACGTCGAACTGGACGCCGTGGAGGTGCGCTCGCCGCTCCCGTTCGCCACGGTCGTGATGAGCAGGGAGGCCGCGCAGCGGGCCGGGCTGGGCACCCGCGCCGAGGGATCGCTGTGGAAGTCCGCCGCGCAGCCCTCCGACGGCCGGGTCCAGAAGGCCAGCGCCCACCTGGGCAAGCTCGACGACACCGTCTACCTGGACGTCGAGCGGGGCTTCAAGGCCGAGCGGAGCGCCATGACGGTCGGCCTGACCGCCTTCGCCGCCCTGGTCGCCCTCGGCGCGGCCGGCATCGCCACCGGCCTGGCCGCCGCCGACTCCCAGCAGGACCTGGCCACGCTGGCCGCGGTCGGCGCCTCCGGCGGCATCCGGCGACGGCTGTCCGGCTTCCAGTGCGGGGTGATCGCCGCGATGGGATCGGTGCTCGGCCTGCTCTGCGGCGCCGTCCCGGCGGTCGCGCTGCGACTGCTGGAGGCCCGCAACGCGCAGGTCTGGATCGACGGCACGCCGATCGGCCACGAGGACGCCGTCATCGCCGTCCCGTGGGCCGACCTGGCCGCCCTGCTGATCGGCCTGCCGGTGGTGGCGGTCCTGCTGGCCGCGCTGCTCACCCGCTCCAGGGTCGGGCTGACCCGCCGGGCCGGCTGACCCGCGGCGGGTGACCGTGCTCACGGCCGGGGGAGGCCGTGGGCACGCACCCGTCCGGGCGAACTAAAGTCGTCCGTATGACGAAAACGCCGGACAGCGCCGTCCGCTCCTTCATCGACCGGCACGAGGACGCCTTCCTGGCCGACCTCTCCGACTGGCTGCGCATCCCCTCGGTCTCCGCCGACCCGGACCGGGCCGGCGAGGTCCGCCGCTCCGCCGAGTGGCTGGCCGACAGGCTGCGCGCGACCGGCTTCCCGGTCGCCGAGGTGTGGGAGACGGACGGGCTGCCCGCCGTGTTCGCCGAGTGGCCCTCCGGCGACGAGGGCGCGCCGACCGTGCTGGTCTACGGCCACCACGACGTGCAGCCCGCCGCCCGCGAGGACGGCTGGGACACCGACCCGTTCGAGCCCGCCGTGGTCGGCCGCCGGCTGTACGCGCGCGGCGCCGCCGACGACAAGGGCCAGGTCTTCTTCCACACCCTGGGCGTGCGCGCCCACCTCGCCGCCACCGGCCGCACCGCGCCCGCCGTCAACCTCAAGCTGCTGGTCGAGGGCGAGGAGGAGTCCGGCTCGCCGAACTTCGCCGCCCTGGTGCGCCGCGAGGCCGAGCGGCTGGCCGCCGACGTGGTGATCATCTCCGACACCGGCATGTGGTCCGAGACCACCCCGACCGTGTGCACCGGCATGCGCGGCCTGGCCGACTGCCAGATCGACCTGTACGGCCCGGACAGCGACATCCACTCCGGCTCCTTCGGCGGCGCCGTCCCCAACCCGGCCGCGGTGGCCGCCGAGCTCGCGGCCGGCCTGCACGACGCCGACCGGAAGGTCGCGGTGCCCGGCTTCTACGACGGCGTGGTCGAACTCACCGACGAGGAGCGGGCGCTCTTCGCCCGACTGCCCTTCGACGAGGAGCAGTGGCTGCGGGTCGCCAAGTCGCACGGCACCCGGGGCGAGGCCGGCTACACCACCCTGGAGCGGGTCTGGGCCCGGCCGACCGCCGAGGTCAACGGCGTCTGGGGCGGCTACACCGGCCCCGGCGGCAAGACCATCGTCCCCGCCGAGGCGCACCTGAAGCTGTCCTTCCGGCTGGTCGCGGGCCAGGAGGTGGAGAAGGTCCGGGAGTCGGTGGCCGCCTGGGTTTCCGAGCGGGTCCCGGAGGGCATCCGGTACGAGATCGCCTTCCCCGGCGCGACCCGCCCCTGCCTGACGCCGCTGGACCACCCCGCCCTCCGGTCCACCGTCCGGGCGATGGAGCGGGCCTTCGAACAGGAGGTCCTGTTCACCCGCGAGGGGGGCTCCGGCCCGGCCGCCGACCTGCAGGACGTCCTGGGGGCGCCCGTGCTGTTCCTCGGCATCTCGGTGCCCTCGGACGGCTGGCACTCGATCAACGAGAAGGTGGAGCTCGACCTGCTGCGCAAGGGCGTCGAGACCTCCGCCCACCTGTGGGAGGACCTCGGGGAGAACTTCCGGCGATGAACCCCCACGACTGCCGTACCGAACGCGAACGGGGATGGACGAGTTGAGCAGCGCACCCGACACCAAGCACCTGGCGCTGGCCCGCGCCGGAGTGGACCGGGCGGCGCACCGCCGACTGGACGAACCCTGGCTGGCCGCCGCCTGGAGCCACCCCACCACCCGGGTGCTGCCGATCGCCGGCGGCGAGGCCTTCGTGGTGGACACCGCCGACCGCAGCGAACTGGTGCTGCTGCCCTCCTTCGAGGCCCCGCAGACCGGCGACCGGTACTTCCTGGGCACCGACGAGGACGGCACCCACTACTTCGCGCTGGACTGCGAGTCGCTGCCCGGCCGGCTCGACGGCGACGCCCGCCCGGCCGGCCTGCGCGAGGTCGGCGGCACGCTCAGCGACCGGGACTCCGGGCTGCTGGTGCACGCCGTCGCCCTGGAGCACTGGCACCGGCTGCACTCCTTCTGCTCCCGCTGCGGCCACCCCACCGAGAAGGCCGGGGCCGGCCACCTGCGCCGCTGCACCTCCTGCGCGGCCGAGCACTACCCGCGCACCGACCCGGCGGTGATCATGCTGATCACCGACGCCGAGGACCGCTGCCTGCTGGGCCGCCAGGCGCTCTGGCCGGAGGGCCGCTGGTCCACGCTGGCCGGGTTCGTCGAGCCCGGCGAGTCCATCGAGCAGACGGTCGTCCGCGAGGTGCTGGAGGAGGCCGGCGTCCGGGTCGGCGAGGTCGAGTACGTGGCCAGCCAGCCCTGGCCGTTCCCGTCCAGCCTGATGCTCGGCTTCCTCGGCCGGGCCCTCCCCGACGGCACCGGGATCACCGTGGACGGCGAGGAGCTGTCCGAGGCCCGCTGGTTCACCCGGGAGGAGCTGCGGGCCGGAATGGCCGCCGGGGAGATCCTGCCGCCGTCCGGCATCTCGATCGCCAGGTACCTGGTCGAGCTCTGGTACGGCGAACCGCTGCCGGCGGCCGCCCGCTGGTGACGCGCACCGCCCGCCGGTGACGCGCACCGCCCGCGACCGGTGACGGGGGCGTGCGAATTCCTTCGCGCGCCCCCGTGGTGCGTCCACCGGACGGTGCGGGCGGGTCGGTCGGAAACGTTCCGGCGCCTCCGGGGCGTTCCGCCGGGGTTCCCCGGGTTCCGATCCGGGACGCGGTTGGCGGATTCCGCTGAAACCGCGCGAGCCCACTGGCTACATTCACTCGCGTGACGATCCACCACGGCTCCGCGCACCCGCCCAAGTACCAGCGACTCGCCGCCGACCTGCGCCGACGCATCGCGTCCGGCGAGTGGGCGGGCGGCGGTCGGCTCCCGGTCGAGACCGAGCTGGAGGAGCAGTACGGGGTGGCCCGCAACACCGTCCGGCTGGCGGTGGACGTCCTGGTCAACGAGGGCCGGGTGGTGCGCATCCAGGGCAAGGGCACCTTCCTGCGCGAGCCCTGCCGGCACGACCACCGGGTGCACGCCCGCCCGCCCGTCCGCCCCGCCCGCCGCGGGCCGCTCACCCCCAGCGGCGAGGTGTACGCCGCCGAGGCCGAGGCCGCCGGGCGGCAGCTCACCGTCGACTTCGAGGTGGCCGCCGTCCGGGCCCGCCGCGACATCGCCGCCTGGCTCGGGCTGCGCCCCGAGGACACCGTGATGATGCGCCGTCAGCTCTGCCGGGTCGACCAGGAGCCGTACGCCATCGAGGAGAGCCACTACCGGGCCGGGCTGGCGGCCGGTACCCCGCTGATGCAGGACCGGCCGGTGCCGGGCGGGGACGAGCGGATACTGGCGCAGCTCGGCCGGACCGAGACCACCGCCACCGACCACCTCACCGCCCGGATGCCCGACCCGTCCGAGGCCGCCTGGTTCGGGCTCGGCCCCGGGGTGCCGCTGCTGGTCAACACCCGGATCAGCAGCGACCGGCGCGGGCCGATCCGGGTGGTGGAGACCCGCTACGCCGCCGACCGGGCCCGGCTGCTCTACGAACTCGGCGACGGCGCGGCCGTCGGCTGACCGGCCCGAGTGGTGCATTCCGACCGGAACGCGGACGGGCCCGATCGGAAGCGGTCGATTCCGGCCGGTTCCGATCGGGCCCGGTCCGTTCGGGACGGGTCCGCTCGGGGCGGGTCCGCTCGGGACGGGTCAGGCCAGCGCGGCCTGGACCTGGCGCAGGCTCGGGTTGGTCATCACGCTCTGCTCGCCGGAGGCGGAGACCACCACGACCGTCGGCACCGTCTGGTTGCCGCCGTTCACCGACTCCACGTAGGACGCCGAGGCCGGGTCCTGCTCGATGTTGATCTCGCTGTAGGCGATGCCCTCGCGGTCCAACTGGCTCTTGAGGCGGTTGCAGTAGCCGCACCAGGTCGTGCTGTACATCGTGACGGTGCCGGACATGGCGAGGGACTCCTTCGGTCGACGGACGGTGGCCGGGCGGCCGCCCGGTGCAACGTCCGGCGGCCCGGGCCCATTCCGGAGCGGGTGGTGGTGCGACGATCCGATCATCACGGGCGGTCTGTGGACAAGCCCGTCCGAACTGTCCGGCCCGCCTGCGAGGATGGAGGCATGCAGGAAGACCTCCTCGGGTTCGACGACCCCCACGCGCAGTACGGCCACGCCCCCGTCGGAGCGGACGCGGTGCTGGCCGGGCTCGATCCCGAGCAGCGCGCCGTCGCCACCGCCCTGCACGGCCCGGTCTGCGTGCTGGCCGGTGCCGGCACCGGCAAGACCCGGGCCATCACCCACCGGATCGCCTACGGCGTGCGCAGCGGCGTCTACCACCCCGCGCAGGTGCTCGCCGTCACCTTCACCGCCCGCGCGGCCGGCGAGATGCGCGGCCGGCTGCGCCAGCTCGGGGCGGACGGCGTGCAGGCCCGCACCTTCCACTCCGCCGCGCTGCGCCAGCTCCAGTACTTCTGGCCGCGCGCCGTCGGCGGCGACTTCCCCCGGCTGCTGGAGCGCAAGGTGCAACTGGTCGCCGAGGCGGCCGGCCGCAGCGGCCTGCGCGTCCAGCGCACCGAACTGCGAGACCTGACGGCCGAGATCGAGTGGGCCAAGGTCACCCAGGTCGTCCCCGACGACTACCCGGCCGCCCTCGCCAAGTCCGGCCGCGAGGCCCCGCGCGACCCGGCGGAGACCGCCCGGGTCTACGCCGCCTACGACGACCTCAAGCGCCAGCGCGGCCTGATCGACTTCGAGGACGTGCTGCTGCTCACCGCCGCCATCCTGGAGGAGCGGCCGGAGGTCGCCGCCCAGGTCCGCGCCCAGTACCGGCACTTCACCGTCGACGAGTACCAGGACGTCTCCCCGCTCCAGCAGCGCCTGCTGGAGCAGTGGACGGGCGAGGACGGCGGCGCCAGCCTCTGCGTCGTGGGCGACGCCAGCCAGACCATCTACTCCTTCACCGGCGCCACCCCCGACCACCTGCTGAACTTCCGGCACCGGCACCCCGAGGCCACCGTGGTCAAGCTGGTCCGGGACTACCGCTCCACCCCGCAGGTGGTGCACCTGGCCAACGGGCTGCTCGCGCAGGCCCGGGGCCAGGCCGCCCAGCACCGGCTGGAGCTCGTCTCGCAGCGCGAGGCCGGCCCCGAGCCGGTCTACCGCGAGTACCAGGACGAGCCCACCGAGGCCGAGTCCACCGCCCGCCTGATCCGCGACCTGCTCGGCACCGGCGTCCGGGCCAGCGAGGTCGCCGTGCTGTTCCGCACCAACAGCCAGTCCGAGGTGTACGAGCAGGCCCTCGCCGACCTCGGCATCGCGTACCAGCTCAAGGGCGCCGAGCGGTTCTTCGAGCGCCCCGAGGTCCGCGAGGCCGGCGTCCTGCTCAAGGGCGCCGCCCGGGCCGCCGACGACCCGCTGACCTCCGGCGCGCCCGACCTCGCCGCCCAGGTCCGCGCCGTGCTCGCCACCCGCGGGTTCGCGGCCACCCCGCCGGCCGGCTCCGGCGCCGTCCGCGAGCGCTGGGAGTCGCTGAACGCGCTGGTGCGCCTCGCCGAGGAGTTCGAGGCCGCCCGCACCGCGGCCGGCGAGAGCGCCGACCTCGCCGCCTACGTCGCCGAGCTGGACGCGCGGGCCGCCGCCCAGCACGCCCCCGCCGTCGAGGGCGTCACGCTGGCCTCGCTGCACGCCGCCAAGGGCCTGGAGTGGGACGCGGTGTTCCTGGTCGGCCTGAGCGAGGGCACGCTGCCGATCATCTACGCCAAGACCGACGAGCAGATCGAGGAGGAGCGCCGGCTGCTGTACGTCGGCGTCACCCGGGCCCGCCGCTTCCTGACCCTCTCCTGGTCGCTCTCCCGCTCCCCGGGCGGCCGCGCCTCCCGCAAGCCCACCCGCTTCCTGGACGGGCTGCGGCCCGGCTCCTCCGCCCCCGGCGCGCGCACCCGGGGCGGGCGCGGGGGCGTCGAGCCGGGCGCGGAGCGCTCCGCCGCGCGCCGGGCGCGCGGCCCGGTCAAGTGCCGGGTGTGCGACCGCACCCTGACCGACGCCGTCGAACGCAAGCTCCGCCGCTGCGAGGGCTGCCCCTCCACGATGGACGAGGCGCTGTACGAGCGGCTGCGCGAGTGGCGCTCGGTCAAGGCCAAGGAGCAGGGCGCCCCGGCCTACGTGGTGTTCACCGACGCCACGCTGACCGCCATCGCGGAGGACGTGCCGGGCAGCCTCGCGGAGCTGTCCAGGATCTCCGGGGTCGGCGCCATGAAGCTGGACAAGTACGGCTCCGACGTGCTGTTGTTGTGTGCGGGGGAGAGTCCGGAGCCGGTGGGGGAGACCGAGCGGGAGCCGGAGGCCGCCCCGTCCGAGGGCGAGGCCGAGAACGGGGCCGAGAACTCACCTGAGAACTCGCCGGAAAAATAGTTTGCGCGCCGCGTGTACGGCGCAATAGCCTGCCGGAGCGGTCAAGGGGACGAGACCGCGAAGCTCGCAGAGGGCCTGTTTCTGCGTGCGCTGACCATCAACCAGATATCGGAGCCCGGGCGACCGGGAGCCGCGAGACGCCGAGAGGAGGCGAGTTCAGTGGAGACCAAGATGATCACCAAAGTGACCGAAATGACGACCACCCTCGCCATGCCCTCGCGCGTCAGCGCTTCGGGTCTGGGTCTCGGTACGGCCGGCGGCAACGCCGGAGCCCCGCTGTCCGCGCACTGCCTTGTCAGTGATCTCGGCAATGCTGTGGGCACCCGTGTCGAGGCAGGTCTCTCCCGTGACTGGGCGACGTTTGTCGACGGCATTTCGCTGTCCGACGAGCGACCGACCAAGGCATCGAAGGCAGTAGCGGCAGAAGCCCGCCATGGGCGCTATGCGGCCGTCATCGGTGCCGGAACCGACAAGCAGGACCAGCAGATCTCCCTGGCCGAGGTCGCCGTTCGCGGCGCCGAGGCCGGCCGGCAGCAGGCTTTCCGCGGGCCTGGACCCTGGAGCGAACGACCCTGACTGAGCCAGTCACGGGCGGTGCCTCCAGGGCCGCGGAAACCCAGTAACCGGGTTCCGCGGCCCTTCTGTTTTGTCCGGTACGCAAGACCTACCCAGGCCCCACGGGGCCTCCGGCCCGATCCGCACCGCGGAACGGCCGGATCCACATCGAAGACGAGGAAGACGCCCACAGTGTCCACGGTCATCACACCGCCGCCCCTCCCGTCCGTACCGACCGACAAGACCGTCAAGGCCAAGCAGGCCGACCCCCCGGAGGTAACACTCATGCAGCTCACCGCCATCGACGAGGCTGACTCGCTCGGGCTCCCCATCCCGTGCCGGGCCTTCGACCCGGAGGTCTTCTTCGCGGAGACCCCGGCCGATGTCGAGTACGCCAAGTCCCTGTGTGGCACCTGCCCCGTGAAGGCCGCCTGTCTCACCGGCGCCATCGAGCGCCGCGAGCCGTGGGGCGTCTGGGGCGGCGAGCTCTTCGTCCAGGGCGTCGTCGTCGCCCGGAAGCGTCCGCGTGGCCGTCCGCGCAAGACCGAGGTCATGGCGTGAACCCCGCGGCCATGACCAACCGCAGCGGCACCGGAGCCGTCCGCAGGGGAGAGCAGCCCCCGCTGGACACCGCTCTGCGCCACTCGGTACGCATCGCGGCCGCCAAGGCCGACGCAGAACTGACCCGTCCCTTCCCGACCACGCACCACGAGCAGGACCACCACATGAACCCCGCCGGCATCGACCCGACCGTCCGCTCCGAGCAGACCACCGAACTCCAGATCCAGAACAGGACCCTCGAGATGAATCTCCTCCAAGAATCCCTGGCGCGCGCGCATATGCAGCAACGCCTCCACGAGGCCGAGGAGCAACGCCTCGGCCTGCGGGTCATGCGCGCGGCGCGGCTGCGCCGCAAGGCCGAACGTGCCTCCCTGCGCGCCCGCAAGGCCCTCGCCGTCGCCCTGATGTGACGGAAGCTCCACCCCAGCCGGTCGGCCGCGCGGCCCCGCCGGTGAGTCACCCTTGAACGCCGACGGCCGACTTCCCGCCCCCGGGCAGTCGGCCGTCGGCGTGTTTCCGGGGCTCCCGGCGTTGCCCCGGTACCCTCTGCCCCGTTCTGCCGGATTCATTCCACGAGCCCAATTCCGCGTGCCCGCACCACTGTTCGCCCCTCGAACAGGTCGTGCAAGGATGGCCCCATGTGGCCCCCCCTCCCGCTCGGCGAGAAGCTGCGCACCGTCCTCGGCCCGCCGCGCAAGGTCCGCCGCCTGGTCAGCAGCCCGCGCTCCCGGGTCTGGCGGGCCGAACTCTCCGGCCGACCGGTGGTGGTCAAGCAACTGGTCGACTCGCCCGGCGCCGACGAACGGTACGCCCGCGAGGCCGCCGCGCTGGCCCTCGCCGCCCGGCCCGGCCGCCCCGGCCGGACGGTGGTGCCCGCCCTGCTCGGCACCGACCCGGGCCGCCGCCTGCTGGTGATGGAACGCCTGGAGGACCGCACCCCGGGCCCCGGATGGCAGACCGACTACGCCACCGCACTGGCCGGGCTGCACGCCAGCGCCCCCGCCGACCTCGACGACCTGGCCGGGACGGCCCCCGGCACCGACCTGCCCGCCTGGACCGGCCCGACCGGGCGCGACCTCGGCTGTTTCATCGCACTGGCCCGGATCCTCGACGTGCCCGCCCCGCCCGGTGCCCGGGCCGAGGCCGAGGCGCTGATCGACCGGCTCTCCGCCACCCCCGTCCGGCACTCGCTGCTGCACGGCGACCCCTGCCCCGGCAACGACCTGCACACCGCCGACGGCGTCCGGTTCGTCGACTTCGAGCAGTCCGCCCTCGGCCCCGGCGCGGTCGAGTTCGCCTACCTGCGGGTCGGCTTCCCCACCTGCTGGTGCTCCACCGCCCAGCCCGCCGCCGCCCTGGCCGAGGCCGAGGCCGCCTACCGCACCGCCTGGCACGCGGCCACCGGCACCGCGGCCCCCACCACCGCCGAGCTCGCCGACGCCTGCGCGGGCTGGCTGATCCGCGGCGACGCCCTCGTCCCCAAGGCCGAACGCGGCACCGCCGACCACCTGGCCCGCCTCCACCACGGCGACTGGACCTGGGGCAACGCCACCGCCCGCCGCCGCCTCCTGCACCGCCTGCGCGTCGTCGCCGAACTCGCCGGCCCCGACACCGCGCTCCCGGTCTTCGGCCGCTTCTGCGCGACCCTCGCCACCCGCGCCCGCGCCACCTGGCCCGCCGCCGGCCCGCTCCCCGCCGAACGGACCTGACGGCCCCGGGCCGGCCAGGCCCGCTCGCCCGTCGGGCCCGCTCGCCCGTCAGGCCCGGATGACCGTCACGCCGCGCTGCTCCAGCATCCGGGCCACGTCCTCCGGGAGACGGAGGCCGGTGGCCGGGTCGGTCTCCTCGGCCAACTCCCGTTCGGTGGCGGCGAAGTCATGCCAGACCAGGGTGAACGGCGGGACGACCCCGAAGCCGCCGCCCAGGCAGTCGCGCAGGCCGTTCCACTCCTGCCCGTAGTAGCCGCCCGGGCCGTTCACCGCCTCACCGATCGCACAGTGCAGGCCCGTCGCGTCCTCCACGCCCCTGCCGTCCAGGTGGTACTCGCCACCGGAGCGGTCCGGCCCGGGCCCGCGGAGGTGCAGCGCCAGCGACTGCCAGGCCCCCTTGGCGGCGGTGCTCAACCCGCGCCAACTGCCCGGCCGCCGCGGCGGACCGGCCTGCCAGCTCCACCAGACCCCGCGGGCCGCCGAGCCCGGCAACTGCTCGGGGGAGACCGACAGCAGCACGTCCAACAGCCCGCCGCCGAGCACCGACGGCCCGACGCGCTCGGCGAACAGCCCGGTGGGGACGCGGTCCAGCACCCGCCCGTGGTCGTCCAGCGCCCACAGCCGGGTGTACGTCGGCCAATTCCGGTGACCGGCGGCCAGTCGGGCCCGCAGCGGCCCGGTGGGCTCGCAGCCGATCAGCCGCACCGGCAACTGCTGCGGCTGATCGCGCTCCACCGGCAGCCCCGTGACCTCCGCGCACACCGCCAGCGGTTCGCCGATGGGTCGTCCCGTCGTCAACTCGAAGCGCTCGCAGGGGTGCTGCGCCGGCCGGAAGACCTCCACCTCGCCGAACGCCGCCCCGAGCACCACGTCGACCAGCGCCGGATCGGCGGCGTGCGGCCCGACCGCGAGCACCTCGGCGTCCAGCAACTCCCACCAGTGGTTCCGCCCGGAGCCGGTCCGCCCCTCGACGCGGGCCGGTCCGATCCACCCGGCCACCACCCCCGGCGCACACCCGCGCATGACCAGCACCTCACGGGGAGGCGGGGGCGGGTCGGTGAACAGCCCCTCGGCGGCCGCGCACCGGCCGAGCAGGAGTTCGCGGCCGTCGTCCTGGTCCTCCCCGACGATCAAGTACCGCACCGGGAACGGTCGTTCCCACCGGGCGTGGCGCTCCGCCCGCACGTCGTCCATCCGCACGTCGTCCATCCGCACCCCATCCGACAACCGCCGCCCCCTCCGGGGCGCCCAGCGTGCCGTGGGCGCCCCGGCTCGGGCAAAGCGTTTTGCGGGCCCAGGCCCAGGCCCAGGCCCATGCCCGGGCCCGGGCTCTGGGGCGCTGTGGCGCTGTGGCCCGCCGGGTCAGTCGGCCTCCGGCCCGGCGAAGCCGGGCAGCCAGCGGAGCAGTTCCTCGTGCAGGCGGACGGTGGCGCCGAGCTGGCACAGGACGCCGATGGTGGAGAGGGTGACCCGGTGGATCAGCAGGTAGGAGGGCGGCAGGTTGAGCCGCTTGCCGAGGTTGTACGCGGGGGAGCGCGGGTCGGCGATCCGGGCGGCCTGGGTGCGCATCCACTCCCGGCTGAAGGTGAACTGCTCGGCGCGGGTGGGCTCGATGATCGGCAGCAGGTAGTCGAGCACCGCGTCCGGGTCGAGGGTGATGCCCGAGCGGACGAAGTTCTCCTGCCGGAGCAGGTCGTACACCGCCGCCGCGTCCCCGGCCAGGGCCAGGCGCAGCGAGGTGCCGATCGGCCGGGGCAGACCGCCGGGGAGGCGGTCGACGGTGCCGAAGTCGAGCACGCCCAGCTTCCAGCTCGCCGCGGCGCGGCCGGTCTTGACCAGCCGGAAGTTGCCGGGGTGCGGGTCGGCGTGCAGCAGGCCGGTGCGGGCGGGGCCGGCGAACAGGAAGCGGGCCAGCAGCTGCCCGGCCCGGTCGCGCTCGGCGCGGGTGCCGTCCGAGATGACCTGGGAGAGCGGCTTGCCCCCCAGCCACTCGGTGACCAGCACCCGCCCGGACTGGGCGACCACCCGGGGCACCAGGATGTCGGCGTCCCCCGTGAACTCCTCGGCGTGCAGCTGCTGGGACTCCGCCTCCAGCCGGTAGTCCAGCTCTTCGGTGACCCGCTCGCGCAGCTCGGCGATCAGCGGCTTGATGTCCACCCCCGGGATCAGCGGGCCCAGCACCCGGGCCAGCCGGGAGAGCTGCCCGAGGTCGCTGAGCAGGGCGTCGCCCGCGCCCGGGTACTGGATCTTGACCGCGACGTCCCGCCCGTCCTGCCAGACGGCGCGGTGCACCTGGCCGATCGAGGCGGCGGCGGACGGCTGGTCGGAGAAGGAGCGGAAGCGGTCGGCCCAGTCCGGGCCGAGGTCGCTGGCGAGCACCGAGTGCACGGTGCGGGTCGGCATCGCCGGGGCGGACTCCTGGAGCTTGGTGAGCGCGGCCCGGTAGGGGCCCGCGACGTCCTCCGGGAGGGCGGACTCGAAGACCGACATGGCCTGCCCGAACTTCATCGCACCCCCCTTCAGCTTGCCGAGCGTCGCGAAGAGCTGCTCCGCGGTCTGGGCCTGCAGTTCGGCCGCGACCTCCTCGGCCGGCCGCCCGCCCAGGCGCTTGCCCAGGCCGAGGGTGGCCCGCCCGGCGAAGCTCAGCGGCAGGGCCGCCAGCCGGGCCGTCCGGGAGACCGCCTTGCGTGGCATCTCAGACATCGGCCGCCCCCGTCCGGACGGCGCGGCCGGTGCCGGCCGGGGCCGCCCCGGCTCGCGGGTGGGCGACCGGCCGAGCCGTGCCGGTTCCTGCCTTGCGCGGTAGATCGCTCACCGGACCTCCTGATCCTCCGGACCGACCGGCGCCCCGCCGGCGGTCGGTGCAGCGGTGCCCCCGGCACCAGCCCGGCCCGCCCCGTCGGCGCCCGCCGGCCGCCGACCCGGAGGCGGTGCACCGGGCGGGTGGCTGGGCGGGGGCGGGCGGGGGCTGCCGGACGGGCCCCGGGCGCGTCCTGGGGTTCGTCTGACGATCCGCGTCGCATCAGCGGCGCGGCGGGAACCGTCAGACCCGCCCTAGGCCATTGTGCCCGCTCGTCCCGGTGCGGAGGACTGCCACAGGCAACCGCAGTCCGGGTGGCTGCGCAGCCGCAGCCGCCGCACCATGCCGTCGGCGGCGGACAGCTCGCACCAGCCGTCCACGCTCGGCGGCGGTGACCCGTCCAGGTACAGCTGGACGTGCAGCGCGGCGAGCCCCGCGACGGCGGCGGCCACCGCGCCGTCGCAGGCCGGCTGGCGGGCCCGGCCCGGGCCCCCGTCGATCAGCTGGGCCAGCAGCCGCGGCCAGGCCTCGTCCTCGTCCCGCCGGGCCAGCGTCGCGCAGCTGCCGCAGGCGGACGCGCCGGGGACGACCAACGGGCCGACCACGCCGAGGTGTTCGAGCACCCCGGTGTACAGGTGCGGGATGCCGGCCCGCATCAGCTCCTGGGCGTCGACGGCGGCCCCGGTGTACGCGGCGGAGCCGTCCCTCGGGGCGAGCACCACCAGGGTGGGCGGTGGGGGAGCGGCGGGCGGGCGCCGGTAGCGCTCGCCGACCGGGGCGCCGGCGGCGCGGTGGACCAGCTCGCGGGCGGCGGTGGTGCGCAGCCGCCCGATGTCGCCCGGTGGCAGGCCGCCGGGCGCGCAGTCCCGGGCGGTGACCCGGCCGCGGTCCAGCACCGCGACCTCGCCGATCCCGCCGGCCGCCAGCGCGGCCCCGACGGCGGCCCCGATCCGCCCGGCCCCGCGCACCTCGACCCGGGCCCCAGCCCGCCCCCGCAGCACGGCCGCCGCCTCGCCCGGCGCCGGGTGCACCAGGGAGAGCGAGGCCAGGTCGGGGCCCAGCAACTCGCGCCGGGCGGGCGGGTACAGCTCCAGTACGTCCCGCAGGGCCTGGGCGTCGTCCAGCAGTTCGCTGCTGCCGAGCGAGTCGAGCACCGCCCGGCAGTACTCGGCGCTCAGCCCGAGCTTCTGCCCGGCGGCGATCACCGCGGGGCCGTCCCGACTGCCGTCGACCAGCTCCAGGAAGCCGGCCAGCCTGCGGTCGACGCCCTCGATCACCCGGGCGTGCCGTCGCACGGTGCCGAACTGCAGGGTCTGCTTCTCCCGCCAGAGCCGGGACAGGGCGGGCTTGATCACTGGGCGCATGCGGGTACCTCCCACGGTCGGGATCCCGGCGTCGGGATCGCTGGTGACCGCAGCTTGCCCGCCCCTCCCGGCGGGCGGAAATCCGTTGTCCACAGCCCCGGTAGGACGATCTGCTCATCACTGTGCACAGCCTGTGGACAACGCGCCCGGGTGGTCCCCGGTGCCGCGCGGCCACGGTGCCGGACTTCTGTCACGGGGACGGGGTAACGTCCTGTGCCATGGCAGCCGAACGGGACTCCCTCCGGTCGGCGTCGCGTCGGCGTGCCCGGGCAGCCTCCGGACCGGCGGTCGCGGCGCCGGGTGCGCACGCCAGCGCCGGAGCCGGCCGTGAGTACACATCCGACCGCGAGCACGCGCCCGACCCGCGCCGCACCCCCGACCCGAACCGCGCGTCCGACCGCGTCGGCGCCGACCGGGCGGGCATCGACCGCAGCAAGGTCGAGGTGCGCCGCAGCGCCCGCCGCAGCCGCACCGTCTCCGCCTACCGCGAGGGCGACCGCACCGTGGTGCTGATCCCGGCCCGGATGTCGCACGCCGAGGAGCAGCGCTGGGTGGCGCAGATGCTCGACAAGCTGGCCGCGCAGGAGAGCCGCCGGATGCTCGGCGACGAGGCGCTGCAGTCCCGCGCCCGCGAGCTCTCGCTGCTCTACCTGGACGGCCGCGCCGTCCCCGAGCAGGTCCGCTGGGTGACCAACCAGAACTCCCGCTGGGGCTCCTGCACCCCCAGCGAGCGCACCATCCGGCTCTCCCACCGCCTGCAGGGCATGCCCGAGTACGTGGTCGACTACGTCCTGCTGCACGAGCTCGCGCACCTGCTCGTCCCCGACCACGGCCCCCGGTTCTGGGCCCTGCTGGAGGCCTACCCGCGCACCGAGCGGGCCCGCGGCTACCTGGAGGGCGTCGCCTCCGCCGCCCGGCTCCCGCACATCCCGCCCGCCCGCCTCACCTGACGCGACCCGGCCGGAACGCCCGGGAACGCCCGGGGAACGCACCGGACCCCGGCCGCTCCCCGCAGGGGGACGACCGGGGCCCGGCGGCGGAACGGTCAGACCAGCGTGCGGGCCCGCGCCACCAGGTCGCGCACCGAGCGGTCGGTGTCGGCCGGCAACCCGTCCCAGTCGAACCAGCGCAGGTCCAGCGACTCCTCGCTGATCAGCTCGCGCGCGCCGGCCGGGGCCAGCGCCACGTACTGCACGTCCAGGTGGGTGTTCTCCGGCCGGTCCTTGCCGGCGCAGCGCACCTGGTGCCGGTCCAGCTTCACGGGCGCGGTGCGGCCGTCGACGGCGAGCAGCGCCAGGTCCGCGATGCCGGATTCCTCGACCGCCTCGCGCAGCGCCGCCGAGGCGAGCGTCTCGTCGCCGGGCTCGCAGTGGCCGCCCATCTGCAGCCACCGCCCGACCTTCGGGTGCAGGGTGAGCAGCACCCGCCCGCCCGCCGGGTCGACCACCAGCGCGCTGGCGGTGATGTGCCCGGGCAGGCAGGCCCGCCACATGCCGTCGGGACGTTCGGCGAGGTGGGCCAGGTAGTCGCGGCGCAGCTCGTGCTGGCCGTCCCCGTCGGGCGCCCAGTCGGTCAGGGCGCGGACGGCGTCCGCGTGCAGCGAGGTCACTTGGCGGTGCCCTCCGGCCCCTGCTCGGGCCCCTGCTCGCCGCCCTTGCCGTCGCCGCCCTTGCCGTCCTCCTCGGACCCGGACTCGGACTCGGCGCCGGACCCGTCGGGCGAACCAGACGCGTCGGGCGCGTCGGACGACTCGGGCGCGTCGGACGACTCGGCGGCCTCCGGAGAAGCGCCGCCGTCCTTGCTCAGGTCCGCCTTCGCGCCGCCGGCGCCCCCGGCCGTCCCGCCCCCGCCGCCGCCGGCCGCCTCGCCCAGCAGCTTGTCGAGCGCGTCGAAGTCGAAGCCGCCCTCGGCCACCGCCGCGGTGTCCCGGTGCACGAAGCCGTCCGGGTCGTCCAGGTCGGCGGCGGTGGGCAGCATGTCGGGGTGGCTCCACAGCGCGTCCCGGCCCTCGACGCCGCGGGCGTCGGCGAGCGAGGCCCACAGCCGGGAGGCGTCGCGCAGGCGGCGCGGGCGCAGTTCGAGGCCGACCAGGGTGGCGAAGGTCTGCTCGGCGGGGCCGCCGGAGGCGCGGCGGCGGCGGAGCGTCTCGCGCAGCGCGGCGGCGTGCGGCAGGTGCGGCGCGGCGGCGGTGTGCACCACGGCGTCGACCCAGCCCTCGACCAGGGCGAGCGCGGTCTCCAGCCGGGCCAGCGCGGCCTTCTGCTCGGGGGTGTCCTCGGGCTGCAGCAGGCCGCCGGCCAGCGCCTCCTGCAGGGCCTCGGGGTTGGCCGGGTCGAGCTGGCCGACCAGTTCCTCCATCCGCGAGGTGTCGACCTTGATGCCGCGCGCGTACGCCTCGACCGCGCCGAACAGGTGCGCCCGCAGCCACGGCACGTGCGCGAACAGGCGCTGGTGGGCGGCCTCGCGCAGGGCCAGGTAGAGCCGGACCTCCTCGGCGGGCACGTTCAGGCCCTCGCCGAACTCGGCGATGTTCTGCGGCAGCAGCGCGGCCTTCCCGGCGGGGGCGAGCGGCAGGCCGACGTCGGTGGAGCCGAGCACCTCGGCGGCCAGCGCGCCGAGCGCCTGCCCGATCTGGGTGCCGAACATGGCGCCGCCCATCGAGCGCATCATGCCCATCAGCGGCCCGGCCATCGCCTGCATCTCCTCGGGCAGCACGCCGCCCATGGCGTTGCCGACCCGCTCGGCGAGCGGGTCGACCAGGTCCTTCCAGACCGGCAGGGTGGCCTCGATCCACTCGGCGCGGCTCCAGGCCACCGCCGCGGAGGAGGTGGACGGGAACTCGGTGGCGGAGTCCAGCCACAGGTCGGCCAGCCGGACGGCCTCGGTGACGGCGGTGCGCTCGGCCGCGCCGACCGAGCGGTCCTTGGTCTTCCCCTCGGGCTGCTCGGCGACCACGGTCTGCCGGGCGATGTTCTTGGCCAGGTCCCAGTTCACCGGGCCGCCCTCGAACGAGAGCATCTGTCCGAGCTGCTGGAACGCCGCGCCGAGGTCGTTGGGGTTGAAGCCGCCCATCATCGCGGCGAACGGGTTGTCCCCGCCCTGCCCGCCGCCGGGGCCGCCCATGCCGAAGAGCGCCCCGAAGGGGTTTCCGGTGCCGAAGCCGAACGGCGACTGCGGGGTCGAGTCGCCCTGCTCGCCGTCCTTCTTGCCCTTGTTCTCGCCGTCCTCGGGCTCCTCGGGGGGAACGCCGAATCCGAAGGGGAGGTCGCTCACGGGGGTCCTCGATCTGATCGGCCGTCACGCGGGTGGTGTGGCGGGAAAGTCTGCCGCCCGGGGGCTCCGAGCGGTTTCAATGGTCTCGCGGCGACCGCGCCGGGTGCACCGCCGGGGCCGAGCCTCGGGCAGGATGGTCAAGTGCGTGACACTCGTACGTCCGCACTTAAGCTAACCGTGGAGGATGGCCGGTGAGTTCCCCGCCTTCGGACGTTCGCTCTGGGCTGACCGAGGGCGAGGGCGTGCCGACCGACGCCGTTTCGCCGGTTCCAGCCTACGGCGGCAAGCCGCTGACCGTGGCGGTCACCGGCGCGGCGGGCGTGCTCGGTGAGCGTGTCGCGCGTCGGCTGGTCGACTCCCCGCACGTGCGCCGGGTGCTGGCGGTGGACGAGCGGCGCGGCGACGTCCCGGGCGTGCAGTGGCGGGTGCTGGACGTGCGCGACCCGGCGGTGGCCGAGCGGCTGGTCGGCGTCGACGTGGTGGTCCACCTGGCGATGGACCTCGGCATGGAGTCCGACCCGCGCACCCGCAGCGCGTACAACGTGCGCGGCGCGCAGACGGTGGTGACCGCCGCCGCGGCCGCCGGGGTGCACCGGGTGGTGCTGTGCTCCTCCGCGATGGTCTACGGCGCGCTGCCCGACAATGACGTCCCGCTGGCCGAGGACTCCGAGCTGCGGGCCACCGAGGAGGCCTCGCTGGTCGGCGACCTGCTGGAGATCGAGCGCCTCGCCCGGCGCGCCCCGCGCGCCCACCCCGGGCTGCAGATCACCGTGCTGCGACCGGCCGTGGTGGTGGGGCCCGGCATCGACACCGTGCTGACCAGGCACTTCGAGGCGCCGCGGCTGCTGGTGGTGGCGGGCTCCCGCCCGTGCTGGCAGTTCTGCCACCTGGACGACCTGGCCTCGGCGCTGGAGTACGCGGCGCTGGGCCTGGTGGAGGGCGAGGTGACGGTCGGCTGCGACGGCTGGCTGGAGCAGGAGGACGTGGAGGAGCTGTCCGGGATCCGCCGGATGGAACTGCCCGCCTCGCTGGCCCTGGGCACCGCGGCCCGGCTGCACCGGCTCGGCCTGACCCCGGCCCCGGCCGGGGACCTGGCCTACACGATGTACCCGTGGGTGGTGTCCGGCAGCCGGCTGCACGAGGCGGGCTGGCGGCCGCGGCACACCAACGAGGAGGTGCTGGCCGAGCTGCTCGCCCAGGTGTCGGGCAAGCACGCGGTGGCCGGCCGCCGGCTCGGCGGCAAGGAGGCCGCCACCAGCCTGGGCGCGGCCGGGGCGACGGTCGCGCTGATCGGCACCGCCGCGCTGGTGCGCCGGGCCCGCAAGCACCGCCGGATCTGACCGCCCGACTTTCGCATCGCGGAATTACCTCATCGTGATACGAAAGTCCTTGCGGTCCGTCCGCGGGGATGCGGAATGATGGTGGCCATGTCCGAGAACCACGACCCGATCCGCCTGCTCGCCGTCCGCGAGACCCCGCTCTCGCTGGACGAGGTCCACGCCGCGGTCGGCGACGACGCGGCCGGCGGCACCACCCTGTTCGTCGGCACGGTGCGCGACCACGACGGCGGCAAGCCGGTCGCCGCGCTGGAGTACAGCGCGCACCCGACCGCGCCGCGCGAGCTGCGCCGGATCGCCGAGAAGGTCTGCGCGGACTTCCCGGTCCGGGCGCTGGCCGCGGTGCACCGCACCGGCCGGCTGGAGATCGGCGACGTCGCGGTGATCGTCGCGGTGTCCTGCCCGCACCGCGGCGAGGCGTTCGCGGCCTCCCGGCGGCTGATCGACGACCTCAAGCACGAGGTGCCGATCTGGAAGCACCAGGTCTTCGCCGACGGCGAGGAGGAGTGGGTCGGCGCGGGGTCCTGCTGAGCCCCCGGTACCGGCTGCGGAACCGCCCCCGGACGGGGTCCGTTCCCGTTCGGCGGTACCCCCGGCGGTGGAGACCGGGCCCCGGCCCGTAACCCGGATGCCGCCCGCGCCGTTCCCCTGGCAGGCGGCTAATCTGCTGATACGCACGACGAGCCTGTGGGGAGTTCGAAAATGGCTGTGCTCGCCTGGTTGAGTATTCCCGTGGTGGCCGGTGTGCTGGCCACGGTGTGGGCCACCTGGGCGGCCCGTCCGCCCCGTGCGATGACCGATCCGAGCTCGCTCGCCGAGCACGAACGGTTCCGCGCCGCGATGGAGCGCAGTACCGGCGCCCGGGACTGACGGCCCCCGCCCCGATCGGCGGTGCGGGGCCCGGACCGGAGCTACATCGGGCCCCGCACTTCCCGTACTGTCGTGCCATGCCACGCCGATCGGCGACGATGCTCGCCGCCACCCTGCTGCTGATAGGCCTGCTCTGCGCTTCGGTCCTGTTCAAGGTGCCGTTCACCGAGATGAGCCCGGGGCCGACGTACAACACCCTCGGCGTGCAGGAGAAGACGGGCACCCCGGTGATCACCATCACCGGCCACGAGACCTACCCGACCAGCGGCCACCTCAACATGACCACGGTCCAGGTCACCGGGGCGAACTACCAGCCCAGCCTGGTCTCGGCGATCGTCGGCTGGGTCCGGGACGACGTGCTGGTCGTCCCGCACGACAACGTCTACCCGCAGGGCCAGACCGACCAGGAGGCCCAGCAGGAGAACGCCGAGCAGTTCGCCTCCTCCGAGGACAGCGCCAAGACCGCGGCCCTCAAGCAGCTGGACATCCCGGTCGGCACCGAGGTCGTCGTCGCCGCGGTGGCCGCCGGCGGGCCCTCCGAGGGCAGGCTGCACGCCGGCGACCAGATCGTCGCGGTGGACGGCGTCGCCATCGGCGACCGGCTCCAGGTCGCCGAGCAGGTGACCAAGCACAAGCCGGGCGAGAGCGTGGTGTTCACCGTCGTCCCGCAGGCCAAGTCCAGTGCGACGCCGGACCCGGCGAACGAGGTCCAGGTGTCCGTGGTCACCGCCAAGTCCGACGACGACGGCCCCGAGCGGGCCGTGGTGGGCATCACGCCCAGCGTCGACCACGTCTACCCGTTCAAGATCGACATCGGCCTGCAGGACGTCGGCGGCCCCAGCGCCGGCCTGATGTTCGCCCTCGGCATCGTCGACAAGCTCACCCCCACCGACCTCACCGGCGGCAAGTTCGTGGCCGGCACCGGCACCATCGACGACGACGGCGCGGTCGGCCCGATCGGCGGCATCCAGATGAAGCTGATCGCCGCCCGCGACAAGGGCGCCGAGTACTTCTTCACTCCCGCGGACAACTGCGCCGAGGCAGTCAAGGGCACCCCGTCCGGCCTCACCCTGGTCAAGGTCGAGAACCTGGACGGGGCGATGAAGGCGCTGGACGGCATCCGCAGCGGCGACAAGGCGGCCCTGCCGAGCTGCAAGTAGCCGGGCCGGGCGGTTCCCCGGCCCCGGCCGGCCCCCGGGAGTTCAGGAGAAGGTCGCGAGCAGGGCGTCCGTCAGGTTGGGGACGAGCTCGGGGCCGGTGAGGACCTCGCGGGCGACGTCCTTCTCGCGCAGGCGCAGCGCGACCTCCTTGGAGCCGTCGCGCAGCACGGCCGCGGTGATCCGGACCTCCTGGCGCTGCGGGTGGGTCGCCACCCAGTCGTTGATCTCCTTCTCGGTGGCGTTCTTCGGCCGGGAGGCCTCCGCGACGGGCGGGAGCATCAGCCGCTCGACCACCAGGGCGCAGCCGACCACGCCGTCCGGCCAGGCGATGGTGCCGAGGAAGCGGTCGAGCTCGGTGCCCGGGGGGATCTCCTCCTGCTCGACCGGGGTGAGACCGGTCGGGTTGTCGTCCAGGCCGAGCTGCGAGGCGAGCCGCGGGTTGGCCTTGCGCATCTGTGCGTTGTCGACCAGGGCGAACAGTCGGGCCGGGAGGTCCCAGCCGAGGGTCGCGGCGTGCTCGTCGATCTCCAGGGCGGCCCGGGTGAGGGGGGTGGCCGCGGGGAGGCCGGCGGCGCCGGCGGTCAGGTCAGGGGAGTCGGACATGGGGTCATCCTCACACGTCCCGGGGGGCCGTCTCCAACTCCGACGCAGTCTCCGGGAACTCAGGTAAAGACTGATTAAGTTGCATGGGAGATTGCTGTCCGCCGTCGGCGCGGCAGCACCTACTCGCAACGACGACAGCTGAGGTGGCGCCTTGACCTTCCAGATGCCGGACCGCTCAGGTCCGGGTTCCCGAGCGAGAGTCGGCCCGCCGTCGCGCCGGGCGAAGGTGCTGCTGCTGACGGCGGGCGTGCTGGCCGCACTGTTCGTGCTGTTCGCGCTGTTCGCGGGGCTGTGGACCGACTGGCTGTGGTTCGACTCGATGCACTACGGCTCGGTGTTCACCACCCAACTGGGCGCCAAGATCGGCCTGTTCGCGGTGTTCGGGCTGCTGATGGCGCTGGTGGTCGGGGCCAACCTGTGGCTGGCGTACCGGCTGCGGCCGCCGCTGGCCGCGATGTCGGTGGAGCAGCAGAGCCTGGACCGCTACCGGATGGGCGTCGCGCCGTACCGCAGGTGGCTGCTGGTCGGCCTGTCGCTGCTGGTCGGCCTGGCGGCCGGCGCGGCCGCGGGCGCGCAGTGGCGGACGTGGATGCTCTGGCTCAACGGCACCCCGTTCGGGGTGAAGGACAGCCAGTTCCACAAGGACGTCTCCTACTACGCGTTCGACCTGCCCTGGTACCAGTTCGTGCTGGGCTTCGCGTTCAGCGCGGTGCTCGTCTCGCTGCTGGCCTCGGCTGCCGTGCACTACCTGTACGGGGGCCTGCGGCTGCAGGGGCCCGGGCGGCGGGCGAGCGCCGGGGCGCAGGGCCACCTGGCCGTGCTGCTGGGCGTGTTCGTGCTGCTGAAGGCGGTGGCGTACTGGCTGGACCGGTACGCGCTGGCGGTGAAGAGCGGGTCGTACAAGAAGGTCGACGGCTGGACCGGCCTGCGCTACGTGGACGCGAACGCGTTCCTGCCGGCCAAGACGATCCTGTTCTTCGTGGCGATCATCTGCGCGCTGCTGTTCTTCCTGACCCCGATCCGGCGGACCTGGGCGCCGGCGCTGATCGGCTTCGGCCTGATGGCGCTGTCGGCGCTGCTGGTCGGCGGCCTCTACCCGGCGCTGGTGCAGCAGTTCCAGGTCAAGCCGAACGAGCAGGCCAAGGAGACCGCGTACATCCAGAAGAACATCGACGCGACCCGGCAGGCGTACGGCATCGCGGACACGGCCGTGCAGCAGTACGAGCCGGACGACTCCACCGACGCCGACCGGCTCAAGCCGGACGCGCAGACTGTCACCGACATCCGGCTGCTGGACCCGAACGTGGTCTCGCCGACGTTCCAGCAGAACCAGGCGCTGCGCAACTACTACGCCTTTCCGAAGACCCTGGACGTGGACCGCTACGGCGACCAGGACACCGTGCTGGGCGTGCGCGAGCTGGACATGTCGGGCGTGCAGCAGCGCAACTTCATCAACGACCACTTCAAGTACACCCACGGGTACGGCGTGGTGTCCGCCAAGGGCAACCAGGTCGACGCCAACGGCAACCCGGTCTACACCGAGCACTCGCTGCCGACCACCGGTGACCTGGGCGAGTACCAGCAGCGGGTGTACTACGGCGAGAAGTCCACGATGTACTCGATCGTCGGCCCCGGCATGGACGAGATCGACTACACCCGGGACGGCCAGCCCGACCAGACCTGGAAGTACGACGGCGGCAGCGGCGTCTCGCTGGACAACCCGCTGACCAGGGCCGCGTACGCGGTGAAGTTCGCCGAGCCGCAGATCTTCTACTCGGGGGCGATCAAGGACGGCGCGAGGATCCTGTACGACCGCACCCCCAAGGAGCGGGTCGAGAAGGTCGCGCCGTGGCTGTCGATCGACGCCGACCCGTACCCGGTGGTGCAGGGCGGGCGGCTGGTGTGGGTGCTGGACGGCTACACCACCTCGGACGGCTACCCGTTCTCCTCGAAGACCACCTTCGGTGACGCCACCAAGGACTCGATGACCGACCAGCGCGGGCGCACCCTGACCGCCGCCAACCAGGTCAACTACATCCGCAACTCGGTGAAGGCCACCGTGGACGCGTACACCGGCGAGGTGACGCTCTACCAGTGGGACGAGGCCGACCCGGTGCTGAAGACCTGGATGAAGGCGTTCCCCGGCACGGTGAAGGCGAAGGCGGACATCCCGTCGACCCTGCTGCCGCACCTGCGCTACCCGCAGGACCTCTTCAAGGTCCAGCGCGACCTGCTCGGGCAGTACCACATCACCGACGCCACCGCGTTCTTCAGCGGCACCGACATCTGGGACGTGCCGCTCGACCCGACGGTCAACACCCAGGAGGTCCAGCCGCCGTACTACCTGACGGTGCGGACGCCGGACGCGAAGGCGGCCAGCTTCTCGCTGACCACCTCCTTCGTGCCCTCGGGGCGCAAGAACCTGGCCGCGTTCATGACGGTGGACGCCGACCCGGGCGAGGACTACGGCAAGCTGCGGATCCTGCGGCTGCCGTCCGGTTCGGGCGCGCTCGGCCCGGAGCTGACCCAGGCGAAGTTCAACTCCGACTCCGAGGTCGCCCACCAGCTGACCCTGCTGAGCAACAACAACGAGTCCGGCCTGGTGTACGGCAACCTGCTGACCCTGCCGGTCGGCGGCGGCATCCTCAACGTGGAGCCGGTGTACCTGGTGGCCCGCGGCGCCAAGGTGCCGGCGCTGAAGAAGGTGCTGGCCGTGTACGGCACCGGCAACGTGGCGATCGGGGACAGCCTGAGCGAGGTGCTGACCAAGGTGCTCGGCGGCGCGGCGGCCGGCGCCACCACGCCCACCGCCCCGGCCCAGCCGGACAACCCGGGCACCCCGACGGGTCCGACGACGCCCGGCACGGAGAACCCGGACGTGCAGAAGGCGCTCGCGGACGCCCAGAAGGCGTTCGACGAGGGCCAGACGGCGATGAAGAACGGCGACTGGGCGGCGTACGGCAAGGCCCAGGAGGCGCTGAAGAAGGCGATCGCCGACGCGGTGGCCGCCGAGCAGAAGGGCGGCGGGGCGTCCCCCGCGCCCAGCAGCCAGCCGAGCGGCCAGCCGAGCGGATCGCCCTCGCCCTCGCCCACCGGCTGAGCTGCGGGAACCGGTTTGTTGGTCCACCCCGTGATCGTGATACAGTGGTTTCACCGACGCGGGGTGGAGCAGCTCGGTAGCTCGCTGGGCTCATAACCCAGAGGTCGCAGGTTCAAATCCTGTCCCCGCTACTCAGTGGCAACGAAGGCCCGGAGGCATCAGCCTCCGGGCCTTCGCCGTTCCCTTTGCCATTCCTTGGGCGTCCGGTCGATTGACACGTCATGTGGTCTAGTCCAACCTGAGTCATGCCCATGGCGGGCGGCCCCACCGCCCGTCCTGATGCGCTGCAAGTCCTTTGCCAGTAACGGGAGTTGATCACGTTCTGGCTCCGTCTGCCGCTCTCCCCGACCGGGTGTCGGACGGCGTTCCTGCATCCCCACGTGACAGGAGAGAGGCACATCCGCATGCATCGGAACAACCGCAGGGCCTGGGCCGTCACGGCCGCGGCCGCCACGCTGCTCGCCGGGGCGGTGTCGCTGCTGGGAGCCCCCAGCGCGAGCGCCGGACCGGGCAACACCACCGGGGCCCCCGCCACCAGCGGCGGCATCAAGGTCGCGTACTTCGACCAGTGGTCGATCTACCAGAACGCCTTCTACCTGAAGAACGTCGACACCAACGGCATGGCCGGGAAGCTCGACTACCTGCTGTACGACTTCGCCAACATCGACCCGAACAACCTGACCTGCTTCGAGCCGAACTCGGCGGCCTCCCAGGACGAGAACAACCCGAACGCCGGCGACGGCGCGGGCGACTACTACGCCGACTACGCCAAGACCTTCGCCAACGGCAACAGCGTCGACAACTCCACCGACACCTGGAACCAGCCGCTGGCCGGCAACTTCCACCAGCTCCAGGAGCTGAAGGCGAAGTACCCGAAGCTCAAGGTCCTGATGTCGATCGGCGGCTGGACGTACTCCAAGTACTTCTCCGACGTGGCGGCCGGCGACGCCGCGCGCAAGAAGTTCGTCTCCTCCTGCGTCGACATGTTCATCAAGGGCAACCTGCCCGCCCAGGGCGGCTACGGCGGCCCCGGCACCGGCAAGGGCATCTTCGACGGCTTCGACATCGACTGGGAGTACCCGGGCGGCGGCGGCCACCTCGGCAACCACGCCTCGCCGAACGACAAGCAGAACTTCACCGCCCTGCTCGCCGAGTTCCGCAACCAGCTCAACACCCAGGGCGGCGCGGACGGCAGGACCTACGCGCTGAGCGCGGCGCTGCCGGCCGGCCAGGACAAGATCCAGTACATCGAGACCGACAAGATCGGGCAGTACCTGACCTTCGCGGACCCGATGACGTACGACATGCACGGCGGCTGGGAGGCCCAGGGCCCGACCAACCACCAGACGCCGGTCTACCAGAACCCGAACGACCCGATGAACAACGTGCCACCGGGCAACGCCAAGTACTCGATCGACGAGGCGATCAAGGCGTACACGGTCGGCGACTCCTCGTACGGCATCCCCGGCGGGTTCCCGGCGAACAAGCTGAACATGGGCGTCCCGCTGTACTACCGCGGCTGGACGGGCGTGGCGGCCGGCGCCAACCACGGGCTGTTCCAGCCCGCCGGCGGACCGGCCCAGGGCGCGCCGAACTCCGGCAACGTCAACGGCGTGCGGATGTACAAGGAACTGCTCGGGACGGTGGACAACCCCGGCTACACGTACTGGGACGCCGCCTCGCAGGCCGCGTACTTCTACGACGGCAACAACTTCTGGTCCGGTGAGAACGCCAAGTCCATCCAGGCCAAGATGGACTACGCGCACTGCAACGGACTCGGCGGATCGTTCGTGTTCTCGCTGTACGACGACCCGAACGCGGCGCTGCTCAACCCGCTGATGACGGCCACCGGCGGCTCGGCCGCCTCCTGCCCGGCCCCGCCGACCGGCTCGCCGAGCGCCAGCGCCTCGCCGACGAAGTCCTCCTCCCCGTCGCCGTCGACCTCGCCGTCGACCTCGCCGTCCACCAGCCCGTCCACCAGCCCGTCGACCAGCCCCTCCTCCTCGCCCACCTCGCCCGGCGGCGGCACCGTCGCCAACCCGGGCCTGGAGTCCGGCGCGCTCAGCCCGTGGACCTGCGCGGGCAGCGGCGGCGCGGCGGTCAGCGGCGGCCACACCGGCTCGTACGCCCTGCAGGGCAACGTCAGCGCCGGGGACACCGCGCAGTGCCAGCAGGTGATCACGGTCAAGCCGAACACCACCTACACGCTGTCCGCCTGGGTCAAGGGCAACTACACCTACCTGGGCGTCACCGGCTCCGGTGCGGACAGTTCGACCTGGACCCCCGGCGGGAGCGCGTGGACGCAGTTGTCCACCAAGTTCACCACCGGCGCCTCGGTCACCTCGGTGACCGTCTGGGTGCACGGTTGGTACGGCCAGGGCGCTTACCAGGCCGACGACTTCAGCGTCAGCTGATCCTGAGTCAACATCCTTTCCAGGAAGGCCCGGAGGGTTGACCCCTCCGGGCCTTCCCCCTTGCGGGCGCGCGGAGTTGATCGACTCCGGTACGATGCGTGGCCGGGGTTTGTGGGGCTCAAGTGTCGGGAAATCGACAAAGAGCCGAAGCGATCTCGCCGCGCTTCGGCCCCGCTCCGCCAAAACGGACGGAGCAGGTGTACGCGGTGTGCGGGTGATGCGACGATGGACCACGAGGGGGACGCGGCGGTGCCGCTGACGGGCCGTCCGGTCCGACGTGCCCCCTGGGGGACTGGCCCCCGGCCGACGGCCCGGGGCGAATGCCGCGTCACTCGGGGGGAGCGGGAGTCGGCATGAAGCTCATCGGCAACAACGGGACGGGAGAACGACTGGCCACCGGCCCCAGCACGGACACCGAAACCGGCGCCCGGCCCACCGAACCCGCCACCGGCGGGGGCCTGCCCGCCCAGCGCACCACCGCGGGCGGCGCCGTCGACGTGACCGGCTACGGCCCGGAGCGGCTCGTCCACCTGTCGGCCGACCAGGTCGCCGCCGCCTCCGCCCGCGACCTCGAACCGGACACCGGTGACGGCGACGACAGCTTCGAGACCGCCCTCGCCGCCCGCGAACAGGCCGCCCTCGAAGCCCGCCACCGCGGCTCGGCCGACGCCGGCGACCCGGGCGCCGCCAGCCAGCTCGGCGCCCTGCTGCTGCGCCGCGGCGACCTGCGCGACGCCGAACCGTACCTGCGCTCCGCCGCCGCCGCCGGGCTGCGCGCCGCCGCCAACAACCTCGGCGTCCTGCTCCACCAGCAGGGCCACCGCACCGAGGCCGCCCAGTGGTGGCGGCAGGCCGCCGTGGCCGGCTCCGCCCCCGCCGCCCACGCCCTCGGCCTGCAACTGCGCGACCAGGGCGAGGAGGAGGCCGCCGAGTACTGGCTGCACTTCGCCGCCGAACAGGGCCACCCGCTCGGCGCCTACGCCCTCGGCGACCTGATGGAGCACCGCCGCGACGTCCGCGCCGAACGCTGGTTCAAGGCCGCCGCCGACTCCGGCCACCGCGAGGCCGCCTACCGGCTCGCCCGGATGCGCGAGGCCGCCGGCGACAAGGACACCGCCGAGACCTGGTACCGCACCGCCGCCGCCCGCAGCCACGCCCGCGCCGCCCTGCGCCTGGGCGTCCTGCTCGAAGCCCGCGGCGACCTCGACGAGGCCGCCCGCTGGTACCGGCAGTCCGCCCAGAACGGCGAGGCCCGCGCCGCCTGCGCCCTCGGCTTCCTGCTCCGCGACACCGGAGACCTCTCCGCCGCCGCCGAGTGGTGGCAGGAGGCCGCCGAAGCCGGCGACGGCACCGCCGCCAACGCCCTCGGCGCCCTGCACGCGGGCCGCGGCGAGAGCGCCGTCGCCGAACGCTGGTACCGCGCCGCGCTCGACGCCGGCGACCACAACGGCGCCTTCAACCTCGGCCTGCTGTGCGCCGGTGCCGGCCGCGAGGCCCAGGCCGAGCAGTGGTACCGCCGCGCCGCGTACGCCGGCCACCGCGAAGCCTGCAACGCGCTCGCCATCGTGCTGCTCCAGCGCGGCGACGAGTCCGGGGCCGAGCCCTGGTTCTCCAAGGCCGCCGAGGCCGGCTCGGTCGACGGCGCCTTCAACCTCGGCGTGCTGCACGCCGGGCGCGGCGAGACCGGGCAGGCCCAGGAGTGGTACGCCCGCGCCGCCGCCGAGGGCCACGGCGAGGCCGCCCTGCAGCTCGCCGTCGCCCAGGAACAGCGCGGCAACCTGGCGGGCGCCCTGGAACGCTACCGGCAGGCCGCCGACGGCGGCTCCGCGGAGGGCGCCTTCCGGCTCGCTTCGCTGCTCGACCGCCGCGGCGACGCCGACACCGAGGCCGAGCACTGGTACGCCACCGCCGCGGACGCCGGCCACCGCCGCGCCCAGGTCCGGATGGGCGTGCGCGCCGCCGAGCGCGGCGCCCCGCAGATCGCCGAGAGCTGGTACCGCCGCGCCGCGGAGGGCGGCAGCCGCAGCGCCGCGTTCAACCTCGGCCTGCTGCTGGCCCGCCAGGACCGCGAGGCCGAGGCCATGCTCTGGTACACCCGCGCCGCGGACGCCGGCCACGGCCGCGCCGCCCTGCGCCTGGCCCTGCTGGCCCTGCGGCGCGGCGAGGCCGTCCAGGCCGAGAACTGGTGCAGGCGCGCCGCCGAGTACGGCCCGGCCGAGGTCGCCGAACGCGCGGGGCGGCTGCTGGGGGCGCTGAACGCGGAGCTCTCGGCGTAGGGGTCCTACACGCTGAGCGAGCGCAGCACCGCCTCGTGCAGGACGCCGTTGGTGGCGACCGCGTCCGCGCCGGTGGGGCCGTCGATGCCGTCGAGGCCGGTGAAGCGGCCGCCGGCCTCCTGGACGATGACGCAGGGCGCGGCCATGTCCCAGAGGGAGAGCTCGGGTTCGGCGGCGATGTCGACGGCGCCCTCGGCGACCATCATGTAGGACCAGAAGTCGCCGAAGGCCCGGGTGCGCCAGCAGATCCGGGTGAGGTCGAGGAAGGCGTCGAGGCGGGCGCGCTCCTCCCAGCCGCTGAGCGAGGAGAAGGAGAGCGAGGCGTCGGCGAGGCGGGAGACCTTGGAGACGTGGATCCGCTGGGCCTTGGCGAGGCTGCGCCCGGCGAACGCGCCCAGGCCCTTCGCGGCCCACCAGCGGCGGCCCAGCGCCGGGGCGGAGACGATGCCCACCACCGGGACGTGCTCGCCGTCGGGCTGCTCCTCCAGCAGGGCGACCAGGGTGGCCCAGACCGGGACGCCCCGGACGTAGTTCTTGGTGCCGTCGATCGGGTCGATCACCCAGCGGCGCGGCCCGGAGCCGTGCAGGCCGTACTCCTCGCCCAGCACGGCGTCCCGCGGGCGCGCCCGCTGCAGGACGGAGCGGACGAGCTCCTCGGCGGCCTTGTCGGCGTCACTGACCGGGGTCAGGTCCGGCTTGGTCTCGATCTTCAGGTCGAGCGCGCGGAAGCGCTCCATGGTGATCGAGTCGGCCGAGTCGGCGAGGACGTGGGCGAGTCGGAGGTCGTCGTGGTAATCGGCCATGCGCGAAACCCTAGCGGACTCAGTGTCCCGAGCCGCTGAGCTGCAGACCGATCACGCCGGCGATGACCAGGGAGATGGACACCAGCTTCAGGGTGGAGGAGGACTCGCCGAGGAAGACCATCCCGTACACGGCGGTGCCGGCCGCGCCGATGCCGGTCCACACCGCGTAGGCGCTGCCGACCGGGAGCGTCCTCAGGGAGAGGGTGAGCAGCCCGAAGGAGCCCAGTGCGAAGAGCGCGAAGCTGATGGTGGGCCAGATCCTGGTGAAGCCGTGGCTGAGTTTGAGGTTGACCGCGAATCCCGTTTCCAGCAGACCGGCGAGGATCACCATGGCCCATGCCATCGGGTTGACTCCCTGTCAGGTAAGACGGCGTGACCTTCCTATCGTTACCCAGTGGATCGGCCCCAGCGACTCGTGATCGCGCTGATTCTCACTCCACCTCGGGCGCCTCGCGGGTGGCCAGCAGCCGGCGCAGCGAGTACAGCCGGGCCGGGTCCGCGTGTCCGTCGGCGACCCAGGCGTCCAGCGCGCAGTCCGGCTCGTCGTGCGAGCAGGCGCGCGGGCAGTCCGCGGTGCCCGGCTCCAGGTCGGGGAAGGCGTTGATGACCCGGGACGGGTCGATGTGGGACAGGCCGAAGGAGCGGAAGCCCGGGGTGTCGATCACCCAGCCCGGGTCCAGCGCCTTCTTCGAGCCCGGCCTGGCACCGGGCGGCGGGGGCAGCCGCAGGGCCAGCGCGGAGACCGTGGTGTGCCGGCCCCGGCCGGTGACCGCGTTGACCCGGCCGGTGGACCGCTGGTGCTCCGGGACGAGCGCGTTGACCAGGGTGGTCTTGCCGACGCCGGAGTGCCCGATGAACACCGTGGTGCGCCCGCGCAGGTGCTCCCGGACGGCCTCCGCGCCGGCCGTCTCCAACTCGTCGGCCCGGGTCACCACGTAGCGGATGCCCAGCGGCGCGTACGACTCCAGCAGCTCGTCGGCGGAGGCCAGGTCGGACTTGGTGAGCACCAGCAGCGGCTCCAGCCCGGCGTCGTACGCGGCCACCAGGCAGCGGTCGATCAGCCGGGGGCGGGGCTCCGGGTTGGCCAGCGCGGTGACGATGGCCATCTGTTGGGCGTTGGCGACCACGATCCGCTCGTACGGGTCGTCGTCGTCCGCGGTGCGGCGCAGCACCGAGCTGCGCTCCTCGACCCGGACGATCCGGGCCAGCGTGTCCGGCTCGCCGGACAGGTCGCCGACCACGCTGACGGTGTCGCCCACGACCACGCCCTTGCGGCCCAGTTCGCGGGACTTCATGGCGACGACCTGGCGCTCGTCCTTCGTGCCGCCGTCGACCAGGCAGGTCATCCGGCCCCGGTCCACGGTGAGGATCATCGCCTCGGCGGCGTCCTCGTGCTTGGGCCGGATCCGGGTGCGGGGGCGGGAGCCCCGGCGGCCCGGGCGGCTGCGGATGTCGTCCTCGTCGGCGTTCTTGTCGTAGCGGCGCATGCTGTGTTCCCCCGTCAGCCCTGGCCGAGGAGGTCGGCCCACATCCGCGGGAAGTCCGGCAGCGTCTTGGCGGTGGTCGCCACGTCCTCCACCAGCACGCCGTCGACCACCAGGCCCAGGACGGCGGCGGCGGTGGCCAGCCGGTGGTCCTCGTAGGTGTGGAAGACGCCGCCGTGCAGCGGGCGGGGCCGGATCCGCAGGCCGTCCTCGGTCTCCGAGACGTCACCGCCCAGGGCGTTGATCTCCTTGGCCAGCGCGGCCAGCCGGTCGGTCTCGTGCAGGCGCAGGTGCGAGATGCCGTACAGGTGGGACTCGGAGTCGGCCAGCGCCGCCACCGCGGCGATCACCGGGGTCAGCTCGCCGACGTCGTGCAGGTCCGCCTCGATGCCGCGGACCTTGCCGGTGCCGGTGAACCGCAGCCCCTCGTCGGTGCTGTGCTTGTTGACGAACTCGCAGGACCCGCCCATCGCGGTGAAGATCTCGCGCAGCTGGTCGCCCGGCTGGTAGGTGTGCTCCGGCCAGTCCCGGACGGTCACCCGGCCGCCGGTGAGCAGCGCCGCCGCGAAGAACGGGGCCGCGTTCGACAGGTCCGGCTCGACCACCAGGTCGCGGCCGATCAGCGCGCCCGGGGTGACCCGCCAGACGTCCTTCTCGCCGCCGTCCTCCGGCGCGTCGACCTGGCCGCCCGCCTTGCGGACCATGTCCACCGTCATCCGGATGTGCGGCAGCGAGGGCACCGGACCGCCGGTGTTGCGGACCTCCACGCCGTGGTTGAACCGGGCACCGGAGAGCAGCAGCGCCGAGACGAACTGCGAGGAGGACGAGGCGTCCACCTCCACCGCCCCGCCGTCCAGCCCGCCCGCGCCGTGCACGGTCAGCGGGAAGCCGCCGCGGCCGCCGTCCTCGATCACCGCGCCCAGCGCGCGCAGCGCGTCGATCACGCCGTGCTGCGGGCGCTCGTGGCTGCGCGGGTCCCCGTCGAAGTGCACCGGGCCGTCCGCCAGGGTGGCCAGCGGCGGCAGGAAGCGCATCACCGTCCCGGCGTTGCCCACGTCCACCCGTGCCGGGCCGAGCAGCCGCTCGGCCGGGATGACCCGCCACGCCTCGCCGCCGCCGGTGCCCCCGGACGCCGCGTTCACCGTCTCCTCGACCGTCACGCCCAGCGCCCGCAGGCCGTCCGCCATCAGCTGCGAGTCACGGCTGCGCAGCGGGCGGCGCACCCAGCCCGGGCCGTCCGCGAGGGCGGCCAGCACCAGCGCGCGGTTGGTCGCGGACTTCGAGCCGGGGATGGTCACGGTCGCGTCCACGGCGGCGGTGGCGACGGGAGCGGGCCACAGGGAGTCGGTCATGGCGCCAAGTCTATGAGGCACCGCCCCGCTACCGGGGCAGCAGCCAGGCCGCCCCGAGCCCCAGGCAGGCCAGCGCCACCACCAGGAACACCGCCAGCCACAGCGCCCCCGGAACGCCCGTCAGCCGCGCCAGCTGGTCCGCGTCCGATCCGGGCGCGCCGCCGCGCCGCCGGGCCACCCACAGCTCCAGCATCGGGCGCACCCCCGCCAGCAGCAGGAACCAGACCCCCAGGTAGGCGAACGCCCCCTGCCATTCGGCCGTCCCGTACCAGGACACCGCGACGAACGTCCCGCCGGTCACCAGCACCGCGGCCACGCCGAACAGGTTGCGCAGCGTCAGCAGCATCGCGGCCAGCAGCGCGATCCCGATCCACAGCAGCGCGGTGATCCGCCCCGCCGCCAGCAGCGCCGCCCCGCCCAGGCCCAGCAGTGAGGGCGCCGGGTACCCGGCCGCCGCGGTCAGCACCATGCCCGGGCCGGTCGGCCTCCCGGAGGAGACGGTCAGCCCGGAGGTGTCCGAGTGCAGCCGGATGCCGGACAGCCGGCGGCGGGTCAGCAGCGCGGTCAGCCCGTGGCCGCCCTCGTGCGCGATCGTCACCACCGTGCGGGTCCACGCCCACACCGGGCGCACCGCCACCGCCGGCAGCGCCGCCGCCGCGGCGCCCCACACCAGCCAGTGCGGCGGGTCCGGCTGCACGGCCGTCACCCGGTCCCACAGTTGCGCGAAGTCCATCGCCGCCGACCTCCGATCACCGTCGTCCCCCCTGCCCGGGCGGGCAGCCTCCCACGGGAGGACGGGCCGCCGGAAGCCGTCGGTTCTGCGGACCGCCCGCCCGGCCCGCACCGCTCTGGCAAGCTGGGAGCCATGTGCGGACGCTTCGCCTCCTCCACCGACCCCGCCGAGCTGGTCCGCCTGTTCGGCGTCCGGCAGTGGGACCCGACCGAGACGATCGCCCCCAGCTGGAACGTCGCCCCCACCGCCAGGACCTACGCGGTCCTCGACCGGGTCCCGCGCGGACAGCGCCGCCCCGTGCGCCAACTGCACGTCCTGCGCTGGGGCCTGGTGCCCGGCTGGGCGAGCAGCCCCGACACCGCGGTCAAGATGATCAACGCCCGGGCGGAGACCGTCCACGAGAAGCCCGCCTACCGGCAGGCGTACGCCTCCCGGCGCTGCCTGATACCCGTCGACGGCTACTACGAGTGGCAGACCGCCCCCACCGACGACCTCTCCCGCCCGCCCCGCCGCCCCTACTTCGTGCACCGCGCCGACGGCGCCCCGCTCGCCCTGGCCGGGCTGTACGAGTTCTGGCGCGACCGCGAGCACCCCGGCGGCCACCCCGACGCCTGGCTGGTCACCTGCACCATCGTCACCACCGCCGCCGAACCGCTGCTCGCCCCCGTCCACGAGCGGATGCCGCTCTACCTCGGCCCCGACCGCTGGGACGCCTGGCTCGACCCGCACGCCGGGACCGCCGACCTCACCCCGCCCCCGCCCGGCGACCTGCGCGTCCACGCCGTCCCCGACGAGGTCGGGAAGATCCGCAACAACCACCCCGGCCTGACCAGGCCGCTCACCGAGGACGACCGCACCACGCTGTTCTGAGCCGCCCGGGCGCCGGGCCTCTATACGCTCGGCAGCATGCAGCAGACCGTCGACACCCCCGCCGGGGACGCCCGGCTCCACTGGTTCCGGGCCGCGGAGCCGCGTGCCGTCCTGCTCCTGGGCCACGGCGCGGGCGGCGGCGTCGAGGCGCGGGACCTGCGGGCGCTCGCGGCCGCGCTGCCGGCCGGCGGCGTCACCGTGGTGCTCGCCGAGCAGCCCTGGCGGGTGGCCGGCCGCCGGCTCGCCCCCGCCCCCGCCGCGCTCGACGCGTCCTGGCCCGCGCAGTTCGCCGCCGCGGCCGAGGAGGGCCTGCCGGTGTACGCGGGCGGCCGCAGCGCCGGAGCCCGGGTCGCCTGCCGCACCTCCGCCGCCCTCGGCGCGGCGGGCGTCCTCGCGCTGGCCTTCCCGCTGCACCCGCCGGGCAAGCCGGAAAGGGCCCGGACCGGCGAACTGCTGGAGACCGGCCTGCCCACGCTGGTGCTCCAGGGCGGCGCGGACACCTTCGGCACCCCGCCGGAGTTCCCCGCCCTGCCGGCCACCCACCGCCTGGTGGAGGTCCCGCACGCCTCGCACGGCTTCGCGGTCCCGAAGAGGGCCCCGCTGACCCAGGAAGCCGCCCTGGACCTGATCGCCGGAACGGTCGCCGACTGGATCCCGCGACCCGGAGGGTGAGCTGCGCCTCAGGGCGCGGCGCGGGGAATGCCGGGGCGGCGGACGGGGTTGCACGAGGCGTCAGGACATGCCCCGGTGGAAAGGCAGCGCCCATGGGTTCGATCGCGTGCCGCGAGCGGCCGGAAGAGCGGGCAGCGCAGTCCGCGCTCCTGCCGGACTGGTCGGAGTGGGTTGTCGCGGGCGAGAAGCCGGTCAGCCCGATATCCTCGCTTGCGGGTCGGCCCGAGGTGGGCCGTGTGCGGGTTTCCGAGGAGGTGGGTCCGGTCGTCGGGACCGATGACGCGGCCGTGTCGGGCGCTGCTGGCGCCGACCAGGGCCGTCCGGAGGGTGAACAGCTCACCGGCGACGAACTGGCCGAGGCGATCGGCGAGGACACCTTCCGGGTGTCCGAGAACGAGAGCGAAGGAGCCAGGCGCGAGCGCTTCGAGCGCGACGCGCTCGGCTACCTGGACCCGATGTACTCGGCGGCGTTGCGGATGACCCGCAACCCGGCCGACGCGGAGGACCTGCTCCAGGAGGCGTTCGCCAAGGCGTACGCGTCGTTCCACCAGTTCCGCGAGGGCACCAACCTCAAGGCCTGGCTGTACCGCATCCTCACCAACACGTTCATCAACTCGTACCGCAAGAAGCAGCGCGAACCCCAGCGCACCGCGGCCGAGGAGATCGAGGACTGGCAGCTGGCGCGCGCCGAGTCGCACATGTCGACCGGCCTGCGGTCGGCCGAGGCGCAGGCGCTCGACCACCTGCCGGACAGCGACGTGAAGGACGCGCTGCAGGCGATCCCGGAGGAATTCCGGATCGCGGTGTACCTCGCGGACGTCGAGGGCTTTGCGTACAAGGAGATCGCGGACATCATGGGTACACCCATCGGTACGGTGATGTCCCGACTGCACCGTGGTCGCCGTCAGTTGCGCGGCATGCTGGAGGACTACGCCCGCGAGCGGGGGCTGGTCCCGGCCGGTACCGGTGCAGGGCAGGAAGCGAAGGGCGCGGGCTCATGAGCTGCGGCGATCCGCACGAGACCGAGTGCGGAGAGGTGCTCGACCACCTCTACGAATTCCTCGACAACGAGATGCCCGAAGGCGACTGCGCCAAGCTGCGGGTGCACTTCGACGAGTGCTCGCCGTGCTTGGAGAAGTACGGCCTGGAGCAGGCGATCAAGGCGCTGATCAAGCGTTCCTGCGGGTGCGACGACACCCCGACCGACCTGCGGGCCAAGGTGCTGGCCCGGATCGACTCGATCCGCACCCAGCGCTCCGGCGAGGAGGTGGACACCTCGGTGATCGAGGTGTCCTCGGTGAGCGTGGAAGTGTCGGTCGAGGGAACGGCCGGGCACGGCTCGGCGGTCGCGACCGCCGAGTAGCGCTCACTCGATCGGGTGAGCTGTCGCTGCTCCGGCTGCGGCAACGCGCGATCGTGCGCCGTGTCCGTCCGGGCGGGCCCTATCCTCTGACGAGTCCTCACGTCGGAGGGCCCGGTACGGGCGGGGGAGGCCGAGATCGCCAGTTCCAGCGGACGCGAGCACCGCGCCGCCCTGCCGGGGCGGGCCGCGGGCTACCTGGCCGCCGTCCTGGCGGCCGCGTCCGCGGTGCTGCTGCCGCTGGCCGTCGCCGGGCCGGAGCTGGACTGGCCCAGGATCGGGCTGCTGGCCCTGCTGCACATGTGCCTGGAGTCGCTGGCCCGGGGCGCCCGCACCCCGTGCGCGCGGGTCTGGCGCCGGCTGCGCGGCCGCCCCGCCGAGGAGGCCCCCGCCGACCCGCGCGGCAGCGGGTTCTTCCCGGTGCTGTTCGCGGGCGTGCTGATGCTGCCGCCCGCCGCCGCCGCCCTGGTCGCCCTGCCGGGCGCGCTGCTCGGGCCCGCCGTGCCCCCGCGCGGGCTGCGCCGGGCGTGGAACGGCGCCCAGTTGGCGCTGGCCGCGGCGGCCGCCGCCGAGGTGTTCCGGCTGCTCGGCGGGGTGCGACTGCTGCTCGGCACCCGCTTCCCCGGGGCCGCGCTCGGCGCGCTGGCCGCGATCCTGACGTTCTGCCTGGTCAACGGCGTGCTGGTGGCCGGCATGGTCCGGCTGACCTGCGCCCGCTCCGGCCCCGGCGCGCTGCGCGCCCTGCGCCGGGCCGCGCCCGCGGCGCTGCTGCACGGCGCCGGGGGCCTGATGATCGCGGTGCTGTGGCAGGGCCCGTACGGGGCGTTCGCCGCGGTGCTCGGGCTGCTGCCGCTGACCATCACCGCCTGGCTGTCCGCGCAGGGCCACCGCGAGCGGGTCGCGCACCGGGCCACCGTGCAGGCGCTGGTGCAGGCCGTGGAGATCAAGGACGCGTACACCCGCGGCCACAGCGAACGCGTCGGCCGGGCCTCGGTGCTGATCGCCCGCCAGCTCGGGCTGGCCGAGGACCGGGTGCGCACCCTGCACTTCGCCGGGACGCTGCACGACGTCGGCAAGCTCGCCGTGGCCACCGAACTGCTCCGCCGCAACGGGCCGCTGACCGACGCCGAGCGGCGCGCGGTGGAAGTGCACCCGGTGTTCGGGCACGAGCTGGTGCGGCAGCTGGACTTCCTCGGCGAGGGCCGCGAGGGCATCCTGCACCACCACGAGCGGATGGACGGCCGCGGCTACCCGTACGGGCTGGCGGGGGAGCGGATCCCCGAGTTCGCCCGGATCATCTCGGTCGCCGACGCCTTCGACTCGATGACCTCCACCCGCTCCTACCGGCGCGGCCGACCCGTCCCCGAGGCGGTCGCCGAACTGGAGCGCTGCGCGGGCAGCCAGTTCGACCCGGTGATGGTCACGGCGCTGGTCGCGGCCGTCGCCGAGCACGGCTGGCAGCCCGAACCGCCGCCGCCCGGCGGCTGGGACGGCGAGGTGCCGGACATCCCGCTGGGCGTGCCCGAGCCGGCCCGGCTGCCGCAGCAGTCCGGCAGCACCGGCCTGCCGACCGGGGGAGCGGCGTGAACACCCGCCGCCGCCCCGTCCCGGCCGACCTGCTGCTGGTCGCGGCCGTCGCGCTCGGCGCCGCCGCCGTCCTGCACGCCCTGACCGACGGCGTCACCCAGGGCAACGTGGCGCTGGCCTTCGCCGGGCTGGTCGCGCTCGGCCAGTGCGCCGGGCCCGCGCTGCCCGGCGACCGCGAGCCCGCCCCCGTCGCCACCGCCGTCGCGCTCGCGTACGCCCTGCTCGGGCCGCTGCACGGGCTGCCCACCGCGCACGGGGTGCTGCAGGTCGCCGTCGTCACCACGGCCGGCACCTTGACGGGCCTGGGCGTCCGGTTCGCCGGGCAGCGCCTGCTGGCCGCCGCCCGGCACCGGCCGCCCGCCCCGCTCTCCGGCCTGGACGCCGCCGCCCGCCGGCTGGTCACCGTCTCGTTCGCCGCGCTGCTGTTCCAGCCGCTGTACGGCTCCGGCACCACCGACCGGATGTCCGGGCCCGCGTACGGGGCGCTGCTGGCGGGCGTGGCCGCGCTGGCCGCGCTGGGCGACGCGGTGCTGGCCGCCGCCCAGCAGGGCGCCCGCACCGGCCTGCGGTACGCCGCCGCGCTGGACGACCAGCTGCACGCGCTGCTCGGCATCGGCTCCGCGCAGGTCGCCACCGGGCTGCTGCTCAGCCTGCTCGCCGGGGAGGCCGGGCTGTGGGCGCTGCCGGTGTTCTGCCTGCCGCTGCTGCTCGCCCAGGCCTCGTTCCGGCGGGCCGCCGCGGTCCGGGCCACCACCGGGCAGACCATCGAGACGCTGGCCCGGGCCACCGAGATCGCCGGGTACACCACCCCGGGGCACGCCCGCCGGGTCGCCGACACGGCGTGCGCGCTGGGGCGTGAACTCGGGCTCGGCAGCCGGGAGCTGGCGCTGCTGGAGTACGCCGCGCTGATGCACGACATCGGGCAGCTGTCGCTGGTCGAGCCCGTCCCGGGCGGGGCCACGGCGCTGCTGCCGGACGGCGAGCAGCAGCGGATCGCCCGGCTCGGCAGCGAGGTGATCCAGCGCACCGGGGTGCCCCGGCAGGTGTGGCAGCAGGTCGCCCGGCTGGCCGACCCGTGCCGCCTCGCCGACGGCCGGCACGACCCCACCCTGCCGCTGGCCTCCCGGATCATCCGGGTCGCCAACGCCCACGACGACCTGCGCACCGCCGCCGCCGACCGGCCGCGCGCGGGCCTGCTCGACCCGCTGGAGCACCTGCGCCTCGACGCCGGGCGCGGTTACGACCCGGTGGTGCTGGACGCGCTGGCCCGGCTGGGCCGCCGCGGCCACCGCGCCGCCCGGGGCCCGGACGGGCGCTGCCGCCCGGCGGCCTGAATGGCCGCGCGGGGCGCGCGGCCGGGGGCGGGCGTGGTTGGATGCGGTCGTGGCGGGAAGACCCGGAGGCGGGGCGACCCGGTGACGACCGACGGCAAGGGACCAACGTGAGGATCTTCCACCGCGCACGGCACCGTCCGTCGGCGACCTGGCGGCAGACCACCGACCGTGCGTTCACCCTGATCGGCGACGGCCGCTACGAGGACGCCGGGGCCCTGCTGGTGATGGCCGCGGACCTGGAGCCGTGGCTGTCCGACTCCTGGTTCAACCTGGCCCTGCTGCACAAGTTCCGCCGGGACTGGGAGCAGGCCCGCTCGGCCGGCCTGCGCGCCGTCGCCCTGCTCGACCGCCAGCACGGCGCCCCGGACTGGTGGAACCTCGGCATCACCGCCACCGCCCTGCAGGACTGGCCGCTGGCCCGCCGCGCCTGGCAGGCGTACGGGCTGCGGCTGCCCGGCGGGCCCGGCCTGGACGGGCCGATCGAACTGGACCTGGGCACCACCCCGGTGCGGCTGTCCCCGGACGGCGAGTCCGAGGTGGTGTGGGGCCGCCGGCTCGACCCGGCCCGGATCGAGGTGCTGTCCATCCCGCTGCCGTCCTCCGGCCGCCGCTGGGGCGAGGTGGTGCTGCACGACGGCGCCCCGCACGGCGAGCGGGTCGCCGACGGCGTCGCCTACCCGGTCTTCGACGAGATCGAGCTGTGGGCGCCGTCCCCCGTGCCGACCTGGGTGGTGCTGCTGCAGGCCGCCACCGCCGCCGACCGGGACGCGCTGGAACGCACCGTCGCCGACGCCGGGTACGCCGCCGAGGACTGGACGTCCTCGGTGCGGCTGCTGTGCCGCACCTGCTCGGAGTCCCGGATGGCCATCGACGACGGCCGCACCGCCCACCACGACCCGCACGACGACGGCGACCCGCTGCACCCCGGCCACCTCAGCCACCTCAGCCAGGGCTCGGCCGGCGGCCCCTGGCAGGTCGAGCGCGAGTGCGGGATCGCCGCGCCCGCCGGCCTGGTCCGCGCCCTGCTGGAGCGCTGGGCCGCGGCCTCCCCGGCCACCCGCGCCTACCGGGACCTCGAAGAGGTCTGCTGACCCCGGCCGGACCGCGCCCCGTACCCTGGACCGGTACACCAGGCGGATGCGGACGAAAGCGGAACCGAGCGATGGCCGAGCAGCACGACCACGAGCACGACCACGACCACGCGCATGACCACGACCACGCGCACGAGGACAACCGGGCCCAGCGGGTGGTCGGCGAGGAGCCGGACCTGAGCCGCGGCACCGCCCGTCCGATCACCGTGGTCGGCAACCCGGTGCTGCACCGCGAGGTGAAGACCGTCACCGCCTTCGACGCCGAGCTGTCCGCGCTGATCGACGACATGTTCCAGTCGATGTACGCGGCGGAGGGCGTCGGCCTGGCCGCCAACCAGATCGGCGTCGACCTGAAGGTGTTCGTCTACGACTGCCCCGACGACGAGGGCGTCCGGCACGTCGGCCACGTGGTCAACCCGGTGCTGGAGGAGCTGCCGGCCGGCCGGCGCGTCCTGGACGACAGCCAGGAGGGCTGCCTCTCCGTCCCCACCGCCTACCAGGAGCTGGCCCGGCCCGACTACGCGGCCGTCACCGGCCAGGACAAGGACGGCAACCCGATCCGGGTCGAGGGCACCGGCTTCTTCGCCCGCTGCCTCCAGCACGAGACCGACCACCTGTACGGGTACCTGTACATCGACCGGCTCTCCAAGCGGGACCGCAAGGACGCGCTGCGGCAGATGGCCGACGGCACCCCCAAGTACGCCACCGTCCCGAACGACTGACCGGACGGCGGAGGGCCGCACCCCGCGGGGTGCGGCCCTCCGTGCTGCGCCGCGGCGTGCGGGCCGGCCTAGAAGTCGTCGTCGAAGGAGACGGAGCCCTCGACGGCGACCTGGTAGGCGGAGACCCGGCGCTCGAAGAAGTTGGTCAGCTCCTGGACGTTCTGCAGCTCCATGAAGCCGAACGGGTTGGTGGAGCCGTAGCGGACCGGGAGGCCGAGGCGGGCCAGGCGCTGGTCGGCGACGGCCTGCAGGTACTCGCGCATGGACTCGGTGTTCATGCCGGGCAGGCCCTCGCCGCACAGGTCGCGGGCGAACTGGAGCTCGGCCTCGACGGCCTCCTCCAGCATCTCGGTGACCTGCCGGGCCATCTTGTCGTCGAAGAGGTCGGGCTCCTCCTCGCGGACGGTGTCGACCACCGAGAACGCGAAGTCCATGTGCATCGACTCGTCGCGGAAGACCCAGTTGGTGCCGGTCGCCAGGCCGTGCAGCAGGCCGCGGCTGCGGAACCAGTACACGTAGGCGAACGCGCCGTAGAAGAACAGGCCCTCGACGCAGGCCGCGAAGCAGATCAGGTTGAGCAGGAAGGCCCGGCGGTCCTCCTTGCTCCGCAGCGAGTCGAGGTGGTCGACCGCGTTCATGTACGTGAAGCAGAACTGGGCCTTCTGCGCGATGGAGGGGATGTTCTCCACCGCCGCGAAGGCGGCGTTGCGGTCCTCCGGGTCGGGCAGGTAGGTGTCCAGCAGCGTCAGGTAGAACTGGACGTGCACGGCCTCCTCGAACAGCTGCCGCGACAGGTAGAGGCGGGCCTCGGGGGAGTTGATGTGCTTGTAGAGGCTCAGCACCACGTTGTTCGCGACGATCGAGTCACCGGTGGCGAAGAACGCGACCAGCCGGCCGATCATGTGCCGCTCGCCCTCGGAGAGCTTGGCGAGGTCGGCGACGTCGGAGTGCAGGTCCACCTCCTCCACGGTCCAGGTGTTCTTGATCGCGTCCCGGTACCGGTCGTAGAACGACGGGTAGCGCATCGGGCGCAGCGTCAGCTCGAAACCCGGGTCGAGCAGCATCTTCTTCTGGTCTTCGGTGCTCATTACTGGCAGGCCTCGCAGGACTCGGGGTTCTCCAGCGAGCAGGCGATGGCGTCCTGCTCGGCCTGGGAGAGGGAGGGGGTCTGCACCGGGACGGGGGCGGCGGTGCGGGCGGCGCCGGACGCGGCCTGGGCGATCCGGGTGGCCGGGCGGGAGCGCAGGTAGTAGGTGGTCTTCAGACCGACCTTCCAGGCGTAGGAGTACATCGAGGAGAGCTTGCCGATGGTCGGCGCGGCCATGAACAGGTTCAGCGACTGGCTCTGGTCGATGTACGGCTGCCGGGCGGCGGCCAGGTCGATCAGCGCGCGCTGCGGCAGCTCCCACGCGGTGCGGTACAGCGAACGGACGTCCTGCGGCAGCCAGTTGAACTCCTGGATGGAGCCGTTGGCGTCGCGCAGCGCGTCCCGGGTCTGCTGGTCCCAGACGCCCAGCTCCTTGAGCTCGCGCACCAGGTACGGGTTGACCTGGAGGAACTCGCCGGAGAGGGTCTCGCGCTTGAACAGGTTGGAGACCTGCGGCTCGATGCACTCGTAGACGCCGGCGATGGACGCGATGGTCGCGGTCGGGGCGATCGCCAGCAGCAGCGAGTTGCGCAGGCCGACCTCGGCGATCCGGGCGCGCAGCGCGTCCCAGCGCTCGGTCCACTGCGGGTTGGCGCTGCCGAAGTGGTCGACGTGCAGCTGGCCGCGGGCGGCGCGGGTCTCGCCGTACGCCTCGTGCCGCCCGAACCGCTCGGCCAGGTCGGCGGAGCGCTCGTACGCGGTGAGCATGACGCGCTCGGCGATCAGGGTGGAGAGGGTCTTCGCCTCGGCGGAGTCGAAGTCGATCCGCAGCTGGAAGAAGACGTCCTGCAGGCCCATCACGCCCAGGCCGACCGGGCGCCAGCGGGAGTTGGACGTCCCGGCCTCGGTGGTCGGGTAGAAGTTGATGTCGATCACGCGGTCGAGGAAGGTCACCGCGGTGCGGACGGTGGCGTCCAGGCGGTCCCAGTCCATCGCGTTCACCAGGTCGGCGGCGGTGGCGCCGGGGGCGACGTGCGCGCCCAGGTTGACCGAGCCGAGGTTGCAGACCGCGGTCTCGGAGTCGTCGGTGACCTCCAGGATCTCGGTGCACAGGTTGGAGGAGTGCACCGTGCGGCCCGGCAGCGCGGTCTGGTTGGCGGCCCGGTTGGAGGCGTCCTTGAAGGTCATCCAGCCGTTGCCGGTCTGCGCCAGGGTGCGCATCATCCGGGCGTACAGCGTCTGCGCGGGGATGGTGCGCACCGCCTTGCCCGCCAACTCGGCCTTCACGTACGCCTCGTCGAACTCGGCGCCCCACAGGTCGACCAGCTCCGGCACGTCCGCCGGGGAGAACAGCGACCAGTCGGCGTTGGCGTTCACCCGGCGCATGAACTCGTCCGGGATCCAGTGGGCCAGGTTCAGGTTGTGGGTGCGCCGGGCCTCCTCGCCGGTGTTGTCGCGGAGCTCCAGGAACTCCTCGATGTCGGCGTGCCAGGTCTCCAGGTACACGCAGGCCGCGCCCTTGCGCCGACCGCCCTGGTTGACCGCCGCCACGGAGGAGTCCAGGGTGCGCAGGAACGGCACGATGCCGTTCGACTTGCCGTTGGTGCCGCGGATCAGCGAACCGCGCGAGCGGATCCGCGAGTAGGACAGGCCGATGCCGCCGGCGTGCTTGGACAGCCGGGCGATCTGGGCGTACCGGTTGTAGATCGAGTCCAGGTTGTCCAGCGGCGAGTCCAGCAGGTAGCAGGAGGACATCTGCGGGTGCCGGGTACCGGAGTTGAACAGCGTCGGCGAGCTGGTCAGGTACTCCAGCCGGCTCATCAGGGTGTACAGCTCGGCGACCTCGCGCACCGACTCCTCGGTCGTGCCGACCGCCAGGCCCGCCGCCACCCGGAGCAGGAAGTGCTGCGGGGTCTCGACCACCTTGCGGGTGATCGGGTGGCGCAGCAGGTAGCGGGACTGCACGGTGCGCAGGCCGAAGTACTCGAAGCGGTCGTCGCCCGCCTCGTCCACCAGCGAGTCGAACAGCGCGGCGTGCTCGGCCACGAACGCGGCGGTGGCGTCGCCGATCAGGCCCTCGGCGTGGCCGACGGCCACCGAGGAGGAGAACGAGGTGACCTGCTGGGTGGCGGCCTCGTCGCGGATCTCCAGCGCCAGCAGGCGGGCGGCCAGCTTCGAGTACTGCGGGTCCTCGGCGATCATCGACGCGGCGGCCTCCACGGCCAGCCCGCGCAGTTCGGCGAAGTCCGAACCGGCGTGGCGGCCGCGCAGCGCGGCGGCGGCGACGTGGCCGGGGTCCACCTGGGGGAGGTCGGTGCTGCGGTCGGTGAGCAGCCGGAGCAGCGCCGCACCGGGATCGGTGAAGGCGTCGGCGGATCCCTGGGACGGCAGGGTGACTGAGGCGGCGACGGTCAAGGCGCACTCTCTCCTGTGGCGGCGGCGGACGTGGCTCTCGGGTGTCCGGCACCGCACGCGGCCAGGGGAGGGCAGCACGAAGGAACGAGAACGCGTTCCGGCGCGCCGAAGACCACCCCCGGTCCGCCCGCGAGACCGGACGGCAAAGCTGTGCTGCACGGCGTCTGCGGGGATGCCGTGTCGCACACCGTCGGCAGGTCCTCGGACTGCGCGGGCGTCGCTGCAGCCCGCTCACCGTTGCGGGGCAGTCCCGGGTTCGCACCGGATTCCCCTGCGTCGACAGCGAGAGTGAGCATACATGTTGTGGCGGCTGGAGCTGGAAGCACCAGATGTAGTAGCGCGTGTCGCGTCGGTGGCGCCGCGCGTAGACAACGGAAACGGGACGGACGGCCCCTGAGGGACCGTCGGCACCGCGCCCGGTGTCGGGGACGGCCCCGCCGGAGGGGAGGGGCCGAGGGGGAGAACGGGGAACGGGGCGGGGATGTTTCCGATCGGCCGGAGAAGATCCGGGGAGCGCGCGGAGGGGCCCGGACGGCCGGCGCGCTGAGCGCCCGGGCCGGTTCAGAAGCGCATCGTGTAGACCAGCAGGTCCGTGCCGGGCGCCGCCGACCAGTCCCGCTCGGGGCAGCGGACGAAGCCCAGCGCCTCGTAGATCCGGTGCGCGGCGGTCATCGTCGGGCGGGTGGAGAACGCCATCCCGGCCAGCCCGAGCTCCCGGCTGCGCCCGATCGCGGCCCGCACCAGCGCCCGGCCGACGCCGCGGCCGCGGGCCGCCGCGCCGACCGCGAGCATCCGGATCTCGCCCTCGTCCGGCCCGGCGACGTCCGCCCACGCGGTGCCGCCGGGGGCGAAGGTCACGCAGCCGAGCACCGCTCCGGAGTCGTCGACGGCGACCAGGAGTTCGGCCTCCCGGTCGCGGCGGGCGGCGTCGCGCAGGAGGTCGGCGTACGGGGAGCCGGGGCGGGTGTGGCCGTCGCCGACGAAGGCTTCGACGCTGACCTCGCCGGCTCCGGCGAGGTCGCGGTCGAGGGCGCGGCGGACGGTCGGGCGGACGGTCGGGGGCTGCATCCGGACAGTGTGCCGGACGGCCGCCGCCCCGGGGCGGCCAGGTCGGGGTCGAAGGGGTAGCCGGTCGGGCGGTGCACGTCGGCGCGGCCGGTGCGGCCGTGGCGGTCCAGGTCGCGGCCGACCAGGACGCCGAGGAGTCCGAAACTGCCGAGGATGCCCAGCAGGGCGAGCGCGGTGGTCATGGCTCCACTCTCCCGCCGGGGGAGCGCCGCCACGAGTGGCAGGAACGCACCATTGCCACGAAATCCTGCCACTGTCATGCTGGCCCGATGCGGATGCTGAACAACGTCGCCGTGGTGGTGCTGGAGGAGGTCCACCCCTTCGAACTGGGCGTGGCCTGCGAGGTGTTCGGTCTGGACCGGAGCGAGTCCGGCCTGCCGGTCTACGACTTCGCGCTGGTCGGCGACCGCCCCGGGCCGATGCGCACCCACGCCGGCTTCACCATCGACGTCCCGCACGGGCCCGAGCGGATCGCCGAGGCGGACCTGGTCATCGCCACCGCCACCGGCGTCCGCGACCACTACCCCGAGGAGCTCTGCGCGGCGCTGCGGGCCGCCCACGACCGGGGCGCCCACCTGCTGTCGATCTGCTCCGGCAGCTTCCTGCTCGGCGCGGCCGGCCTGCTCGACGGCCGCCGCTGCACCACCCACTGGCGCTACGCCGCGCTGATGGCCGAACGCTTCCCGCTGACCACCGTCGAACCCGACGTGCTGTACGTGGACGACCACCCGGTGATCACCTCGGCCGGCACCGCCGCCGGCATCGACGCCTGCCTGCACCTGGTCCGCAAGGTGCAGGGCGCCGAGGTGGCCCGGGAGATCGCCCGCCGGATGGTGGTCGCCCCGCACCGGGACGGCGGCCAGGCCCAGTTCATCAACCGCCCGCTGCCCGAGGCCGACGGCGAGTCGCTGGCCGGGGTGCTGGAGTGGATGCGCCGCCACCTCGACCGGGAGACCGGCGTGGAGCAGTTGGCCCGGCTCGCCCACATGTCGCCGCGCACCTTCGCCCGCCGCTTCCGGCAGGAGACCGGCACCACCCCGCACCGCTGGCTCACCGGCCAGCGGGTGCTGCTCGCGCAGCGCCTGCTGGAGTCCACCGGGCAGAGCGTGGACGCGGTCGCCGCCCGCTGCGGCTTCGGCAACGCCGCCGCGCTGCGGCACCACTTCGGCCGCCGGCTCGGCACCACCCCGCAGGCGTACCGGCGGGCCTTCGGCGGACCGCGGCAGTCCGCCGAGCCGCAGCCCGCCGAGCCGCGGTCCGCCGAGCCGCAGCCCGCGGACTGAGCCCGGGCGGTGGAAGCGGGACGGGCCGCGCCGGGTCAGCCCGACAGGTGGTCGGTCTGGTTCCAGCCGGCCGGCCGCAGCCGCCCGTCGCGGGCCCGCCACACGCTGGTCGAGCAGTTCGCCACCGGGTCCAGCGCGAGCAGCTCCTCCTCGGGCAGCCGGTCCAGCACGTGCCGCAGCATCAGCACCGTGCAGTCGTGCGCCACCACCAGCACCGGCCGGCCCGCCTCCTCCTCGCACAGGTCGCGCAGCAGGTCGCGCACCCGCAGCGCCACGTCCAGCCAGGACTCGCCGCCGGGCGGCCGGTAGTACAGCTCGCCCATCCGCCGCCGCCGGGCGGCCTCCGCCGGGTGGTCGCGCTCGATCGCCGCCTTGGTGAGCATCTCCAGCACGCCCAGCTCGCGGTCGCGCAGCCGCTCGTCGTGGCGCACCGTCAGCCCCACCGGGACGGCGCCCAGCCCGGACGCCTGGGCCAGCGCGATCCGGGCGGTCTCCGCGGTGCGCACGTACGGGGAGCACCACACCGAGCGGGGCCGGTCGGCGGGCGGCCGGGCGGCCCACCAGCGGCCCAGGTCGCGGGCCTGGTCCTGGCCGTGCAGGGAGAGCGGGATGTCGGCGTCCCGGCAGGTGATCGGGACGGTGAGCGCCCCGCTGGCGTCCGCGTGCCGGAACTCCACGTTGGCGGTCGACTCGCCGTGCCGGGTGGCGACCAGCACCGAGGGCAGCCGCCGCTCCCCGTCCGGCTGCTCGGCCTCCGGGCGGTGCCCGTTGCGTGCCGTGGTGAGGTCGGTCATGGCGGTGGCTCCCCGTGGTCGGTGGCGCGTGCGGTGGGTCGGCTCCCCCCGGTCCCTCCGGGGGCGGGCGGCCACCGCAGATGGCCGCGCCGTCACCCCAGTGTCGATCGGGGTGACGGCGCGACCACAGGGCGCACGGCGCGGCCGTGCGCGCCCCCGGTGCGTCAGTGCGCCGCCGCGGGCTGCGGAGCCTGCTCCACGGCCTCGTCGCCGGCCTCCGCGCGGTAGTCGGCCCGCGCCGTCTCGTCGGCCCCCTCGGGGGCCTTCAGGGCCCGCAGCACCAGCGTGAGGACCACCGCCACCACCAGGTTCAGCACGAACGCGGTCAGACCGATGTAGCCGGTCCGGCCGATCCCCGGGATCTTCGTGGTGTTGCCGCCGAAGTGCGCGGTCGCCGCCGAGGAGATCCCCCACGCCATCCACGTCCCGTACACCATGCCGACCGCCCAGCCCGCCAGCAGCGCCCAGCGGTGGAACCACCGGGTGAACAGGCCCGCCACCAGCGCCACCGCGGTCTGCAGGATCCACAGGCCGCCCAGCAGCTGGAAGTTGATCGCCACCTGCTTGTCCATCAGCAGGACGAACACCAGCGCGCCGACCTTCACCAGCAGCGAGGCGATCTTCGCCACCCGGGTCTCCTCGGCCGGCGTCGCGTCCGGCTTCAGGAACTCCTTGTACACGTTGCGGGTGAACAGGTTCGCCGCCGCGATCGACATGATCGCGGCCGGCACCAGCGCCCCGATCCCGATCGCCGCGAACGCCACCCCGGTGAACCAGGACGGGAACATGTCCGCGAACAGCTGCGGCACCGCCAGCTGGCTGTTGTAGCCCTTCACGCCCTTGCCCACCCCGGCCGCGATCGCCAGGAACCCGAGCAGCGCCAGCAGCCCCAGCATCAGCGAGTAGGCCGGCATGATCGCCATGTTCCGGCGCACCGTGTTGCGCGACTTCGACGCCAGCACGCCGGTCACCGAGTGCGGGTACATGAACAGCGCCAGCGCCGACCCGAAGGCCAGCGTCGCGTACGCCCACTGCCCCGACGGGCCGACCACCAGCGACCCGCTCGGCTTCCCGTTCGCCCCCGGCTGGGAGAACTTCTGCTGCGCCGCGTCGAACACGTGCCCGTAGCCGCCCAGCCGCATCGGGATGTAGATCACCGCCACGATGATCACGACGTACACCAGCGCGTCCTTCACGAACGCGATCAGCGCCGGCGCCCGCAGCCCCGAGGAGTACGTGTACGCGGCCAGCACGCCGAACGCGATGAACAGCGGCAGGTCCTTGAGGAACCAGTTCCCGCCGCCGCCCACGCCCAGCACGTCCAGCACCGCCTGGATGCCCACCAGTTGCAGCGCGATGTACGGCATGGTCGCCAGGATGCCGGTCAGCGCCACCGCCACCGACAGCGCCCGCGACCCGTACCGGCCGCGCACGAAGTCCGCCGGCGTCACGTACCCGTGCACCCGCGACACCGACCACAGCCTGGGCAGGAACAGGAACACCAGCGGGTACGCGATGATCGTGTACGGCACCGCGAAGAAGCCCGAGGCACCCGTCGCGTACACCGCCGCCGGCACCGCGATGAACGTGTACGCCGTGTACAGGTCGCCGCCCAGCAGGAACCAGGTCACCCAGGTGCCGAAGCTCCGGCCGCCCAGCCCCCACTCGTGCAGGTGCAGCGCGTCGTCCGCCCGCCGCCAGCGGGAGGCCAGGAAGCCCATCACCGTCACGGCGGCGAAGAACAGCAGGAAGACCGTCATCGCGGTCCAGTCCACGTGCTTCACGACCGGCCCCCGTCCTTCGGCCGGCCGGGCAGCACCGGGGCGGCGGCGACGGCGGAGGCGGCCCGGCGGGCCGCCTCGTCACGCCGGATCAGCAGGTACGCCGAACCGGTGAAGAGCGCCGACAGCGGCACCCACATCAACTGGTACCAGTAGAAGAACGGCAGCCCGCCGAACTCCGGCGAGGTCTTGCTGTAGGACGGCACCCACAGCATCACCACCACCGGCACCAGCAGGCACAGCCCGGCCAGCACCCGGGCGGGGGAGACCACGGGCGGTGCGCCCGGGGCGGAGACTTGGGACGACGACACGAGCGGCTCCGGAGGATGACGGGGAGTCACCTCAGTGGCGCCGCAGCGCACGTGGGCGTGCGCCCGCCGAGCAGCACCCTCGGTGATCGGAAGGTCCCCGAGAGGGTAGGGCAGCGGGGTGACCGTTGTCACTACCTCGTCAACCTGATCGCGGGGACCACCCGGACGCGCCGCTACGCGGGACGGTTCAGCCTGGTGATGAACTTGTACCTGTCGCCGCGGTAGATCGAGCGCACCCACTCCACCGGGGCGCCGTCCGCGTCGAAGGAGTGCCGGGACAGCTGCAGCATCGGCAGGCCCAGGTCGGAGCCGAGCAGGCCGGCCTCGCGCGGGTTGGCGAGGGTGGTCTCGATGGTCTCCTCGGCCTCCGCGACCGTCACCCCGTAGACCTCGCGCAGCGCGGTGTACAGCGAGTTGTGCTTGGCCAGGTTGCGCCGCAGCGCGGGGAAGCGCTTGGCGGACAGGTGCGCCACCTCGATCGCCATCGGGTCGCCGTTGGCCAGGCGCAGCCGCTCGATCCGCAGCACCCGGCCGCCCGGCTTGATGTCCAGCAGCGGGGCGAGCCGCTCGTCGGCGGAGATGTAGGCGACCTCGACCAGCCGGGAGGTGGGCTCCAGGCCCTGGGCGCGCATGTCCTCGGTGTACGAGGTGAGCTGGAGGGCCTGGGCGACCTTCGGCTTGGCCACGAAGGTGCCCTTGCCCTGGATGCGCTCCAGCCGCCCCTCGACGACCAGTTCCTGCAGGGCCTGCCGGACGGTGGTGCGCGAGGTGTCGAACTGGGCGGCCAGCGCGCGCTCCGGCGGGACCGGCGTGCCGGCCGGCTGGGTCTCGGTCAGCTGCAGCAGGTGCCGCTTGAGGCCGTAGTACTTGGGGACCCGGGCCGTGGCGGTGGCAGGGCCGGTCTGGATCGGCACGGTGGAGCCCTCGGCGAGCGCCGCCGTGTCCCTGTCGCCACTCATGGCAGCTCTCACTCCTCGTTGGAGGCGGTCCCTTAACGGACCCCTAAGTCCTATGTAACAGCACATGTTTGCACGCGCGGGAGAACAAACGTGAGCCCCCGGCCGCATTCGGCGCGGGCCGCCGGGTACGCGACGGGCCCGGGACGGGCGCCAGGCGCCCGTCCCGGGCCCGTCCCGAGCGTCTCAGCCGGCCTGGGCGGCCGTCACCGCGAGCCCCGCGAGGGCTTCCGCCGCGGCGATCGCGCAGACCCGGGAGCCGCCGTAGGTGGCCAGCGTGGTCACCCCGCGCGGGGCGAACAGCTCGGCCACGCCGTGGGCGGTGCCGATCTCCACCACCACCGCGTCCGGCCGGTGCTCGACCAGGGCCAGCGCGGCCCGGCGCATCCAGGCGTGCCGGTGGACGTCGCGCACCACCAGCACCAGCGGGCGGCCGACGGCCGCGCCCGCCAGCGGGGCGGTGTCGATCTCGACGTCGTCGGCGGCGACCTCGACGTGCAGCAGGCCGGAGCCCTCGGTCACGGTCGCGGGCGGGGCGACCCGGGTGGAGGTGGTGCCGGGCACCAGCTCGGCCAGCGGACCGGCCACCCCCCAGGGGGTCTCGTCGCCGACCGCGATGTTCGCGGCCGGGGAGAACTCGACCACGTGCGGGACGCCGCCCAGCGGGCGGAGCTCGCCGGTGACCCGCAGCGCCCGGCGGGCGGCGGTCAGGCCGACGCCGACCTCGGCCTGCTGGCCGACCAGCGCGGCTCGCACCCCGGCCGACCAGCGGGCGACGGCCCGGTTGCGCTCGGCGGCCTCGTGCAGGCGCTCGACGGACAGCCGGCCCTCGCGGACCGCCCAGACCAGGGCGTCGCGCAGGTAGACGAAGGCGTCCTCGTCCTGCAGGCCGCCGCCGACGCAGATGGTGTCGGCGCCGGCCGCGACGGCCCGCACCGAGCCGGCCGCGACGCCGTGGGTGCCGGAGATGGCGCCCATCTCGATGCCGTCGGTGACGATCAGCCCGTCGAAGCCGAGCTCCTCGCGGAGCAGGCCGGTCAGGATGCGCTGCGACATGGTCGCGGGCAGCTGGGCGTCGTAGGCGTCGAACAGGATGTGCGCGGTCATGATGCTCTTCACGCCGGCCGCGATGGCGGCGCGGAAGGGCAGCAGGTGCTCGGCGAACTGGTCGAGCGCGAGGTCGATCCGGGGCAGGCCCAGGTGCGAGTCGCCGGCCGTGTCGCCGTGGCCGGGGAAGTGCTTGGCGCAGGCCGCGACGCCGGCGGACTGCAGGCCGCGGACGTACGCGGCGGTGTGGCGGGCGGCGAGGTCGCCGTAGCCGCCGAAGGACCGGACGCCGATCACCGGGTTGTCCGGGTTGGAGTTGACGTCCGCGTCGGGCGCGTAGTTGAGGTTCACGCCGACGCCGGCCAGGTCGAACCCGATGGAGCGGGCGACCCGCTCGGTGAGGTCGGTGTCGTCGACCTCACCGAGCGCCAGGTTGCCCGGGTAGGAGGAACCGCTGACCACCTCGAGGCGGGTGACGTCGCCGCCCTCCTCGTCGGTGGCGACCAGCAGGTCCCCGTTGAGCGCGTACAGCTCCGAGGTGAGCGCGGCGACCTGCTGCGGGGTGCGGATGTTGCGGCCGAACAGGGCGACGCCGCCGAGTTCGCCGTCGCCCAGTCTGCGGCGCAGCCACTCGGGCGCGGTCAGACCGGCGAAGCCGGGCTGCAGGACCGCTCCGGCGTCGCGGAGGAGATCGGCGCTTTCCGTACCGGGCATCGCCTTGGTTCCTTCCCTGGAGGTGAGAGGTGTTTCGGGTGCGGTGATGGTGGGGAAGGGGGCTCAGCCCTTGACCGCACCGGCGGTGAGACCCGCCGACACCTTCTTCTGGAAGAACACGAACAGGATGATCACGGGCAGCGAGACCAGCAGGCCGCCGGCCATCTGCGAGCCGTAGTCCGCCGCGCGGGTCGGCGAGGACGAGTAGGCGGTCAGCCAGACCATCGAGGTCTTGGTGTGGCCGCTGTTCAGCAGCACGCTGGCGACGATGAACTCGTTCCAGGCCTGGATCCAGCTGTAGACCGCGGTGGTGACCAGGCCGGGCAGGGTCAGCGGCAGGATGACGCGGAAGAACGCGCCCCACTGGGTGCAGCCGTCGACCATCGCGGCCTCGTCCAGCTCCGGCGGGATGTTCACGATGAACGAGCGCAGCGTCCAGATCACGTACGGGACGGTGAAGACCAGGTAGGCGAGGATGACGCCGAACAGGTTGCCGGTCATGTTGGCGTTGTTCATCACCACGAACAGCGGGATGAGGATCGCGATCAGCGGCACCATCTGGACCACCAGCATGGTGACGATGAAGAAGCTGCGGCCGCGGAAGTTGAACCGGGCCACGGCGACGGCGGCCAGGAAGCCGACCGCGACGCCGAGCACCACCGCGCCCACGGTCAGGAACAGCGTGCTGCGCAGGGCCGGGAGGAAGTCGGCGTCGTCGAAGATCGTCCGGTAGCTGTCCAGCGAGAACGTGGACGGCCAGAACGTCGGGTCCTGGGCGATCAGGTCCTTGTTGGTCTTGAAGGTGGTGATGATCATCCAGTAGATCGGAAAGGCCATGATCAGCGCGGCGAACAGCGCGACGGCGTTCCAGACCCAGGTCATGGCGCTGCTGCGGCCGACCTCGGTCTCCTTGGACTTCTTCGCCTTCTTGACCGGAGCCGGCACCGGCTGGGTCTGCGGAGCGGTGGAAAGGACGTCGCTCATCGCTCGTTGGCTCCGATCTTGAGCATCTGGCGGATGTAGTACACGAGCACCGCCAGCATCATGAGGATCATCACGATGGAGATGACCGAGGCGTTGCTGTACTGCGAGGAGCCGACCCCGTGCATGTACAGGTAGGTGCCGATGGTCTGGTAGCCGCTCTCGGGGGAGGCGTTGCGCAGCGAGTAGATCTGCGCGAACACCTGGAAGTCCCAGATGAAGCTCAGCGCGGTGCTGATCATCAGGAAGGGCCGGATGACCGGGAGGGTCACGTGGCGGAAGGCCTGGAGGTTGTTGGCGCCGTCCAGCTTGGCGGCCTCCATCAGCTCCTTGGGCACCTGGGTGAGCGCCGCGTACAGGCCCAGCACCAGGAAGGGCAGGGCGCCCCAGATGACGACGGCGGCGCCGACCACGTACAGGCCGACGGTCGAGTCGGCGAACCAGTCGTAGTGCTTCCAGGTCTCGTCGCCGGTGAGCAGGTAGGCGATGTAGTCGACCACGCCGCTGTTGGAGGAGAACATCCAGCGGAAGACCTGGCCGTTGACCAGCGCCGGGATCGCCCAGACGAACATCATCACGGTGAAGAACGTGATCCGGACCCAGGCGGAGACCCGGTTGAGCAGCAGCGCGAGCAGCATGCCCAGCACCATGGAGAGGATGACCAGCTCCGCGGTGAAGTAGACCGAGCGCAGGATCACGTCCCAGAAGGCGCCGTCGCCCAGCACCTTGCTGTACCCGTCGAAGCCGATGTAGCTGGCCCGCTCCGGGTGCGCCAGGTAGGCGAACTTGTTGACGTTCTGGAACGACAGGTCGATCAGTTTGTAGATCGGGTACACCAGGACGCCCGCGAGCACGACGACGGCGGGCAGCAGGAGGGTGTAGGGAATGTACTGGCCGCCCGCGAAGACGCCGCGCCGCTGCGGCTTCTTCACCGGGGCGGGCCCCTGGCTTTCGGACCGTGTCACGGTCTCGTTGGTGGTCACGCTCATCAGGGTCCTTCCCGGGCCCGCGGATCTGATCGGTCCTGGCGCACGGGTGGGCAGCCCGCGTGATCGCGGACTGCCCACCCCCTAACCTGCGCTCAGTGCGTGGTCGCTCCGGGGAGTTCCGGACCCCCCGGCCCGACCTTGCGGTTCAGTTGGCTGTCAGCCGTTCAGGGCACCGACGACCTTGTCCTCGGCCTTCTTGAGCTCGGCGGCCGGGTCGCCACCGGCGGCGATCGCGCTGAGGGCGTTCTTCAGCTCGGTCTCGTTGGTGCCGGACCACAGCGGGGAGTTCGGGATGAACCAGGTCTTGCCCTGCGCGGCGTTGCCGGCGGCCTCGTTCGCCGGGTCGGCGGCCTTGAAGGCGTCGACCAGGTTCTTGGCGTTCGGGATCGCGTGCTTGGCGAGCGCGGTCTGCTGCGCGGTGTTGGTGAAGATCTGCAGGAAGGTCGCGCCCAGGCCCGCGTTCTTCGCCTTCTCCGGGACGGCCAGGTCCGAGCCGCCGAGGAACGCCGGGGTCGGGTCGCCGGCCGCCGCGCCCGGGAGGGCGATGGTGGCGAGCTTGTCCTTGAGGTCCGGGTTGCCGTTCTTCGGGTCGATGACCGAGCCGACCTCCCAGCCGTTGCCGACGATGGCGGCGATGTTGCCCTGCGCCATGCGGGCGTCCTGGTCGGTCTCGTCGACGGTGGTGCCGCCGACCGAGTACGCCTTCTGCAGCTCGTTCCAGGTGTTGATGCCCTCGACGAACTTCGGGTCGGTCAGGGTGCTGGCCCACTTGCCGCCGGAGCTCTTGCCGATGACGCTGTCCACGCCGTAGGAGCCGGCGCCGAAGGAGACGGCGGTGTACCAGTTCTTGCCCGGCAGGTACAGGGCGGAGAAGTTGGCGGTGCCGGCGTTGGCGGCCTTGACCTTGTCCAGAGCGGCCTTCAGCTCGGCCAGGGTGGTGGGCGGCGCGGTGACGCCGGCCTTCTCGAACAGGTCCTTGCGGTAGATCATGACGCGGGCGCCGGCGTAGTACGGGACGGCGTAGGTCTTGGCGCCGTCGCCCGACTTGCCGGAGGCGGCCAGCGAGTCCAGCCACTTGTCCGAGTTGTCGAACTTGCTCTTGACCGAGGTGAGGTCGACGAAGGACTCGGCGTCGATGTACTTGGCGGCCTGGGTGTTGCCGATCTCGATCGCGTCGGGCGCGTTGTCCGAGAGGAGGGCGGTGTCGACCTTGGTGGTGTAGTTGGACCAGGTCTGCCACTGGATGTCGACGTCGGCGCCGGTCTCGTTCTTGAACTGCGTCTTGGCAGCCTCGACGACCTCCGGCCACTGCTTCTGGGCGTCGTCCATCAGCCAGACGGTGATCTTCTTGCCCTTGCCGTCCTTGCTGAGGATGTCGCTCGACTTGGCGCCGTCGGACGAAGAAGACGAGGAGCAAGCCGAGGCGACGAGCACGGTGGCGATAGCGGCCACGGCTGCGATCTTGCGGTTCAAACCATCCTCCAGAGGGATGAGCAAGGTAGGGCACCGGGCTGCTGGGCCGACTGGCCTGGAGCTGCGTCGTGCCTTAGGGGGAACGTCACCGGGTGACACGGATACGAACTGCCGGGGCCGGCGGGCCGATCCGTGAGGTGGAGTAGACCATTGGTTTAGACCAACGCCTGGAGGTTGGCATGGACCAATGACGAGCGTCAAGGGTTCAAAGAGCGGTTGCACAAGCCGTTATCAACGCTTGACTCGGCCGTGTTGGACTGGACCAAGTCCGGGAGGAAATGGGACCTATCGGGGCAACGGAATGTCCGGAGCGCCACTGGACCACTCCCGGAACGGAGGGCGGGCGCCCCGCGCGCGGCACATTCGCGCGGTCATGTCAACCCCCGGTCCGGGGCCGGGCGGTGGCGAGGGGCGCACCCCCGGCCCGCCGGACGCGGCGCGTCCGCCCCGCGCGCCCCGGCGCCCGCCCCCGCGGGCGCGGGCGCGGGGCGGCCCGGTCCGATCCGAAAGCGGCGGGGTTTTCCGGCTTAATGCCGCGGCCCAATACCGGAGCCGCTCTCCCCGGTTTTCCGGTCGGCCCGGCAATGCCGGGGCCGGAATCGCGGCCGGCACTTCCGTGGATTTCCCCGCCCGCCGACGGCGGGCGCCGCCGCGCGGCCCGTGGGCGCCCGGTGTTTCGCCCCGCCGCGGCCCCGGCCGGCGGTCGTCCGGCCGTCCGGGGGCGGCCGTGCCGGGGGCCGGGTCGGGATCGCGCCGAGGCCGCGTCCGGGTGCGCCGCCGCAGCTTCCGGCGCCGCGCGGGCGGGCGGCCCCCGGCGGCACCGATCCCGCTCCCGGGGTGAGTCGTGCGTATCCGACGGACGCCGCTCCGCCCCGCCCCGCCCCGGCGGCCGGACCGGGGCGGGGCCGCCCCGCGCCGGGCGGGCGTTTTCCGGCCGCCGCGCCCGATAAACCGGGCACCGGCGATTTCGGCAATTGCGCTCGACGCGCCCGGTTCACCGAGGGTCACCTTAAGTGAGCCTAAAGTCATGCGCGGGCCGTGGCTCCGCCGGACCTTGACGTGGCCGGGCCAAGGAACACAACGGATTGACAACGAGCAGGGTGCGAAACCGCACCCGCGTTGACGCCTCAAAATGGTCTAGGCCAGGATCCGGAAATCTGGTCTGTACCACCGCGCAGACCTCCCCGCCCCTATCCGGAGGATTGCGTGAAGCGTCAGGTACTGGCCACGCTCAGCACCGCTGCCCTGCTGGCCACCGCCGCGGGCTGCTCGTCCGGCAGCCCGTCGCCTTCACCGACGAACGTCGACACGAAGGACATGACCGGCAGCGTGACCGTCTGGCTGATGAACGACGCCCAGAAGAGCTGGCCCGACCTGGTCCAGCAGGTCAACGACGAGTTCGCCCAGAAGTACCCGAAGGTCCAGATCAAGCTCAGCTACCACGAGTGGGGGACCAAGGTCAGCGAGCTGGACGCCGCGCTCTCCTCCGGCCAGGCCCCGGACGTGGTCGAGCTGGGCAACACCGAGACCCTGAAGTACATGGTCAACGGCTCGCTGCTGAAGCTGGACCGCACGACCTTCGACAACTCCGACAACTGGATCAAGGGTCTCGCCGAGACCTGCACCTACAAGGAATCGCTCTACTGCGTGCCCTACTACGCGGGCGCCCGCGTCGGCCTCTACAACTCGAAGATGTTCCAGGACGCCACCGGCAGCCCGGAACTCCCGCAGAACGAGGACCAGATGCTCAGCGCCCTCGACAAGGTCGCGAACAAGTACAAGGGCACCCCCGGCTACTCGGCGCTGTACCTGCCCGGCCCCTACTGGTACGCCGCGATGTCCTACGTCAACGCGTACGGCGGCGCGATCGCCAAGTACGACTCGTCCGGCCTCTGGCACGGCACCCTGCACGACCCCAAGTCGCTGCAGGGCCTCCAGCACTTCGTCGACCTGGTGCGCAAGTACAACAAGAACGACCTCAAGGTCAACGAGCAGGACCAGGCCAAGGTGCTCGGCCACGAGAAGGCCGGCCTGATCTACGCCAACGGCTGGGAGCAGAGCGTGGCCACCGCCCCGATCACCGGCACCCCGGCGCTGCAGGACGTGCTCAAGGTCGCCGCGATGCCCGGCCCCAACGACAAGCCGCTGCCGTCCTTCATCGGCGGCTCCGACCTGGCGGTCACCGCCAAGTCGCAGAACGCCCAGGCGGCCGCCGACTGGGTGCGGATGTTCACCAGCACCAAGTCCGAGCAGGTGCTGGTCGACAAGGACACCCTGCCCAACAACCTGGTCCAGCTCGCCCCGATGAAGAACAAGCCCACCACCGCCGCGGCCGCCAACGCGGTGCAGGACGCCTGGTTCACCCCGGCCGCCCCCGGCTGGGGCGCGGTCGAGAAGCAGGGCGTGCTGACCGCCATGCTGAACGCGATCTTCGCCGGCAAGGGCGTCGAGGAGGCCGCCAAGGAGGCCGACGCCCAGATCGACGGCCTGATCAACAACGCGGGCTGACCGGGCGCCGGCCGGCCGGCCGCGTCCCGAAGCCTGAGACCGGGCCCCGGCGCACCGTCACGGAGTGTGCCCCGGGGCCCGGTCGCACGTAGGATCGCCTCAGAACAGTTCCACGCAGCGAGGGTGCGGACTCGCCGCCGTTCAGAGGTCCCCGTCGGGCGTCCCGCCCCACGGGGTAGAACCATCTCTCCACGGAGGCACACCCCGATGTCCGACCCGCAGACTGTTTCCGTACCCGGCAGGATCATGTCGGCGGAGATGGCCGAGCAGCCGGCCGTCCTGCAGCGCATCCTCGACGAGGGGGCGCCCGCGATCCGTGAGATCGCCGCGCAGATCGCCGCCCGCAACCCGCGCTTCGTCCTGCTGACCGCCCGCGGCACCTCCGACAACGCCGCGCTGTACGCCAAGTACCTGATCGAGGTGCTGCTCGGCAAGCCGGCCGGCCTGACCTCGATGTCCACCACCACCGCGTACGGCGCCAAGCCGGACCTCACCGACTGCCTGGTCGTCACGGTCAGCCAGTCCGGCGGCTCGCCCGACCTGGTGGCCTCCACCAAGGCGGCCCGCGAGGCCGGCGCGATCACCCTGGCGGTCACCAACAACGCCGCCTCGCCGCTCGCCGAGGTCTCCGAGTTCCACATCGACGTGCTGGCCGGGCCGGAGAAGGCGCTGCCCGCCACCAAGACCTACACCGCCGAGCTGCTGGCGCTGTACCTGTTCGTCGAGGGCCTGCGCGGCGGCGACGGCTCCGCGGCGAAGGCGCTGCCCGAGCTGGCGGCCGGCATCCTGGCCCGCCAGGGCGAGGTCAAGGACCTGGCCGAGCGCTACCGCTTCGCCCAGCGCCTGGTCATCACCTCGCGCGGCTACGGCTACCCGACCGCCCGCGAGGCGGCGCTGAAGCTGATGGAGACCACCTACATCCCGGCGTCGCCGTTCTCCGGCGCCGACCTGCTGCACGGCCCGCTGGCCATGGTGGACAACGTCTCGCCGGTCATCGCGATCGTCCCGGACGGCAGGGGCGGAGAGGCCCTGCAGCCCGTCCTGGACCGCCTGCGCGGCCGCGGCGCGGACCTGGTGGTCATCGGGCAGCGGGAACAGGTGGACGCCGCCAGCGCGGGCTTCGCGCTGCCGGCCGGCGTGCCCGAGGAGGTCCAGCCGATCCTGGAGATCCTGCCGCTGCAGCTGCTGGCCTACGAGGTCACCATCGCCCGCGGCCAGGACCCGGACGCCCCGCGCGCGCTCGCCAAGGTCACCGAGACGCACTGAGACACGCCCGGGCGCGCCCGGGACGCGAAGGAGCCGCCCCCGCGAGGTTCTGCGGGGGCGGCTCCGCCGTACCCGGGCACGGGCCGGGAAACACTACGGGCCACGGCGCCGACACAGGACCCTCAACCTGTGCGGCACCGCAGCCCGGAGCTGTATGCCGGAGGCGGGGACCGTCCGAGGGTTGTGCGGGACCCTCGAACGACGCCTCCGACCGAGGAGCGGCCTCGCGCGGTCAGGGCAGTTGCGCGGAGGGCCTCTCCTTGGTGCGTGTTCATTGTGGACTAGACCAATCTGGGTTGTCCAGAGGCGCTCCGCAATTGGTCTGGACAACGTGGCCCGGGGCGGTCGGCGATACGCTCACCGTGTGCCCTCGCTGAACGAACTCGTCCGCCGCCACACCACCCTCACCGGTGCCGACGTGGAGTGGCTGCACCTCCTGGTCTCGGAGTGGCAGCTGCTCTCCGACCTCTCCTTCGCCGACCTGGTGCTGTGGATCCCCACCTGGGACGGCATCCGCTACGTCTCGGTGGCCCAGATGCGGCCCAACACCGGCCCCACCTCGTACCAGGACGACATGGTCGGCCACCTGGTGCCGCGCGGCCGTCGGCCGCTGCTGGACGCCGCCTACGACGAGGGCCGGATCGTCCGCGAGGGCGACCCGGAGTGGCGGGAGGAGGTGCCGGTGCGGGTGGAGTCCATCCCGGTGCGCCGGGACGGCAAGGTGCTCGGCGTGATCGCCCGCAACACCAACCTGCTGACCGTCCGCACCCCCAGCCGGCTGGAGCTCACCTACCTGCAGAGCGCCTCCGACCTGGCCCAGATGATCGCGGCCGGCAGCTTCCCCTTCCCGGGCGCCGAGCAGGCCGACATGGACGCCGCGCCCCGGGTCGGCGACGGCCTGATCCGGCTCGACGTGGAGGGCGTGGTCACCTACGCCAGCCCCAACGCGCTCTCCGCCTACCACCGGCTCGGACTGACCACCGACCTGGTGGGCAGTCACCTCGGGAGGAGCACCGCCGAACTGGTGCCGCCCAGCCGCGGCGCGGTGCACGAGGCGCTGGTGAAGATGGCCAGCGGCTGGGCGCCCCGGCAGACCGAGGTCGAGGCCCAGGGCGGCGTGGTGACGCTGCGGACCATCCCGCTCAAGCCCAAGGGCACCCCCACCGGCTCCCTGGTGCTCTGCCGGGACGTCACCGAACTGCGGCGCCGGGACCGCGAGTTGATGACCAAGGATGCCACCATCCGGGAGATCCACCACCGGGTGAAGAACAACCTGCAGACCGTCGCCGCGCTGCTGCGGCTGCAGTCCCGCCGGATGGACTCGGACGCCGGCCGGGCCGCCCTGGACGAGGCCGTCCGCCGGGTCGGCTCGATCGCCATCGTCCACGAGACGCTCTCCCAGGCCCTGGACGAGTCGGTCGCCTTCGACGAGATCGCCGACCGGGTGCTGGCCATGGTGATGGAACTCTCCCAGGACGGCCGGGTGGTGGCCCGCCGCAGCGGCTCCTTCGGCATCCTGTCCGCCGAGGTCGCCACCCCGCTGGCGATGATCCTCACCGAGCTCACCCAGAACGCCCTGGAACACGCCTTCGGCCCCAGCGCCTCCGGCAACCTGGAGCTCAGCGCGCTGCGCGGCCGCGCCCCCTCCGGCGGCAAGGGCTGGTCGGACACCTGGAACAACGGCGCCAAGCCCGAGGAGTACCTGCTGATCACGGTGCAGGACGACGGCCGCGGCATGCCCGAGGGCTTCGACCCGCAGCAGGCCGGCAACCTCGGCCTGCAGATCGTCCGCACCCTGGCCACCGGCGAACTCGGCGGCGCCTTCGACATGGTGGCCGCGCCCGGGGGCGGTACCAAGGTGGTGCTGGAGATCCCCGTCCGGTAGCGGGCGGGGGCGGGGTTCCGGGCGGGGCCCGGAGACAGAAACGAGGCCCCGCCGACCGGGGGGGTGGGTCGGCAGGGCCTCTCGACCCGGTCCGGCCGTCGGGGGGAGTCGGCCGGAACGGGGGCTTCTGGTGTGGCGCGACGCCCGCCCCGTGCTTGCACACGGTGAGCGCCACAGGCCAACGATATTGCTCTGAGTGAACAGTATCAAGTGCCGGGGCGGCTCGCGTCGTCGACCCCGCGGATCGAGCGGGGCCCGTTCGGGAAGGCTCGGCCGGCCAATCGCGGCCGAACCCTTGATCGTGGGTTGATCCGTACTGCTACTGACGGTGCGTCAGCTGATGCGTCAGGCGGTGCGGGCGCGGTTGCGGGCAGCGCGGCGCTTCATCGCGCGACGCTCGTCCTCGCTCATGCCACCCCAGACGCCGGCGTCCTGGCCGGTTTCGAGCGCCCACTGCAGGCACTGCTCCATCACGGGACAACGGCGGCACACGGCCTTGGCTTCCTCGATCTGCAGCAGAGCAGGGCCGGTGTTCCCGATCGGGAAGAACAGCTCCGGGTCCTCTTCGCGGCAGACAGCGCGGTGGCGCCAGTCCATGGTCGTCCAACTCCTCCGGTCGCGGGCGGTGGCCCGTGACTCACTCGAATGGCTTGTGAATGTGAACGCTTTCACGAATCCCGCAACAGCAAAAGGGACCTAAGGCCCATCGGGCCCGGGCGGTCTTCGCTGAGGGGGGTTCGGCGATTCGAGGGGCTCTCCCGCGGTGTCCTGCTGCGGTGCGTCCCGATCGCCATGTAGAGGTTCGCAAACCTCGAAGCCGGATACAACCCCCTTCGGCAAGAAATTTTTGATTCTTCGGTGTCGCCTACCTCACAGGCGGTACTTCTATGGGGTGAAGGGGCTCGAACGTTCGAGTGCAAGGTAGCGACCCCCTTCTGGTCACACAATCACACGCAGTGCCCGCCGTACGCCTGTGAAACTGACGCGACTCCTGTCTCCAAGGTGGTCCCCGTCCACCTGAAACGGGGCCGGTTCCTCTGAAACCAAGGTGAAGTGCCGAACGTCGTGATAGGAGACGAGGTGTTTCCCGGAGGGGCCGGCCGGGCGTTCACCGCCCTCCGCGGCGGGCAGCGGACGAAGGATCTGACGGACCGTTCGAGCGGTCCGGAACGCGGTCATTCGAGTGATGCCGAAGATGTCCAGATCGGTTTCGAAGGACGCGGAGGGCGACGGGAGGACCGGACGGGAACCCAGGAACGTCCACGGTGAAGTGTTCGACACTATGGCCATCACCATGCCCGGGACCGGGTCCCGGCCATTGATCTCCAGGGAGATCGGCCCCGAACGGCGGTGTTCACGCTCGGTGATGTAGTGCCGGAGCGCCTCGACGACGTAGAGCGCGTGCGTGGACCTGCGCCCCGCACGGCGCTGGCGCTCCACCCGGCCGACCACGCCCGCGTCGAAGCCCAGGCCCGCGGTGAAGGTGAACCAGCGGTCCGGCTCCCCGTCGGTCAGCGCCTTGCCCAGGCCGATCGACCGCTCGCGGCGGGCCGCCAGCGCGTCCAGCAGCGCGCCGGTCGCCTCCACCGGGTCGTTCGGCAGGCCCAGCGCGCGGGCGAACACGTTGGTCGAACCGCCCGGCACCACCGCCAGCCTCGGCACCCGCTCGCCCGGGCCGTGCGCCAGCAGGCCGTTCACCACCTCGTTGACGGTGCCGTCGCCGCCCAGCGCCACCACCAGGTCCACCGAGCCGTCCTCGGCCGCCTGCCGGGCCAGGTCGCGCGCGTGGCCCCGGTACTGGGTCTGCGCGACGTCCAGCTTCAGGTCGCTGCGCAGGGCATGGGTCAGGACGTCCCGGGTCCGGCCACTGGTGGTGGTCGCCTTCGGGTTCACGACCAGGAGAGCGCGCATGGTGATCAGCCTACGACCCGCCCGACGCGGGCCGACCGTTACCCTGGCCGGGTGACCGCTGAATCCGCCACCGCCACCGCTCCCGCCGCCCGGCCCGTCCCGCTGCTCGTCGGCGCGGCGCTCACCGCGCTGGAGGGCGCGGCCATGGCCGGCTGGGGCGTCTACAACCTGGCCGCCGGCTTCACCGGCGCCGACGACTTCGGCCGCGCCGAGCTGGGCGGCGCCGTCCTGCTGCTGATGGGCCTGCTGCCGGTCCTGGCCGGCCGCGCGCTGCTGCGCGGGCAGCGCTGGGGCCGCAGCCCCGCCGTGTTGACCAACTCGATCTGCCTGCCCGTCGCGTACTACATGTGGCAGTCCGGCGGCGGGATGATCGCCGTCGGCGCCGCGATCGGACTGCTCGGCCTGGTCGGCATCGGCACGCTGCTCAACCCCAGGGTCACCGCCCTGCTGTACGGCACCCCCGACGAGCAGCGGTAGCCGCGCGCGACGGCCGCACGCCGCAGGGCCCGTCCCCGGGGTCGGGGACGGGCCCTGCGGCGTCGTACGGGCCGTGCGGGGGCGCGGGAGCGCCTACTCCTCGACCAGCAGCTTCTCGCGTAGCTGGGCCAGGGTGCGGGCCAGCAGCCGGGAGACGTGCATCTGCGAGATGCCGACCTCGGCCGCGATCTGCGACTGCGTCATGTTCCGGAAGAACCGCAGCACCAGGATCTTCTGCTCCCGGGGCGGCAGCTGGGCCAGCAGCGGCTTCAGCGACTCCCGGTACTCGACGCCCTCCAGCGCCTCGTCGGTGGCGCCCAGGGTGTCCGCCACGGCCGGCGACTCGTCGTCGCTGTCCGGCACGTCCAGCGAGAGGGTGGAGTACGCGTTGGCGGACTCCAGGCCCTCCAGCACGTCCTCCTCCGAGATGCCCAGGTGCTCGGCGAGCTCGTGCACCGTCGGCGACCGGCCGTGCCGCTGGGACAGCTCGCTGGTCGCCGTGGTCAGCGACAGCCGCAGCTCCTGCAGGCGGCGCGGCACCCGCACCGCCCAGCCCTTGTCCCGGAAGTGCCGCTTGATCTCGCCGACGATGGTCGGCGTCGCGTACGTGGAGAACTCCACCCCGCGCTCGTGGTCGAACCGGTCCACCGACTTGATCAGGCCGATGGTGGCGACCTGGGTCAGGTCGTCCAGCGGTTCGCCGCGGTTGCGGAAGCGGCGGGCCAGGTGCTCCACCAGCGGGATGTGCATCCGGACCAGCTGGTTGCGGATCTCCACCCGCTCCGCGGACCCCTCCGGCAGCTCGGACAGCCGTACGAACAGCGCCCGGGCCGCCTCGCGGTCCGGGGCGCCGCTGCGGTGCCCCTGGGCCGGCACGGTCGAACGGACGACCTCGGTGGCGGCCGCCGGGCCGTCGTCCACCGCGGGCTCGACCGCGGGCGCCGTCTCGGGCCGCTCGGGCTTCGGATCGGTCGGCTGGCTCATCCGGTGGGAGTCCTTCGGGAGGGCTTCGTCAGGGGTGGCGGGGCGGGCGACGCTCGCCTGCGGCGGTACGACGGCAACTGTGCGGTCCAGATCACTCACGGCGATCACCCGTTCCGTTCCGAGAACACGTCACTGGCTACGGCTGGCCCGGCGACCCGCCGCGCTTCTTGTGCAGGCTGATGGAGACCGTGTTGTCCGAGGCGACCGTCGAGTCCACCTCGCCGGCCAGCGCGGAGAGCACCGTCCAGGCGAAGGTGTCCCGCTCCGGGGCCCGGCCGTCGGTGGTCGGTGCGGACACCGTGACCCGCAGCGCGTCGCCCACCAGGCGGAACTCGCAGCTCAGGATCGAGCCCGGAACGGCCTGTTGGAGCAGGATCGCGCAGGCCTCGTCCACCGCGATGCGGAGGTCCTCGATCTCGTCCAGGGTGAAGTCGAGCCGTGCCGCGAGGCCGGCCGTCGCCGTCCGCAGCACCGAGAGATAGGCGCCCGCCGCGGGGAGCCGGACCTCAACGAAGTCCTTCACTCCGGGCTCGCTGTCGATCTGGGACACCCTCACCTCCTGGGTGACGCACGGTGCTTGCGGCCGGGGAGCTGCCAACACCACTGGCTCGGTTCAACTGCCTTGTGCCCCGAGACGTTACCGCGCTCGGGGGCGGTCTGTCGTGATCCCGCGTCACCGTCACGGGAACGAGGGATCACCGTTCGAACGGGACCGCGGTCAACGCGGCCCGGAGCCCAGCTCGGCGAGCGCGCCGTCGGTCAGCCGGAAGACCGTCCACTCGTCCATCGGCACCGCGCCGAGCGACTTGTAGAAGCCGATCGACGGCTCGTTCCAGTCCAGCACCGACCACTCCAGCCGCTGGTACCCGCGCTCCACGCAGATCCGGGCCAGCTCGGTCAGCAGCGCCTTGCCGTGGCCGCCGCCGCGCTTCTCCGGGCGGACGTACAGGTCCTCCAGGTAGATGCCGTGCGTGCCGCGCCAGGTCGAGAAGTTGCGGAACCAGAGCGCGAAGCCGACCGGCTCGCCGGACTCCTCCTCGGCGATCAGGCCGAACACCGCGGGGTGCTCGCCGAACAGCGCGTCGTGGAGCTGCTCCTCGGTGGCCACCGCCTCGTGGAGCGCCCGCTCGTACTCGGCGAGTTCGCGGATCATGGCGTGGACGGAGGGGACGTCGGCGGGGGTCGCGGTGCGGATCATACGGTCGAGCGTACTCATCTCACCCCTTCATCCGGAATCGCCTTTATGCCCGGGGCGGCACCACCGGAAACGGTCTCCGGACGGTGCGCCCCGGGCACGGGCGGCTTCCCGGGGGCGGGGCCGGGGGCGGGGCCGGGTTTCCCGGGGGTCAGGCGGACTGCCGGGCCCGCAGCGCGTTCAGCAGGGCGGCGCCGCGCTCGGCGTCGTCGACGCTGACGGCGAAGTCGTGGCCGGTGGCCAGGACCCGCACCACCAGGCACGCGCCGGAGCGCAGCATCACGGTGGTGCCGCGCGGGCCGAGCCGGTAGCCCCAGCCGCCGGCCCGGGCGGCGGTGCGGTGCTCGACCCGGGCGGACTCCAGCTCGTTCAGCGCCCAGCGGCGGGTCGGCAGGCCGAACACGCCGAGCGACACCTCCAGTCCGGCCGCGGAGATCCGGGCGCGCACGGTGGAGCAGCAGGCGGCGGACAGGAAGAGCAGCGTGAGCACGGCGGACGCCGGCCAGCCGGGGAGCGCCCCGAGCAGGCCGGTCGCGGTGCCCGCCAGGGCCGCGACGGCGGCCGGGCCGCTGACCGCCGCCATCGCCAGCAGCCACGGGTTGGCGGCCCGGGAGAACCACACCAGCCGCTCGCCCTCGGGGAGTTCCAGCACCGGGCCGGCCGGTGTCGGCGCGGGGGCGGCGGCGGCCGCCGGCCCGCGCCCGCCCAGCAGCCGCACCGCCAGGGCGGTCAGCAGCGCGGCCGCGAGCGTGCCGAGGAGCAGGCCGAGCGGCAGTTCGGCCCCGTGCCAGTCGGTGCGGTCGAGGTTGGCGCGGACCACGGCGCTCTGCACGCCGACGAACAGCACGCCGCCCGCGCCCAGGAGGGCCAGGACCCAGAGCCGGAGCAGCGGGTCGCCCCAGCGCAGGCCCAGCAGCCCCAGGGCGCCCAGCACCAGCCAGATCAGCGCCGGGGCCAGGCAGGCCGCCCACAGCGGCATCGAGCCGTCCGCGGTGGCGCCGCCCCAGTGGGTGGCCGGCCGGTCCGGCATCCTCCCGCTCGCGGCCCAGGGGAGGACGGCGGCCAGCACCGCGGTGCCCGCCACCCAGGCCGTCGGCCGGAGCAGGCCGCCCGGCCCCGCGCTCTTGCGTTCGCTCACGGTATCCCCCTGATCAGCTCGACGAGTTCGGCCCTGCTGTACCCGGCCCGGGCGGCCTCCGCGACCAGCGCGCGGGCCTGCTCCAGCAGCCCGGAGCGCCGTTCGGCGCCGTCGGCGACGGTCACGCCCCGGCCCCGGCGGAACTCCAGCACCCCGTCCTCGCGCAGCTCGCGCAGGCCGCGCAGCACGGTGTTGACGTTCACGTCGAGCGCCTGCGCGAGGTCGCGCGCGGAGGGCAGCCGGTCGCCCGGGCGGCACTCGCCCTCGGCGACGGCGCGGCGGACGGCGGCGGCGACCTGCTCGTGCAGGGGCCGGGTGTCCTTGGTGTCCAGTCTCAGCAACATGGTGCTAATGAAACTAGCACCATTGGATTCTCGGGGGAAGCGGGGGAAGCGGGGGAGGCGCGGAAGCGAGGGCGGGGAGGCGGGGAGCGGTGGCGGTCGGGGTCCGGAAACGCCGGACACCCGGCTGCCGGGCCCCGTGGCGGGGCGGTGGCGGCCGGGTGTCCGGTGGGGCTGACGCGGGGTCAGGCCTTCTTGGTCTCCCAGAAGATCGCGTCGATCTCGGCGATCAGGTCCAGCAGGGCCTGGCCGGTCGCCGGGTCGGTGGACGCCTTGGCGGCCGAGGCGGCCTTGCCGGCCCGGTTGAACAGGTCGTGCAGGCCCGGGTAGGCCTCGAAGTGCGGGGCCTTGAAGTAGTCGGTGTGCAGCACCGAGAGGTGGTGCTTGACCAGCTCGGCGCGCTCCTCCTTGATGACGATGGCGCGAGCGCGGAACTCGGCGTCCTCGTTGGCCTGGTACTTCTCCTGAGTGGCCTTCACGGACTCGGCCTCGATGCGGGCCTGGGCCGGGTCGTACACGCCGCAGGGCAGGTCGCAGTGGGCGTGGGCGGTGACTCGCGGAGCAAACAGACGAGAGAACATGGGGGTCCTTCCTTAGATCGTCTTCCCGGGCCCGACATTACCCCCACGGCGGGCCGAAATCCCCGTCGCCCCGGGGGCCTAGGGCAAAAGAAGGAGTTCGAACCATGCGATATGGGACACCGCTCGGCGTCGTCGACGTCGCCGGCCCGTCGATGCGCCGGCTGCTCTCCGACGGCGACCGGGTGCTGGTGCGCTACGGGGCGCGGCTGCGGCCCGGGGCGATCGCGCTGTTCCGGCACCCGCTGCGGCAGGACCTGCTGGTGGTCAAGCGCGCGGCGGGGCGGCGGCCGGGCGGCTGGTGGATGCTCTCCGACAACCCGCTGGTGCGCACCGACAGCCGCGAATACGGCGCGGTGCCGGACGAGTTGGTGCTCGGCCGGGTGCTGCTGCGGCTGGCCCCCCGGCCGGCCTGGCTGGCACCGGGGCCCCGGGTGGAGCGCGTGCTGCGGGGACGCGCGCCGCGGTTCGCCGAGCGGCTGGGCGTCAGCGTGCCGTTCGACGGGGAACCGTGACGCGGCACCTCGTGCCGTGACACCGGCGCCGCGGCGTCAACCCTGGGCGGCCGACGCCCGTTGGGCCTCCTGGCGCTTGCGGGCGCGGTAGGCGGCGACGTTGGCGCGGGTGGCGCAGCGGTCGGAGCAGTAGCGGCGGGAGCGGTTGGTGGAGGTGTCGAGGTAGGCGTTGCGGCAGGGGGCGGCCTGGCAGATGCCGAGCCGGTCGACGCCGAGGCCGGTGAGGTGGATGGCCAGGCCCATGCAGGCGACGGCGGCGTAGTTGGCGGCGGCGGTGGGAGCGTTGTCGGCCAGGTGCAGGTGCCAGTTGGGGCGGCCGGTGTCGTCCAGGTCGTCGTGGCCGGAGACCAGCGGGCTGACGGGGTACTCCACCATCAGGCTGTTGAGCAGGTCGACGGCCCGGACGTCCTCGCCCCCGGCGGCGGCCTCGAACACCCCGCGCAGCCGGGTGCGGACGGCGCGCAGCCGCGGCAGGTCGGCCTCGTCGGCGAGCATGGCGGCCCGGGAGGGGGAGCCGAACAGGGACCGGACGGCGTCCACCGAGGTGAGGCCGTCGGTGCCGCGGTCGGGTTCCTCGCTGTTGACCAGCCGGACGGCGAAGTCGGCGTACGAGGCGAGCTCCACGGGGGTCCTTCCGGACGGGGGTGTAACGGGTCGAATGACTCCAGGGTATTACAGGTGCGGGCGGACGCGCCGGTGCCCGCCGGGCGCGGGAGCGCGGGGCGGGCACCGGGGGCGTACGGGCGTACGGTCGGGAGGCGTACGGGGGCGCGGGTCAGAGCACCTTGGAGAGGAAGGCGCGGGTGCGCTCGTGCTGCGGGTTGCCGAGCACCTCGCGCGGGTGGCCGGACTCGACGACCACGCCGCCGTCCATGAACACCAGCGCGTCGCCGACCTCGCGGGCGAAGCCCATCTCGTGGGTGACCACGATCATGGTCATGCCCTCTTCGGCGAGGCCGCGCATCACGTCCAGCACCTCGCCGACCAGCTCGGGGTCGAGCGCCGAGGTGGGCTCGTCGAACAGCATCAACTTGGGCTGCATGGCCAGCGCCCGGGCGATGGCGACGCGCTGCTGCTGGCCGCCGGAGAGCTGCGAGGGGTAGTTGCCGGCCTTGTCGGCCAGGCCGACCCGCTCCAGCAGGGCCATCGCGCGGTCCCGGGCGGCGGCCCGGTTCTCCTTCTTGACCTGCACCGGCGCCTCGGTGACGTTCTCCAGCGCGGTCATGTGCGGGAACAGGTTGAAGCGCTGGAAGACCATGCCGATGTCCTGGCGCTTGAGCGCGACCTCGCGGTCCCTGAGCTCGTAGAGCCTGTCGCCCTTCTGCCGGTAGCCGACCAGTTCGCCGTCGACGTACAGCCGGCCGGCGTTGATCTTCTCCAGGTGGTTGATGCAGCGCAGGAAGGTGGACTTGCCGGAGCCGGACGGGCCGACCAGGCAGAACACCTCGCTCTGCCGCACCTCCAGGTCGATGCCCTTGAGCACCTCGACCTGGCCGTAGGACTTGTGCACGCCCTCGGCCCGGACCATCGGACGGCCGGGTGCCTCCTGCGGCTTGGACAGGTCGGTCATGCGTCCTTCCTCCCGTCCGGGGCGCCGCCCGGCGCGCCGTCGGTCGCCGCGCTCCCCGCCGGTGCCGCGGACGCCGCCGGCTTCGCCGGGGCGCGGCCGGCGAAGAGGGCGCGCACCCGCTGCAGCGGGGTGGGCGGCAGCGTCCGGTTGGCGCCGCGGGCGTAGTACCGCTCCAGGTAGTACTGGCCGACCGTCAGGATCGAGGTCAGCAGCAGGTAGTAGATCGAGACCGCGATCATCGCGGCGATCGGCTTGTAGGTGCGGGTGGAGATGTCGTGGCCGGCGGTGAACAGCTCCACCAGCGAGATCACCTGCACCAGCGAGGTGGTCTTCAGCATCGAGATGGTCTCGTTGCCGGTCGGCGGGATGATCACCCGCATCGCCTGCGGCAGCACGATCCGGCGCAGCGCGGTGGCCCGGCTCATGCCGAGCGCGTGCGCGGCCTCGGACTGGCCCTCGTCCACCGACTGGATGCCGGCCCGGACGATCTCCGCCATGTAGGCGGCCTCGTTGAGGCCGAGGCCGAGCAGCGCGGCGGTGAACACCGGCACCAGGGTGTTGGACTCCTGGGACCAGAAGGAGGGGCCGAACGGGACGCCGAGCGAGATCTCCTTCCACAGGAAGCCGATGTTGTTCCAGAGCACCAGCTGCACCAGTACCGGGGTGCCGCGGAAGACCCAGATGTAGAACCAGGCGGCGCCGGAGAGCACCGGGTTCTTCGACAGCCGCATGACGGCCAGCAGCACGCCGCCGACCACGCCCATCAGCATGGCCAGGACGGTCAGTTCCAGGGTGGTCCAGATGCCGTGGACGACGGTGGGGTCGCGCAGCACGGCGCCGACGAAGTCCCAGTCCAGGGCGGGGTTGGTGAACAGGACGTGCAGCAGCATCGCGCCGAGCACGGCGACGACGGCGACGGTGACCCAGCGGCCGGGGTGGCGGACGGGGACGGCCTTGATGGCCTCGGGCCGGCCCCGGCTCGCCGGTTCCTGGTCGGTCTTTTCCACGTGATTACCTCGTCGGGGGGTTCGGGCGGCGGAGCGTCAGCTCTGGGCGGCGTTGATCTCGGAGGTGCTGATCGCTCCGGCGGACACGCCCCACTTGTCGAGGATGGTCTTGTAGGTGCCGTCCGCCATCAGCGACTGGATCGCGCCCTGGACCGCCTTGCTGAGCGGCGAGCCCTTGGCCAGGATCACGCCGTAGGGGGCGGCGCCGTAGGTGTCGCCGAGCTTCTCCAGCTGGCCGCCGGTCTGCTTGAGGGCGTAGTCGACGACCGGGGAGTCGGCCAGCATCACCTGGTCGCGGCCGGAGACCAGCGACTGGGCGACGTCGGTCTGCAGGGCGAAGCGGTCGCCGTCGTTCGGGACGGGGCTCTTGCCGGCCTTGGCGCAGTCCGGGTTGCGGGTGTCCTTGATCTCGTCGGCCTGGGTGGTGCCGTCCTGGACGGCGACCTTCTTGCCGCACAGGTCGTCCAGCGCGATCTTGTCCGGGTTGCCCTTCTTCACCGCGGCGGAGGTGCCGGCCGAGAAGTAGGTGACCATGTCGACCTGCTCCTCGCGCTCCTTGGTGTCGGTGAACGAGCTCATGCCGAGCTGGTACTTGTTCGACTGGATGCCGGGGATGATGTCGGTGAACCCGGCGCTCTGGAACTCGGCGGTCAGGCCCAGCTTCTGGGCGATGGCCGTGCCGAGGTCGACGTCCATGCCGACGATCTTGCCCTTCTCGTCCTTGAACTCGTTGGGCGCGTAGGAGGTGTCCGAGCCGACCACCAGCTTGCCGCCGGCCTTGACGTCGGCCGGAACCAGCCCGGCCAGCGCCGGGTCGGCCGCCGCGGCGGGGACGGCCTGGGTGGGGATCGGTGCGGCGCCCGAGGTGGTGGTGGCGGTGGAGGCGCTGCTGCCGCAGGCGGTGAGCAGCAGTGCGCCGGCCGCGAGGGCGGCGGCCGCGCCGAGCGGCCGGGTCAGGGGTGTACGGGCAGCGGGCATGGGGATCTCCTCTTGGGGATCGGACGGGGTGCCGCGCCGCCTGGTGACGCGGCGCGGTACAGCGTGGTCGGTGCTCGCCACCCTCCGCCGAGGTGACAGGTGGATCCGATGTGTGGGGAATCCTGCCACTGTGGGTGGGAAATCGGAGCCCGTGCCAGATCAAAATCGGATAACAGGACCGCCGACTGTCCGGTATCCGGACATTTCTCCTGGTCATGTCACCTGGTGCATAATCATGCACCGGGTGACCGGCCGACCCGGCACCCCCCCCGCGCCGGGACGGCGCCGCCTAGAAACCGCCGTTCACCACGGCGCTCTGCACCGCGCCGTCGGTCAGGCCCCACTTGGCCAGGATCCGGTCGTACTCGCCGCTGCGGATCAGCTGGTCCAGCGCCTTCGCCACGGCGTCGCGCAGCGCGGTGTCCTGCTTGGCGAACGCGATCCCGTACGGCGCCACCTGCAACTGCGCGCCGACCACCTGGAACTGCGTGCCGCCCCGCCCGTTCTTCACCGCGTGCGCCGCCACCGGCGCGTCGTTCAGGTCCGCCGCGGCCCGGCCCTGCCCGACCAGGGCCAGCGCCTGGTCGTCGGTGTCGGTCTCGGTCACGGTCAGCTTGCGGCCGGTCTTCTCGCACACCCCGGTCTGCCGCTCCAGCAGCGCGGCCTGGGTGGTCTCGCGCTGCACCGCGACCGTCCGCCCGCACAGGTCGTCCAGCCCGGAGATCCGCTGCGGGTTGCCCTTGGCCACCACGACCGAGGTGCCGGTCACGAAGTAGTCGACGAAGTCCAGGCCGTCGTTGACCTTGCGGGCCTCCTCGTCGACGCCGTCCCGGCGCTGCGGGGTGTCGGTCATCCCCGACATCACCAGGTCGTACTCGCGGGCCTGCAGCCCCAGCCGCAGCCGGTTGAACGGCACGTCGCTGAACTGCACCCGCATCCCCAGCACGTTGCCCAGCGCGTCGGCCAGGTCCACGTCCAGGCCGTCCGGCCGGTTGCCCTCCGACTTGAAGCCGACCGGCGCGTACGTCAGGTCCGCGCCGATCCGCAGCACCCCCGCCGCCCGCACCTGCTCGGGCAGTTGGGAGCGCGGGTCGGACCCCTGGCCGGCGTCGCCGCCGGACGGGGCGGCGGAGCCGCAGCCGGTCAGCAGCAGCGCGCCGGTCACCGCGGCGGCGGTGAGGGCGCCGGCCCGGTTCGCGGCGGGCCGGCCGGCGCCGGTGGTCCGGGGGCGGGCGCCGGGTCTGGCGGGGGGAGTGGCCGTCGACATCGGGATCCTCCTGTGGGAGAGGGGGGCGGGCCCCCGCCGCTGCGCGCTGGTGTGCGCGACCGGTGCGACGGGGCAGGACGTGGCCCGACGTGCGCGGGAACGTCCGGACAACGGTGGTCGAACACCGGATATTGCCATCCCGACCTGCTCGGCCGGGTAGCGGGTGTGTCAGAATCTCGTATCGGGTGACCCCCGACGCAGAACTCAGACCGCCGGTTCGCCACAGGGCCGGGGGTGCCCAGGAACGGAAGCCGTCACCGGCTCCGTATCCGGAGCACCAGCTCCCCTCCGTGTCTGCGTTCACTCCTGCGAGTGCCCTGCGGACCCCTCGCTTCGGGGGCCACGCGGACAAGAAGGACCCGGCACAGGTGCGGTGCCGGCGTCCGGACGAACAACGCAGAACACCTAAACCCTCACCCCGAGGGCGCCGCCCGACGGCTGCGCCCCGACCCGGACACGGGTGCGCCGCAGGCGGCGCGCCCGTACTCGCGCATCGGCGCGCGGACGGGTCGAAAGCCCGTCGGACGCGCGCCTTCGCCGATACATGACGAAGAGGTCATTGTGGCAGCGGAGATCATCACCGACACCCAGAGCACGGACGACCCGGTCGACGCCGTCTTCGCGCTCCACCGCGGCGGCAAGATGGAGGTCCGGGCGACCGTCCCGGTCCGCGACGCGGACGACCTGTCGCTCGCCTACACCCCGGGCGTGGCCCGGGTCTGCACCGCCATCGCCGAACAGCCCGCCCTGGTCAACGACTACACCTGGAAGGCCAACACCGTCGCGGTCGTCACCGACGGCACCGCGGTGCTCGGCCTCGGCGACATCGGCCCGGAGGCCTCGCTGCCCGTGATGGAGGGCAAGGCCATCCTGTTCAAGCAGTTCGGCGGCGTCGACGCGGTGCCGATCGCGCTGGCCTGCACCGGCGTCGACGAGATCGTCGAGACCGTGGTCCGGCTCGCCCCGTCCTTCGGCGGCGTCAACCTGGAGGACATCTCCGCCCCCCGCTGCTTCGAGATCGAGAAGCGGCTCCAGGAGCGGCTCGACATCCCGGTCTTCCACGACGACCAGCACGGCACCGCGATCGTCACCACCGCCGCCCTGTGGAACGCCGCCGCGGTGACCGGCCGCCGGGTCGGCGACCTGCGCGCGGTCATCTCCGGGGCCGGCGCGGCCGGCATCGCGATCGCCAAGATGCTGCTCGCCGCCGGCATCGGCGACGTCGCCGTCTGCGACCGCCGCGGCGTGGTCCACCAGGGCCGCGAGGACCTCACCGACGTCAAGGCGGAGATCGCGGCGCTCACCAACCGCACCGGCCTCAAGGGCAGCCTGACCGACGCGCTGAACGGCGCGGACGTGTTCATCGGCGTCTCCGGCGGCACCGTCCCGGAGGAGGCCGTGGCCACCATGGCGCCCGGCTGCTTCGTCTTCGCGATGGCCAACCCCACCCCGGAGATCCACCCCGAGGTCGCCCACCGGTACGCGGCGGTGGTCGCCACCGGGCGCTCCGACTTCCCGAACCAGATCAACAACGTGCTGGCCTTCCCGGGCATCTTCGCCGGCGCGCTCTCGGTCCGGGCCAGCCGGATCTCCGAGGGCATGAAGCTCGCCGCGGCCAAGGCCCTGGCGGGCGTCGTCGCCGACGAGCTGACGCCGCAGAAGGTCATCCCGTCGCCCTTCGACGAGCGGGTCGCCCCGGCGGTCACCCGTGCCGTCGCGGAGGCCGCCAAGGCGGAGGGGCTCGCCCGGATCTGACGGGGAGCGCGGCACCGGGAGCCGCCCCGGGACTCGTCCGGGGGCGGCTCCCGCCGCGGGCGCACGGCGGCGGCCCCGGAAAAGCAATATGGGGACGTTCACAGTGAGTCGCGGTTAACACGCGGGGGGCCGCCCGGTTATGGTCCGGGCATGTTCGCTGCCTACGCCGCCCGCATCAGTCCCGACGACCCGCTCAGCGCACTGGAGTTGGGCGAGGTGCCCGAACCGGTGGCCCGGCCGGGGTGGAGCGTGGTGACGGTGAAGGCCGCCACGCTGAACCACCACGACCTGTGGTCGCTGCGCGGGGTCGGACTGCCCGCCGAACGGCTGCCCATGGTGCTCGGCTGCGACGCCGCCGGCGTCGACGAGGACGGCAACGAGGTGGTCATCCACTCGGTGGTCGGCCAGAGCGGCCACGGCGTGGGCCCGGACGAGTCGCCGTCCATCCTGACCGAGCGCTACCAGGGCACCTTCGCCCAGCGCGTCGCGGTGCCGACCTGGAACCTGCTGCCCAAGCCGGCGGAGCTGAGCTTCGAGCAGGCCGCCTGCCTGCCCACCGCCTGGCTGACCGCGTACCGGATGCTGTTCACCAACGCGGGCGTGAAGCCCGGCGACACGGTCCTGGTGCAGGGCGCCGGCGGCGGGGTGTCGACCGCGCTGGTGGTGCTGGCCAAGGCGGCCGGGCTGCGGGTGTGGGTCACCGGGCGGGACGAGGCGAAGCGGGCCCGGGCGGTGGAGCTCGGCGCGGACGCGGCGTTCGAGAGCGGGGCCCGGCTGCCGGAGCGGGTGGACGCGGTGATGGAGACCGTCGGCGCGGCGACCTGGTCGCACTCGGTGAAGTCGCTGCGCCCCGGCGGCACCATCGTGATCTCGGGGGCGACCAGCGGGCCGAACCCGAAGTCCACCGAGCTGAACCGGATCTTCTTCCTGCAGCTCAAGGTGGTCGGCTCCACCATGGGCTCCAAGGAGGAGCTGGCCGGCCTGCTGGCGCTGTGCGCCAACTCCGGGGTGCGGCCGGTGATCGACTCGGTGCTGCCGCTGACCGGGGCCCGGGAGGCGTTCGCCCGGCTGGAGCGCGGGGACGTGTTCGGCAAGCTGGTGCTCACCCCCTGACGGCCCCCGGAGACCGGGAGCCCCCGGGCGCGGCGAAGGGCGGAGCGCCCCCGACCCGTCCTCGGGGGCGCTCCGGGTCCGCGGGGTTCAGCGCTCGTACAGGGCGCGGGCGGCGGCGGCCAGCGCCCGCTGGGCGCGGGCCAGCCGGGCGGCGTCGACGCCGCGGTCGCGGGCGGTGTCCCGGACGTGGTCGCGGAACCGGTCGAGCAGGCGCTCCAGCTCGCGGGCCGGGTCGCCGGCCGGGTCGGTGCGGGCCCAGTCGGGCAGCTCGGCGGGCTCGGACGGCTCGGCGTGCCCGGCCCGTTCGGCGTCGTCGTCCCGGCCGGGGGCGTCCTTGTCGAGGTCGATCCGGACGGCCGGCTCCTCGGGCGCGCCCCAGCGCGCCGCGTCCGCCAACGAGCCCAGACCGCGGGTGAGTTCGGCCAGGCCCTCGGCCAGCCCGGCCGACCAGTCGCCGCCCGCGGCGTGCGCCCGGACCTGCTCCTCGACCCGGCGCTTGAGCCGCAGCGCCTCCTGCTGGGCGGCGGTGCGGGCGGCCCTGGACTGCTCGCGCAGCCGCTTGGTCTCGGCCTCGGCGGCCTTGGCCTGCCGGCGGGCCGCCTTCTCCTGCTCCTTGGCCCGCCGGGCCTGCTCCTTGGTCTCGGCCTTGAGCCGGGCGAACTCCTCCTTGGCCCGCTGCCAGGACTCCTGGTCGCGCCAGGGCGGCCCGCCGGGGGCGGCGGTGGCCGAGTCGGTGGCGGCCTGGTTCCACAGCTCGGCGCGCAGGTCCTTGGCGTTGTCCCGGACGTCCTGCCGGATGGCTCCGGCGAGCTGGCCGACCGAGTCGTGGATCTCGGCCTCCAGGTCGGTCAACTCGGCCGAGCGGGAGGTGAGTTCGCTCTGCCCGGCGTCGGTGAGCCGGTAGACCTTGCGGCCGCCCTCGGTGGTGTGGCTGACCAGGCCCTCCGCCTCCAGCTTGGCGAGCCGGGGGTAGACGGTGCCCGCGGAGGGCGCGTACAGGCCGTGGAAGCGCTCCTCCAGCAGGCGGATCACCTCGTAGCCGTGCCGGGGGCTCTCGTCGAGCAGCTTCAGCAGGTAGAGGCGGAGCCGTCCGTGGCCGAACACCGGTGTCATCAGGCCTCCTTGGTCAGGTCGAGCGGGGCCGTCGGCAGCTCCTTGAGCGGGCGGTCCTCCTCGGCGTCGGGGCGGCGCTGGACGGTGACCGCGCCGGTGACGGTGGTCACCGAGAGGCGGCCGCGGCCGGTGCCGAGCTGGCCGGAGAGCTTCTTGGAGCCCCAGCCGCCGCCGACGCTCAGCTCGGCGAAGGCGCTGGAGAGCGTACCGCTGGTGGTGCCGGCCTCGACCTTGGCGTCGGCCAGGGCGGGCAGTCGGACGCCGACCGCGCCGGAGACGGTGTTGACCGTGATGTCGGTGGGGGTGGCGGCGTCCAGGTCCAGGGTGACGGCGCCGGAGACCGAGTGCGCGCGGATCTTCGTCGCGGAGCCGGCCACCAGGGTGACCGCGCCGGACACCGTGTTGACCTTCAGCTCGCCGGACAGGCCCTCGGCGTCGACGTCGCCCGAGACGGTGTTGGCGCTGACCTGGCCGGTCAGGCCGGCCAGCGTGGTGGCGCCGCTGGCGCCGTGCACCCCGACCTCGCCGGCGATCCCGGAGACCGTGGCGTCCGCCGAGACGGTGCCGACCCGGACCACGGCGGCGGCCGGCACGGCCACCGTGACGTCGGCGCTGCGCTTGCGGCGCAGGCCGGAGAAGAAGGACTTGACCGTCTGCACGGACTTCACGGCCGCGCCGAACTCGCTCCAGCTGAGGTCCTTGTAGGTGACGGTGAGCACGCCGTCCTCCAGCGTGACCTGCAGCGGCTCACCCTCCAGGCGGGCCGCTTCGAGCCGGGCCGGGCCCTCGGTGGGCACCACGTTCACCGTGCCGTCGACGACGCGCACGTGCAGGGTGTGCACGGCCCCGTCGAAGGCGATCTTCTCGGCACTGTCTACCGTCCACTCGGTCATTTCGGGCTCCCCGTCCTCTTGCGCGCCATACGCGATGTATCGCGTCCTTCCTGTTCTTCACGATATATCGCGTAGCCGGGAAGTCAAGGAGCTCCGACCCCCACCCCGACCCGGAGCGCACCCCGAGGCTCCGCTCCGGGGGAACCCCGGGAACGGCCGCGGCCCGGAAGGCGAACTCGCCTTCCGGGCCGCTCGACTGACGGTGCGTCAGCCGGTCACTCGTCGTCGTCCTCGTCGTCCAGCCGGGCCAGCCAGGTGGCCAGCCGCTCCACCGGCACCTCGAAGTCCGGGTTCAGGTCCACGAACTCCCGCAGGCGCTCGGCCAGCCACCCGAAGGTGACCTCCTCCTCGCCTCGCCGGCTCTCCAACTCCTCGATGCCGCGGTCGGTGAAGTACACGGTGGTTCGCTCCGGGGGTGCTGGTTCTGGTCCGTCGGACCCAGGATAAGGGGCCGCGATCAGCCGTTGTACTTGTAGTAGCTGAGCGAGATGGACACCGCGCCGCTGCTGGTGGTGTTGACGATCTTGACGATCGCCACGCTCCAGGTCTGGCGGTTGCGCACGCAGACCATCCGGCCCGGCGGGAGGTCGTTGTACGGGAACTCGGCGCTCGGGTTCTTGTCGATGGCGTCCGAGCACTCCTGCGGGGTGAGGGTGTCCGTCTTGCTGAGGTAGCGGTCGAAGCCGTCCGCCACCCGCAGCTCGTCGTAGCTGGGCCGCAGGAAGACGTCGCTGCTGGAGGAGGTCGGCACCACCTTGCCGTTCAGCAGGTCGAAACCGTAGTCGGTGCTGGGCGCGGACAGCTCGCGGTCGGTGTAGACCGCGGTGAACCCGGCGGGCGCCCCGCTCTTGCGGGCGGAGGGCGAGGGCGAGGCCGAGGCCGAGGGGGACGGCGAGGCCGGCGCGGAGTGCGAGGGGCCCGGCGTCGTCGCCCGGTCCTGGCTGCCGCCGCCGACGCCCGCCGCGTCCGGCGAGGCCGCGGGGTTCTGCGCGGTCGACTGGCCGCCCTTGGCGCTGCCCCCGGCGTCGTCCTTGCCGAGCTCCTTCATCAGCACCAGGCCGCCGGTGGTGCCCGCCAGCAGCGTCACCAGCACGACCACCAGCAGGGTCTTCCAGGACACCCCGCCCCGGCGCTCGGGCTTCGCCGGGGCCGGCGCGGGGGCGGGGGCCGGTTCGGCGGCCAGCGGGAAGGCGGGCGTCGGCGGCGGGGTGTGCCGCTCGGTCAGCCGCAGCGTCGGATCGGCCGGGGCCACCGGGCCGGTGACCGCCTCCGAGGTCGGAGCGGGCGGGCCGAACGCACCGGACGGGGGCGCCACCGGGGCGTGCTGCTGCACGGGGGGCACGACCGGGGGAGCGAACGGGGCGGCCGGCGGCGGGGGAGTGGCGGGCAGGGTCGGCGGCACCGCGGGCAGCGGCGTCGGCGGGGTCCTCGGCAGGTCGGAGCGCCGGGTGATCTCGGTGTTCACCTGGCCGGGCAGCCAGTCCTCGCCGAACCGCAGCTGCCCGCCGACGGCCGGGTGCTCCCGGGCCGCCTGGATGAGCTCCGCGGGCGTCGGCCGGTCCTCCGGGTCCTTCGCCAGGCAGCGGCCGACCAGCTCGCGCAGCGGCGCCGGGACGGTGCTCAGGTCCGGCTCCTCGTGCACCACCCGGTACAGCACCGCGGTGTCCGGCCCGTCGCCGAACGGCGGCGCGCCGCCCGCCACGTACGCGGTCAGCGCGCCCAGCGCGAACACGTCGGTGGCCGGGGTGATCGGCCTGCCCTGGGCCTGCTCCGGCGACATGAAGGCCGGCGAGCCGATCCGGTAGCCGGTGCCGGTCAGCGCCGTCGCGTCGGCGGCCCGGGCGATGCCGAAGTCGATCACCCGGGGCCCGTCCGAGGCCACCAGCACGTTGGCCGGCTTGAGGTCCCGGTGCACCACCCGGACGCTGTGGATCGCCTGCAGCGCCTCCGCGATGCCGCCGACCAGCAGCAGCACCGTGCGCACCGGCAGCGCCCCGTGCTCGCGCACCACCTGCTGCAGCGACGGGCCCGGCACGTACGAGGTGACCAGCCAGGGCGCGCCCGACTCCAGACCGCCGGAGTCGATCACCTGCGCGGTGTACAGCCCGTGGATGCGCTGGGCGCTGCCCACCTCCTGCGCGAAGCGGCGGCGGAACTCCCCGTCCTCGGCGAACTCGGGGCGCACCACCTTGAGCGCCACCGGCCGGCCGCCCGGCGTGTACGACAGGTAGACCCGGCCCATGCCGCCGGCGCCGAGGCGGGCGAACAGCCGGTAGCCGCCGACCTCCCGGGGGTCGTCCGGCAGCAGGGGCTGGAAGACCGGTGGGAGCGGGACGGCGTTCTTCGGAGTGTCGGCTGCCATGCGGCTGGTCCCCCTTGGATGAGCGTGTCGAAGACGGCCGTCCGCGCGGCGTCGGAAGCGGCGGACCATAACCTATCGATCCGTCAGACCCCCCGCAGCACGCGCCGGTCCGCAGAGCGTCACGGTCCGGAAACGGAACCGCTCCCGCCCCCGGGAGCCGGGGGCGGGAGCGGTTCGCGGCGCTCCGCGGTCAGCGCGTCAGAGCGAGAACACCTCTTCGATCAGCGCCTGCTGCTCGACGGCGTGCCGCTTGGCGGAACCCACGGCCGGGGCCGAGGACGCCGGGCGGGCCACCCGGCGCAGTCGGGCGTTGCCGCCCGAGCGGCCGATCACGACCTGCAGGTGGTCGACCAGGTTCATCGCGATGAACGGCCAGGCACCCTGGTTCGCCGGCTCCTCCTGCGCCCAGACGAACTGGACGTTCTCGCCGTAGCGGCCCAGCTCCTCCTGCAGCTCGGCCACCGGCAGCGGGTACAGGCGCTCGACGCGGACGATCGCGGTGTCGGTGACGCCGCGCTCGGTCCGGGCCCCCTCCAGGTCGTAGTAGAACTTGCCGGAGGTGATGACGACCTTGCGGACCTGCGCCGGGTCGACCGTGCTGTCCCCGATCACCGGGCGGAACGAGCCGCTCAGGAACTCGGAGGTGGCGGACGCCGCGGCCTTCAGGCGCAGCATCGACTTCGGGGTGAAGACGATGAGCGGCTTGTGGTGCGGGTTGTGCGCCTGCCAGCGCAGCAGGTGGAAGTAGTTCGACGGCAGGGTCGGCATGGCGACCGTCATGTTGTCCTGCGCGCACAGCGCCAGGAAGCGCTCCGGGCGGGCGGACGAGTGGTCCGGGCCCTGGCCCTCCATGCCGTGCGGCAGCAGCAGGACGACACCGGAGTGCTGGCCCCACTTCTGCTCGGCGGAGGCGATGTACTCGTCGACCATGGTCTGCGCGCCGTTGACGAAGTCGCCGAACTGCGCCTCCCACATGACCAGCGCGTTCGGGCGGGTCAGCGAGTAGCCGTACTCGAAGCCCATCGCCGCGTACTCGCTGAGCAGCGAGTCGTAGACGGTGAAGCGGGCCTGGTCCTCGGTCAGGTACATCAGCGGGGTGTAGTCCTCGCCGGTGTTCCGGTCGATCAGCACCGCGTGGCGCTGGCCGAAGGTGCCGCGGCGGGAGTCCTGGCCGGCCAGCCGGACGGGGTGGCCCTCCATCAGCAGCGAGCCGATGGCGAGCGCCTCGCCGGTGGCCCAGTCGATGGTGTTGTCCTCGACCGAGGCGGCGCGGCGCTGCAACTGCGGCAGCAGGCGCGGGTGCACGGTCAGCCAGTCCGGCAGGTTGACCTGCGAGGCGGCGATCCGCTTGACCATCTCGGCGGAGATGCCGGTCTGGATGGACACCGGGAAGTCCGCGACCGGGCGGCCGGTCTCGGCCGGGGCCGGGGCGGCGGTGGCCTCGCGGACCTCGGAGAACACCTTCTCCAGCTGGCCCTGGAAGTCCTGGAGCGCCTGCTCCGCCTCTTCCATGGTGATGTCGCCGCGACCGATCAGCGCCTCGGTGTAGAGCTTGCGCACCGAGCGCTTCTTGTCGATCAGGTCGTACATCAGCGGCTGGGTGAACGACGGGTTGTCGGCCTCGTTGTGACCGCGGCGGCGGTAGCAGATGAGGTCGATCACGACGTCCTTGTGGAACTGCTGGCGGAACTCGAAGGCCAGGCGGGCCACGCGGACCACGGCCTCCGGGTCGTCGCCGTTCACGTGGAAGATCGGCGCCTCGATCATCCGGGCCACGTCGGTGCAGTACATCGACGAGCGCGAGGAGGCCGGGGCGGCGGTGAAGCCGACCTGGTTGTTGACCACGATGTGCACGGTGCCGCCGGTGCGGTAGCCGCGCAGCTGCGACATGTTCAGGGTCTCCGCGACCACGCCCTGGCCCGCGAAGGCCGCGTCGCCGTGGATCTGGATCGGGAGCACCGGGAAGGTGGTGCCGCCGAAGTCCAGGATGTCCTGCTTGGCCCGGGCGATGCCCTCGACCACCGGGTCGACGGTCTCCAGGTGGGAGGGGTTGGCGGCCAGCGACACCTTGATGGTCTCGCCGTCCAGGCCGGTGAAGGTGCCCTCGGAGCCGAGGTGGTACTTCACGTCGCCGGAGCCGTGCATCGACTTCGGGTCGAGGTTGCCCTCGAACTCGCCGAAGATCTTGCCGAACGGCTTGCCGACGATGTTCGCCAGCACGTTCAGCCGGCCGCGGTGGGCCATGCCGATGACGGCCTCGTCGAGGCGGTGCTCGGCGGCGGCGTCGATGGTGGCGTCCAGCAGCGGGATGAGCGACTCGCCGCCCTCCAGCGAGAAGCGCTTCTGCCCGACGTACTTGGTCTGCAGGAAGGTCTCGAACGCCTCGGCCGAGTTCAGCCGGCGCAGGATGCGCAGCTGCTCCTCGCGCTCGGGCTTGGTGTACGGCTTCTCCAGGCGCTCCTGCAGCCACTTGCGCTGCGCCGGGTCCTGGATGTGCATGTACTCGATGCCGACGGTGCGGCAGTACGTGTTGCGCAGCAGGCCGAGGATGTCGCGGAGCTTCATCATCTTCTGGCCGCCGAAGCCGCCGACCGCGAACTCGCGCTCCAGGTCCCACAGGGTGAGGCCGTGCGTGGTGACGTCCAGGTCGGGGTGCTTGCGCTGCATGTACTCCAGCGGGTCGGTGTCGGCCATCAGGTGGCCGCGGACCCGGTAGGAGTGGATCAGCTCCATGACGCGCGCGGTCTTGTTGACCTCGTCGTCGTGGGTGGTCGCCACGTCGGTGGCCCAGCGCACCGGCTCGTACGGGATCCGCAGGGACTCGAACACCTCGTCGTAGAAGTTGTTCGCGCCCAGCAGCAGCTGGTGGATCGAGCGCAGGAACTCGCCCGAGGCCGCGCCCTGGATGACCCGGTGGTCGTAGGTCGAGGTCAGGGTCATGATCTTGGAGATGCCCAGGCGGGCCAGCGTCTCCGGGGAGGAGCCCTGGAACTCGGCCGGGTACTCCATGGCGCCGACGCCGACGATGGTGCCCTGGTTCTGCATCAGGCGCGGCACGGAGTGCACGGTGCCGATGCCGCCGGGGTTGGTCAGCGAGACCGTGACGCCGGTGAAGTCGTCCATGGTCAGCTTGTTGGCGCGGGCCCGGCGGACGATGTCCTCGTAGGCCTGCCAGAAGCCGAAGAAGTCGAGCGTCTCGGCCTTCTTGATGGCCGCGACGACCAGCTGGCGGTCGCCGTTCGGCTTGACCAGGTCGATGGCGAGGCCCAGGTTCACGTGCTCGGGCTTCACCAGGTAGGACTTGCCGTCCTCCACCTTGTAGCTGTAGTTCATGCCCGGGTTGGCCTTCACGGCCTGGACCAGCGCGTAGCCGATCAGGTGGGTGAAGGACACCTTGCCGCCGCGGGCGCGCTGCAGGTGGTTGTTGATGACGATGCGGTTGTCGATCAGCAGCTTCGCCGGGACGGCGCGCACCGAGGTGGCGGTCGGAACCTCCAGCGAGGCGTCCATGTTGGACGCCACGGCCTTGGCCGGGCCGCGCAGCGCGATCAGCTCGGGGCCCTCGGCGGCGGCCTTCGCGGGCGCGGCGGCGGCCGGGGCCGCCGCCTTCGGCGCGGGCGGCGCGGCGGGGGCGGCCGGGAGCGGCGCGGGAGCGGCCGTCGGCTGCGCGGGCGCCGGCGCGACGGGCGCGGGGGCGGCGGGCGCGGCCGGAGCAGCGGCAGCGGGAGCGGCAACGGGGGCCGGCTGGGCGCCGACCGGAGTTGCGGCCTGGGTCACTGGAGTCACCTCGGTACCGGGCTTGTAGTCGGCGAAAAAGTCCCACCAGGCGCGGTCGACCGAGGCCGGGTCCTGGAGGTACTGCTGGTAGATCTCGTCGACGAGCCACTCATTGGGGCCGAAGCCAGTGGAACTTGCCGAGCTGGGGGTTTCTTGGTGTGGCGACACGGGGCAACCGCCCTCTTCCGCTTCCTTTTGGGATGGTGGACAGCGGGGATTAAGGCTACGCCTCCCGCGAGTGATCGCGCAGTCCCCGGTGGGCAGGCGTCGCCCAGATCACATTGCCGGACCGGTTTTTGGCCGGATCCGTGCGTTAGGAATGCCGGAAATCAGGGAACTCGACCGCTGATCGGTCGTGATCATACCGGCATGAAATCGGACGAACCAGTGGTCTGGACCACTGGGCGGGCCCGGCCGGACCCCGGTCCGGAGCGGCCGCGCCCCGGTTCGTACCGATTCCGCCACAGTCTCAGGCCGGCACCGGCGACTCACCCGGAAGGGTGACCTCGATCCGGCAGCCCGCCGCCGCCTCCGCCACCCGGATCCGGCCGCCGTGCAGGTCCACCGCCCAGCGCGCGATCGCCAGCCCCAGCCCCGTCCCGCCGTCGCTGCCGGGGCCCAGCGCGGTCGGCGAACCGCTGCGGCCGAACCGCTCGAAGACCCGCTCGCGGTCCTCCGCCGGGATGCCCGGGCCCTGGTCCTCGACCTCCAGCAGCAGCCCGCCGCCCTCCGCCGCCCGGGCCCGCACCGTCACGGTGCCGCCGGCCGGCGAGTGCTTGCAGGCGTTGTCCACCAGGTTGGCCACCACCTGGTGCAGCCGCTCCGCGTCCGCCACCGCCGCCAGGTCCGGCGGCCGCACGTCCAGCGCCAGCCGCACGTCCCCGCGCCGGTCGTACGCGCCCCCGGCCGTCGCGCCGTCCACCGTCACCCCGCGCAGCACCCCGTCCAGGAACGGGCCGACCAGGAACGGGCGGGAGTCCAGCGGGACGACCCCGTCGTCCAGCTTCGACAGGTCCAGCAGGTGGGTGACCAGCCGGCCCAGGCGCTCGGTCTGCTCCAGCGCGGTGCCCAGGTTCTTCGGGTCCGGCTTCACCACCCCGTCCACCACGTTCTCCAGCAGGCCGCGCAGCGCCGCGATCGGGGTGCGCAGCTCGTGCGAGACGTTCGCGATCAGCTCGCGGCGGTGCCGGTCGGCGGCCTCCAGGTCGCCCGCCATCCGGTTGAAGGTGTCGGCCAGCTCGCCGATCTCGTCCCGCGAGGACACCTCGACCCGGGCGCTGTAGTCGCCCTCCGCCATCGACCGGGCCGCCGCCGTCATGTCGCGCAGCGGCGCGGTCAGGCCGTTCGCCAGGAACTGCATGAACAGCAGCGAGGCGATCAGCGAGAAGATCATGATGATCCGGATCTGGGTCTCCGACCGGATCGCCACCACCACCATCCCGGTGGCCAGCACCACCGAGACGACCACCAGCAGGGCCAGCTTGCCCTTGATCGAGCGGACCGGGTCGAACGGGCGGATGTCCGCCCACACCCGGCGCGCGGCCCGCACCGCGAGCGGGGGGCGCGCGAGCGGGGGCCCGGAGTCGGCCGGGTCGGCTTCCCCGTTGCGTTGCTGCGGAAAGGTCATGGTGTCCCTGCGACTCGTCCTCGGTGACTCGTCCCGGGTGTGTCCCGGTGAGGGGCCGGGCCGCCGTCGCGCAGACCGCGCGGGGCCCGGACCGGCGGCGGCCGGTCAGGAGAGCGGGGCCTCCAGCGCGTACCCGACGCCGTGCACCGTGCGGATCCAGCTCGCCCCGATCTTCCGGCGCAGCGCCTTCACGTGGCTGTCCACCGTGCGGGTGCCGGACGCGTCGGTCCAGTCCCACACCTCGGCCAGCAGCTGCTCGCGGGTCAGCACCGCGCGCGGCTGCGCCGCCAGGCAGGCCAGCAGGTCGAACTCGGTCGGCGTCAGGTGCACGTCGCCCGAGCCCAGCCGGACCCGGCGCTGCACGTGGTCGATCTCCAGCTCGCCGAAGCGCAGGGACCCCAGCGCGGGCGTGCGGGCCGCCTGCTGGGCGCGCTCCACCCGGCGCAGCAGCACGTTCACCCGGGCCGCCAGCTCGCGCATCGAGAACGGCTTGGTCATGTAGTCGTCCGCGCCGACGCCCAGACCCACCAGCAGGTCCGTCTCGTCGTCCCGCGCGGTCAGCATCAGCACCGGCACCGGGCGCTGCGCCTGGATCCGGCGGCAGACCTCCAGGCCGTCGAAGCCCGGCAGCATGATGTCCAGCACCACCAGGTCGGGCTGCCAGGTGTGGAACCCGTCCACCGCGCCCGGCCCGTCGTGGGCCACCGCCACCTTGAAGCCCTCGGCTCCCAGCCGTGCCGCGATCGACTCCGCGATGGTCGGCTCGTCCTCCACGACGAGCACCCGTCGCTGGGTGCCCACCGGTCCACTGCTGATCGTCTCTTGCTGCATCTCTGTCACGGTCACGCCACCGCCCCCAGGGCTCGCGGGCCGGCCGTCCGGGGACGGCGGGCTCCGCTCGTAGTCGTCTTGTTTCCGTCGTGCTGTTCCGTCGTGGGTGTGCCCCGCCGGCGGTCGCGTCAGGTTTGGCAGGTCCCCGTTCGGGCGGGCACGGGCCGATACCTTACCCGCAGCACTTGCGAGCTGTAACGGTACGTGCACGAGCGGGGCCCGCTCGGGTAGGGGCCTTCACAGAAGTTCCTCAGACACCTCTCACCCGCCCCCCTTATGGTGGGCGGGACGAGGCGTTCGGGAGGCACCATGACCAGCGCGGAACTGCGACGACGACTGATCGGGCCCGGGCTGCGGGCGGTGCCCACCCCGCGCGCCAACCCGTTCGCACTCGGTTACCTCGCACTGCTGCTCGGCACCACGCTCTACGCCCGCCTCGGCGACCCGGAGACGGTGCACCGGCTCCAGGCCCTCTCCTCCACCGACGCGCACAACCTGCTCGCCCACCCCGCGCTCTCCCTCGTCGGCAGCGGCCTGTGGGTGGCCGGGCCGGTCTGGATGCCCTACTTCTGGGCCTTCGCCCTCACCGTCGCCCCCTTGGAACGACGCATCGGCGGGCTCCGTGCCCTCGGCGTCTTCGCGGCCGGCCACGTCGTCGCGACCCTGCTCTCGCAGACCGTCGTGGTCGCCGCGGTCGCCACCGACCACGCCGAGGCCGAGCTGCTGGACGCGGTGGACATCGGCGTCTCGTACGGGGTGCTCGGCTCGCTGGGCGCGCTCGCCGGGCTCCTCGGCCCGGTCGGCCGCCGGGTCGCCCTGGGGGCGGGGCTCGCCCTGATCGGCCACCAGGTGGTCAGCGACCCGGACCTGGTCACCGCGGTCGGCCACCCTGCGGCGCTGGCGGTGGGGGTCGCCCTCTGGCCGCTCGTCCGCGGCCGCGGGCCGCGGCGCGGGGGACGGGCGCCGGCCCGGGCCCGCGCCCGCGCCCGCGTGGCCTCCACCGAGGGGTGACCGCGACGGGGGGCGGGTGCCCGCCGAGCGGAGGGCGGGGTTCCGGGTGTGTTCACTCGGGGTGAACGGGGAGCGGGGAACATTCGGGGATCGCCAGACCTTAGTCAGGTCAGCTCAACTTCACTGACTGGGGAGAGATCATGGCATCGACGTCCGTTCCGCTCACTCTGCCTGTGCTGCCGCTCGACGACGAGGTGGTGCTCCCTGGCACGGTGGTTCCGCTGGAACTTTCGAACCCCGAGGTGCGGGCCGCCGTGGAGGCGGCCCGGGCCGGGAGCGGAGGGGGGAAGCCGCAGGTGCTGCTGGTGCCGCGGCTGGACGGGTCGTACGCGGCGGTGGGGGTGCTGGCGACGGTCGAGCAGGTGGGGCGGCTGGCGGACGGCGACCCGGCGGCGCTGGTCCGGGCCGTGCGGCGGGTGCGGATCGGGGCCGGGACGACCGGGCCGGGGGCCGCGCTGTGGGTGGAGACCACGCCGTTCAAGGAGTCGGACCCGGGGCTGCCGGTGGCGGGGCGGGCGGCCGAGCTGGTCAAGGAGTACAAGGCGCTGTCCGCGCAGTGGCTGCGCCGCCGCGGGGCCTGGCAGATCGTCGACCGGATGGCCGCGATCGAGGACGTCGGCGAGCTGGCCGACAACATCGGCTACGCGCCGTTCGCGACCGCCGAGCAGAAGCTGAAGGTGCTGCTGGAGGCGGACCGCCCGGCCCGGCTGGAGTACGCGCTGAGCCTGCTGCGCGAGCACCTCGCGGAGGAGGAGGTCAACGACACCATCCGCAAGGACGTCGAGGAGGGCGTGGCCAAGCAGCAGAAGGAGTTCCTGCTGCGCCGCCAGCTGGAGGCGGTGCGCAAGGAACTGGCCGAGCTGAACGGCGAGGCCGATTCCGAGGAGGAGGACTACCGGGCCCGGGTCGAGGCGGCCGCGCTGCCCGAGAAGGTCCGGGAGGCGGCGCTCAAGGAGGTCGACAAGCTGGAGCGCGCCAGCGACCAGTCGCCCGAGGGCTCGTGGATCCGCACCTGGCTGGACACCGTCCTCGAACTGCCCTGGAACGAGCGCTCCGAGGACGCGTACGACATCGCCGGGGCCCGCGCCGTGCTGGACGCGGACCACACCGGGCTGGCGGACGTGAAGGACCGGATCGTCGAGTACCTGGCGGTGCGCAAGCGCCGGGCCGACCGGGGCCTGGGCCGGATCGGCGGCCGCCGGGGAGGCGCGGTGCTGGCGCTGGTCGGCCCGCCCGGGGTCGGCAAGACCTCGCTCGGCGAGAGCGTCGCGAAGGCGATGGGCCGCTCGTTCGTCCGGGTCGCGCTCGGCGGCGTGCGGGACGAGGCGGAGATCCGCGGCCACCGGCGGACGTACGTGGGCTCGATCCCCGGCCGGATCGTCCGGGCGGTCAAGGAGGCCGGGACGATGAACCCGGTGGTGCTGCTGGACGAGATCGACAAGGTCGGCTCGGACTACCGGGGCGACCCGGCGGCGGCCCTGCTGGAGGTGCTGGACCCGGCGCAGAACCACACCTTCCGGGACCACTACCTGGAGGTCGAGCTCGACCTCTCGGACGTGGTGTTCCTGGCCACCGCGAACGTGCTGGAGGCCATCCCGGAGCCGCTGCTGGACCGGATGGACCTGGTCCGCCTCGACGGCTACACCGAGGACGAGAAGGTCGCCATCGCCCGTGACCACCTGCTGCCGCGCCAGCTCGCCAAGGCGGGCCTGGGCACGGACGAGCTGGCGGTGGACGAGGCGGCGCTGCGGCGGCTGGCCGCCGAGTACACCCGGGAGGCGGGCGTCCGGAACCTGGAGCGGTCGATCGCGCGGATCCTGCGCAAGGTCGCCGCGCAGGCCGAGCTGGGCGAGCGCGAGCTGCCCGCCGCGGTCGGGGCGGACGACCTGCGGGCGCTGCTGGGACGGCCGCACCACGTGCCGGAGGCGGCGCAGGAGCCGGCCGAGCGGCGCACCGCGGTGCCGGGCGTGGCCACCGGCCTGGCGGTCACCGGGGCCGGCGGCGACGTCCTCTACATCGAGGCCTCGCTGGCGGACGCCGAGACCGGCTCGACCGGGCTGACCCTGACCGGCCAGCTGGGCGACGTGATGAAGGAGTCGGCGCACATCGCGCTCTCCTACCTGCGCTCGCGCGGCGCGGAGCTGGAGCTGCCGGTGACCGGGCTGCGCGAGCGGGGCATCCACCTGCACGTGCCGGCCGGCGCGGTGCCGAAGGACGGACCGAGCGCGGGCATCACCATGACCACGGCGCTGGCCTCGCTGCTGTCCGGCCGCAAGGTGCGCACCGACGTGGCGATGACCGGCGAGGTGTCGCTGACCGGCCGGGTGCTGCCGATCGGCGGGGTGAAGCAGAAGCTGCTGGCCGCGGACCGGGCCGGGATCACCACGGTGGTCATCCCCAAGCGCAACGAGGCGGACCTGGACGACGTCCCCGCCGAGGTGCTGGAGCGCCTGTCGGTGCACCCGGTGTCGGACGTCCGCGAGGTGCTGGCGCTGGCCCTGGAGCCGGCGGAGGTGCTGGTGGCGGCGGCCTGACGGGTGCGGGCAGCCCCGGGGGCCCCGGGAGTACGCGTACTTCCGAGGCCCCTGGTGGTTGCCGAAACGAGCCCGTGGGACACTTCCCGCATGCCGTCCCCTACGCAGCGCGCGCTGACCGCCATTCCGGAGCGCTACCGCCCGTTCCTGGTCAAGCACCGCAAGCTGGTGAAGTTCCTCGTGGTCGGAGGGACCTGCTTCGTCCTCACCATGCTGATCAACTTCGCCCTGAAGATGTCCGTGCTGGAGAGCAAGCCGGTCATGGCGCTCACCATCGCGACCGTCATCACCACGTTGGTCTCGTACGTGATGAACCGCCAGTGGTCGTTCCGCGCGGCCGGGCGCAAGCGTGAGGCCGCCGGGTTCTTCGTGGTGAGCGCCCTGGCGGTGGGCGTGAACGACCTGCCGCTGGTGGCGTCCCGGTACGTGTTCGACCTGCGCGAGCCGGACGTGAGCCACATGACCCAGGAGATCGCCGACTTCGCCAGCGGCATCATCGTGGGCACCCTGGTGGCGATGGTGTTCCGCTACTGGGCGATGAACCGCTTCGTGTTCACCCAGTTCTCCGACCGGATCACCCAGGGGCAGGAGCCGGGGCGGGAGCCCGAGCGGGTCTGACCCCGCCCCGGTCCGTACTTCGGCCGCCTACGTCCCGGGAGGGATGGGGCGGCCGAAGCGCGGCGTCCTGGCCACCGCCAGGAAGGTCACCCCGACGCCGACCACCGCCCAGGCCGCCAGCACCAGGAACGGCACGGTGAGGTTGGTGGAGTCCAGGTAGGCGATCGAGCGGGCCGCGGAGGTGCCGGCCCCGTTCGGGATCCACTCGCCGATCGCCCGCCAGAACGCGGGCAGCAGCGGCGGCGGGAAGACGCCGCCCGCGCTGGGGTTGCCCAGCACCACGAAGAGCAGCACCGCCAGGCCGATGCCGACCACGTCGAACAGGCACTCCAGGGCCATGGTGACGGCGCCGACCGAGAACACCACCAGGGTGCCGAGACCGGTGAGCGCGGCGATCGAGCCGGGCAGCGCGTGCAGGATCGGTCCGATGATCAGCGCGCCGCCGAGGCCCGCCGCGACCGAGTACAGCGCCAGCGTGCCGAGCCGCAGCACCGCTCGGGCGGTGTTGGCCGGGCGGGAGCCCGCGCTGATGCCGAGGATCGAGGCGACCAGGTAGCCGCCCACGCACCAGCCGACCACCAGGTAGAAGGCGGACAGGCCCTCGGCGTCGCCGGCGGCCAGCGGGACGGTGTCGTCCACCACGACCGTCCGCCCCTGGGAGGCGGCCAGCTTGGTGACGATGCCCTCCGCGGCGGTGGCGGCGGCCGGGCCGCGGGCGTCGGCGACCAGCAGGGTGTCCTCGGTGCCGGTGGGGTCGACCACCCAGGCCGCGTAGATCTTCTGGTCCTTGATCCGCGCCCGGGCGGTGTCCCCGTCCGGCAGGGTGGAGGCGCGCACCGCGCTGTCCGGGACGGACTCCAGGCCGGCGACCAGCTTGGACGCGGCCTCCGGCGGGGCGACCACCGCGATGGACAGCTCGTGCGGTTTCGGGTGGTGCAGGGCGCCCACGTACGAGGTGATGAAGCCGAGCTGGAGCAGCAGGACGGCGACGACCAGGAAGAAGGCGCGCGGGGTGACCGCGTCGCGGAGGTCGCCGAGGAAGCCCTTTCCCGGTTCTGCCTGGTGGGCCATGGTGTGGCGTCTCCTCGCGTAGGGGGTGAAAAAGGGTGCAAAGCTTCAAATCGTTCCTTCGTACCACGAAGCGGCCGCGTGCCGGGGGAGGCGCGGGCTGCGCGATACTGTCCGCCATGAGTGACCCCCTGGACGGGCCGAACCCCGCCGAACTGGCGTTTCTCGCGGTCGAGCGGGAGGTGGCGACGCTGTTCAGGCGCAGCCGGGCGCGGGCGGCCGAGATCTCCCGGCTGGTGCACCCCGAGCTGGAGGCCGGGGCGTACGTGCTGCTCGGGTTCATCCGGGAGTCCGGGCGGGCCCGGGTGACCGACGTGGGGCTGCACTTCGGGGTGGGCAAGGCCACCGTGAGCCGGCAGATCCGGGCGATCGAGGAGCTGGGGCTGCTGCGGCGGGAGACCGACCCGCTGGACCGGCGGGCCTCGCTGGTGTCGCTGACCGAGGAGGGCGAGCGGCGGTTCGCGGCGGCCCGGGAGGAGCGGATGGCGCGCTTCCGGCAGTCGCTGGCCGGGTGGGAGCTGCCGGAGCTGGAGCAGTTCGCCCGGCTGCTGGAGCGGTTCAACGAGCTGACCGAGGGGGTCTGAGCCGTCCGGTCGGGAGGGTTTCTTTACCTGGGCTTGAAGAAGTTGCCTCAGTCAACTATCCACGTATAGTTGCTTGAGGCAACGAAATTTAAGTCGAAGGAAACGCATGTCGTCGACCCCCCCGGCACCCCCGCAGGACCAGATGTCCCATCGCCAGGTACTCGAAGCCCTCTCGGGCCTGCTGCTCGGCCTGTTCGTGGCCGTGCTCTCCTCCACGGTGGTCTCCAACGCCCTGCCGCGGATCCTCACCGACCTGCACGGCGGCGAGTCCGCGTACACCTGGGTGGTGACCGCCGCCCTGCTGGCGATCACCGCCGCCACCCCGCTCTGGGGCAAGCTCTCCGACCTGGTCAGCAAGAAGCTGCTGGTCCAGATCGCCATGGTGATCTACGTCCTCTCCTCGGCGCTGGCCGGCCTGTCGCAGAGCATCGGCATGCTGATCTTCTGCCGGGTGCTGCAGGGCATCGGCGCCGGCGGCGTGATCGCGCTCGGCCAGATCTGCCTGGCCGCGATGGTCCCGCCGCGCGAACGCGGCCGCTACAGCGGCTACTTCGGCGCCGTCTTCGCGCTCGCCACCATCGGCGGCCCGCTGATCGGCGGCGTCATCGTGGACACCTCCTGGCTCGGCTGGCGCTGGTGCTTCTACGTCGGCGTCCCGTTCGCACTGATCGCCATCCTGGTGCTGCAGCGCACCCTCAAGCTCCCCGAGGCCGCCGCCCGCAAGCCCAGGATCGACTACCTGGGCGCGGTGCTGATCACCGCCGCGGTCAGCCTGCTGATGATCTGGATCTCGCTGGCCGGCAAGAACTACGACTGGGCCTCCTGGCAGACCGCCGTCATGGTGCTCGGCGGCCTGGCGCTGGCCGGCCTGTTCGTCGCCGTCGAGAAGCGCGCCGCCGAGCCGCTGATCCCGCTCGGCCTGTTCCGTCACCGCACCGTCGCGCTCGCCGCGCTGGCCAGCGCCTTCGTCGGCGTCGGCATGTACGGCACCACCACCTTCCTCGGCCAGTACTTCCAGCTCGCCAAGGAGAAGACCCCCACCCAGGCCGGCCTGCTCACCCTGCCGATGATCATCGGCCTGGCGGTCTCCTCCACGGTGGCCGGCAAGCTGATCACCAAGTACGGCAAGTGGAAGGGCTTCCTGGTCGCCGGCACCGTGCTGCTCGCCGTCGGCCTCGGCCTGCTGGGCACCGCCCGGGCCGACAGCTCGTACCCGCTGCTCGCCCTCTACATGCTGGTGACCGGCATCGGCCTCGGCCTGACCAGCCAGAACCTGGTGCTCGCGGTGCAGAACACGGTGCCGCGCCACGAGCTCGGCGCGGCCAGCTCGACCGTCACCTTCTTCCGCACCATGGGCGGTGCGATGGGCGTGTCCGCGCTCGGCGCGCTGCTCGGCCACAAGGTCGCCAGCTACACGGCGGAGAACTTCGCCAAGGCCGGCATCCCCGCCGGCGGGACGGGCGGCGACGGCATCCCGGACCTCAAGAAGCTGCCCGCGCAGATCGTCCCGCTGGTCACCGACGCCTTCGGGCACGGCGTGGGCACGGTGTTCCTGATCGCCGCGCCGTTCGCGGCGGTGGGCTTCCTGCTGGTGCTGTTCATCCGCGAGGTGCCGCTGCGCACCTCCAACGAGGAGCGGCCCGCGGCCACCGCCGGGGCCGGGGCCAAGGCCGAGGAGCTGGTCTCCGACTGACCGGCCGCCGACGCGGCCGACCGACATGCGAGAAGGGCCCCCGCCACTGCGGCGGGGGCCCTTCGTCGTGCGTGCGGTGCGTGCGTGCGCGGCGTCGTGCGTGCTGCGTCGGTGCGCGGCGTCGCGTCGTGCGGGTTGCGTCGGTGCGCGCCGCGGCGTGCGCGCTACTTGGCGGCGATCAGCGAGATGCCGTACAGCACCACGGCGGCGCAGGCCGCGAAGCAGACGCCCGCGGCGACCAGGGCGGGGACGCCCCGGCCGGTGCCCGCCGCGACGGCCGCCTCCCGGCGGGACAGGGCGAGGTTGCCGAGCGCGAAGACGGCGACCACGGCGAGCGTGACGAACAGGCTGACGCCCGCGGTCTCGGCCAGTGCGGCCCACTTGATGTTCATGGCGGTGGTTCCTCTCAGGCCGCGAGGGTGGTGGGGGCGGCGGGGGCGGGCAGCTCGACGGTGACCGGGGCCGCGTCCGCCGCGGTGACGTTGTCCGCGTGCACCGGCTGGCGGCGCGAGATCAGCCACATCGCGCCGGCGCCCAGCACCAGTGCCAGGCCGACCAGGGCCACGCCCCAGTCGCCGCGGTCGGCGACCAGCGCCGCCAGGCCGGAGACCACCGCGGCGGCCGGCAGGGTCAGGCCCCAGGTGTAGGCCATCCGCCGGACCATGCCCCAGCGGAGCTTCCCGGACGGGCCGCCCAGGCCGGCGCCCATGATGCCGCCGGAGCAGACCTGGGTGGTGGACAGGCCGTAGCCCATGTGCGAGGAGGTCAGGATCACCGTCGCGGCCGCGGTCTCCGAGGAGAAGCCCTGCGGCGGCTTGATGTCGGCCAGGCCGGAGCCCATCGAGCGGATGATCCGCCAGCCGCCCATGTAGGTGCCCAGCGCGATGGCCAGACCCGCGCTGACGATCACCCAGACCGGCGGGCCGTCGCCCTTGTGCAGCGCGCCGGCCGAGATCAGGGTCAGCGTGATGATGCCCATGGTCTTCTGCGCGTCGTTGGTGCCGTGCGCGAGCGAGATCAGCGAGGACGAGAAGACCTGGCCCCGGCGGAAGCCCTTCTCGGTGCCCTCCTTCGGGGCGCCCCGGGTGATCAGGTAGGCCAGCTTGGTGGCGCCCCAGGAGGCCACGCCCGCGATGATCGGCGAGGCGACCGCCGGGATCAGGATCTTGGAGACCACGGTGGAGAAGTTCACCCCGTGCAGGCCGACGCCGACCACCGTGGCGCCGATCAGGCCGCCGTACAGGGCGTGCGAGGAGGACGAGGGCAGGCCCTTGAGCCAGGTCAGCAGGTTCCACAGGATCGCGCCGACCAGGGCGGCGAAGATGATCGAGGGCTGCAGTCCGGCCTTCTCGTTGACCAGGCCGCCCGAGATGGTGGTGGCGACCTTCACCGAGAGGAAGGCGCCGGCGAAGTTGAGCACCGCCGCGATGGCGACGGCGACCTTGGGCTTGAGCGCGCCGGTCGCGATGGAGGTGGCCATCGCGTTGGCGGTGTCGTGGAAGCCGTTCGTGAAGTCGAAGGCGAGCGCCGTGATGATCACAACGGCCACCAGGAACGTGATGTGTTCCATACCCAAACAATCGTCGTAGTGGTCGGACTGACGTTGCTGTCCTCGGCGAAGGTAGGGAGGGATGGTGAACGGGAGGTTAACTGGGCGCGGAGCACCGGTTCCGTTCGTGGCGCGGGAGTTGCCGGGGCCGCCGGTTTCCGTGGAGGCCGGCGCCCCGCGTGAGACGGTTCTCACACCCCCGGGCGGATGAGAATTCACCAGGCGGCCCGGAAACCGTCTGCCCCGAACAGGGGTCCGCGTGGCAGGATCGGTCCGATCGCCGACGGACAACCAGGGGAGGGCCGGCCGATGGGGGCTGGACAGCGGACCGAATCGACCGGCCTGCGACCGTGGGTGCGCGCCGCGTTGCGCTGCGGAGCGGTGCTCGCCGCCGCCGCGCTCACCCTGCCGGTCCTCGCCTCGGCCGCGTACGCGGTCCCGGACCCGGGCGCCCCGACCGTCTCCGCCGGGGCCGACCCGCTGGCCGAGGCCAAGCGCACCCTCGGGCCGCTGCTCGAACAGCTGCACGGCCTGTACCAGGAGGCCGAGGCCGCCACCGAGAAGTACAACGGCACCGTCGCCGCGCTCGCCGAGAAGCAGGCCGCCGTCGACGACCTCGACTCGCGGGCCGAGCGGCAGCAGGACGCCGTCGACGCCGGCACCGACCTGGCCTCCCAGCTCGCCTCCGCGCAGTACCGCAACAGCCAGGTCTCCGGGTACGCCGAGCTGCTGATGGCCGAGAACCCGTACGAAGCCGTGGTGATCGCCGAACTGCTGCACTCCGCCGGGCGCTCGCAGAAGGAGTTCCTGGACCGGCTCAAGGCCGACCGGGACACCCTCACCGCGCTGCGGACCTCCGCCGAGCAGGCGCTCGCCGAGGCCAAGACGCTGGCCGCCGAGCAGGAGAAGGCCAAGAACGACGTGGCCGGCAAGCTGGCGACGGTCGAGCAGCTGGTCGGCTCGCTCACCGGCGCCCAGCGCGGGGAACTGGCCGAGCTGGAGAAGCAGCAGGCCAACGAGGCCCAGATCGCCTTCCTCGCCTCCGGGGCGCTCGGCAAGGGCGAGCGGACGCCCTCCGCGATGGGCCGCAAGGCGGTCGCCTGGGCGCTCCAGCAGCTCGGCAAGGACTACGTGTGGGGCGGCGCCGGACCGGACGTGTTCGACTGCTCCGGCCTCACCTCGCAGGCCTGGCTGCACGCCGGGCTGCCCATCCCGCGCACCAGCCAGGAGCAGTGGGCGCGGCTCAAGCACGTCGCGCTGAACCAGATCCGGCCCGGCGACCTGATCGTCTACTTCGGCGGCGCGACGCACATCGGCATGTACATCGGCGGCGGGCTGATCGTCCAGGCCCCGCACACCGGTGACGTCGTGAAGATCTCGCAGATCGGCGCCATGCCGATCCTGGGCGCGGTGCGCCCGGACGGGGACGACGCGGCGGACGAGGCGGGCGGTGCGTGGAAGGTGCCGGACGTCAAGGTGGGCGAGACGAAGATCGAGCCGGCCAAGCCCTCGACGCTCCCGTCCCCGCCCGCGGCGTCGCCGACGCCCACCGCGCCGAACACGCCCGGCACGCCCACCCTGCCCACCGCGCCCACCCGGCCCACCGTGCCCACGGTGCCGGGCGGTCCGGCCTCGCCGGTGGTGCCCGGCACGCCCTCCGGGTCCGGGTCCGCTCCGGCCTCGCCGAGCGGCTCGGGCTCGGCTTCGGGTTCGGCTTCGGCTTCGGTGGGTTCGAGCGGGACGCCCAGCGGGTCGGGCTCACCCGGCGGATCGGACTCGGCGTCGCCGTCGGGGAGCCGGTCGGCGGGCTGAGGCCGAGGGGGCCGGGCGCGGTGGACCGCCCCGGCCCCGGACTCCCGGCGGCCGCGCCCTCCGGCGCCGGGCGCTCGCTCAGCGTTCCGCTTCGAGGCGGACGAGGACGGACTTGGACGTCGGGGTGTTGCTGACGTCGGCCGTGGAGTCCAGCGGCACCAGGACGTTGGTCTCCGGGTAGTAGGCGGCCGCGCCGCCGCGGGCGACCGGGTAGTGGACCACCCGGAAGTGCGGGGCGCGGCGTTCGGTGCCGTCGGTCCACTCGCTCACCAGGTCGACGAACTGCCCGTCGGCGAGGCCGAGTCCGGCGGCGTCGTCCGGGTTGACCAGGACGACGCGGCGGCCGCCGGTGATGCCGCGGTAGCGGTCGTCCAGGCCGTAGACGGTGGTGTTGTACTGGTCGTGCGAGCGCAGCGTCTGGAGCAGCAGCCGGCCGGCCGGGACGTCGGGGGCGGTCAGCGGGTTGACGGTGAAGTTGGCCTTGCCGGTGGCGGTGGGGAAGGTGCGGCTGTCGCGCGGGGCGTGCGGGAGGGCGAAGCCGCCCGGGCGGCGGACCTTGGCGTTGTAGTCCTCGAAGCCGGGGACGACCCGGGCGACGCGGTCGCGGATCCGGTCGTAGTCGAGGGCGAACTCCTCCCAGGGGGTGGGGTCCTGGGGGCCGAGGACGGCGCGGGCCAGCCGGGCGACGATGGCGACCTCGGAGAGCAGGCCGGGCGCGGGCGGGCGCAGGCCGCCGCGGGAGGAGTGGACCACGCCCATGGAGTCCTCGACGCTGACGAACTGCTGCCCGGCGGCGGTGAGGTCGCGGTCGGTGCGGCCGAGGGTGGGCAGGATCAGGGCGCGGGCGCCGGTGACCACGTGCGAGCGGTTGAGCTTGGTGGAGACGTGCACGGTGAGCCGGCAGCGGCGCATCGCGGCCTCGGTGGCGCCGGTGTCGGGGCTCGCGGAAACGAAGTTGCCGCCCATCGCGAAGAACACCTTGACCCGCCCGTCGCGCATCGCCCGGATGGTGTCGACGGTGTCGTGGCCGTGCGCGCGCGGCGGCTCGAAGCCGAACTCCTCGCCCAGGGCGTCCAGGAAGGCCGCGGAGGGGCGTTCGAAGATGCCCATGGTGCGGTCGCCCTGGACGTTGCTGTGCCCGCGGACGGGGCAGACGCCGGCGCCCGGGCGGCCCACGTTGCCGCGCAGCAGCAGGAAGTTGACCACCTCGCGGATGGTGGGGACGGAGTGCTTGTGCTGGGTGAGGCCCATCGCCCAGCAGACGATCACCTTCCGCGCGCCCAGCACCAGGCGGTGCAGCTGCTCGATCTGCTCCCAGGGCAGGCCGGTGGCGCGCAGCACGGCCGCCCGGTCCAGCTCGGCCGCCTGGGCGGCGAACTCCTGGTAGCCGGCGCAGTGTTCGGCGACGAAGTCCTCGTCGACGGCGCCCGGGGTGGTGAGCAGCAGGTGGTTGAGGGCGCGGAACAGGGCGAGGTCGCCGCCGAGCCGGATCTGCAGGAACAGGTCGGTGAGCTTGGTGCCGCCGCCGACCAGGCCGCGCGGGGTCTGCGGGTTCTTGAACCGCTCCAGGCCGGCCTCGGGCAGCGGGTTGACGCTGACGATCCTCGCGCCGGCCCGCTTGGCGCGCTCCAGGGCGGAGAGCATCCGGGGGTGGTTGGTGCCCGGGTTCTGGCCCGCGACGATGATCAGGTCGGCCTGGTACAGGTCCTTGAGCGAGACGCTGCCCTTGCCGACGCCGAGCGTCTCGGTCAGCGCCGAACCCGAGGACTCGTGGCACATGTTGGAGCAGTCCGGCAGGTTGTTGGTGCCGAGCTTGCGGGCGAACAGCTGGTACGCGAAGGCGGCCTCGTTGGAGGTGCGGCCGGAGGTGTAGAAGGCGGCCTCGTCCGGGGAGCCGAGCGCGGCCAGCTCCTCGGCGATCAGCGCGAAGGCCTCGTCCCAGCCGATCGGCGCGTAGTGGGTGGCGCCCTCGGCCAGCAGCATCGGCGCGGTCAGCCGGCCCTGCTGGCCGAGCCAGTAGCCGGAGCGCTCGGCGAGGTCGGCCACCGGGTGCTCGGCGAAGAAGGCCGGGGTGATCCGGCGCTCGGTGGCCTCCTCGGCGACGGCCTTGGCGCCGTTCTCGCAGAACTCGGCCAGGTGCGGCTTGTCCGGCTCGGGCCAGGCGCAGCCGGGGCAGTCGAAGCCGCCGGGCTGGTTGATCCGGCGCAGGGTGGCCAGCGTCCGGCCCGGCGACATCTGCTCGGCGGCCATCCGCAGGGTGTGCCCGATCGCGGGCAGGCCGGCGGCGGCGCGGGCCGGGGGCGCGACGTGCGGGGCGTCCTGGTCGGGGTCGCGGTGCGGGGGCTGCTTGGCCATGGCGGTTCTCCGGAGGGCTCGGGTGCTTGGAGCGTATCCGGTGCGGGTGTCCGGCGGTCCGGTCCCTCAGCCCTCCTTCTGCAGCTCGGTGAGCAGGCGGCGGGCGACGGCGTCGTTCTGGCGGAAGGACGGGGCGTCGGTGCGCGGGCGGGCGAAGGCGGCCGGGGCGCGGGTGGTGGTGGGGGCACCGAGGGCGGTGCGGCGGGGGTGCGGGCCGCCGAGGGCGGGGTCGAGGACGCGGGCCTCGGGGTCGGTGCGGATCAGTCCTGAGCGGTAGGTGTGGCCGTCCGGATCGGTCAGCAGCTCCTCGTCGATCCGTCCGTCCCGGAGCAGTTGGCGCAGCAGCGGGTCGTTGCTGCGGTCCAGGGCGTGCTTGGGCAGGAAGGCGTCGACCAGGGCGGTGCCGTGGACGTGGTGGCCGGGCAGGGCGGGGGAGGAGGCGCGGAAGGTGCCGTGCCGCTCGTCGAGGTCGACGCGCAGGTCCGGGCCGAGGAAGTGCAGCAGTCCGGCGTCGGAGAGGGCGAGCAGCTGTTCCAGCCGGAAGCCGGGCGGGCCGGAGGCGTAGAAGGAGAAGAAGCCGTGCCACCAGCCGTCGAGGTCGGCGGCGGTGGAGCGGGCGGTGAGCTGGTGGGCGGGCAGCAGGTGGACGAGCTGGCCGTAGAGCGAGAGCAGGGCGTAGAAGGCGCCGAGGTCGGCGCTGTGCCGGAGGTCGGAGCGGCGGGCCAGGTCGGCGCGCAGGTGGGCGCGCAGGTGCTCCTGGAGCTCGGCGGGGCTGCCGACCCGCAGGCCGGCGAGCGGGCGGTCGAGCCGTTCCAGGTCGAGGCGGTCCTCGGGGGCGGGGACGGCGGCGGCGACCAGGACGGCGTGCTCGGGGCTGTCCCAGGGGTGGCGGTCGTAGCCGGCGAGGAACTCCGCCCAGGGCAGGGTGGTGCGTTCGGGGTGGCCGTGGAACAGCTCGTGGTAGTAGCCGAAGCCGATCTCCTTGGCCATGGCGGGCCACAGGTCGCGCCGGAAGTCGACGTTCTCGTGCGGGAGTTCGAGATCCGACCCGAAGTAGCGGGGCAGCGGCGGGGGCGGGCCCTGGAGCCGGTAGCCGGTCTTGGCGTGGTACGGGACGCCGCGCCGGGAGCCCGCGTGCAGCACGGGTTCGCGGCCGGAGGGGTGGTAGCGCAGGCCGCCGCCGCGGCGGGGGGTGAAGCGGCCGCCGCGGCCCTCGGTGAGCAGCGCGACCAGGTCGACGAAGGCCAGGCCGAGGCCGCGGACCACCACGTCCTCGCCGGGGGCCAGGGCGGACAGGTCGGCGTCGGCGGTGAACGCGGGCGGCAGGTAGGTGCGGCCGTGGCGGTCGGCGAAGGCGCGGGGCGCGGCGGTGACGGGGCCGGGCGCGGAGTCGAGGTGGCCGAGGGCGAGCACCACCCGGTCGGCGAGCAGCACGGTGTCGGAGAGGTGGACGCGCTGCGGGCCGTCCGGGTCGCCGGTGATCCGCAGGGCGGTGTCCTGGTGGACGAACAGCCGTACGTTGTCCGGGAGTTCTTCGGCGGCCCGGCGCAGCACCCAGTCCAGGTAGCCGCTCTGGGCGCGCCGGGTCGGGAAGTCGGTGGGGGCCAGGGCGCGCAGTTCCGCGGCCACCTCCGGGTCCTCGACCGGCCGGTACGGGGGGTGGGCGGCCGGGTCGGCGGCCCACTCGGCGAGCGAGGGGCCGGGGCGGACCGGGCCGTCCATGGTGGTGCGCTCGTCGGTGAACATCGTGACGTCCTCGGCCATCGAGTTCATCCGCAGCAGCGGGGACTGCGCGTGCCGCCAGATCCGGCCCCCGCCGGGCGGGTGCGGGTCGACCAGGTGGACGTCCAACCGGACGCCGGGGCCCAGCAGTTCGGACGCGTTGGCGGCGATCCGCTCCAGCAGGCCGGTGCCGCGCGGCCCGGCTCCGACCACGACCAGTACGGGCACCGCGCTCACCGCCCGACCGTGCGCCGGAACAGGGCCCGGGCCCGCTGCCAGGGCGTCGGCGGCAGGCCGTCGCGGGAGGCGCCCCGGGCGAAGTGCCGTTCCAGGTAGTACTGGCCGACGGACAGCACGCTGGTCACCGCGACGTACCAGAGGGTGACCACCATCAGCAGCGGGATCACCCGGTAGGTCTGGTTGTAGATCAGCTGGGCGGAGAACAGCAGGTCGTGGACGGCCAGCACGCTGATGATCGAGGTGCCCTTGAGGGTGCCGATCAGCATGTTCCCGGCGGGCGGCAGGATCGACCGCATCGCCTGCGGCAGCACGATCCGGCGCAGCACCCGGCCCCGGCTCAGGCCCAGCGAGGCGGACGCCTCCAGCTGGCCCTGGTCGACCGACAGGACGCCGGAGCGCACCACCTCGGCGGCGAACGCGGCCTCGTGCAGGGTCAGGCCGATCAGGGCGGTGAGCACCGGGCCGAGCAGGTTGACCGTCTTCACCGCGAACAGCTCGCCGCCGAACGGCAGGGTCAGCGACAGCGTCGGGTACAGCGCCCCGATGTTGAACCAGAGCAGCAGCTGGACCAGCAGCGGGGTGGCCCGGAAGATCCACACGAAGCTCCAACTCAGGCTCTGGAGCACCGGGTTGCCCGAGAGCCTGGCCGCCGCCAGCGCGGTGCCCAGGGCGAAGCCGAGGGCCGTCACCGCGCCGGTCAGCCAGAGCGTCAGCAGCAGGCCGCGCATGATCGACGGGGCGGTCAGGTAGGCGCCGACCACCGACCACTCGAAGGCCCGGTTGCCGGCCAGCGAGCGCACCAGCAGGGCGGTGGCGAGCAGCGCCAGGGCGCCGCTGACGTACCGCCCGGGGCGGCGGCGGGGCACGATCGGCAGTGCCGCCAGGGCGGCGGGGCCGGTGGCGGCGGACGGGCCGTCGGGCGCCCCGCCGGACGGGGACGGTGGCGTGGTGGACCGGAGGTCGGCGGACGGGACGGCGGGCGAGGCCATGGAGGTGCTCCAACGGGCGGCGGGGCGGGTAGTGGCCGCATGCCGTCACTCACGCGTGCCGCGTCCCTCAACGCGGCTGGGCCTGGCGGCAGTTCGACCGGGCCCGGGCAGTTCTCGCTCCGTTTCGATCGTACGCGTGAGCGAGCGGAGGCTGTCAAGGACGCGGGTGTGACGTCGGTGTTTCGTACTGGCGGGAAAGGTTGACGGGCCGTCGGCGGCACTGCTCAACTGTTCGACATGACAGCCGAGCAGCCCGCCCTCGTGACGCGAGGCCACATCGACTTCGGTCGGGTGTGGTCCGCCGCGTGTCGCGGCTGACCCGGCAGCGGGCCGCCTGACCGGCCCTGCTCCCCTTCGGGGGTCCTCCCTCGGTCGCCCCGTAGCGGGCCGGGAAGCCGTCCGCCCGGACGGATCGACAGGCGCACGCTGCCGCCTCCTCCTCCGCCTTTCCGCTCGCTCCCGAGCCGGCGCACCGTCACGCGCCCTACCCACTGGACTCCCACCCACCCGCCGCCGCCCCGCACCCACCCGCCGAGGCGTCCCCCGGCATGCCCGGGCCGCGGCACCGCCCCACCGGAAGAGGCTCCACCATGCCCGTCGAGTTCCTCGGAATCGCCGCCACCGGCGACGGTTCGGAGACCACCGCCCGCACCACCCACGCCTTCGACCGCGACTACACGCTGCGCCTGGCCCGCGCCCACGAGGACCACGGCTGGGACCGGGTGCTGTTCGCCTACGGCGCCGGCGCGCCCGAGCCCGCCGCCTCCGCCGCGTACCTCGCCGCCAAGCTCGACCGGCTGCAGATCCTGCTCGCGCACCGGCCCAACGTCTCGTACCCGACCTTCGCCGCCAAGACCTTCGCCACCCTGGACCGGATCAGTGACGGCCGGCTCACCGTGCACTTCATCACCGGCGGCAACGACCACGAGCAGCAGCGCGAGGGCGACTTCCTGCCCAAGGACCGCCGCTACGCCCGCACCCGCGAGTACATCGGCATCGTCAAGAAGGCCTGGACCAGCCGCGAACCCTTCGACCACGAGGGCGAGTTCTACCGCTTCAACGACTTCGTCTCGGACGTCTTCCCGGTCCAGCAGCCCCGCCCGAACGTCTCCTTCGGCGGCTCCTCGCCCGCCGCGTTCGCCGCCGGCGGCGCCGAGGCCGACATCTACGCGCTGTGGGGCGAGCCGCTGGCCCGCACCGCCGAGCAGATCGAGCTGGTCAAGGCCGCCGCCCGGGCCGCCGGGCGCACCGACACCCCGCGGATCCAGGTCGCCTTCCGGCCGATCATCGCGCCCACCGAGGAACTCGCCTGGGAGAAGGCGCACCGCACGGTCGCCGCGATCAAGGCCCGCCGGGAGGCCGACGACCTGGTGCGCCGACGGCTGACCAGCGCCGACGGGCCGGAGAACGCCGGCTCGCAGCGGCTGGTGGAGATCGCCGAGGCCGGCGAGCGCTACGACCGCGCGCTGTGGACCCCGACCGCCGCCGCCACCGGCGGCGCCGGCAACTCCAACGCCCTGGTCGGCACCCCCGAGACGGTCGCCCAGGCGCTGCTCGACTACTACGACCTCGGCGTGGACATCCTCTCCGCCCGCGGCTACGACCACATCGGCGACGCGATCGACTTCGGCCGGTACGTCATCCCGATCGTCCGCGAGGAGGTCGCCAAGCGCGACGCCGCCAGGGCCGCCCGGACCGAGTCCGCCGCGGCATGAGCGCGCTGACCGTCGAGCGGGCCGTCCTCGGCGACCCCCTCACCGAGCCGCTGGTCCGCGAACTCACCCACGAGTACGTCACCCGCTACGGCCCCGGCGGCCGCGAGGAGATGGCCCGCTACGGCGCCGAGGAGTTCGCCCCGCCGCACGGCCTGCTGCTCCTGCTGCTGCGCGACGGCGAACCCGTGGCCGGCGGCGCCTACCGCCGCTACGACGCGGACACCGCCGAGGTGAAGCGGATGTGGACCGCCGCCGCGCACCGCCGGCAGGGCCTGGGCCTGCGCGTCCTGGCCGAACTGGAGGACGCCGCCCGGGAGACCGGCTACCGGCGGATCTTCCTCACCACCGGACCCCGGCAGCCCGAGGCCAAGGGCCTCTACCTGGCGGCCGGCTACACCCCGCTGTTCGACGTCCGCGCGCGGACCGCGCCGGACGGCGGACCGCTGCCGTTCGAGAAGCACCTGACCCGCACCACCGCCCCGCATCCGCAAGACCTGGCCGCCGAGGCGGCCGGAAAGGCACCCTCCAGATGAAGCGCCACCTCCCCGCCGTCGCCCTGGCCTCCGTCGCCGCGCTGGCCCTGGCGGGCTGCGGTTCCGACCCGGCGACCACCTCCAGCGCCGCGCCGCCGGTCGGCGTCCAGCCGAGCCAGGACGTCCTGTCCGGCGTGCAGAAGAACGAGGCTGCCGCCGCGCTGCTGCCCGCCGACGTCAAGGCCGCCGGCAGCATCAAGCTCGGCGGCTCGGTCGGCGCCGCGCCCGCGGCGTACTACCCGGAGGGCAAGCACGAGGTCGCCGGGCTGGACGTCGACCTGGTCAACGGCGTCGCCAAGGTGCTGGGGATCACCGTGCAGCGCGAGGACGCCGCGTTCGAGACCATCCTGCCCGCGCTCGGCAGCGGCAAGTACGACGTCGGCACCGGCAACTTCGGCGTCACCGAGGCCCGGCTGAAGACCGTCGACTTCGTCACCTACATCGACGACGGCCAGGGCTTCGCGGTGCGCTCCGACAACACCGCGCTGAACTCCGTCACCGACCTCGTCCAGCTGTGCGGCCTGACCGTCGGCACCGGCGCGGGCACCACCTTCGAGGCCACCTTGAACGCCAAGAAGGAGGTCTGCGCCCAGAACGGCAAGAAGCCGTACGAGGTGAAGTCCTTCTCCGACAACGCCGCCGTGATCACCGGCCTCCAGCAGGGCCGCCTGGACGTGGTGATGTCCACCATCAACGGCCTGCGCTACCAGGCCAACCAGCCGACCGCGAAGACCCGCTTCCTCGGCGAGTACCACCGCCTCGACGTCGGTTTCGCGTTCAAGAAGGGCTCGACGCTCCCGCCCGCCTTCCAGGCCGCCGTCAACGAGCTGATCAAGGACGGCACGTACCAGAAGATCCTGGCCAAGTGGGGCACCACCGACTCGGCGATCACCAAGTCCGAGATCAACCCGCCCGAGCACTCCTGACCACGGAGCCCCGATGACCGCCGTGACCCCCGAGAAAGCCCCGTCCCTGAGACCGCCGGCGGACGGCGTCGGCGAGCTGACGATCGTCCCGCACCGCCGCCCCTGGCGGCTGGTGACCGGCCTGGCCGCGCTGGTGCTGTCCGCCCAGTTCCTGCACGGGCTGGCCGTCAACCCCGGCTGGGACTGGCCGACCTTCCGCACCTTCGTGTTCTCCGACAGCATCCTGCGCGCGGTCGGCGTCACGCTCCAACTCACCGCCTACGGAACCGTCCTGGGCTTCGCGCTGGGCGCGGTGATCGCCGCGCTGCGGCTGTCCGGCAGCCCGATCCTGCGCACCATCGCCTGGACGTACGTGTGGGCGTTCCGCTCGATCCCGCTGATCGTGCAGCTGGTGTTCTGGTTCAACCTGGCGTACCTGTACCGGCGGATCGGGATCGGCATCCCGTTCGGCCCGAGCTTCGTCTCCTTCGGCACCATGGACCTGCTCGGCGCACTCGGCGCGGCCGTCCTCGGCCTCGCCCTGCACCAGGCCGCGTACGCCGCCGAGATCATCCGCGGCGGGGTGCTCGCGGTGGACGCCGGACAGCTCGAAGCGGCCGCCGCGCTCGGCATCCCGAGGTTCCGGCAGGCCTGGCGGATCGTGCTGCCGCAGGCCATGCGCGGCATCCTGCCGAACGCCGCCAACGAGGTGATCTCGCTGTTCAAGGGCACCTCGATCGTCTACGTGATGGCGATCGGCGAGCTCTTCTACCAGGTCCAGGTGATCTACGGCCGCACCGGCCGGGTGGTGCCGCTGCTGATGGTCGCCACCGTCTGGTACGTGCTGCTGACCACCGCCCTCTCGCTCGTCCAGTACTGGGTCGAGCGCTACTTCGCCCGCGGCAGCGAACGCCACGCGCCCCCCACCCCCTGGCAGCGGCTGCGCGCCGCCGTCACCGAGATCAAGGAGAAGCGGGCATGAGCGGCGACGGCACCACGGCGATGGTCGAGGTACGCGGCGTGCACAAGCGGTTCGGACGGCTGGAGGTGCTGCGCGGCATCGACCTCGACGTCCGCCCCGGCACCGTCACGGTGGTGCTCGGCCCGTCCGGCTCCGGCAAGTCCACCCTGCTGCGCGCCGTCAACCACCTGGAGAAGCTCGACCAGGGGTACGTCCGGGTGGACGGCGAACTGATCGGCTACCGGCGGGTCGGCGACAAGCTGCGCGAACTGCCCGAGCGCGAGGTGCTCAAGCAGCGCACCCGGCTCGGCTTCGTGTTCCAGAACTTCAACCTGTTCCCGCACCTGACCGTGCTGGAGAACCTGGTGGAGGCCCCGGTGGGCGCGCTCGGCGTCCCCAAGGACAAGGCCCGGGCCCGGGCCCTCGAACTGCTGGAGCGGGTCGGTCTCGCCGACAAGGCCGCCGAGTACCCGCGCCGGCTCTCCGGCGGCCAGCAGCAGCGCGTCGCCATCGCCCGGGCGCTCGCTCTGGAGCCCAAGGTGCTGCTGTTCGACGAGCCGACCTCGGCGCTCGACCCCGAACTGGTCGGCGAGGTCCTCGACGTGATCAAGGACCTGGCCCGCACCGGCACCACCATGATCGTGGTCACCCACGAGATCGGCTTCGCCCGCGAGGTCGCCGACACGGTGGTCTTCATGGACGGCGGCGTGGTCGTCGAACAGGGCGCGCCCGCCCGGGTGCTGGACGACCCGCAGCACGAACGCACCCGCGCCTTCCTCGCCAAGGTCCTCTGAAGTCCCCTCCCGACAGAAGGAGTCATCCGCATGTCCGTCTACCGCCGCCGCACCGTCGCCTCGGCCGCCGCCGCCCTCGCCGCCGCCCTGCTGCTCTCCTCCTGCGGCTCCTCCGACAACGCCTCCGCCGACCTCGGCGCCAAGAAGGAGGGCACCGCGCCCAACGGCGTGAAGGTGAACCTGACGCCCGACCAGAACCGGGTCACCACCCCGAAGGTCGACGCGATCGCCGCACTCGTCCCCGACGAGATCCGCCGAAGAGGCACCCTCCAGGTCGCGGCCAACGTCGGCACCGTCCCGCCGCTGGGCTTCTACGCGACCGACGACAAGACGGTCATCGGCACCGAACCCGACCTGGCGTACCTGATCGGCGACGTGCTCGGCCTCAAGGTCGAGATCGACCCGGTCTCCTGGGAGAACGTCTTCGTCGGCCTGGACAGCGGCAAGTACGACGCGGGCATCACCAACGTCACCGTCACCGAGGCCCGCAAGGAGAAGTACGACTTCGCCACCTACCGGCTCGACATCCTCGGCTTCGAGGCCAAGAAGGGCGGCAGCTGGAAGGTCAAGGGCCCGGCCGACGTCGCCGGCCACACCATCGGCGTCTCCTCCGGCACCAACCAGGAGAAGCTGCTGCTGGCCTGGAGCGACCAGGACGTCAAGAACGGCCTCAAGCCGGTGGACGTGAAGTACTACCAGAACGCCTCCGACTACTACCTCGCCCTCGGCTCCGGCCGGATCGACGCCTGGCTCGGCCCCAACCCGGCCGCCGCCTTCCACTCCGCGCAGACCGGCGAGACCGAGGTGATCGGCACCTACTCCGGCGCCGGCGACACCGTCCTGGGCAAGATCGCCGCCACCACCAAGAAGGACAACGGCCTGGTCAAGGCGCTCAACGAGGCCATCAACGAGACCATCAAGAACGGCACCTACGCCCAGGTCCTCAAGCGCTGGGGCCTGGACAACGAGGCCGTGCAGACCTCCGAGATCAACCCGCCCGGCCTGCCCAGGACCAACAGCTGACGCCTCCCCGGCGCACCCCCGGAGCGCATCCCTCACCAGCCGTGCGGGATGCGCTCCAGCACGCCGCCCGCGAACACGTCGTACAGCGGCAGCGATTCCAGGTGCACGTACCCGATGTGGCAGTCGCAGACCGCCAACGGGCAGGCGCGCGGCCGCAGTTGCTCCCGGTACGAGTCGTCGTACAGGTTGCCCAGCGGCGGCCGGACGAAGTGGCAGCGGCGCACCGTGCCGTCCCCGTCCACCGACACCACGCTCTCGCCCGTCCGGCACGGCAGGCCCGCGCTGCGGTGCGGGTGGCGGCTGTACCCGAACAGCGGGTCCAGCTCCGCCCACTCGGCCGCCCCGGCGTCGGTGTACGTCAGCCCGTCGGCCGCGTTCACCCACAGGTACACCCCCGCCGGCAGCGCCGCCCGCAGCCGCCGGGCCGCCGCCAGGTGCTCCGGCTGCCCGACCACGCCGACGCTGAACCGCACGCCCAGCGCGGTGAGTTCGGCGCACTTGGCGAGGAAGCGCTGCTCGCTCACCTGCCCCGGGTGGTACGTCACCCACAGCGCCAGCTTCGCCAGGTCCGCCTCGGCCAGCCAGCCGGTCCGGCAGCTCGCGTTGGTCTGGATCGCCACCCGCCCCAGGTGCGGCAGTCGGCTCAGCTCCACCATCGCCCGCCGGTACCAGCCGCGCACCAGCCCCTCGCCCCACGGCGTGAACAGCACCGACAGCCGCCCGTGCCGGTACGCCGCCGCCCAGGCGGTGAACCGCTCCAGCGCCGCCCGGTCGGCCCGCAGCAGCTCCGGGGTGTCGCGCCGCTTGGCGAACGGGCAGTACGGGCAGTCGTAGTCGCAGGAGGACAGCGGGCCCCGGTACAGCACGGTCAGTTCGTCCGGTGGAGTGCTCACTTGGCCTCGTACTCCGCCATGTTGGCGCGCACCGCCGCCGAGAACAGCCGCGGCCCCACCGCGTCCGACCAGGCCAGGCCCTCCGCGCTCAGCAGCAGCCGGCCGTCCGTGCCGTCCGCCAGCCAGCCGCGGGCGGCGAACTCCGCCAGCTCGGCCGGGAAGTCCAGCTCCGGGGCGCTGCCGAAGCGCTCCCGGTAGGCCGCCAGGTCGACGCCCTCGCCCTGCAGCAGCGACTGCACCAGGTGGCGGCGGCGGGTCTCCTCGTCCGTCATCACCCAGCCCAGCTCGGCCCGGGAGAAGTCCGGCGCGGCCACGTAGTCGTCGATGATCCGGCGCACCTCGCGGGCGTCCACCGCGTAGTCGAAGGAGTAGTGCAGCCGCGAGGTGTACGAGCGCGCCCCGCAGCCCAGGCCCACCATGCCGTCGGTCTGGCAGGCGTACTCGCCCGCGCCCGCGCTCGCGCTCGCGCTCGCCGCACCGGCCCGGCGGAACATCCGCATCGACACCTGCTCGTACCCCTCGGCCAGCAGGTGGTCGCGGCCCGCCCGGTACAGCGCCAGCCGCTGCGCGTCCCACTCCGGGCCCGACGCGTTCCCGGCGTGCCGCCCGAGGCCGGTCAGCGGGCGGACGTACAGCGGGTACAGGTACAACTCCTCCGGGCACCAACTCAAGGCAGCATCAAGGGACTTGACCCAGCTAGCGGGCGTCTGGCCGTCGATGCCGTAGATCAGGTCGATGTTCAGCACCGGGAACCCGGCCTCCCGCACCCGCCCCAGCGCCGCCTCCACCGCCGCCCGCTTCTGCGGGCGCACCGCCGACCTGGCCTCCTCGTCCAGGAACGACTGCACGCCCAGGCTCAGCCGGGTCGTCCCGCGCTCCGCCAGCACCCGCAGCCGGTCGGCCGTCGCGGTGTCCGGCGACGCCTCGACCGAGAGCGGCACCGCCCGCAGGTCCGCCCCCGTCCCCGACTCGGCGATGTCGCAGAGCCGTTCCAGCTCGGCCGCGCTCAGGTAGGTCGGCGTCCCGCCGCCGAAGGCCGCCAGCGCGAACCGGGCCCCGGGCTCCAACGCCTCCCGCACCTGCCGCGCCTGCCGCTCCAGCGCGTCCAGGTACGCCGTGGTCAGCCCCTCCGGGCTGCCGATTCGGGTGAACAGGTTGCAGAACCCGCACCGCACCTCGCAGAACGGCACGTGCAGGTACAGCGAGAGCGCGTCCTGCTTCTCGCCCCGCCACAGCTCCGCGAGCTGCGGCCGCTCCGGCAGCGGGCGGTACGCCGTCTTGTGCGGGTACGCGTAGACGTAGCTCTGGTACGGGGACTCGGCGGTGGCGGTGGTCGTCGCGGTCATGCGGACTCCTGCGGAGTGGCGGGAAGGACGAAGTGCGCGTACGGGACGGTCCAGACCACCTCGTGGCCGATCCGGTGGCCGGTGTAGCCGTCCTCGCCGTACGCGGTGCCGTGGTCGGAGCAGACGATCGCGAAGCACGGGCGCCGGGCGCTCATCGCCGCGAACAGCCGCCCGACGTGCGCGTCCACGTACTCCAGCGCGGCGGCGTGCGTCTCCCGGCTGTCGCCGTCCGCGCGGGTCGCCCCCGGCAGGTGGAACCAGTTCGGCTGGTGCAGCGCCGAGACGTTGACGAACAGGAACAGCGGCTGCCCGGGGCGCTGCCCGGCCGCGACCCGCTCGGCCACCGCCACCTGCGACTCGAAGGAGGTCGGCGACGGGACGCCCAACTCCGGGGCCCAGTGGCTCTCCTGGAACAGCCCCGGCAGGACGGAGCCGAGCGGGCCCTGCTTGTTGAAGAACCCCACCCCGCCGATGCACACCGTCCGGTACCCGGCCCCGGCGAGGGCCGTCGGCAGATCCGGCGCGTCGAACACCCAGGTCCGCGACTCGGTGGTCTCCGAACCCGCGAACCGCGCCGCGAACAGCCGCGGGTGCGGCCCGTCCGGCGAGGCCGGCGTCGGCAGGAACCCGGCCAGGATCGCCTGGTGCGCGGCGTACGTGAAACTCCCCGGCGAGTGCCGCCGCTCCCAGCCGCCGGGCGGGAGCACCTTCGCGAGGTTGGGCAGGCGCCCGGCCGCGAGGAGCTCGGCGGCGACGTCGAAGCGGAGGGTGTCGAGGGTGACCAGGAGGAGGTCGTGCGAGCCGACGACCTCGTTCATGTCGGGCATCTCCCCGGACGGAACCACCGGGGGCCCGGAGCTGCTGCGCGTGGTGGCGGAACCGGAAGCAGGGACGCGCTCCGGCGGGGGACCAGCGGCGGACCGGGCCCCGCCGTTCCTCGGGCCCCTGCCGTCGCCTCCCTGCAACCGGTAGGCGGGCGAGGCGAGTTGGGCGGCGTAGGTGTCGAGGCCCGGGGCCGGCCCCTCCGGGAGGCCGGGGAGGTTCGGGAGGAGGTCGCCGAAGGCGTTGACCTCGGCGACCAGGGCGCGGCGCCAGTGGGAGTGGGGGAGGAGGTCGACGCCGACCATGGGGGCGTGCGGGAAGCACCTCGCGGCGGCCTCCGCGGTGGCGAGCAGGTCGGGCCAGTGCTCGCCGGCGGCGGCCCGGGCGAGGGCGGTCTCGCCGCGGGCGCCGCCGAGGTGGAGGTTGGTCACGGGGTGCCGGCTGGTGCGGACCACCGCGTGGGTGGCGCGGCCGCCGACCACCAGCACCCGCAGGTCCGCCGCGCGGCCGTGCTGGCCGGACTTGGGGATCCAGCGCTCGACGTGCAGGCCCTCGGGGGCGAGCCGGTCGACGAGTTCGGCGACCTCCGCCGCGGAACGGTAGCGGCGGACGGCCAGCGAGTTGTGCAGCCCGTCCGGGGCGAGCTCCACCGAGGTGGTGGCCTGGACGCGGCCGTGCGGGCCGAACTCCAGCGCCACCACGCCGGACGCGGAGGAGCCGTGCAGCGGCTTCAGGAACACCCGGCGCATCCCGGCGTCCGCCAGCCGCTCCCGCAACTCCTCGAAGCCGGACGGGAGTCCGCCCGGCAGCGCGGGCGGCACCGGCACCCCGGCGGCGGCCAGCCGGGCGTGCGTGCGCCGCTTGTCGAACATGACGGCGATCTCCTCCGGGTCGCCGAGCAGCCGCACCCCGGGCCGGGCGGCCAGCCCGCGCAGCGCCGCGGTGACGCCCGCGTACCAGGCGGGGCCGCCCTCGACCCGGGTCGCGGCGTAGCCCGCGCCGAGGACGGGGCCGCGCAGCAGCCGGTCGGCCTCCGGGTCCTCGCCGGGGGAGTCGGGCCGGACCACCGTGCCGGGCGGCAGCTCGTACCGCCCGCGCAGCAGGTCCGACCAGGGCAGCACGGCGGGTTCCGGCCGTCCGGCGGCCCGGGCCGCGGCGGCGAACAGGGTGACCCGCCGGTGCCCCGGGCAGCCCAGGACGACCAGGGGCGACGGCTGGTGCGTGGTCAACTCTCCGCCGCCCCGCCTACTCGGAGACGGCGACGTAGCGCCAGTTGTCGCCCGGGTCCCCGGCCCCGGAGAGGTCGACGGCGACGCCGGGCAGGGCCTCGCGCAGCCGCTGCTGCATGCCCTCGGTGAGGTAGTGGTGGTGCAGGTCCAGGGTCTTCAGGTGGGTGAGCGGCTGACCCTCCAGCAGCGCGGCCGCACCCTCGTCGCCGAGCGCGCCCATGGACAGCGACAGCCCGGTCAGCCGGGGCACCACCGGGGCCTGGGCGACCAGCGCGGCGATCCGGTCCTGGGACTCGGAGTTCTGCAGCCCCAGGTACGTCAGCGCGGGCAGCCTGGCGCCGGACAGGAACGGGGCGAGGTCCTCCAGCGTCCAGTCGCCGCCGTAGTTGGCGACGCCGAGCCACAGCTCCAGCCGCTCCAGCGCCGGGAAGTCGCAGGCGCCGACCGCGCGGACGACCGAGGCGGGCAGGCCGCCCGCCTCGAAGCGCAGCGCCTTCAGCTTCTCGTGCCGCAGCGGCTTGAGGCCGAGCCGCTCCTTGTCGTCGTAGTCCTCGCTGGCGCCGCGCACCACCAGCTCCTCCAACTGCGGGAAGGTCTCGAACACCGGCGTGACGTCGCACATCTGGATCCAGGAGATCTCGCACTCCTCGAAGGTGATGTCGCCGAGGAACAGCGCGCGCAGCGCGGGCAGCCGGTCGGCGGCGGCCAGGATCAGCGGCAGCGCCTCGGACAGCGGCTCCGGCTCCTCCGGGAACCAGCGGCCGAGCACCAGCGCGGTGACCTGTGCCGGGTCGACGGTGTCCAGGAACTTCTGCCACAGCTCGGCGAAGCCCTGCTCGTCGTCCCAGTCCAGGGCGATCCGCCAGGCGGTGCCGCCCGCCGCCGGGAGCTCCCCCTTCTCCGCGGCCGCCCGGAAGTCGGTGACCGGGAGCCCGTGGAACTCCTCGACGTGGTTGTTGACGGTCATGCGCTGCTCCTCGCTGCCGGTGTCGCTGCTCGTCGTACCGCTGCTGTGCCGTGGTGGTGCCGTGGGCCCAATGGTGGGCCGGAGACCTGTCTACCAGCCGCCCGTGACGTTCACCCGCACGAAGGACGGGACGGGCGCCGGGTTGTCGGTGGCACGGCCTAGTTTCCGGTGCGTGGAGTTCGGCAGCGGGCCGGACCGGACCAGGGGAGGCCCCGTGTACCGCCAGGGAGACGTACTGATCGTGCCGGTCGCGCCGGGCGCCGTCCCGGGCGCCGTCGCGCACATGGCGCGCCAGCCGCGGGACGCCAGGGGGCGGCTGGTGCTGGCCCTCGGCGAGGTGACCGGGCACGCCCACGCGGTGGTCGGCCCGGGCGAACTCGTCCGCGAGGGCGGCCCGTTCTCCTTCGCCTGGCTGCACCTGCCGGAGGGCGGCAGGGTCGTCCACGAGGAGCACGCGGCGATCGTGCTGCCCAGCGGCTGGTTCCGGGTGGTGCGCCAGCGCGAGTACACGCCCGGCGCGGTCCGCATGGTCGCCGACTGAACCCGCCCGCCCGTCACCCGCACCGGAACCAGGACACGGAGAACTGATGACCAGCCAGCTGACCGGCCGCCCGGCCGACCTCTCGGTGGCCCACTGGCGGGCCGTCGCCGCCGCCACCGGCCCCGCCGACCGGGCCACCGCCGAACAGGCCGTCAAGGACGCCTACCGGGCCGCCGGGCTGGCGGAGCCCGAGGAGTTCCGCTGGTACCCCTCGCCGCGCGCCGCCCTCGCCGAACTCCTCGACCGCGGGGACGGGTTCGGGGCGAGCGTGCGCGAGCGGGTGCGCACCGCCGCCTGGGAGCGGGCCCGCACCGCCGCCCTGGCCGCGCTCGGCCCCACCGGCTGGGCCGAGCTGTGGAACACCACCGGCGCCGAACTCGCCGCCACCACCGCGCTGCCCGCCGAACGCGTCCGCACCGCGCTGCTCGACCACTTCGCCCCCGAGCCCGAGCCGGTCCCCGACTGGCGCGAGGCCCGCAAGTCCGAGAACCGGGCGGCCCGGCTGGCCGCCGTCCAGGGCCGCGCCACCGTCCGGCTCGCCCTGCTGGAGGCGGTGGCCGGCCAGCACGACGCCGCCTGGCTCGCCGCCTTCGACACCGCCGGCACCGGCGACGCGGCCCTCGCCGCGCTGGCCGGCGTCGCCCGCCAGACCGGCTGGTGGTGGCCGTACGAGCGCACCGTGCTGCTCACCGAACGCCCCACCGCCCTGCACCGCGACGAGGCCGGCCGGCTCGACCGCGCCGACGGCCCCGCCCTCGCCTACGCCGACGGCTTCGCCCTGCACGCCTGGCGCGGCATGCCCGTCCCCGCCGACTTCCCCGAGCGGCTGACCGGCCTCACCCCCGAGCGGATCCGCGCCGAGGAGAACGCCGAACTGCGCCGCGTCATGCTGGAGCACTTCGGCTACGACCGCTACCTCGCCGAATCCGGCGCCGAACCGCTGCACCGGGACGAGACCGGCGTCCTGTGGCGGATCCAACTCCCGAACGACGAACCGGTGGTGATGGTCGAGGTGGTCAACTCCACCCCCGAACCGGACGGCACCCACCGCACCTACTACCTGCGCGTCCCGCCCGGCACCCGCACCGCCCGGGCCGGCGTCGCCTGGACGTTCGGCGTCGAGGAGGCCGACTACCAGCCGCAGCGCGAGACCTGAGCGGCGGCCGGGCGGTGGCTGTCAAGGGTGCGGGCCGATGATTCGGCTTCCGTCCGGCGCCCTCCGATTGGGAGGAATTCGCCGAAGCGGCACCGCTGTTCCGCAGGCGAGCGCCCCTGATATACCTCGGTGTCCCGGGGCAGGGGACGACCCGCCCCCGAGACGAACAGGTGGTGACGGGCAGTGAAGCTCCTCCGCGTGGGCCCTGCGGGCGCAGAACGACCGGTCGTACTCGCCCCCGACGGCACCGCCCGCGACCTCCGCCCGCTCACCCCCGACCTGGACGGCGCGTTCCTCGCCGGGTTCGACCCGGCGGCGCTCGACCCCGCCACCCTGCCGGTCACCGACCTCGCCGGGGAGCGCGTCGGCCCGCCGGTCGCCCGTCCCGGCAAGATCGTCGGCATCGGCCTCAACTACCGCGACCACGCGGCCGAGGCCGGCGCCGCGATCCCGGCCGAGCCGGTGGTCTTCCTCAAGCCCGTCAACACCCTGGTCGGCCCCCACGACCAGGTGCTGGTCCCGCGCGGCAGCGAGAAGACCGACTACGAGGTCGAACTCGCCGTCGTCATCGGCCGCACCGGCCGCTACCTCGACACCCCGGCCGACGCCGCCGCGATCATCGCCGGCTACGCGGCCGTCAACGACGTCACCGAACGGGCCTTCCAGTTCGACCGCGGCGGCCAGTGGGACAAGGGCAAGTCCGCCGAGACCTTCACCCCGCTCGGCCCCTGGCTGGTCACCCCCGACGAACTCGGCGACCCGCAGGCCCTCGACCTGCGCCTGTGGGTCAACGGCGAACTCCGCCAGCACGGCTCCACCGCGGACATGATCTTCCCGGTCCACGAGACCGTCCGCTACCTCACCCACTTCATGCGCCTCGATCCCGGCGACGTCGTCATCACCGGCACCCCCGCCGGCGTCACCCTCGGCCGCCCGGGCACCCCCTTCCTCCGCGAGGGCGACGAGATCGCCCTGGAGGTCACCGGCCTCGGCCGCCAGGAGACGACTCTCGGGCAAGCCTGAGAACGGCGGAGGGGAACGCACCGGGGGCCGGGCTCCGGCCGGCGGCAGCACGCGCCCGCCGTTCCCCGAGCCCCCGGCGGGTGCTCCCCTCACAGCCCCAGGTCGCGCAGGCGCCCGATGAGCACCCCCGCCGGGCTGTCCGCCGTCTCCAGCGCCAGCCAGCCGTGCAGGACCTCCGCGGTCTGGGCGTCGCGGACGGCGGTGGCCGCGGCCATCACCACGAACTGGTCGACCAGCCAGGCGCAGAGCGAGTCGGCCGGGATCTGCCGGCCCTCGTCGAGCCAGCTGATCGCGGAGGCCTCGACCACCGAGATCCAGGAGCGCACCAGCAGGGTCAGCCGCGGCCCGGCCTCCCGCACGCCGAGGTGGCGCAGGGTGCGCCGGAGCGCCGCGCGGCGCACGTCGTCGACGATGGCCGAGGTGCGCGCGGTCTCGACGACCGAGCCGCCGCGCAGCAGCGCGCCGTACCCGGCGGCGTGCTCGCCGACGAAGTCGAAGTAGCGGTGCAGGACGGCGCCGAGCTGCTGGGTGGGGGTGCCGTCGGAGGGTTCGACGGCGAAGCGGGTGGTGAGTTCGGAGGCGGCGCTGCGCAGCGCCGCCTCGTACAGCTGCTGCTTGCCGCCGGCGAAGTAGCGGTAGACGAGCGGCCGGGAGGCCCCCGCGGCCTCCGCGACGTCGTCGAGCGAGACCTCCTCGGGCGGGCGGGCGGCGAAGAGTTCGAGGGCGACGGCGATCAGCTGCTCGCGCCGTTGCTGGACGGGCAGTCGCCGGTAGGAGGCGCGGCGGGGGCGCCCCGCGGCGGTGGGGTCGTCGACGGGTTCCTCGACGGGGGAGGGGGTCGCTGCCATGCGTGCCAGGGTAGACCTCGGGCGGCCCGCCGCACCCCCTCCGCACGGCCGCCACCGGCGGGTTCCCGTCGGGCGGAGCCCGGTCCGTAGCCGCAGACTGTGGGCAGGTCTCGGGTCACGTCGCGGCGAGGAGCGGCCGGTGCGGTGGGTGCGGGCGGTGGGGCGGTGGGTCGGGAGGTCCCCGGGGACGTATGTGTGGCTGGTGCTGCTGGCGTTGACCAGCTTCGTGGTGGCGCGGATGGACCCGGCGGCGCTGGACTACTTCCTGCAGAAGCGTTCCACCAACGTCGACCAGCTCGGTTCGCACCCGGTGCACGCCCTGCTGGTCAGCCTGATCTGGACCGAGCAGGCGAACTTCCTGTTCTACTTCGTGGTGTTCCACGTCTTCCACGTGCCGGCCGAGCGCTGGCTCGGCACCCGCCGCTGGCTGACCGTCGCGCTCACCGCGCACGTGGTGGCGACGTTCGTCAGCGAGGGCGTGGTCGCCTGGGGCGTCAACCACCACGCGCTGCCGATGAACCTGTCGACCACGGTGGACGTCGGCGTGTCGTACGCGCTGGCCGGGGTGGAGGGCGTGCTGACGTACCGTCTGGCCGGGGCGTGGCGCTGGACGTACGGGTGCGGGCTGGTCGGGTTCTACCTGGTGCCGCTGCTGGTCTCGCACACCTTCACCGACCTGGGGCACTTCTGCTCGGTGCTGGTCGGTCTGGCGTTCTACCCGATCACCCGCGGCCGCCCGACCTGGGACCCGTGGCGCGGCGTCCGCCGGCTGGCGACGTCGATGGCCGACAGGGGTTGAATTCGCCTGCGGCTGCGACAGGATGGCCGGATGGCTCATGAACTGAACGACCCTCACCCGAGCGGCCCCACCCCGCGCCGCCTCGCCGATTCCTACGTCCGCGCGCTCGCCGACGCCGACCCGCTGACCGCGGTGTACCTCGGCCTCAACCCGGAGGACGACCGGCTCACCGACCTGTCGGCCGAGGGCATCGAAGCCACCGCCGACCTCGCCCGCCGCACCCTCGCCGCCCTGGACGAACTGGAGGCGTCCGGCCCGGTCGAGGACGAGGCGGAACGCCGCTGCGCCCGGCTGCTGCGCGAGCGGCTGACCGCCGAACTGGCCGTCCACGACGCGGGCGAGGGCTACCGCAGCGTCCGCAACCTGGGCTCGCCGGTGCACAACACCCGCGAGGTGTTCACCCTGCTGCCCACCGACACCGACGAGGACTGGCAGCGCCTCGGCCGCCGGCTGGCCCGCTTCCCGCTCGCCATGGCCCAGTACCGGCAGAGCCTGGAGGAGGGCGTCCGGCGCGGCCTGCTGTCGGCGCCGCGCCAGGTGGAGACGGTGGTCGGCCAGTTCGGCGAGTGGATCGACGGCGAGCGGCCCGGCGGCTGGTTCGGCGAACTCGTCGCCCCCGCCCCCGAGCACCTGCGCGAACTGCTGACCGCCACCGCGGTCGAGGCCACCACCGCCCTCGTCGAACTGCGCGACTGGATGCGCGACGTGTACGCCCCCGCCGCCCAGGGCACCCCCGACGCGGTCGGCCGGGAGCGCTACGCCCGCTGGGTGCGGTTCTGGACCGGCGCCGACCTCGACCTGGACGAGGCGTACCGCTGGGCCTGGGAGCAGTTCCACGAGCTGGACGCCCAGATGCGGGTCGAGGCGGAGAAGGTCCGCCCGGGCGCGACCCCGATGCGGGCCATGAAGTGGCTGGAGACCGACGGCCCGGCGATCCGCGGCGAGCAGCAGGTGCAGGAGTACCTGCAGGGCCTGATGGACCGGGCGATCCGCGACCTCCAGGGCACCCACTTCGACCTGGCCGAGCCGCTGCTGAAGGTGGAGTCGCGGATCGCCCCGCCCGGCAGCGCCGCCGCCCCGTACTACACCCAGCCCTCGCTGGACTTCTCCCGCCCCGGCCGGACCTGGCTGCCCACCCTGGGCCGGGAGGCGTTCCCCGAGTGGGACCTGGTCTCCACCTGGTACCACGAGGGCGTCCCGGGCCACCACCTCCAGCTCGCGCAGTGGACGTACGTCGCCGACCGGCTCTCCACCTACCAGGTCACCCTGGGCGGGGTCAGCGCCAACATGGAGGGCTGGGCGCTGTACGCCGAGCGCCTGATGGACGAGCTCGGCTACCTGACCGACCCGGGCCACCGCCTCGGCTACCTGAACGCCCAGATGATGCGGGCGCTGCGGGTGATCGTCGACATCGGCATGCACGCCGAACTGGCCTTCCCGGCCGACTCGCCGTTCGCCCCCGGCGAGCCGATGACGCCCGAGCTCGCCCGCGCGTTCTTCGGCGCGTACTGCGGCCTGTCCGCGGACTTCCTGGACAGCGAGCTGGTGCGCTACCTCGGCCTGCCCGGCCAGGCGATCGGCTACAAGCTCGGCGAGCGGGCCTGGCTGCGCGGCCGGGCCGCGGCCCGGGCGGCGGCCGAGGCGCGCGGCGAGGAGTTCGACCTCAAGGCCTGGCACATGGCGGCGCTCTCCCAGGGCTCGCTGGGCCTGGACGACCTGGTCACCGAGCTGAGCGCGCTGTAACCGGACGACCGCGTCCCGGGTGGCCGATGCGGCCGGACACCCGGGACTGCCGTCCCGAATACTGACATCACCGGACAATTCGTCTTGCCGCCGTCCCGCTCGGGGGTTTCCCTGGGAAGAGCGCCGTACGCGCCCAGGCCCGATCCCCGATCTGCGGAAGGCGGCCCCACGGTGACCACCCAGCACGCCCCCGACACCCCAGTGGCGGACTCGCGCCGCTGGTGGGCCCTGGCGGTCATCGCCATCGCCCAGCTGATGATCGTCCTCGACGCGACGATCGTGAACATCGCACTCCCGTCCGCGCAGAAGGCGCTCGACATCTCCGACGCCAACCGGCAGTGGGTGATCACCGCCTACACGCTGGCCTTCGGCGGGCTGCTGCTGCTCGGCGGCCGGATCGGCGACCTCTTCGGCCGCAAGCGGACCTTCATGGTCGGCCTGCTCGGCTTCGCCCTCGCCTCCGGCATCGGCGGCTTCGCCACCACCGGCGGCGTGCTGTTCGCCGCCCGGGCCCTCCAGGGCGCCTTCGGCGCGCTGCTCGCCCCGTCCGCGCTCTCGCTGCTCTCCGTCACCTTCCGCGACCCGCGCGAACGCGCCACCGCCTTCGGCATCTTCGGCGCGCTGGCCGGCGGCGGCGCGGCGATCGGCCTGATCACCGGCGGCCTCCTCACCGAGTACCTGTCCTGGCGCTGGTGCCTGTACGTCAACATCCCGATCGCCATCGTCACCGGCATCGGCGCGTACTACCTGCTGGTGCGCGACCACGTCGACCGCTCCCGCCGGGTCCGGCTCGACCTGCCCGGCGCGGTGCTCGGCTGCGGCGGCCTGCTGGCCATCGTCTACGGCACCTCCGAGGCGGTCTCCCGCGGCTGGGACGACTGGCTGGTGCTCACCTCGCTCTGCGCCGGCGTCGCCCTGCTCGCGGTCTTCGCCCTGGTCGAGCGCCGCACCGAGCACGCCCTGCTGCCGATGCACCTGATCGGCGACCGCAACCGGGCCGGCGGCGCGCTCTCCGTCGGGCTCGCGGTGATCGGCATGTTCGGCCTGTTCCTCTTCCTCACCTACTACCTGCAGGTGATCAAGGGCTACTCGCCGATCAAGGCCGGCGTCTCCTTCCTGCCGATGACCGCCGCCATCGTGGTCAGCGCCGCCGGCATCGCCTCCCGGCTGATGACCCGCATCCCCACCCGCAACCTGGTCGTCCCCGGCCTGCTGCTCGGCGCCGCCGGCATGGCCTGGCTCACCCAGATCAAGGTCGACAGCCCCTACGCCACCATGGTGCTGCCCGCCGAACTGCTGCTCGGCTTCGGCATGGGCCTGGTCTTCATGCCCACCATGAGCCTGGCCACCCTGAACGTCGCCCCCCAGGAGACCGGCGCCGCCGCCGCCATCATCAACAGCGCCCAGCAGGTCGGCGGCTCGATCGGCACCGCCCTGCTCAACACCATCGCCGCCAGCGTCACCGCCACCTACCTGGCCGCCCGCAACCCCACCGACCCGCTGGTGCAGGCCCAGGGCGCGGTGCACGGCTACGCCGTCGCCACGACCGTCGCGATGGCCATCCTGATCGGCGCCGCGGTGGTCGCCTTCCTGATGATCAACCACCGCCCCGCCCCCGGCGAGGCCCGGGGCAAGGACGCCGCCGCCGAGGCCCGCGCCGCGGTCTGACCCGTCCGGGCGCCGGACCCCGCGGCCCGGCCCCGGCCGCGGGACGCCGCCCGACGCCGGAAACTCACGGAGCTCCCAGAAAGTCCTGACGGCTTTCCCAGTTCGACAACGGATATTGGGGGAAACCGCCCGGCACGTGCCCGCGCCGGAACGGCGGCGCGGGCACCACCACGACCAGGACCGGCGGGAACGGGGCAGCGCATGCTACGACAGACCAGGCAGGACGGGGCGCGCCCCCTGCGGACGGCCGCACTCACCTCCTTCCTCGCCGTCGGCGTCGTCGGCGCGGTGACGGCCGCCGGGCTGTTCACCGTCCACCTGCACCACCCGGGCCGGCCGGGCACCGACACCGTCGCCCTGGCCGTCCCCGCCACGCCCACGCCCACGCCGGCCCCGCCCCCGTCTGCGACTCCGCCCCCCTCCCCGTC
>NZ_JNWZ01000003.1 GCF_000716545.1 Kitasatospora phosalacinea
CCCCCGCCCCCAGCCGCTCCCCCTCCCGCGCCCCCGGCAGCACCCACGCCACCGCCGAGGCCGTGTGCGTCAGGAACGGCGTGAGCGCGTCGCGTTCGGCGAGGCGGGTCTGGACGCGGGTGAAGAGGGCGGGGTCGCGCATGAAGGCGCAGAAGAGCAGGCCCCGGTCGGTGGGGGCGTCGTCGTAGGACCAGCCGCGGCGGAGCATCCGGGCGCCGCCGTCGAGGCGGGGGCTGCTGAGGCGGACGTGGGCGGTGGCGGGGATGACGTAGGAGCCGTCGGGGTGCTTGGCGTAGATGTCGGGGTCGTCGCGTTCGGCGCTGCCGGTGAGCGGGGCGCCGGTGTCGGCGCGGCGGCCCATCGCGAGTTCGCGGGCGTCGGCGGGGAGGGCGGCGAAGGCGGCGGTGTCCATCCGGATCCGGCGGTAGACCAGGACGGTGCCGTCCTGGTGCCAGAGGGCGGGGTCGGCGGGGTCGGGGTTGGCGGTGCCGTCCTTGAAGCCGAACAGGTTGCGGGGGGTCTGGCCGTCGGGGGCGGGGGGCAGGAAGCCGCCCTGGTGCCAGCGGAGGTTGGCGCCGGCGGCGGTGGCGGCGGTGAGCAGGTGTTCGGTCAGGATGCCGGTGGTCCAGGGCTGTTCGGCGGCGACCTGGAGCAGCAGGTCGCCGCCGCCGCGGGCCGGGTCGAGGCGGTCGCCGGGGAGGGCGGGGAGTTCGGCGAAGCCGTCGGGGGCGGGGAGGTGGAGGCGGGTGGCGAGGGCGGGTCCGATCGCGGCGAGCGAGGTGAGCGGCGGGGTGCCGGTCAGCCGGGGGTCGGCGAGGGTGCCGTCGGCGGCCCGGGCGAGGACGTCCCCGGTGGCCGCGAGCAGGGTGCGCAGGGCGGTGCGGTCGGCGTCGGCGGGCAGGTCGAGGGCGAGCAGCCGGGTGGCGGGGAGCTGGCGGTGGACGACGCCGCTCTGCCGGGCGCCGTGGAACGGGACGGCCGCGGGGGGTGGCGGGGCGGCGGTGGCGGGCCGGTCCTCGTGGGCGAGGGTGGCGGCCCCGGCTGCTCCGGCCGCTCCCGCGACGAGGGCGGCTCCGGCGGTGAACAGGGTGCGGCGGTCGATCCGGGGCCGGTCCGGCGTGCTGCGGTCCTGCGGGTTCCCCGGTTCGGTGTGCATGGCCGCCATTGCAGACGATAGAACACGTTTCATGCAACTTCGCCTCTCTTCCTCGCGTTTGATGTCCCGTCAGTTCAGGACGGGCCGGTCACTGCTCGGCGCCGCGCTGCTGCTGTTCCCGGCGGCGGCGGCCTGTTCCCCGGGCGGCGGCGGCGCGTCGGCCGACCGGCACCCGCCGGGGACGGTGCTCCGGGTGCCGGAGGACTTCCCGACCGTGCAGCGGGCGGTGGACGTCGCGGACCCGGGCGACCTGGTGCTGGTCGGGCCGGGGACGTACCGGGAGAGCGTGCGGGTGACCAGGCCGCGGGTGGTGCTGCGCGGGACGGACCGGAACGCGGTGGTGTTCGACGGCGGGCTGAAGCTGGTCAACGGCGTCACGGTGACCGGTGCGGGCGGCGTGGTGGAGAACCTGACCGTGCGCGGCTACCTGGCCAACGGCGTGCTGTTCACCGGCGTCACCGACGAGAAGCTGCAGCGGCACGGTGCGGGCGGTTCGGCGTACGACCCGCTGGACACCACCCGGTTCCCGGCGGTGGAGGGCTTCCGGGCGACGCGGGTGACGGCGTACGGGAACGCGCTGTACGGGATCTACGCGTTCGACGCGCGCGGCGGGGTGATCGAGGAGTCGTACGCGTCGGGGCAGGCCGATTCGGGGATCTACGTGGGGCAGTGCAGGCCGTGCGACACCCTGGTGCGGGGCAACACGGTGGAGCGCAACGCGGTGGGGATCGAGATCACCAACGCGTCGGAGAACCTGACGGTGGTGGGCAACCGGGTGGTGGGCAACCGGGTCGGGGTGACGGTCAACTCCAACGACCTGGAGTCGCTGGCGCCGCAGCACGCGGCGGTGATCGCGGGCAACGTGGTGGCGGACAACAACGCGGCGGACTCGCCCGAGCAGGCGGACGGCGGGTTCGGGATCGGGATCGGGATCGGCGGCGGCACGGGCAACCGGGTGGAGCGGAACCTGGTGCGCGGCAACCGGGCGGCGGGCGTGGTGGTGACCGATCCGCCGGGGCACCCGGCGTCGGGCAACCGGGTGACCGGCAACAGCGTCACCGGCAACGGGGTGGACCTGGTGAGTTCGGCGGCCGATCCGGGCAACTGCTTCACCGGCAACGGGCCGTCCACCCAGAGCCCGCCGGAGCTGGAGCGGCTGGCGGCCTGCGACGCGGCGGGCGCGGGCCCCGTCCCGGCCGGGCGGGCGGCGGGGGTGCAGGCCCCGCCGGGGACGGCGTTCAACGCGGTGCCGGTGCCGCCCGGGCAGCCCTCGCTGCCCGATCCGCACGCCCCCGCGGTGCCCGCCGTCGGCCTGCCGGGGGCGGTCGACCCGGGTTCCTACCCGCTGCCGTCGGGCTCCTGAGGCCACCTCAGCCCGCTGTCGCCCAGGGGGCCTCGGGGAGCTTCGCCCCGGCCCGCTGCCCGTGGAAGTCGAGGGTGGTGGGGGTGCCGATCCCGGGCATCCGCATGCTGACGCGGCGCAGGCCGCCGTCGGCGTCGATCCAGTAGGTGAGCGGCGAGGTGTCGCCGTCGGTGGCGGCCTCGCGCGGGCGGGGGCCGGAGATCCGGTCGTGGTCGCGGCCGTCGATCCGGTCCCGGCCGAGCCGGCGGGGCCCGGCCTGGGCGAGCAGCAGCGGGTTGTCGGGGCGGTCGGCGCCGAGTTGGACGGCGAGGTCGAGTCCGGCGTCGAGCGGGTCGGTGCCGTAGGGGCGGGAGGTCCAGCCGGTGCGCGGGACGTGTTCGGCCTGTTCCCAGGGCTGGCCGGCGGCCCCGGCGGGGGCCTTGGCGAGGCCGAGGCCGCCGGCGTCCCAGACGACCAGTCCTTCGTCCAGGACGCCCCGGCCGCCGGTGACCCGGTAGCTGCCGGCGGCGTGCCGGGTGCGGTAGTCGATCACGCCGTGCACCTCGACGGTCGTCCCGCCGCCCTCCTGGACGGTCAGGTCGACGGCGGCGGGGCTCGTCCCGTGGAGGGTGAACCGGGACAGCGCCAGCCGGGACGCCTCCTCGGTGGTGAGCGGGCGGCCGCCGTCCTCGCGGGCGGCGACCTGCCAGGCCGTCACGCCGCCGGCGGCGGCCAGGACGGCGGTCAGCGCGGCGGCCACCGCGTACCGCCGGCGGTTCTTCTTCTGCGTTGCCACGGGTTCCTCCGCGGGGGGCTGGGGTTCGGCGGGCGGGGCCCCGGGTCCGTGCCCGGGGCCCCGTTCTCGACGGTGCGTCAGTCGCCGCGGCGCCTCCTCGCCACGACCACCAGGCCGGTGCCGAGGGCCAGCAGCAGGGCGCCGCCGGCCAGCGCGAACGGGACGGTCCCGTCCGTGCCGGTGCTGGCGAGGCTGCCGGACGGCGCCGGGCGGGCCTGCGGCGGCGCGGGCGGGGCCGGGGTGGTGGGCGCCGGGGTGGGTGTCGGGGTGGGCGTCGGGCTCGGGCTGGGAGCCGGCGGGACGGCGGTGTTGACGGCGGTGGTGGTGATGCCCGCGTCGAGGTGCGCGTCGTCCAGCACGACCGGCCCGAGGACCGGCCGCTCGGGGGCCTGGTAGCCCTTGGGCGGGCTGACCTCCTGCCAGTAGTAGGTGCCGAGGTCGGCCTGCTCGGCGCAGGTGCCGTCCTCGCCGGTGGTGCACGGGTCGCCGACCTTGCCGTCCTCGGGTTGCAGGCCCGGGGTGCCGTTGGTCTCGCGCCACAGCTGGAAGACCGCACCGGGCAGCGGCTTGCCGTCCTGGTCGTGCTTGACCAGGCGCAGCGCGCCGCGCTGCCGCTGGAAGCCGAAGTCGAAGCTGTGGTCGTCCTGGCCGGGGCCGCCGGTGGTGAGCGCCCGTTCGACGTAGGTGCCGCCCTTCGGGACGGTGCCGTCGGAGTCGGTCAGGCGGTTGTCGCCGACGTTGTCCCCGGTCGGGACCCAGTGGTGCAGCGGGCCGCCCTCGGCGTAGTCGGCGGGGTCGTCGAGCCGGATGGTGTAGGCGGTCCTCGGCTTCAGCCCGCCGGTGACGTTGCCGTCGTCGAAGTAGTACTCGCCCCGGGCGGTGGTCTTCGTGGTGCCGACCAGTTTGCCGTCCGCGTCGTACAGGTGGACGGTGACACCGGGGACGGGCCGCTGCTGCGGCAGTTGCAGGCCGGAGCGCTCGGGGTCGTACCAGACCCGGTTGCCGATCTGCAGCGGGGCGCGGTCGCAGAGCACTTCGAGGTCGGCCATCGCGGCGCCCTTGCCGAAGCGCGAGCGGCCGTCGGACAGTTCGTTGCCGAAGCCCGGGTCGGGTGCGCCGGTGCGCAGGGTGAACATGGTGCCGGCGGTGACGATGTTGTTGGAGACGTCGTAGCCGGAGGCGGCGATGGAGTCCTCGACCCTGGACAGCGCCAGGCCGGCGAACGCCGGGTACGGGTGGCCGCCGGGGTAGGGCCGGCTCAGGTCGAAGAAGCCCTTGCCCCGGGTGGTCTGCCCGCAGCCGAGGTTGACGTCCAGCACGTACGCGCCGCCGGACTCGCAGGCCTTGTTGAGGTCGGCCGAGGCGAGCACGTAGACGAAGCCGTTGGGCAGCGGCTGCCCCTCGGGCGGGGCGGCGGCGGCCTGGTCGGCGTACCGGTCGCGGAAGGCCAGCAGCATCGAGCCGTCGGTCTCGAAGCCGACCTCGCCGAGTTCGGGCTCCGGGTTGAGGCCGCAGACCTGGCCGTTCTGCGTCGGCTGGTCGTCCTGCCACGGGTACCAGTAGTAGCCCGCGCAGCCGGCCGCCGGGGTGCCGCGGTGGTCGAGCGGCTGGTCGAGCACGGCCGGCCCGAAGGCGCCGGTGGCCGGGTCGAAGGGCAGCACGACGGCCCGCAGGTCGGTGATCCTCCCGGTCGACTGGCCGGAGCAGACGCCGCCGACGTAGCCGACCCCGTCCTGCATGCCGAGGCCGTACGGGCGCCAGTCGTCGGGCGACGGGCAGCCGCCGGACGGGACGGTGTAGACGGCCTTGGGCGCGGACGCGGTCGGGGCGGTGGCGTCGTACCGGTACAGCCGGCGGTCGTGCAGGTTGACCACGTACAGGTCGCGGCCGTCCTCGGTGAGCTTGAGCCCGCCGAGGCTCTCCTTGCCGACGGCGGGCAGGAACGCCGCGTCGTCGCCACCGGTGTGCGCGGTCGTTCCGGCGTTCGGGACGGTCGCGAACAGCGAAGTGGTCTTCTTCGCCGGGTCGGTGACGTAGATCGCCCCCGGCCCGCCGGGGCCGTACGCGGTGGCGCGCTTGGCCTGGGCGGAGCTGAACAGCCGCTGGTCGTCCCGGTTCCAGGCGATGCCGAAGACGTTGCCGGTGTCGCCGCTGGTGGCGACGTCGGTGACGTCCTTGTTCACGCCGCGCGACCGGTAGGGGAAGGTCAGCAGGGTGCGCCGGCCCGCCGGGGCGTCGGTCGGCGGCTGGCAGGCGGTGGCCAGCGGGGCGTTGCGCTGGCAGTAGTCGGCGGGGTTCCACAGGCCGGTGGTGAGGGCGGCCTGCTTGCCGGCCGAGAGGTCGACGAACTCCTCGTTGCTGCTCAGCTTGTTCGGCGCCCCGGTGAGGCCCTCGCGGGCGGCGAACGCCGGGTGGAGCACGCCGGGTTTCGGGTTGACCACCTCCACCCGGTACCTGCCGCTGGGGGTGGCCTTGGCCGGGGTGAGCGTCACGGTGCCGTCGGCGGCCGTGACGCCGGTGCGCACCGCGCCGTCCTCGCCGGTCAGGGTGACGGTCACCCCGCCCATGCCCGGCTCCAGCGCCGGGCTCCACGTTCCGCTCTCGTCCACCGCCCGGACCACCCGCACCGTCACCGCGCCGTCCGCGGTGGCCGGGGAGGCGGTCGGGGCGGCGACGGCGGTGGCCGCCGCGAAGGCCGCCACCACGGCGGCGGCCCGTTCGGCCCGCCGCCGGCCCGCGCCCGGTACGGGCGCCCTGGTCTGTTGTTCCGTCTGGGTCATGCCCTGCTCTCGTCGTCGGCGGGGGGAGGCTCGCCGGACCGCCGCCGGAAGACCGTCCGAACGGCCCGGAGCGCACCTCTTTTGGCCGAATGTTAAGTGGAATGCGAGCATCCGGGTTGCGATACAAGGAAATTGACGGCCCGTCACGAAGCACGCCGGTCGGATCCGCGTGCGCCCCGTGCGCCCCCTCCTGACGGAGCATCAGATTGTCGCCGGGGCCCCTGCTCGCCCCCGGCACGGGACGCACCCGGCCGACCAGGCCGGACCGGGGCCCCGCCGGGCGCACGGCGGGCACGCGGAGGGCGCACGGGAGATCGCTCCGTCGACCTCTCGCCCTACCGACTTGTCGACCTGCCGACCTGCCTGCCCGGCGCCCCCTGCCCGGTGGGGTGCGGCCGCGGCGTCGTCGGGGGCGAGGAAGAACACGACGGTGTCGGGCACCGGCCGCTTCTCGCAGCGGACGTTCCGGCGTGACCGGGGTGGGTGGGCGCAGGAGAATGGAACGGCTCGCGGAAGCCCGAACAGGCCCAGGAGGCGTGCGATGCGAACCCTGATCGTCGCGGAGATCGACACCGACAAGTCCAACGAGCTGATCACCAGCGGGAAGATGCCCGAGACGATGGGCCGGCTGATGGAGCAGTTGCGGCCCGAGGCCGCGTACTTCTACCCGCTGAACGGCCACCGCGGGTTCACCCTGGTCGTGGACGTGGACCAGGAGTCCTCGCTGGTCACCACGATGGAGCCGCTGTGGGTGCAGCTGGGCGCCAAGGTCACGCTGACGCCGTGCATGTCGGCGGACGAACTGCGGGCCGGGATCGACAAGCTGAGGGGCTGAGGCAACAGGCGCACCGCCGCACCGATCAGTCGCCGAGGGCGAGCTTCGCGCCGAAGCCGAGCACCGCCACGCCCGTGGCGCGGTCGAGCAGGCGGCGGACGGCGGGGCGGCGCAGGCAGGCCCGCAGGGTGCGGGCGAAACCGATCAGGGCGGCGGACCAGAGCAGGCCCTCGACCACGTGGACGGAGGTCAGCAGCACGCCGGCGGCGAGGTGCGGGGCGCCCGCCGGGATGAACGGCGGCAGGACGGCCGCGTAGAAGACGCCGACCTCGGGGTTGAGCAGGTTGGTGAGCGCCCCGCGCCGCCAGCCGGCCCACCAGCCGCCGCCGGCGCCCGGGTCGGCGACGTCCTCCTCGGGTGCCGCGTGCCGGTCGCGCAGCATCCGCGCGCCCGTCCACAGCAGGTAGCAGACGCCCGCCCAGCGCAGCGCCTCGTACCCGAGGCGGGAGGCGGTGAGCAGCACGCTGATCCCGGCCGCGGAGGCGGTGCCCCGGATCAGCGTGCCGGTCTGGATGCCGAGCACCACGCCCCACGCCTGGCGCCGCCGCCCCAGGACGGCGGTGCGCAGGATCAGCGCGGTGTCGAGCCCCGGGGTGAGCGTGAGCAGGCCCACCACCAGGGCGAAGGAGGCGAGCGGTCCGGCCATCGTCGTCAGGTCCACGGACGGCCGGCCTACCGGGGCGGCCGGTCCGGGGCTCAGCCCGCGTCGATCCGGGCCGCCCTGCGCAGCAGCGCCGGGCTGAGCCGGCCGAGCAGCCGGGCGGCCTTCGCCTCGACGGTGACCGGGACGACGGGCTTGCGGGTGCGGACGGCGCGGACGATCTCGGCCGCGACCTTCTCCGGGGGGAAGCCGCGGCGGGCGTACAGCTTGGAGACCTTGGCCTGCTTGGCGGCGAGGGCCTCGTCGTCGAGGCCGGAGAAGGTGGAGGTGCGGGTGATGTTGGTGTTGACGATGCCGGGGCAGATGGTGGAGACGCCGATGCGGTGCGGGGCGAGTTCGGCGCGCAGGCAGTCGGAGAGCATGAAGACCGCGGACTTGGAGGTGGCGTACGCGGCGAGTCGCTTGGCGGGTAGGTACGCGGCGGCGGAGGCGAGGTTGACGAGGTGGCCGCCGGTGCCGCGCTCGACCATGAGCCGCCCGAAGGCGCGGCAGCCGTGGATGACGCCCCACAGGTTGACGTCCAGGACGCGCCGCCACTCCTCCTCGGTGGTCTCCAGGAAGGTGCCGGAGTGGCCGATGCCGGCGTTGTTGACGACCACGTCGGGGACGCCGTGCTCGGCGGCGACCCGCTCGGCGAAGGCGTCGACGGCCGCGCCGTCGCCGACGTCGACCAGGTAGGCGGCGGCCTTGGCGCCGGAGAGCTCGCACAGTTCGGCGGTGCGCTGCGCGGCGGGCAGGTCGCGGTCGCAGACCACGACCCGGGCGCCCCGGTCGGCGAAGGCGAGCGCGGTGGCCCGGCCGATGCCGCTGCCGCCACCGGTGACCACGACCAGCTCGCCCGTGGCGGAGGGCTCCTGGCGGAGGGCGCCGTGGTCGCGGGCGGTGAACTCGCGCACCATCGCGGCCACCGTGGGGCCCTGCTCCAGCAGCGCGGACCAGTGGGTGGCGTTCAGGGTGCGCCGGGTGAGCCGGGGCACCCAGCGCTCCAGGCCCTCGGAGAGGAAGTCGCAGACGTAGCGGTCGCGTTGCAGGGTGACCAGCTGCACCGGCACCTCGGTGTACCGCTCGCGCGGGGCCCGGACCCGGGGGCTCATGTTGGCCCGGTACAGCTCGATGCCGTGCACGGCGTCCTGGGCGAGGGTGGCCTGCGGGTGGCCGGGGCGGGTGCGGACGGCCTCCAGGTCGCGCAGCACGCGGGGCCACAGCCGGGCCAGGCCGAGCCGCCAGGCGGCGGGGGCGAGGACGGGCAGTTGGAACAGCGCGATGTACCAGGAGTGGGCGCCCTGGCGCAGCAGCTGGGCCAGGTGCCGGGGGGTGGGGCGGCGCAGCCGGTGCCTGATCCAGTACCCCATGTGGTCCAGGCACGGGCCGGACATCGTGGTGTAGGAGGCGATCCGCCGGTACGCGCCGGGCGTGGTGACGGCCTCCCAGGACTGGACGCTGCCCCAGTCGTGGGCTACCACGTGCACCGGGCGGTCGGGGCTGACGGCGTCGGCGACGGCGTACAGGTCCTGTCCGAGCAGTTCGAGCCGGTAGTCCTCGCGGGCGGCGGGCACCCCGGAGGCGCCGGAGCCGCGGGTGTCGTAGCGCACCACGTGGTGGTCGGCGGCCAGGTCGGCGGCGACGTCGTCCCAGACCGAGTGGTCGTCGGGGTAGCCGTGCACCAGGATCACCGTCGGGTCGGCCGGGTCGCCCTGCTCGTACACGGCGAGGGCGAGGCCCCCGGAGTCGACGGTGCGTCGGCGGGTCCCGTTGCTGCGGCCGGTCATGCTGCGTCCTCCTGGAGTGCCCAGCGCCGCACGTGCGGCAGGTCGTCGTCGAGCCAGTACGCGTCCTCGTCGGTGACCACGAGGAGTTCCTCGAACTTGATGCCCACGTCGCGGAAGCCGATGTGCGGCTCGACCGCCCACAGGCCGGGCGTCGGGGCGTGCCGGGAGGCCCGGCCGCCCGCCCACAGCGGGGAGCGGCCCTCCAGCCGCTCCTTCACCAGTTCGCGTCCGAGGGTCTGCAGCGTACGCACCCCGAAGCCGAACAGGCTGACGCCGGCCGGGCCGCGGGCGGTGCTCCTGGTCACCTGGTGGCCGATCACCCGGCCCGGGTAGACCTGGTGGCGGTTGTCGTAGCCGTGCGCGGCGAGTTGGGCGTCGACGGCGGCGTACACCTCGGCGAGGGTGCGGCGGGCCCTGACCTCGCGCAGGATCAGCTCGCGGTAGGTCCGCAGGTCCTTGGCGAGCAGGTCCCAGACGGGGTTCTCGCCGACCTTGCCGCCGTAGCCGATGTCGGCGGTGTAGCCGTCCACCACGGGCGCGCAGTCCAGCACGTACGGCATGCCCTCGGCCAGGACGCGGGAGCCGGCGAAGAACTGCAGCGGGGTGTGGAAGTGCCGGAACGCGGTGCGGTCGCCGAACCAGGCGAACGGCACGTGGAAGAAGTCCCGCACCCCGGCCCGCACCAGGCAGCGGCGCAGTTCGGCGGTGGCCTGTCGCTCGGTGACGCCGGGCTCGATCCAGGCGGCGACCTGCTCGGCGCAGTGGTAGGCCAGCTGCTGGGCCTCCCGGAACTTCGCCAGGTCCTTCTCGCCGTAGGGGAATCGCGGCTGGTCCGGCATCTCACACCTCCAGGACGAGGGTCTCGCCCTCGGCGGCCCGGGACACGCACGGCAGCACCAGGCCGGCGGCCCGCTGCTCCTCGGTCAGTCGGCGGTCGCGGTGCTCGGGCGTCCCGGCGGAGACCTTGAGCACGCACGTCCCGCAGAAGCCCTGCTTGCACGAGTAGGGCAGGTCGGGCCGCAGTTCGCGGGCGACGTCCAGCGCGGAGCGGTCCGCCGGGACGGTCAGCGTCGTGTCACCGATCCGGAGGCCGAACGGTCGGCCGTCCCGGACCGGCGCGGCCCCGAAGCGCTCGAAGTGCAGTGCGGCGGCGGGCGAGGCGGGCAGCGCGCGCTGGACGGCGAGCAGCATCGGCGCGGGCCCGCACACGTAGACGGCGGCGCCCCGGGGGGCGTGCGCGAGCAGTTCGGCCGCGTCGGGGACGCCGTGCTCGTCGTCGGTGCGCACGTGCACCCGGGCCGGGTCGAGCGCGGTCAGCTCGGCGGTGAACGGGAGCGCGGCGGCGGTGCGGCCGGTGTGCACCAACCGCCAGTCGAGCCCTGCCCGTTGGGCGGCCCGGGCCATCGGGAGCAGCGGCGTGACGCCGATGCCGCCGGCCAGGAACAGCACCCTCTCCTCCCCGCAGAAGGCGAAGCCGTTGCGCGGGCGGCGCACCCGCAGGCGCACGCCCACGTGCAGCGCGTCGTGCACCTCGACGGAGCCGCCGCCGCCGTCGGCGATCCGGCGCACCGCGATCCGGTAGACGTGCCGGTCGGCCGGGTCCCCGCACAGCGAGTAGTGGCGCTCCCGCCCGGACGGCAGGGTCAGCACGATCCGCGCCCCGGGCTGCCAGGGCGGCAGCGCCCCGCCGGAGGGGTCGCCCAGCCGCAGCTCCACCACGTCCTCGGCGACCACCCGGTGCGAGACCACCACCAGGTACAGCGGCGGCACCCCCCGCGCCTCGCCCCGACGCGGGCTGCGCCGCAGCCCGGGTCGGCCCAGCGCGGGGCCGTACCAGTCGCCGAAGGCGGTCAGCCGGGCGAAGAACCGGTCTGCGCGCGGGCGTCCGTAGAGGTCGGGGGGCGGCGTTTCGAGATCCATGGGGTCGGCTCCAAGTGGCGTTCGCGCCGGTCGGGAGGGCGGGGAACCGCGCGAGGGGAACGGGACGCGGGCAGGGTCCTTGCACGGAGGGGCGGTTGCAGGTGGGCGGGGCCCCTGGGGGGTGGGACGCTCCGCGCGGGCCACGGACGGGATGCGGGTTCCGGGCAGGCCGGATCTTTCCGAGGTCCCGTTCCCCCTCGCGCAGCTCCCCGCCCCCCGGTTTCGCGTCCCGCCCGGCTCAGTGCGTCGCGGCGGCCCGGGCGGCGGGCGACTTCGCGAGGTAGGCGAGGGCCTGCGAGGAGCTGCCCTCGCGGGTGGGGTGGTAGCCGGGGCCGAGATAGCGGGCGGCGGAGCGCAGGAAGCGCCCCGGCTCGGGGAGCAGGCCGCGCCGCGCGGCACGCCGGGCCTCGCGCCAGGTGGGGACGAGGCGGCCCTCCAGGGTGGGGTCGGCGGCGAGCATGAAGCGGGCGCCGCGGACCCACAGGTGGACCAGGAGCGGGCCGGAGACGAACATGCCCCGGACGCGGCGCAGGTAGCCGGGGTCGAGGTGGCGCATCAGGTCGAAGGCGACGCTGCGGTGCTCGACCTCCTCGGCGCCGTGCCAGCGCAGCAGGTCGAGCATGGTGGGGTCGGCCTCGGCGCGGTCGAGGCCGGGCGAGTTGAGGGCCCAGTCGCCGAGGAAGGCGGTGAAGTGCTCGATCGCGGCGACGAAGGCGACCCGTTCGATGGTGTTCTCGCGGCGCTGGCGGGCGGTCAGTCCGGGCTTGTCGCCGAGGACGCGGCGGAACAGCCAGCTGATCTGCCGGACGTAGGGGCGGGGGTCGAGGCCCTGGCCGAGCAGGTGGTCGAGCACCTCCTGGTGGGCCTCGGCGTGGATCGCCTCCTGCCCGATGAAGCCGAGCACCTCCTCGCGCAGCTGCTCGTCCCGGATCAGCGGCAGCGCGTCCTTGAACACCTTGACGAACCACCGCTCGCCCTCGGGCAGCAGCAGGTGCAGGACGTTGATGGTGTGGGTGGCCATCGGCTCGTCGGGGATCCAGTGCAGGGGCAGCTCGGACCAGTCGAAGTGCACGTCGCGCGGTTCGAGCACCAGGCTGTCGTGCACGGTGACGGGCGGGGTGGGGCGGGGCATGGGGGTGCCTCCTGACGCGCGGCGGACGGGTGGGGCGGGCCGGGGCGGACCCGGTGGGCACACCGGCAAACTACTCGCGGGTAGCGGGCCCGACAAGGGGTTCGACCACTCTTATCGACATCGAGTCTAATAAGCCGCCCGATCGGGTGACCCCGCCCCGCGAATCCGCTTGTCCCCACGGCCGCGAACCGTCAGTGTGGGTCCCGTGCCGGGGAGACCGAAGCGCGGGCGCGGGCAGGACGAGGGGCGCCGCCGCCACGTCCGCCCCGCGAACCACCGGGCCGGCCGGCCGGCGCCGCCCGACGACGACCCCCTGGAATCCCGATGACCGACACCCCCTCCCCCCTCGTCCGCGCCCTGCTCGCCCACCCGGTGCTGGCCGCCCCCGCCTACCCGCCGCCGGACCACGGGCCCACCGACCCCGCCGAGCTGTTCACCGCCTGGCTGCTGGACGCCCTGGCCGCCGGCGCCCCGGACGCCCAGGTGCTGACGCTCTCCACCGTCGACGCCGAGGGCCGCCCGGACGCCCGGGTGCTCGTCCTGCGGGACGTCGAACTCCCCGCCGCCGCTTGGCACTTCTGGACCGAACCCGACTCCCCCAAGGCCCGCCAGCTCGCCGCCCGCCCCGACGCCGCCCTCACCGCCTACTGGCCCGCCCAGGGCCGCCAAGTCCGCCTGCGCGGCCCGGTCCGCCCCTCCCCCGGCTGCACCACCCCCTCCCCCGCCCTGCACTGCTACGCCCTGCACGCCGCCCAGGCCGAGTTCTGGCAGGCCTCCCCCGACCGCCACCACCTGCGCCGCCGCCACACCCGCACCGCCGGCGGCTGGACGGACACCGGCTGGACCGACACCCGCCTGCCCGGCTGATCCGTCTCAGGCGGCGCAGCCGAGCAGCCGGCGCAGCCAGTCCGTCCGGGCCGCGGTCGCCGTGCGGCTGAGGGCGGACCGCGGGGCGAGGGTGTCGAAGCCGTGGCAGGCGCCGGGCCAGACGTGGAGTTCGGCGTGGCCGCCGGCGCGCCACAGGGCGTCGGCGTAGGCGGTGACCTCGTCGCGGAAGGTCTCGGCGGAGCCGACCTCCAGGTAGGCGGGTGGGAGGCCGGAGAGGTCGCGGGAGCGGGCGGGGGCGGCGTAGGGCGGGAGGTCGGGGGTGCCGTGCAGCGGGCCGAGGGCGGCCCGCCAGGCGGTGGTGTTGGAGACGGCGTCCCAGGTGTCGTGGCCGGCGGCCTGCCGGGCGGAGGCGGTGGCGCCGCGGTCGTCCAGCATCGGGCTGAGCAGGAGTTGGCCGAGCGGCGCCGGGTCGCCCCCGTCGCGCAGCAGCAGGGCGAGCGCGGCGGCCAGCCCGCCGCCGGCGCTCTTGCCGGCGAGCACGATCCGCCCGGGGTCGATCCGCAGCCGCCCGGCGTGCGCGGCGGCCCAGCGCAGGGCGGTGCGGCAGGCGTGCAGCGGGGCCGGGTAGCGGGCGGCGGGGGCGAGCGGGTACTCGACGGAGAGCACGGTCAGCCCGAGCGGCCGTGCCAACTCCCGCAGCACGCGCGGCAGTACGGCGTACGCGTTGCCGCCGATCAGGCCGCCGCCGTGCAGGTACAGCAGGGCGGGCAGCGCGCCGTCCGCTCCGGCCGGGCGGCCGGAGACCACGGTGACCCCGTCCGCGTCGTGCTCGGCCGCCTCGAACCTTCCGCCGTCGGCGAGTTGGCGCAGCGTCGGTCTCGGCCGCCGGGCGGCGTCCCGCCGCTGCCACCGCGCCAGCCCGTCGGGGGTCAGCGGGGCGGGCACCCCGCCGCGGGCGGCCAGCGCGGCCGCCGACTCGCGGTCCAGGTAGGGCGCCCGCAGGTCGGGGTGGGGCGGCGCGCACGGGGGCGGCGGGTCTTCGGGCACGGGGTCGAGTATGCGCGAACCGGCCGCCGCCCGCAGGGGGTTGCGGGTGGCGGCCGGGCGGGGAGCGGCCGGGCGGGGAACGGTCAGCGCAGGATCGCCAGCTGCCCGGTGGCGCGGGTCATCGCGACGTAGCGGTCCACGGCGCCCTCGATGCCGTCGCCGAACGCCTCCGGGTCGATGATCACCACCAGGTCGAACTCCAGCCCCTTGACCAGTTCGGGGCTGAGCGAGCGGACCCGGGGCAGGCCGGGGAAGAGCGGGTCGCCGATCACGCAGGCGGTGCCCTCGGGGTGCTCGGCCAGCCAGGTCTCCAGCAGCGCGTCGCGTTCGGCGCGGGCGCCGTGGTGGACGGGCACTCCGCTGCGCCGGATCGAGGTGGGGACGTTGGCGTCGGGCAGCGCGGCCCGGATGACCGGCTCGGCCTCGGCCATCACCTCTTCGGGGGTGCGGTAGTTGACGGTCAGCGAGGTGAGGGTGACCCGGTCCAGGCCGGCCCGCTCCAGGCGTTCCGTCCAGGACTCGGTGAAGCCGTGCCTGGCCTGGGCGCGGTCGCCGACGATGGTGAAGGAGCGGGAGGGGCAGCGGGCGATCAGCATCTGCCACTCGGCGTCGGTGAGTTCCTGCGCCTCGTCGACCACGATGTGGGCGAACGGCCCGGCCAGCAGGTCGGGGTCGACGGGCTCGGTCTCGGTGTGGTCGATCAGCGCGTCGCGCAGGTCGGCGCCGCGCAGCATGGCGACCGCGCCCTCGCTGTCGTAGTCGGCGTTCAGCAGGTGGTCGACGACGCCGTCCATCATCTCGCGTTCGGCGGCCAGCCGGGCCCGGTGGGCGCGCTCGCGGCGGTCGGCGTCGGTGTCGCCGAGGCGGCGGCGGGCGGCGTCCAGCAGCGGCAGGTCGGAGAGCGTCCAGGCGGCGGGGTCGGTGCGCTGCAGGGCGCGGATCTCCTCGCGGCCGAGCCAGGGCGCGCACAGCCGCAGGTAGGCGGGGACGGTCCACAGGTCGCCGACCAGGTCGGTGGGCTCCAGGATCGGCCAGGCGCGGCGCAGCGCGCCGAGCAGTTCGGGGTCGCGGCGCAGTTCGCGGCGGAGCACCTCGGGCGAGATGCCGTCCTCGTCGTCGAAGGAGTCGGCGTTCTTGTCGAGCAGGATGGTGATCAGTTCGTCGAGGATCTGCTGGCGGGCCTCGTTGTGCGGGGTGCCGGGGCCGGGGGCGGCGAACGCCTCGGACCAGTCCTCCGGGTCGATCCACAGCTCGTACCACTCGGTGGAGAGCTTGCGGCCCTCGGCGGGCGGCTCCTCGTACACGGCGACGGCCTTCTCGATGGCGCGCACCATGCCGGCGGCGGCCTTGAGCCGGGCCACCTCGGGGTCGGGCTCGGGCTCGACGGCGGCGCCCTCGGGCAGCAGGTCGCGCAGGGTGCAGGTCTGCACGCCCTCCTCGCCGAGGCTGGGCAGCACGTCGGAGACGTACGCCAGGTACGGCTGGTGCGGGCCGACGAACAGGACGCGGCCCTTGCGGTGGCCCAGCCGCGGGTCGGAGTACAGCAGGTGGGCGGTGCGGTGCAGGGCGACGACGGTCTTGCCGGTGCCGGGGCCGCCGTCGACGACCAGGGCGCCGCGCGAGCCGGCCCGGATGATGGCGTCCTGGTCGGCCTGGATGGTGGCCAGCACGTCGCGCATCCGCTCGGAGCGGGAGCTGCCCAGGCTGGCGATGAACGCGGACTGGTCGTCCAGCGCGGCGTGGCCCTCGAGGCCGTCGGCGGTGAACACCTCGTCCCAGTAGTCGCCGACCCGGCCGCGCTGCCAGCGGTAGCGGCGGCGGCTGACCAGGCCCATCGGGTTGGCGTGGGTGGCGGCGAAGAAGGGTTCGGCGGCGGGCGAGCGCCAGTCGACCAGCAGGCGGCGCCCGTCGGCGTCGGCGAGGCCGAGGCGGCCGATGTAGACGGGCTCGGGGTCGTCGGCGCGGACGATCCGGCCCAGGCACAGGTCGTGGCCGAACCGGCTGAGGGTGCGCAGCCGGGCGGAGAGCTGGTGCACCTCGTTGTCGCGGTCCATCGCCGCCTGCCCGGCCCCGCCAGGGCTGCGGCGCACCTGCTCCAGGCGCGCGGTCAGCTCCGCGGTGTCCCGGCGCAGGGTGTCGGCGACCTCGGCGAAGTGCCGGTCGTCGGCGGCGATCAGGGCCGGGTCCGCCTTGGCGGCGAGCCGCTCGGGGAGGTCGAAGGCGCTGGTCGTCGGCTGGTTCATGGGTGGTGACTCCGATCCGCTGCCGGGTGGGCCGCGCTCCGTCCGCGTGCTGTTCGCGGTCTGCCCCGTCTGTGCTGTTCGCGCGGGTCCCCGGTTCAGATCAGCGATTGTGCGGCATCGAGGGGGCCTTGCGGCAAGGCCCCCCTTACGGTATAAGTTTGATAACGGCAGGAGAGTGCGAGCTCCCTGCCTTTCGCGTTTCCGGGGCCGGGTTCCCCCCCGGGCTCCCCCCGGGTGCTTCGCGGGGCGTCCCGGGCGCGTCCCCCGCACCGTACCGGGCGCGGCCGGTCGGCTGCCCCCCTCGCGCCCGGCTCTGATCGACTCGGTGATCTTCCGGACGAGTTCGCCGTCGCCGCGGACGGCGCCGTAGAACAGGCCCTCGGCGCCGCTGATCCGAGCGGTGGCGAGCAGGCCGACCATGAGCAGCCCGGGAGTCCGCCGACGCCGTGCACGCCGACCACGTCGGGCAGGACCACGGCGGTGGCGGCCGGCGGCCAGGCCGTGTCACCGGCGTTGCAGGCCGGGGGCATCGGCGGGGCGCGGAGAGCACGGGGGGTACCTCCCGAAACGGGCGGGCGGACGGGCGGGCGGTCAGGTCTTGCGCAGGGCGGGTGCGGGCTCGCCGGTGAGCAGCAGCCGGACGGCCCGCCAGGCGGCGTCCAGGGCGGCGGCGGTGCGCACGGGGCTGTCCTCCAGCAGGCGCAGCCAGGCGCCGCTGTCCTCGGGCAGGGTGGAGACGCCGTAGCGCAGGCCGCTGCCGTCGAGGGCGCGGTGCAGGGTGTCGGCGATCTCGGCGGCGGGGCGCAGGCCGCTGACCGCGAACAGGGTGGCGAGGTGGTCGTGCCCGGCGAACACGGCGGGCCCGGTGACGGCGCCGCGACCGCCGCCGGGGGTGAGCCGCAGGGTGTCGACGGCGAGCAGGGTGCCGTCGGGGCGGGCGATCTCCAGGTCGGTGGCGAGCACCCGGTAGTCGTGCCGTTCGCCGCGGGCGAGCCGTCCGGCGGTGATGGTCTCGCCGAGCACGACGGTGGCGCCGGGCGCGGCGGTGACGGTGGTGCGCTGGTGGAAGCGGGAGCCGCGGAACGGGATCAGCGGGTCGGGCAGGTACTCCGGTGGCGACGGCCCGGCGGGGCGACCGGTGCCGGCCGGGCGCCCCGACGGCGGGTCAGGAGCGGTGGCCGGGCTCGAAGCGCATGCCCCGGCGGTCGTAGTAGCGGGTCATGCCGAAGCCGAAGAGCAGCGCCACCACGATGCCCAGCGGCAGCATCAGCCAGCCGCGGACCAGTCCGGCGCCGGCCCGGGCGTCGAAGTACAGGATCGACCGGACGGCGTCGACCATCTGCCGCATCGGCTCGAACACGCCGAGGAAGCGGTAGAAGCCCGGCGAGGCGCTCAGCGGGACGGTCGCGCCGGAGGCGGGCAGGTCGAAGGCGATGAACACGAACATCGCGACCAGTTGCCCGACGTTGCCGAACGCGGCGATGATCGCCAGCACGCCGAGGCCGACGGTGGTGACGGCGCAGTAGGAGTACAGCCACAGCTGGCCGGCGTGCGGGGCGTCCATGTCGAGGATCACGGTCGCGGCGAGCATCACCAGGCTGGCGGAGACCAGCGAGACGCCCGCCGTCATGCCCATCTTGGCCAGCAGGACCTGGGTGCGGCTGATCCGCAGGGTGGGTTCGCGCAGGTGGAACGGGCCGATCTCGGCGTCCGCGAAGCCCATCGAGACGTCGAGTCCGGCGTGCACGATGTTCGCGGTCATGAACCCCGCCAGGAGCAGCAGCAGGGTGAAGTAGAACGCGCCGAGCCCGGCACCGGTGCGCTCGCCGATCGGGTGGCCCACCTCGACGGCCACCTCGACCGGGTCGGCGAGGAACACCTCGGCGGTCTTCGTGGTGGCAGCGGCGGACAACTGCTGGCCGATCTCCCGGGAGGCCCGGTGCGCGGCGGTCTGGTTGATCTGACTGGCGATGCCGGAGCCGAGGCTGCCCGTGCCGGGGTTGGTGAGCACCTGGATCCTCGGTCGGGCGGGCGCCTCCGCGGTGGTCAGTGCGGCCACCGCGCGGGAGAAGTCCTCCGGCACCACCAGGGCGCCGTAGACCTTGCCGGAGGACAGCTGGCGCTGGGCCTCCTCGCGGCTGACCCGCCGCCAGTCGACCTCCCCCGGCGGGCTGCCGGCCACCACCCGGTCGGCGACCTCGGCGCCGAGCGGGCGGGACTGGCCGGGCAGCGGCGGTCCGGCGTCGGAGTCGACCAGCGCGATCGGCATGTGGTGGAGGTGCTTCTGCGGCGTCAGGATGTTGCCCATGTAGAGCAGGGACAGGCCCAGTGCGACCAGGGCGCTGAGCACCACCGGGGTGAGCCAGTTCTTCCAGCGGCCCAGGACCCGGCCCGCGTCGGAGGGCCGGGGCCGTTCGCCGCCGGGGTCGTCGGGGCCGTCGGGGCGGTCGGGGGTGTCGGGGGGTGTCCCGGTGCTCGCCATGGCGCTCCACGCACTCGCGTTCCGCGGCCCGGCCCGTTCCCGGGACCGGCCGCGCACCCCGACGGGGTGCGAAAGCGACAATATGCGTAAAACGGTGGTCCGGTCGCGGAGTGCCGACGCCCCGTCAATCCGCGTGGCGCGCACCGGCTTTGACGCGGGGTCATTTTTCCCTTTCCGGACGGCGGAAGGACGCCGGGAACGCTGCGGGATCCGGCACGCCGAACGGCCGGACCACCTGTAATGCTTGGCGCGCCGTCGGGGGGCCGTACGGCGCGAAGGAGAAGGTGGACGGAGCATGACCGCGACGACGGAACACGACGACCGGACCCGGCGGAACGACTCGGAGCAGCGTTTCGAAGCCTGGCGGGACCTCCTGTCGCTGACCAGGGATTGCGATGCCAGCACCCCGCACGTCGACGACTTCACGGCCGACCTGCGCCGGCTGGAGCTCGGCCCGGTGACCTTCCTCGGCTCGTCCTTCCCGTCCGCCCGCTTCCGGCGCAGCGCCGCCCGCGTCCGGGACTCCGACCCCGGCGTCTTCCACGTCACCCTGGTCCTCGACGGCGGGTTCTGCCTGGAGATGCCCGACGGGACCGGCTTCGCCGCCCGGGCCGGGGAGTTCAGCCTGCTCGACAGCTCCCGCCCGTACGACCTGCGGGCGCTCGGGGCCGGGCAGAACGGGCCCGGCCGGCCCCGGGTCAACGCGCTCGGCATCGACTTCCCGTCCGCGCTGCTGCCGGTGCCGCCGGACCGGCTGCGCCGGCTCCTCGGCCGCTACCCGGGCGGGTCCGGCACCTCCCTGCTGATAGCCGACTTCCTGCACAACCTGGACCGGCAGGCCGGCACCCTCAACCGGGCCACCGCGGAGCGGCTCGGCCCGATCATGGTCGACCTGGTGTCCACCTGGCTGGCCGAGGAGGTGGAGGCCACCGACGCCCTGACCCCGGAGACCCGGCGGCGGGTCCTGGTCGAGAACGTCCGGGCCTTCGTCCGGAACCACCTGCACGACCCCGCGCTGACGCCCTCGGTGATCGCCGAGGCGCACCACCTCTCGCTCAGCTACCTGCACCGGGTCTTCACCGAGGAGAACGGCGGCGAGACGCTCGCCGCCTGGATCCGCCGCCGGCGCCTGGAGCGGGCCCACCGCGACCTCGCCGATCCCGCGCTGCGCGGCACCCCCATCCACGTGGTGGCCGTCCGCTGCGGCATCCCGCGCCCCGACGACTTCAGCCGCGCCTTCCGCGCCGCCTACGGCCTCTCCCCGCGCGACCACCGCCACCAGGCGCTGCACGGGGCCGGGTAGACGCAGCGCCAACCCGCTGTGCACGCACCGCCAATCCCGGGGGGCGGCCGCTCGCTAACGTGGTCACCGCGCAGGAGGCCCTGGCCGCTCGGGGCTCCTCGCGGTCGACGTGCAAAGCCGCCCTGGGGGGAATCCACGGGGGAACCCACGGCGGTAGAGGGGACACGTCGAACAGGACGGCCCCGCCGCCGGATCGCCCCCGATCCGGCGGCGGGCCTCTTCACGTCTCCGCCGCCCCGGCCCGCCACCGCCCCGCCCGGGGCTAGTCGGTGGTGCGGCGGCCCAGGTAGGTGAGCGGGCCCGGGTCGGGGACGGGGATGACGTGGAAGCCGAGGCGGTCGTAGAAGGCCCGGGCGGGGGCGTTGGCGGTGACCATGCCGAGGTGGACGCGCGGGACGCCCTTGGCCGCGAGCGCGGCCAGCAGCGTGCGCATCAGCTCCCGGCCGTACCCGGCCCGCTGGTGGCTGGGCAGCAGGTCGATGTGCAGGTGGGCGGGGTAGTCGGCGAGTTCGGGCAGCACCATCCGCTCGGGGGTGTGCAGCAGGTGGATCATCACCTCGCTGGGGGTGGCCGGTTCGCCGGTGAGCGGCGGGTAGCGGTCGGCGAGGGTGGGCAGCCACTCGTCCCGGAAGCGCCGCACGAACGCCGGGGTGTCGGCGGTCGCCAGCACGTAGCCGACCGCGCGCCCGCCGTCGTCCAGCACGAACGCCAGGTCGGGCTCCAGTTCGGCGTACGGGGCGGCGAAGATGTTCGGCAGCAGTTCGTGGTCCGGGTACGTCTGCCGGGAGTCGCCGCCGTTCTCGGCGGTGCGCACGCAGACGTCGAACAGGGCGGCCCGGTCGGCGGGCCGGTAGGGGCGGATGACGGGGCGGTTCGGGAGCTGGCTCATTCCGCGCATCCTGCTGTCGAAACGCCCGTTCGACAAGGGGGTCGGCCCTTCCTCAGACCGCCATCGCCAGCATCAGCGGCGCCGCCCGGACGGCCAGCAGTTCGGCGGCCTCGCGCAGCCGGTGGGCCTGGTCGACGGGCAGCGAGGTGGCCAGGCAGCCGACGGTGCTCCCGGCGACGACCGGGACGGCCGCGCACACCGTGTCCATCGAGTACTCCTGGAGGTCGAGCACGGGGACGGTGGCGGGCTGCCGGTCGAGCCGGTGCAGCAGCCGGTCGGTCTCGGTGATGGTGCGGGCGGTCAGCCGGGCGGCCGGGTGGCGGGAGAGGTGGTCGAGCCTGGCGTCGTGGTCGAGTTGCGCGAGCAGGCACTTGCCGATCGCGGAGGCGTGCGCGGTGGCCCGGAAGTCCGCCCACTCGTGCACGGCCGGGGCGTGCTCGTCCGCGCAGACCGCTTCCACCGAGAGCTCCCCGTCGTGGTAGCGGCTGAAGTACACGGCCGCGCCCAGCTCGTCGCGGAGTTCCTCCAGCCGGTGGTGCAGCCGGGCGCGCACCATCGGTTCCCGGTGCTGCGTCCCCAGCAGGGTGAAGGCGCCGCCGAGGGCCCAGCCGCCGTCCAGCCGGACCAGGTACCCCTCGGTCTCCAACTCCTCGGCGAGCAGCTGCACCTGGGTCTGCGGCAGGGTCAGCTGCCGGGCCAGTTCGGCCGTCGTCGCCCCGGTCGGCCGGCGGTCCACCGCCTCCAGCAGCCGCAGTGCCCGCCGCAGCACCCCGAACGGCCCGCCCGTGCCCGCCCCCGGCAGACCGTCCTGTCGTCCCCCGCGCACCGTCGACATGGCCTGGCCCCTCCCGCCGGTCCCGCCTTCCCTCCAGCGTAGACGGGCCACCGACTCCGCACCGTCCCCTCACCGGATATTCGTCCCGCCGGACCACTGCCCCCTTGACACGCATATGCCTCCGCCGGGCGGTGCCCGGGGCCCGGACGGACCGCCCGGGCGGCGGACGGCGAGCGCCTGCCGCTCACCGCCCCCGCCCGCCGGACACCGGGGGCCGGCGGCCCGTCAGTCCTCGGCCGCCTCGCGCCGGCGGGCGACCTCGGCGGCCAGGCGGGCGCCGTACTCGGGGTCGGCGGCGCGGAAGTGGGCGAGGTTCTTCTCCACCACGTCGTCCCGGCCGACCTGGGCCAGCGAGCCGGCCAGGTTGGCGATCAGGCGGGACTTCTCGGCGTCCGTCATCAGCCGGTAGAGCTCGCCGGCCTGGAAGAAGTCGTCGTCCTTGCTGTGCGCCGGCGAGGCGTAGGTGCCGGTGTGGCCGGAGACCGGCTGCGGGGCGTGCAGCGGGTCGTCGCTCTGGACCGGGCCGCCGTACGAGTTGGGCTCGTAGTTCTTGTCGCGGCCGTTCCGGTTCAGTGCCGCGTAGCCGTCCTGCCCGTGGTTGGCGGCCTCGGTCGCCCGGGGGGCGTTGACCGGCAACTGGGTGTGGTTGACGCCGAGCCGGTAGCGCTGGGCGTCGGCGTACGCGAACAGGCGGCCCTGGAGCATCTTGTCCGGCGAGGGGCCGATGCCGGGCACGAAGTTGTTCGGCGAGAACGCGGCCTGCTCGACCTCGGCGAACACGTTCTCCGGGTTGCGGTTGAGCACCAGCCGGCCGACCTTGACCAGCGGGTGGTCGGCGTGCGGCCACACCTTGGTGACGTCGAACGGGTTGAACCGGTAGTCCGCGGCGTCCTCGACCGGCATCAGCTGCACGTACAGCGTCCAGGAGGGGAACACCCCGCGCTCGATCGCCTGGTGCAGGTCCCGCTGGTGGCTGTCGGCGTCGCCGCCGGCGGTCTGCCCGGCCTGCTCGGCGTCCAGCGAGCGGATGCCCTGGTTGGTCTTGAAGTGGTACTTCACCCAGTGCGCCCGGCCCTCGGCGTTGACCCACTGGTAGGTGTGCGAACCGTAGCCGTTCATGTGCCGGTACGAGGCGGGGATGCCGCGGTCGCCGAACAGCCAGGTGATCTGGTGCGTGGAGGCCGGCGAGTGCGCCCAGAAGTCCCAGACGTTGTCGGCCTCCTGGACACCGGTGTACGGGTCGCGCTTCTGCGAGTGGATGAAGTCCGGGAACTTCAGCGGGTCCTTGATGAAGAACACCGGGGTGTTGTTGCCGACCAGGTCGTAGTTGCCCTGCTCGGTGTAGAACTTGACGGCGAAGCCGCGCGGGTCGCGCACCGCGTCGGTGGAGCCCAGCGCGCCCGCGACGGTGGAGAAGCGCAGGAACACCTCGGTGCGCTTGCCGACCTCGGAGAGGAACGCGGCCCGGGTGTACCGCGAGACCTCGTCGGTCACCTCGAAGTACCCGTACGCGCCCGACCCGCGGGCGTGCACCACCCGCTCCGGGATCCGCTCCCGGTTGAACCTGGCCAGCTTCTCCAGCAGGTGCTGGTCCTGGAGCAGCAGCGGGCCGTACTCGCCGGCCGAGGCGCTGTTCTGGTTGTCGGCGACGGGCGCGCCGGACTCGGTGGTGAGGGTTCTGGGCATGGGTGGTCCTTAGTTCGGCGATCGAGGGGGAACAAACCAGGGGCTCGGGGAACGGCGAGTCCGTACTGCTGACGGCCGGAGCCCGTCGAGGGTTCATGCTGCTGCGGGTCCGTGACGGAACCGGAAGCAGACACGCGCGACGGCAGCGCACCGCCAGCAGCCCGGGCCTCGCCGTTCCCCGGGCCCCTAAATGCCTTCGTACAGCGGCCGGATGGCCGTCGCGTCGGTGAGCGGGCGGGCCTCGGCGAGGTCGGTCGGCAGGCCGGCGGCCGCGAGGGCCTCGCGGGCCTCCGGCAGGGGGATCGCGTTGAACCAGCGCAGTGCCAGCGCGTCCTGGCCGGCGGGGGTGAGGCGGCCGGTGAGGCGCAGGCGGGCGAGGCCGCCGTCGGGGTAGACGTTGATCCGGACATGGGTGACGGGGGTGCCCGCCGGGAGGCGGTAGCGGTGGCGGGTGTCGGGCTGCAGGCGGGTGCGCGGCAGCAGCACGGTCTCGGTCCCGCTCTCGCCGTCGGTGCCGACGAGTTCGGCCCAGCCGGGGGCGTTGGCGACGAAGCAGGAGGTGTCCACCTCCGCCGCCAGCACCTCGCCGCCCCCGGCCAGGGCCACTCGCACCCAGTCGTTGGCCTTGTCGCGCCGACGCCGGGTCTCCCAGCCGTCGCCCATGACGGAGGCGCGGCCGGGAGCGTTCAGGTTGTGCGGGGAGGAGAAGTAGCGGTCGGACGCGGCCTCGGCGACGCCGCCGTGCTCCTGGGCGGCCAGGTCGAAGGTGAGGCCGGCCAGGTCGCGCGGGTCGGGCAGCACCTCGCCGTGCACCCGCAGCCGGGCGACGCCGCCGTCCGGCCAGATGTTGAGGCGGACGTGGGTGTAGCGGGTGGGGTCGTCGACCGGGAACCGGTGCGCGGTGTCGCCCTTGAGGGCGGTGCGCGGCACGAGGTCGGTCCACTCGGCGGCGGCCAGTTCCTCGGGCGAGGGGTGGCCGGGGACGGACGCGGCCTGCACGGAGGCGGTCTCGGGGTAGTTGCCGGTGAAGTGCGCGGTGTCGACGATCACGCCGCGGACGCGGCCCGCGACGCCGAGCCGGACGACCGCCCAGTCGTGGTCGTCGTCGGCGGGGTGCGGCTGCTCGGCGCTGGCGCCGCGGCGGCGCCGGGACTCCCAGCCGTCCATGATCTGGCCCTTGTGGCCGAAGGTGTGCGGGCGGAACTCGGCGGGCTTGGCGACCAGCAGGTTCTCGGCGTCCGCGAAGGTGTCCTCGTTGGTGGCGACCACGCCCGCGCCCAGCAGCCGGGAGGCCAGGTCGACCAGCTCGGTGAACGGCGCGTTCGAGGTCAGGTCAGTACTCAACTGGTGCTCCTTCTTTCAGCGTTGTGTCGGCTTCGGGGTTCAGCCTCGGACGAGCCGGCGGCCGTGCGGGGCGCCGTCGGGGTCGACGGGCCGCCCGCGCAGCCAGGTGCGGTGGACCAGCCCGGTGAGGGTGCGGCCCGCGTACGGGGTGACCGGGTTCTTGTGGTGGAGGCGTTCGGCGCGGACGGTCAGCTCGCCGTCCGGGTCGAAGGCCACCAGGTCGGCGTCGCACCCGGGCGCGATGGCGCCCTTGGTGCCGGTCAGGCCGACCAGGGCGGCGGGTCCGGCGGACATCCAGCGGACCACGTCGGCCAGGGTGTGGCCGCGGCGGCGGGCCTCGGTCCAGACGGCGGGCAGGCCCAGCTGGAGGGAGGCGATGCCGCCCCAGGCGGCGGCGAAGTCGCCGCTGCCGCCGTGCCGGCGCAGCAGTTTGAGGTCGGGGGTGGAGGGCGAGTGGTCGGAGACCACGGCCGCGAACTCGCCGTCCGCGAGGGCCTGCCAGAGCAGGTCGCGGTTGGACTCGTCGCGGATCGGCGGGCAGCACTTGAAGGCGGTGTCCCCGTCGGGGACGTCCTCGGCGGCCAGGGTCAGGTAGTGCGGGCAGGTCTCGGCGGTGACCCGGACGCCGTCCGCCCGGGCCTGCCGCAGCAGCGGCAGCACGGCGGCGGAGGAGACGTGCAGGACGTGCACCCGGGCGCCGGTGCGGCGGGCGGCGGCCAGCAGGGCGGCGACGGCGGCGGCCTCGGCGCCGTCCGGGCGGGAGGCCAGGAAGTCGCGGTAGCGGGCGCCGGGGACGTGCGGGGCGGCGTCGAGCACGGCCGGGTCCTCGGCGTGGATGATCGCCAGGGCGCCGATCCGGGCCTGTTCGGCGAGCGCGGCCTCCAGGTCGGTGGGGGTGGCCAGGTGCGGGAACTCGTCCACCCCGGACGGGGCGAGGAACGACTTGAAGCCGAACACGCCTTCCTGGTGCAGGAGTTCGAGCTGGTCGGTGTTGCCGGGGACGGCGCCGCCCCAGAAGCCCAGGTCGACCCAGGCCTGGCCGTCGGCGGTCTTCCGCTTGGCGTCGAGCCCTTCGACCGTGGTGGTCGGCGGGATCGAGTTGAGCGGCATGTCGATGACCGTGGTGACGCCGCCGGCCGCGGCGGCCTTCGTCGCGGAGGCGAAGCCCTCCCAGTCGGTGCGGCCGGGCTCGTTGACGTGCACGTGGGTGTCGACCAGGCCGGGCAGCAGGGCGGTGGCGCCGAGGTCGGTGAGCTGCCGGCCGTCGGCGGTCAGGGTGCCGTGCGGGGCGACCCGCTCGATCTTTCCGGCCCGGACCAGCACGTCGGCGGGGCGTTCGCCGTCCGGCAGGACCACCCGCCGGGAGCGGATCACCGCGGCGTCGATGGGCATGAGGGAACCTCCGAGCGTCGTGGAAGAGCGAGGGTGGGTCGAAGGAGTGCTGGGAGCCTAGGCTCGCCTTCAACAAAACGTCAATGTGTGAACGTACGAGAGTGCGACGGGCCGTCAGCGCAGCAGTCCGGCCGCCAGCCGCTCCCCCGCCAGCTCGGCCAGCTCGCCCGCCCGGGCCATCGACTCCGCCGGATCGCCCGCCAGGTCGGCCAGCGCCAGCGCCTCGACGAAGCCCGCCGCCCGCCACTCCCGCTCGGACAGCTCCAGCCGCCCGGCCACCGCCGCCACCGGCACCCCGGCCCGGGCCGCCGCCGCGGCCACCCCCGCCGGGGCCTTGCCGTGCAGGGTCTGCGCGTCCAGGCAGCCCTCTCCGGTCACCACCAGGCGCGCGCCGCGCACCGCCCGGTCGAAGCCCAGCAGCTCCAGCAGCAGCTCGATGCCCGGCCGCATGGTCGCGCCCAGCAGCGCCAGCGCCGCGAAACCCACCCCGCCGGCCGCGCCCGCGCCCGCCGCGTCCCGGACCTCACGGCCCGTCAGCTCCGCGACCACGTCCGCCCAGCGGGTCAGGCCCTGCTCCAGCACCAGCAGGTCCGCGGCGTCCGCGCCCTTCTGCGGGCCGTACACGGCGGCCGCGCCGCGCGGGCCCAGCAGCGGGTTGTCCACGTCGCACGCCACGACCACCTCCACCCCGCGCAACCGCTCCGCGAGCGGCCCCGGCTCGGCCCGGGCCAGCCGGCGCAGCGCGGCCCCGCCGGGCGGCAGCGGCGCGCCGTCCGCGTCGTACAGCTCGACGCCCAGCGCCTGCGCCATGCCCGCACCGCCGTCGGTGCCGGCACTGCCCCCCAGGCCCAGCACCACCCGGGACGCCCCCAGCGAGACCGCCTTCGCGACCAGCTGGCCCACCCCGTACGAGCCCGCCGCCAGCGGCGCCGCGCGGCCCCCGGGGAGCCGGGCCAGGCCGGACGCCTGCGCCAGCTCGACCACGGCGGTCTCCCCCTTCACCGCCAGCCCCGCGACCACCGGCAGCCCGGTCGGCCCCGCGACCTTCACCTCCACCCGGGAGAAGCCCGCCGCGAGCGCCGCCGCCAGCGTCCCCTCCCCGCCGTCGGCCACCGGCAGCTCGCGCACCTCCACCCCGGGCGCCGCCCGCCGGATCCCGGCCGCGAGTCGCGCGGCGACCTCGGCGCCCTCCAGCGACCCCTTGAACTTGTCGGGGGCGACAACCACATGTCCTCGCACGGGGACCGGCCTTTCTCCTGGGACGAGCTTGTGCATTCGGGGGCCCGGGGTACGGCGGGTCCGGGCTGCCGCGTGGAGCGAACGGGACCAGCAGCAGATGCGCGCAACGGTAGTGAACCGTCAGCGGCCACGGGCCCGCCGCTCCCCGGGCCCCCGCACGCACGGCCCTTACTCGACCTCGCGGCCGGAGAGCCGTTCGACGCCGCGCAGCAGGGCCGAGTGGTCGAGCGCGCCGTCGCCGTTGGCGCGGGCGGAGGCGACCAGTTGGGCGGCGACCGCGCCGAGCGGGAGCGCGGCGCCGACGGCGCGGGCGGCGTCGGTGACGATGCCCATGTCCTTGTGGTGGAGGTCGATCCGGAAGCCGGGGGCGAACTCGCGGGCCAGCATGTTGCCCTTCTTGCGGTTCAGCACGGTGGAGCCGGCCAGCCCTCCGCCGAGGACGTCGAGGGCGGCGGCGAGGTCGACGCCGGCGTTCTCCAGGAAGACCACGGCCTCGGCGAGCACCTGGATGTTGACGGCGACGATCAGCTGGTTGGCGGCCTTGACGGTCTGGCCGGCGCCGGCCGGGCCGACGTGCACGACGGTGGTGCCGAGCGCGTCGAACAGCGGCTCGGCCTCGGCGAAGTCGGCCTCGGCGCCGCCGACCATGATGGAGAGCACGGCCTCGACCGCGCCGGCCTCGCCGCCGGAGACGGGGGCGTCCAGGGCGCGGAGGCCGGCGGCCCGCGCGGCGGCATCGACCTTGACGGAGGTCTGCGGGGTGATGCTGGACATGTCGATGACCAGGGCGCCGGCCTTGGCGTGCGCCAGGACGCCGTCCTCGCCGAGAATGACCTGCTCGACCTGCGGGTCGGCGGGGACCATGGTGATGACGACCTCGGCGTCGGCGACGGCCTCGGCGATCGAGCCGGCGCCGTGGCCGCCGGCCGCGACCAGGGCGTCGATGGGCTCCCGGGTGAGGTTGTAGCCGGTGACGTGGTGGCCGGCCTTGACCAGGTTGACGGCCATGGGCTTGCCCATGATGCCGAGGCCGATGAAGGCGATCTTGCGGCTCATCGCGTGCGGGTCCTTAGGGGTGAGGGTCTCGGTGGGTGGGGGGCTCAGCGCGCGGCGCGCAGCTCGCGCGGCAGCCAGTCGAAGCTCTCGGCGCTGACGCCGCCGGCCGGGCGGTACTCGAGGCCGACGAGCCCCCGGTAGCCGGCGGCGGTGAGGCGGGCGAACAGGGCCTCGAAGTCGAGGACGCCGGTGCCGGGCTCGTTGCGGCCGGGGGTGTCGGCGATCTGGACGTGGCCGATCCGGTCGGCGTACGCGTCGATGACGGCGGCCGGGTCCTCGCCGTTGCGGGCGAGGTGGTAGAGGTCGCAGAGGAACTTGGCGTTGCCGAGGCCGGTGGCGGCGTTGACCTTGTCGACGACGTCGACCGCGGCGGCGGCGGTGACCAGCGGGTAGTCGGGGGACTCGGCCGAGTTGAGGGTCTCGACCAGCAGGACGGCGCCGATCGAGTGCGCGGCGCGGGCGGCCAGGGCGAGGTTCTCCAGGGCGAGGGCGTCCTGCTCGGCGGGGTCCGCCCCGGGTACGCGGTTGCCGTAGAGGGCGTTCAGCGCGCCGGTGCCGAGGCGTTCGGCGAGGGCGACGGCGACCGGGACGTTCTCCCGGAAGCGCTCGCTCTCGGCGGGTACGGAGAGCGTGCCGCGGGCGCCGCGGGCCAGGTCGTCGAGGAAGTTGAGACCGGTCAGCCGGACTCCGGCCGCCTCGAACGCGCCCGCCAGCGCCTCGACCCCGTCCGTCCCGGGTGCGTGCTCCTCGCCGAAGGGCCACCAGAGTTCGGCGGCGGTGAAGCCGGCCGCGGCGGCCGCGGCGGGCCGCTCCAGCAGGGGCAGTTCACCGAACAGGATGGACAGGTTGACCGTGAAGCGGTGCTGGGCGGCAGCGGTCACGTCGTTCACCTCGATCGCTCTCTCACGGGCGGCTTCCGCCGGGCAACTTCCACGATACGGAAGATGGATTCTGCTTGATGGAAGCTTCTCCGCCGCCGCGCGGACTGTCAAGGACGCCGCAACATTTTGTTGAAGCAGCCGAACGCCCGGCCGCCCGCCGGGGCCCCACTGTCCGATCCCCCAGGCCGACCGGGTCGATAAGGTGAGCGGGTGCGATTGATGGTGGAGTTCACGACAGAGCCGTTCGAACTGGACGGGTTCCCCGAGCACGCCAAGGCCGCGCGCCGCGTGGTGGACGAGGCGGGGCTGACCGTCTCGGTGGGGCCGTTCGGCACCAGCGCCGAGGGCGACGCCGAACCGGCCCTGGCCGCCGTCACCCGCCTGCTGCGGGAGACCCTGGCGGCGGGGGCGAGCCGGATCTCGGTCCAGGTCAGCGTGCTGGACGAGGAGCCCGGCGCCCCGCGGGCAACCGCGCCGGAAGGATCCGAAGGAGGGGATGAGCCGTGAGCGACGCCCTGGACCACCCGCTCGCCGCCGCCCTGGAGCCGCTGCTGGCCGCCGTCGGCGCGACCGCGGTCGCGCCGACCGAGGCCCGCGCGGAGGACGTCGTGCTGGAGTGGGACGGCGCGCCGGCCGTCGCGGTGCGCCTGCCGCACCTGAGCAGCGCGCTGGACCGGCTGCTGGCCGAGATGGTCCGGCAGTTCGACGGCCGGCCGCTGGCCGAGCTGGACCGCGCGGAGAAGCAGCGGGTGGTCGCCCTGCTGGAGGAGCGCGGCGCGTTCACCGTCCGCCACGGGGTGGAGACGGTCGCGTCGGCGCTGGGGGTCAGCCGGTTCACGGTGTACAACTACCTGAACCGGCAGGAGAAGACCTGACCCGCCGGTCGCGTCCTTGGCGGATCGCACACGGCGCCGGGTCGCGGACCCGGCGCCGCGTGCTGTCACCACAAACAGTTCAACAAAGTGTTGACGACCTGTTGCGGCCGATCTAGCTTGTGCGGGTGGCACCAACCCTCAGGAGGTCCGCCCGTGACCCAGCCACCCCCTGTCCTCTCCGCCCTGGCCGCCGCTGACGCGGCCGAGCTGAGGGAACTCCTGCTGGAGGTCTGCTCCAGCCCCGCCTGGGCCGCCGCCGTGGCGGCGTCCCGCCCCTGGCACGAGCCCGAGGAGCTGCACGCCGCCAACGCGAAGGCGATGGCGGAGCTCTCCGCGGCCGACCTGCGCGACGCGATGGCCGGTCACGCCCGGATCGGCACCCCGAAGCCCGGGGACGCCGTCTCCGAGCGCGAACAGGCCGGCATCCGGGGCGTCGACCCGTCCGTGCTGGACGAGTTGCGCGCGGCCAACGCCGCCTACGAGGCGAAGTTCGGCCACGTGTTCCTGATCTGCGCGACCGGCCGCACCGCGGCCGGCATGCTCGCCGCGCTGCGCGAGCGGTACCCGAACGACGCCGCCGCCGAGGCGGAGGTCGTCCGGGGCGAGCTGCGGAAGATCAACGACATCCGCATCGATCGACTGCTCGGCGCCCGTCAGTGAATTGACGGACCGTCGCTTACCGCCATCAGTGAGGTACCCCCACCCATGACCGGCATCTCCACGCATGTGCTCGACACCAGCCTCGGCCGCCCGGCCGTGGGCGTCCCGGTCGAGCTGGCACTGCACACCGAGGGTGGCTGGAAGGTGCTCGGCACCTCCGCCACGGACTCCGACGGCCGGGTCAAGGACCTGCCGGCCGCGGAGGCGGGCTCGGTCGTCCGGCTGCTCTTCGACACCGCGGCGTACTACGCGGGGTCGGCCGGGCGGCCGTTCTTCCCCGAGGTCTCGATCGTCTTCACGGTCGCGCCCGCGCAGCACCACTACCACGTGCCGTTGCTGCTCAACCCGTTCGGCTACTCGGTCTACCGCGGAAGCTAGGTAGGCCGCCAGGAACCCTAGGAGCCACCTCATGGCCCACGTGCTCGGTCAGAACCAGTACGGCAAGGCGGAGAACCGCATCGTCCGGGTCCACCGCGATTCCACCCGCCACGAGATCAAGGACCTGAACGTCTCGGTCTCGCTGCGCGGCGAGTTCGAGGACGTGCACCTCACCGGCTCGAACGCCAACTGCCTGCCCACCGACACCACCAAGAACACCGTGTACGCCTTCGCCAAGGAACACGGCATCGAGTCCGCCGAGGGCTTCGGAGTCCTGCTGGCCCGGCACTTCGTCGAGAACACCGAGCGCGGCGTGGTGCACAGCGCCCGGATCCGGATCGAGGAGTACGGCTGGGAGCGGATCAGGACCCCCGACTCGTCCTCCCGGTTCATCGGCTCGGAGGAGGTCGGCCACTCCTTCGTCCGCAAGGGCCAGGAGGTGCGCACCACCGAGGTGGTGTACGACGGCGACCGGTTCCGGGTGGTCTCCGGGCTCAAGGACCTGGTGGTGATGAACACCACCAACTCCGAGTTCTGGGGCTACATCAAGGACAGGTACACCACCCTCCAGGAGGCGTACGACCGCATCCTGGCCACCCAGGTGACGGCCCGCTGGGCGTTCGGCTTCCACGGCCGCGACGGCGAGCCGGAGCCGAACTGGAACCGCTCGTACCAGCAGGTGCGCCGCCACCTGCTGGAGGCGTTCGCCGAGACCTACTCCTACTCGCTGCAGCAGACCCTGCACGCGATGGGCACCCGGGTGCTGAACAACCGCGCCGAGGTGGACGAGGTCCGCCTGGAACTGCCGAACAAGCACCACTTCCTGGTCGACCTGGAGCCGTTCGGACTGAAGAACGACAACGAGGTCTACTTCGCCGCCGACCGGATGTACGGCCTGATCGAGGGCACCGTGCACCGCGAGGGCGTCATCCCGGTCATCCCGGTCTCCTGACGCCCGGCCGGCCGGCTCTGGCAGTACCGCAGTTCTCCACTCCCCCACACCGTCCGGAGACCGCGCCCGCCCTCACGGCGGCGGTCCCGGGAGCTGGAGAGCAGACCGGAGGGACCCTGCACCGTCGTCCCGCCCTCCGTCGATCCACACCCTCTCCAGCGCCCGGGTCGCGCCGAGAGCCAGGGGCAGCAAAGGGGCTCTTCCATGGCACTCCGCACCACCCCCCGCACTGACGACGGTTCCACCCCCACCCACCCGGTCGACGAGGTGCTCTCCCCGCCGAAGCTGTTCGGCACCGGGCTCCAGCACGTCGCCGCGATGTACGCCGGCGTGGTCGCTCCACCGCTGATCGTGGGCGCGGGCGTCGGGCTGACCCCCGGCGAACTCGCCCTGCTGATATCGGCCAGCCTGTTCACCGCCGGGCTGGCCACCCTCCTGCAGACCCTCGGCGTCTGGCGGATCGGGGCCAGGCTCCCGTTCGTCAACGGCGTCTCGTTCGCCGGCGTCGCCCCGATGCTGGCGATCGCCAAGGAGCACGGCCCGCAGGACGCCCTCCCGGTGATCTTCGGGGCGGTGATCGTCGCGGGGGTCCTGTGCTTCCTCGCGGCACCGTACTTCTGCCGGCTGGTCAGGTTCTTCCCGCCGGTCGTGCAGGGCACCGTGATCACCCTCATCGGGGTGTCGCTGCTGCCGGTGGCGGTCAACTGGGCGCGCGGCGGCTCGCCGGGCGCACCCGGGTACGGCTCCACCAAGGCGGTCGGCCTGGCCGCGCTCACCCTGGTCGCGGTGGTGCTGGGCAACCGGCTGCTGCGGGGCTTCTGGCAGCAGATGTCCCTGCTGATCGGCCTGGCGGTCGGCACCGCGGCGGCCTTCCCGCTCGGACTGGCCGACTTCTCGGCCATCGGCGACGCGAAGGTGTTCGCCCTGCCCTCGCCGTTCCACTTCGGCGGGCCGCAGTTCGACGCCGCGGCCATCGCGTCGATGTGCATCGTCATGGTGGTCTCGATGACCGAGTCCACCGCCGACATGCTGGCGCTGGGACGGATCGTCGACCGCGAGGCGGACGAGCCGACCCTGGCGGCGGGGCTGCGCGCCGACGGCCTGGCCACCGCGGTCAGCCCGGTGTTCAACGGCTTCGCGTGCAGCGCGTTCGCCCAGAACATCGGACTGGTGGCGCTCACCAAGGTGCGCAGCCGCTTCGTGGTCGCGGCCGGCGGCGGCATCCTGGTGCTGCTGGGGCTGTTCCCGGTGCTCGGCTCGCTGGTGTCGCTGGTGCCGCAGCCGGTGCTGGGCGGCGCGGGGATCGTGCTGTTCGGCACGGTCGCGGCGTCCGGCATCCGCACCCTCGCGGAGGCCGGGATGGAGTCCACCTCGCACACCATCCTGGTATCGGTCTCGCTCGGGGTAGGGATCGTTCCGATCGCCGTACCGACCTTCTACGACGGGTTCCCGGAGGCCGTCCGCACCCTGATGCACTCCGGCATCTCGGCCGGCTGCCTGGCCGCGGTGCTGCTCAACCTGCTGTTCCACCACGTCGGCTCCGCCGGCCGTTCCCTCCAAGGAGTACCCCCATGGCAGTCCAGCCCCCAGCCGCCGACCGGCGGATCGTGATCGAGAACGTCGCGATCGCCACCGTCGACGCCAACGACACCGAGCACGCCCGCGGCCACGTGGTCCTGCTCGGCAACACCATCGAGTCGGTCGGCGACGGGCCCGCGCCCGCCTGGCTGGACGGCGTGGCGCGACGGATCAACGGCGAGGGGCACCTGCTCACCCCCGGGCTGGTCAACACCCACCACCACTTCTACCAGTGGATCACCCGCGGACTGGCCCAGGACAGCATCCTGTTCGACTGGCTGGTGGCGCTCTACCCGACCTGGGCCCGCATCGACGAGGACCTCGCGCACGCCGCCACCCAGGGCTCCGCCGCGGCGCTGCTCAAGTCGGGCTGCACCACCGCCTCCGACCACCACTACGTCTTCCCGCGCGGCGGCGGCGACGTGCTCGGCGCCTCGGTGGCCGGCGTGCAGGAGCTGGGGATGCGGTTCACCGCGCTGCGCGGCTCGATGGACCGCGGCAAGAAGGACGGCGGCCTGCCGCCGGACCACGCGGTGGAGGACACCGACGAGATCCTCGCCGCGTCCGAGAGCGCCGTCGACAAGTGGCACGACGCCTCGTTCGGTTCGATGCTGCACGTCGCGATCGCACCCTGCTCCCCGTTCTCGGTCTCCACCGAACTGATGCGCCAGTCGGCCGAGTTGGCCCGGCGCAAGGGCGTGCGGCTGCACACCCACGGTTCGGAGACCGCCGAGGAGGAGGAGTTCTGCAAGCAGTTGTTCGGGATGGGCCCGACCGACTACTTCGAGTCGACGGGCTGGCTCGGCGAGGACGTCTGGATGGCGCACTGCGTCCACATGAACGACTCCGACATCGCCAAGTTCGCCGAGACCGGCACCGGCGTCGCGCACTGCCCGTCCTCCAACGCCCGCCTGGCGGCCGGGATCGCCCGCGTCCCCGAGATGCTGAAGGCCGGCGTCCCGGTCGGCCTCGGCGTGGACGGCACCGCCTCCAACGAGTCCGGCGAACTGGGCACCGAACTGCGCAACGCCCTGCTGATCAACCGCCTGCGCGGCCGCCCCGACGCCCTGACGGTGCGCCAGGCGCTGCGGCTGGGCACCATGGGCGGCGCCCGCGTCCTCGGCCGCCAGGACGAGATCGGCTCGATCGAGGCCGGCAAGCTCGCCGACCTCGCGCTGTGGAAGGTCGACGGCGTCCTGCACTCCTCGATCGCCGACCCGGTCGCCGCCCTCGTCCTCGGCGCGCTCCCGCCGCTGGCCGCCCTCTTCGTCAACGGCAACGCGGTGGTCGAGAACGGCCGCCTCACCACCGCCGACGAGGACCGCATCGCCCTCGCCGCCGCCCGCGCCGCCCGCGACCTCGCCTCCCGCGGCTGACCCCGCCCCCCGAACCCCGGGAGCCCGCCGCCAGGGACGACGGCGGGCTCCCGGACCAACGGCCCCGGACCCACGGCGAAGGGTCCGGGGCCGACCCCTCTCTGCCGCCCCGGCCCCCACCGGACCCCCGTCGGCTACGGCCGGCGGGTCTCGGAGGGCTTCTTCGGGCTCTGCCGGTCCCGCTCCCACGGCCAGGTGGCGTCCTGCCCGGCCTCCAGCAGGGGGATCAGGCGGAACGCGGCGTCGGTCAGGCCGCCGAAGGTGTGGCGGTTGCCGGTGCCGGAGGGGGCGTGGCCGAGGCGGTAGCCGGCCAGGTTCCAGGTGTAGCAGGGGACGTGGGCCGGGACGGACTCCAGCGGGTCGCGGACGAAGGCGCCGTACGCCTGCTCGTCGGTGACGACCACCACCCGGTCGTGGCCCCGGTAGTGGGCTCGGACGGCCTCGGCGGTGTCGGTGCCGCCGAGGTTGCCGAAGCGTTCGACCGCCTTGAGCAGGGAGTCGCCGGGCCGGAGGGCGATCGGCCGGCTGCCGGTGCCGAATTCGACCAGGTCGGCGTCGGCGGACCGCAGGGCGAGCGCGGTGCCGAAGACGGCCGCGGCGTCGGCCCGGTTGAGCTGGGTCTGCGCGCTCGGCGCGTCGAACATCGAGCCGGAGCGGTCGACCAGGACGAGGGTGCGCCCGGGCAGTTCCGGCACGTTCTCCAGCGAGTGCCGCAGCGCCTGCTCCAGGGCGTGGCCCCAGCGCAGCGAGGGCACGTTGCGGTGCGCGGCGAGGTACCGGAACGGGAACTGGCGCGAGCGCTTGACCTCGCCCCGGTCGGCGATCCGGCGGGCGACGGCCGCGGCCACCTCGTCCGGGACCTCGGCCCGGTCGAAGTTGCGCAGGTTGCGCACCAGCGCCATCGGGCCCATGGACGGGATGACGGCCTCCCAGACGGCGGCGTCCAGCGGCCCCTGGAGCCAGCCGGCCAGCGCCTCCCAGGTCATCCCGGCGGCGGCCAGGCGCTCGGCCCCGCCGGGGCCGGTGACCAGGGCGCGGCGCTCGGCGACGGGCACCGCCATCAGCTCGTGGTGCGCGGTCAGCACGGCGTTCCCGGCGGGCGGGAGCGCCTCGTCCGGGCGGTGGCGCCGGTCGAGCGCGTGGCGGAACAGCTCGCCCTGCCAGGGCTTGTCGCGGTGCGGGGCCGGGTGGGTCAGCTCCAGGACGTCACCGAAGCGGTAGCCCTTGCTCGCGGTGTCGTACTTGAGCAGGGCGCGCGCGTCGTACAGCCGGGCGACGGCGTCGGCGACGCCGCGCTTGAGCGGCTTGGGCAGGTTACGGCCGTAGCGGGACGTCCAGTAGGCGAGCAGTTCGCCGGGCTCGTCGGGGCGCTGCAGCACCGCGTCGACGACCTGGCGGGAGTGGCCGGGCAGGCCGGCGTCGAGCCGGGCGCGGGTGAACTCGGCGGCGCCGACCAGCGAGGCGGTGCGCATCGCGGCGCCGTAGCGCAGCCAGCGCAGCAGGTCGAGGGTCCACTCGGGGGCGCTGACGGCGAGGTGGCGGACGAGCGCGGTGTAGCGGTCGTCGCGGTCGCCGCCGCGTTCGTAGAAGGTGTCCTGGCCGACCAGGTTGGCGACGGCGAGCAGGAAGAGTTCGGACTTCTCGTCGCGCAGGTGGCCCGTTCCGCCGTTGTGGTTGCGGACGGTCCGCCCGGTGGTGGCCACGGGCGAGGTCGGGCCGGTGGCGGCTTGGGCGGCGGTGCGGCGGATGTTGAAGCGGGCCATCGGAAAGTCCTCCTGCGTCCTGCGGGGAGGCGTGCCGGACCGGGGCGTCCGAGATCGCGGGCCGGTGCGGCCCGCATCTCGGCGGAGGGAACCGGGCCACCGGCCGCGCGCACGCGCGCGGCCGTCCGGGACTCGAACCCGGTAATGCCCGCACCAAGAAGTAACCCCCGCCTGCGCACCGGACGCCCCGGCACGGTGGCCTCCCGAGATCTGAAGCGGTGCCGGTGGTTTCTTTGGAGGAAGTAACCGGCGCCTGCGCACCGGGAGGTGGCAGTCTGTGAAGTTGGGTGTCCGGAGATCGAGGATCGGCGGGGGTGACGAAGTTGCTCTACCGACTGAGCTACGCCGGCCGGGGCCGGCGGCGGGGATCGAACCCGCGACACACTCACAGAGGAAGTAACCCCTGCCTGCGCACCTGGACGAGGATCACTCTAGCCAGCGCGCACCCCGCCCCACACCTGCTTTTCCTCCCGCCCGGAGGCGCCCCGTGACCACTCCCCCGCCCCGGCGGGGCGTTCAGGCCCCGCGGCCGAGGGTCGCCAGGTAGGCCCGCCAGCCGCCGTGTTCGGTGATCTCGCGGTGGACGCCGCGTTCCAGCTGGCCACGGGCCAGCACCATCGACAGCGAGGGGGCGCCGTCGGCCAACTCGATGACGCCCAGCTCCAGTTCGAGCGGTTCGCCGGGCAGGACGGCGTCCCGGAGGTGTTCCAGCGGGAGGTCGTACAGTTCGCCCTCGACGGCGGTGTCGACGCTCGGGTCGGCGAGCAGGGCGGGGCACTCGTCGCGGATGGAGAAGAAGCGGTAGCCGGGGGCGGTGCGGGCCGGGCCGACCAGGTGGCCGTGGACCTTGGCGTGGAACGGGCCGCCGGTCATCGCCTGGCCGTTGAAGAAGACGCGTGCCATGGTGCTCCTTTCGTCGGGCCGCCCCGTACCGCGACCGGTGTGAGGGTGCCGGCGGTACGGGGCGGGGTACGCGGGGGCGGTGCGGCGGGCGCTCAGTCGATCAGGGCGAGCGCCGGGAGGGTGAGGAAGTCCGGGAAGTCCTCGGCGAGGGCGACCTGCTCGAACAGTGCGGCGGCCTCCGTCCAGCGCCCGGCGGCGTACGCCTGCTCGCCCGACTCCGCTCGCAGCGCGGCGAGTTCCTCGGCGACCAGGCGGCGGACGAGTTCGGCGGTGGTCTTCTCGCCGGTGTCGGCGAGCACCACGCCGTTGTGGATCCACTGCCAGATCTGCGAGCGGGAGATCTCGGCGGTGGCGGCGTCCTCCATCATGTGGAAGATGCCGACGGCGCCGAGCCCGCGCAGCCACGCCTCGATGTAGCGGACGCCGACCTGGACGGCGTTGTGCAGCCCGGTGCGCGTGCAGCTGCCGCCGGCCCCGGCGACGTCGAGGAGCTGGGCGGGGGTGACCTGTTCGGGCGAGCCGGGGTCGTCCTTCTGGTGCGGGCGCTCGCCGAGCACCGCGTCGAAGCACTCGCGGGCGACGGGCACCAGGTCCGGGTGGGCGACCCAGGAGCCGTCGAAGCCGCCGCCGGCCTCCCGCTCCTTGTCGGCCCGGACCTTGACCAGGGCGGCGGCGTTGACCTCCGGGTCCTTGCGGGAGGGGATGAACGCGGCCATGCCGCCGATGGCGTGGGCGCCGCGCCGGTGGCAGGTCTGCACGAGCAGGCGGGTGTAGGCGGCCATGAACGGGGAGGCCATGGTGACGGTGTTGCGGTCGGGCAGGACGTAGCGCTCGCCGCCGTCCCGGAAGTTCTTCACGATCGAGAACAGGTAGTCCCACCGGCCGGCGTTCAACCCGGCGGCGTGGTCGCGCAGTTCGTAGAGGATCTCGTCCATCTCGAAGGCGGCGGTGATGGTCTCGATCAGCACGGTGGCCCGGACGGTGCCGTGCGGGATGCCGAGGGCGGCCTGGGCGTGGGTGAAGACCTCGTTCCAGAGCCGGGCCTCCAGGTGGCTCTCGGTCTTGGGGAGGTAGAAGTACGGGCCGGAGTTCGGGTCCTGCTCGCCCTTGGCGAGCAGCCGGGCGGCGTTGTGGAAGAAGTACAGGCCGAAGTCGACGAACGCGCCGGCCACCGGGGCGCCGTCGACGGTGAGGTGCCGCTCGTCCAGGTGCCAGCCGCGCGGGCGGACCACGACGGTGGCGAGTTCGGCGGCGGGCTTGAGGGCGTACGCCTTGCCCTGCTCGCTGGTGAAGTCGATCCGGCCCTCGAAGGCGTCGATCAGGTTGACCTGCCCGGAGACGACGTTCTCCCAGGTGGGGGCGGTGGCGTCCTCGAAGTCGGCCAGCCAGACCTTCGCGCCGGAGTTGAGCGCGTTGATGACCATCTTGCGGTCGGTGGGGCCGGTGATCTCCACCCGGCGGTCGGTGAGGGCGCGCGGCGCGGGGGCGACCTTCCAGTCGCCGGCGCGGACGTCGGCGGTGTGCGGCAGGAAGTCCAGCGTCCCGGTGCGGGCGATCTCGGCGCGGCGCTCGCGGCGGGCGGCCAGCAGTTCGCGGCGGCGGCCCTCGAAGGCGCGGTGCAGGCCCGCGACGAACTCCAGCGCCCCGGGGGTCAGCACCTCCTCGGAGCGCGGCACGGGCGGACCGGCGACCGTGACACCGGGGACGGCGGGGGACGGACCCTGATCTGCGGCGGCCATGGGCAGGACTCTCCTCGGGCTGTTCCGTTCTGTACAGTGGAGACTAGTTTCCGCGATACAGAATTTCAACGGTTTGTTGATGATCGCGTGGACTCTACTCCTCCCCGGACCTCGAAGGGAACGCTCGTGGCCAGCACCTCCACCGAACGCACCACCGGCTCGGTGCAGTCCGTCGAGCGCGCCTTCCAGCTCCTCGAGGCGCTCGCCGACTCCGGCGGCATCGCCACCCTCAGCGAGCTGTCCGCCAGCTCCGGCCTGCCGATGCCCACCATCCACCGCCTGGTGCGCACCCTGGTGCCCCAGGGCTACGTCCGGCAGGACACCGCCCGCCGCTACACCCTCGGCCCGCGCCTGATCCGCCTCGGCGAGACCGCCGGCCGCCTGCTCGGCTCCTGGGCCCGCCCCTACCTCGCCGAACTGATGGAGGCCACCGGCGAGACCGCCAACCTGGCCGTCCTGGAGGGCGGCGAGGTGGTGTACGTCGGGCAGGTCCAGTCCCGCCGCTCGATGCGGATGTTCACCGAGGTCGGCCGCCGCGTCCAGCCGCACTGCACCGGCGTCGGCAAGGCCCTGCTCGCCCAGCTCCCCGAGGACGAGGCCCGCGCCCTGCTCGGCCCCGGCCCGCTCCAGGCCCACACCCCGCACACCGTCACCGAGCCCGCCGCGCTGCTCACCCAGCTCGCCACCGCCCGCGACCTGGGCTACGTGGTCGACGACCAGGAACAGGAGATCGGCGTCCGCTGCATCGCCGTCGCCGTCCCCGGCGCCCCCACCCCCACCGCGCTCTCCGTCTCCGGCCCCGAGGCCCGCATCCAGGCCCTCGAAGCCCAGTCCGGCGCGGCCGGCCTGGTCCCCCTCATGCAGGGCATCGCCGCCCGCCTCGGCGAAGTCCTCTGACGGGCCGTCGGCCTCCCCCGCGCGCAGGTCAGCAGCCGTTCAGCCCCTCGTGCACGCCTTCCAGGACGCGGGTCCAGTACGCCCCCGGGGCCGGCGGCAGGTCGGGGTCGGCGCGGCGCGGCAGGTCCACCGCAACCTCGTCGACCTGGTCGACCACGTACCGCAGCAGGTGCTCCTCCAGGTAGGACGGGGCGCTCCTCGCCGCCCTCGGGGATGAAGAAGTACGTCCCGCCCGCGCCGTCCTCGGCGAAGACCTCCAGCCGGGCCCCGGAGGCGAGGTGGACGGGTTCGCCGTGCTCGTAGTGGTCGAGGACGAGTTCGCCGGGCCAGGACAGGAAGTCGGCCGCGTCCCGGTGCGCGCGGACGGCGTCGACCAGCGGGGGCGGGGAGGCGGGCGACGCGGGCGGGTGCGGGAGCGGAGGGGCCGTGCGGCGCACTGTAACGGCGTGGTCCGACACGGCCGGAAGCATCCGCCACTACGCTGGCCGCACCCCCGTCGACACTCCGCAGGAGGGTCCCGTGCACCGCCTCTTCTCCCTGCTCGCCGTGCCCGCCCTGGCCCTGGGCGCCGTGGGCGCGACCGCGGCGCCGTCGGACTCGGACCTCCGGGCGGTGCGCCTGGACCCGGACCCGGCGCCCCCCGGCGGGACCACCACGGTGCACGCCTTCGTCGCCAACGGCGGCCCCGAGACGGCCGGTTCGCCGTTCACGGTGCTGGTCGACCTGCCGCCCGGCTTCACCCCGGCCGGCCCGTACTTCCCGTCCTCGTGCACGGCGACCGGGCGGACCGTCAGCTGCGCCTTCCCCGCCGGTCTGCCACCGCTGCGCTCCGCGACCGCGCTGGTTCCGGTGCGGGCGGGCGCGCACCTGCCCCACGGCCTGAAGACCGTGGGGCAGGTGCGGGTGGTGAGCGCGGACGACCGCGACCCGGCGAGCGACCGGACGCCGTTCACGCTCACCGTCTCCTGACGTGCGCCGTCACGCGTGACGCGACGTCAACGCCGCGTCACCGGTAGACCCGCAGGTAGTCGGCGCTGAACGCGATCGGCGCGCTGCCGCTCGCCGCCGGGTGGTACTGCCCGGCGCTGAGCGACAGGTTGAGGATGGGGTAGGCCGACCAGCCGGCGCCGACGCCCGTGCCGTCGGAGAACACCTTCGTGCCGTTGACGTACCAGTCGACCGAGTCGGCGCCGTAGTACGTGCCGATGGTGACCCAGCGGTCGGGGGCGATCGCGTTGGCGTCGGTGTGGTACTTCAGGCCGGAGCGGATCCGGTTGGAGAGTTCCAGCAGGTTCGGGTTGTCGGGGTGGTACTCGAAGCTGTCGATCTCGTTGTTGCCGTCCTTCCAGGTCCACAGCGCGGGCCAGGCCCCGGTGCCGGCGGGCAGCTTGACCCGGGCCTCGATGTAGTCGCCGGTACGGACCTGGAAGGCGTCCTTGCTGTACTCGGTGGTGAGCAGCCCGGTGTCCCAGGCCCGCTTGCCGTTCTCCAGGGTGTGCGCGGACGGGGTGGCGGTGAAGGTGGCGACGCCGCCGGAGACGGTGACGGCGGACGGGGCCAGCCAGTCGAGCTTGTTGTCGTCGGGGTTGTGGCTGCCGTAGCGGTAGGCGCTGCTGCGGTCACCGGTCCACTTGCTGCCCCAGGCGATCGGCCCGGAGAACTCCTCCGACCAGGTCAGCGCCTTGCCGGTGACGGGCACCGGCGCGGGGGCGGGCGCCGGGGCCGGCGCGGTGGCGGCGGGTGCGACGGTCAGGGTCCGCGAGGGCAGGTTGTGCCAGCCGCCCGCGGTGTCCTGCCAGAACCCGAACTGGGTGTAGCTACCGGTGGGGAGCGTGCGGGCGCCGGTGGTGACGGTGGTCCCGCCCGGGCAGATCCGGACGTTGCTCGCGCTGCCGGGGAAGTCCAGGTTCGCCCCGGCCGCGCCGCGGACGCCGACGCCGACGGTCTTCGCCGTGAAGCAGCGGTCGGCGTGCAGGGTGAGCGAGGCGGTGCTCGCGGTACCGGCGGTCATCCCGGCCGGGGCGAGCCGGTCCTGGACGACGCTGGTGCCGGTGGTGGTGAGGACGGCGGCGCCGGCCGGTGCGGCGGCGAGCGGTACGCCGACCAGGGCGGCGGCGCCGGCCAGGACGCCGAGCCGGGCGGGGGTGGCGAGGGCAAGGGGCGTGGGTCGCATGGGGTGGGGTCCTCCGCGACGCCTGCGAGGTGAGCTGTCGGGTTCGGGCCGCCGCGCAGTCACCGCGGACGCCCGGCCGCGCGTGCGCGCGGCTTCACCCCGAGCCGTGCCCGGGTCCCCGCCGCCGGGCAGGGGCGGTGACCTGGCACGGCGCACTGCCGTGGGTCCCCCGCTCCCGCCCGTGGTGTGCTGTGGGAACGCCGTCGGCCGGGCAGGATTCGGCGTTCCGACGGCGGGTGCGCCCGGTCCGGGGCGCCCTCGCAGGCTAGGCGGATTGTCGCTTTGTCTCCAAGGCTCCCGGCCCGGCTGAGAGGACTCTCACACCACGCTCCGTCACACCGGGGAGCGCCGGGCCGCCCGCGTCGGCGGTGGTACGGGACAAGTCCCGGGAGTGGTCCGGCAGTTACCCATTCGTGAAGTGTTCGCGTCATGGGTTCCGCCGGGGACGCCGAGGCGCCAGACTGCTGCCATGCGAATGACTCTACGCGCGTTGAAGATCCGTGCCGTCTCGGTCGCCGCCCTCGGCCTGCTGACCCTCGTCCCCACCGTCGCGGCCACCGGCCGGGCGCAGGCCGCCGTCAGCGGGAACATCTGCTACTCGGCACTGCCCAGCCAGGGGCGCGACACCATCCGCCTGATCGACGCGGGCGGGCCGTTCCCGTACTCGCAGGACGGGGTGGTGTTCCAGAACCGGGAGGGCGTCCTGCCCGCGCAGACGTCCGGCTACTACCACGAGTACACCGTGATCACCCCGGGCAGTTCGACCCGCGGCGCCCGGCGGATCGTCACCGGGAAGGTCTACCACGAGGACTACTACACGGCCGATCACTACGCCACGTTCTACCGCGTGAACTTCGGCTGCTGACCGCCCCGGTCCGGGCCCCGGCCCGGGCGCCGGTCCGATAGGTTGGGCGGGTGCGGCCACCCCGGCCGCGTCCGCCCGACCGCCGTCCCGATCGCCGCTGCCGATCGCCGGACCGACCGCCCGAAGGACCGAGGACCTCCCATGAACGCCCCCCTGCCGGGCTTCGCCGGCCGAACCTACCTCTTCGAGGTCGACAACGGCGCTTCCTTCCGCAACTCCTACTCCGCGGACGGCACCCGGCTGCGCTGGGAGGGCCTCGGCGAGTCGGCCGGCCAGTACGAGGACGTTCCGCTGCACGTCGCGGCCGTCGGTCCGGGCGTCTGGTTCGTGTCCTGGACGGAGCGCAGCGGCATCACCGTCAGCCACGTAATGGACCTCAACGCCCTGACGGTGAAGGTGTTCTGGACGTGGGAGGGCGAGACCGGCCGGGTCGGCGAGCTGCACACCGGCACCCTCACCCCGGCCCGGTAACCGGAGCACGGGGACCGGCCGCCGACCGCCGCCACCGACCGCCGCCGCTCAGACCTTCAGGCGCTGCGACAGGAACTGGAACCCGGCCGGCAGCAGCTTGATCCAGGTCGTGTAGTTGTGGCCGCCCTCGGGGACGGACGCCACCGCGACGGCCATCGGCGGCTTCGCGGCAGCGGTGAACGCGTCGGCCTCGGCCCGGAAGTCGCCGTCGCCCTTCTCCGCGCCGCTGAGCATGACCCCGGTGGCGGGCACCGGCAGGTTGCGCAGCCGCCACAGCAGGTCGGCCTGGTCGCGGCGTTGCCGGCTGCCCTTGAACAGGTCGCCGGTGGTGACGTCCTCGGCGGCCTTCAGGTAGCCGGAGATGGAGACGCCGCCCGCGAACACCTCCGGGTGCCGCATGGCGAGCTTCGCGGCGCAGTACCCGCCGGTGGAATTGCCCATGACCCCCCAGGCGCCGGGGCCGGTGGCGATCCGGTAGGCGGCGCCGATCGCGCGCGGAACGTCCTTGGCGAAGTACGTATCGGCCTGCGCGCCGTCGGGGACGTCCTCGCACTCGGGGTCGGCGGGCATCGCCGGCGAGGGGCGCATCAGCACGAGGACGGTGGGCTGCATCCGTCCGGCCCGGATCTCGTCGAGCGCGACGCCCGGGTAGTTGAAGCGGGTGATCAGCGCCTTGGCGTCGCCGGGGAAGCCGGTCATCGCGATGATCGCGGGGAACCTGCGCTGCTCGTTGCCGGGCTGGAAGTACTGCGGCGGCAGGTAGACGTACCCGTCGGTGCTCAGGCCGGTGCGGGCGCCGGGGATCCGCACGGCGCGGATCTCGCCGACCCGGCCGGGGTCGCGCGGCCCGGCGGTGTTGACCGGTTCGCCGCCGGTCTCCTGGGCGGGCAGCAGGGGGAGGTCCGGCGGGTCGGGCTCGCTGCTCGGGGCGGCGGACGTGGCCGCGGACGGGGTGGCCCCGGGGACGGGCGCGGCGGCGGCTCGGACGGAGACCGGGGCGTCCGGTCCGGTGCCCAGCAGGTCGTTCCAACTGCTGTAGAACGAGAAGTAGTCGTTCGCCACCAGGGCGACCACGGCGAGCAGCGCGAACTGGCTGCCGAGCAGCGCGCCGATCCGTCCCAGCACCGCCCGCCAGTGCCGCCGGGCGAGGGCGGGCCACCACCAGACGGTGGCCCCCAGCGCCGCCACCGCGACCGCGATCGTGAACAGCAGCAGCGTCGTGCTGGTCAGCCCCATGCCCCGTGGTCCCCGTACTCTCCGGCGCGCGGCGCGCCCGCGAGCCGGAGAGGCGGGCTCGGGGCGGCCGCGACGAAACGTCCGACGTCTGAACGTGCGGCGCGGGGCACACGGCCCACGACGCACCGCGAGCAGTATGCCCGCCGCCGGGGGGACGCCCGGGCCCGGCCCCGTGGTTGCGTCCGGGCCGGGCGGGCGTCGGGCACGGGTCAGGCGTGGGTGCCGCCGTCGATCCGGATCTCGGTGCCGGTGACGAACGCGCCGTCGTCGGAGGCCAGCATGGCGATCACGCCGGCCACCGTCTCGGGGCCCGCGAAGCCCTGGCCGAGCGCGGGCCGCAGCTTGACGAACCACGACGTGTCGGCGTCCTCGGGCAGGCCGGGGTCGGCGGTCATGCCGGAGGCGATCGAGCCGGGCGCGACGCTGACGGCGCGCAGGCCCTGCTTGGCGTACTCGGCGGCGATCGCGTGGGTGAAGGACTGGATGCCGCCCTTGGTCGCGGCGTACGCGGCCATGTAGGGGTGGGCGAAGGAGGCGGAGGTGGAGGAGAAGTTGACCACCACGCCGCGGCCGGTGGCGAGCAGCGCGGGCAGCGCCTCGCGGGTGACCAGGAAGGTGCCGGTCAGGTTGACCGCGAGCATCCGGTTCCAGAACTCCAGGGTGGTCCGCTCGGTGTGCGCGGAGCGCAGGATGCCGGCCGCGTTGACCAGCACGTCCAGGCCGCCGAGCCCGGCGATCGCGCCGCCGACGCCGTCCCGGACGGACGTCTCGTCGGAGATGTCGACGACCACGGTGGTCAGCCGGTCGGCGGTGCCGTCGGCCTCGGCCTGCCGGTGGGTGGCGGCGAGCCCGTCCTCGGCGACGTCGGCGGCGACCACGGTGCCGCCCTCGGCCAGGATCCGGTGGACGGCGGCCCGGCCGATGCCGGAGCCGGCGCCGGTGACCAGGGCGCGGCGGCCTTCGAAACGCTTCATGGCGGGGTCTCCCTGTGGTGCGGCGGATCGGCGGATCGATCCGATGTATGCACGGTACGCCTGGATGGCACGTTGTGCCATATCCGCATCCTGTGACGTCCGCCCCGCTAGGCTGGAGCCGCCGACCGACCGCACGCACCGGGGGAACCGCAGATGCCCGCGCCCGACCGCCCGCCGCTCTCCCTCACCGAGCGCCGCAAGGCCGCCACCCAGCAGGAGATCGCGCTCGCCGCCGCCCGCCTGTTCGCCGAGCACGGCGCCGAGGCCACCACCGCCGAGGACATCGCCCGCACCTCCGGCGTCTCGCTGCGCACCTTCTACCGCTACTTCCGCACCAAGGAGGACGCGGTGGCCCCGCTGCTCGCCGAGGGCTCCCGCCGGTGGGTGGCCCTGCTCGCCGCCACCTCCCCCGGCACCCCGCCGCTCACCGCCCTGCTGGACTCCGCCCGCGCCGCACTCGCCCCCGCCCCCGGCCACCCGGCCGAGTCCCTGGCCTGGACGCGCGGCCTGCTGCGCGCCATGCCGGACGACCCGGCGCTGCGCGACGTCTGGCACCGCGTCCACCACGACGCCGAGACCGCGCTGCACCCCGTCCTGGCCCGGCTCGCCGGGCTGGACGCCGAGGGTCTGGACGCCCGGCTGCTGACCGCCGCCGCGAACACCGCGATGCGGGTGGCCGTGGAGACCTGGGCCGCCGGCGACGCGCCGCCCGCCGACGCCGCCGACCTGGCCGGCGCCGCGTTCCGCCGCCTCGCCGGGCCGCTCCTCCCACCCGCCTGACGGCCGCCCGCCTGACGGCCGCCCCCGCCCGGCTCCCGCCCGCCCGGCAGCCGACGGCCCCGCGGCGGTCACCCCGGGACGGTCACCCCGCGGCGGTCACACCGGGACGACGGCCACCGGGCAGTGCGCGTGGTGCAGGACGGCGTGCACGGGCGTCGCCAGCCGCAGGCCGAAGCGCGGCGCCGGCTCGTGCCGGGAGACCACCACCAGGGCGGCTTCGCGCGAGGACTCGACCAGGGCCGCGGCGGCGCTGCCGGACGACTGGTGGCTCTCCACCTCGACGCCGGGGTACTCCTCGCGCACCGGGTCGCAGGTGCGGCGCAGCAGCTGCTCGTGCAACTGGGCCTCCTCGCCCAGTTCGTCGACCATCGGCGCCATCCGCCCCACGTCGGCGACCACCGGCGACCAGGTGTGCACGGCCCGCACCGGCAGGCCCCGGCGGGCGGCGGTCTCGCAGCCGAACCGGAGCGCGGCGGCGTCGCGTTCGTCGTGGACGGCGACCAGCACCGGCCCGTCCGGGTGCTCGGTGCCGCGGACCACCGCCACCGGGCAGGCGGCGTGCGCGGCGACCCGCAGGCTGACCGAGCCGAGCAGCAGCGAGGCGAACCCGCCGTGGCCGCGCGTCCCGAGCACGGCGAGCGAGGCGTGCTCGGCCGCCGTCAGCACCGCCTCCCCGGCGTCGCGCGGCACCACGTCCCCGGTGATCCGCAACCCCGGGTGGGCGGCCTCCAGCGTGGCCTGCACCGCCTCCAGCAGTTCGGCGGCCTCGCGCAGGATCAGGTCGGTGACGGTGGCGCCGGCGCGCGGCGAGAGCGTCACCGTGCCGGTGTTGACGGCGTGCACCAGGTGCAGCCCCGTCCCCCGCCACTCGGCCTCCCGGGCGGCCCACTCGGCGGCCTCCGCCGCGGGCACCGACCCGTCGATCCCCGCCACCACCCCGTTCGCTGCCCTGATCTCCATGGTGCACTCCTCGGATCGGGCTCACCCCGGCCCCTCCCTTCCAGCATGCGCCGCCCGCCCCCGCCCGGCCAGACCGGACCGGCCCCGCCCGGTCTTCCGCGTGCGCCGAGCGGGGCCGCGCCCCGGGGCGGGGGCGGGGCCCCGGGCCTGCGGGGCGTCACTCGCCCCCGGCGGCCCGCCACTCGGCGCGGTAGTCGTCGAAGATGGCCTTCAGGTGGTGGCCGATCTTGAGGTAGTCGAGGTCGTCGAGGTTGGCGAGGGAGACCCGGACCGACCATTCGGGGCCGTCGAAGCCGCCGCCGTTGAGGAGGACGACGCCGGTCTGCTCGGCGAGGCGGAAGAGCGGTTCGGTGGGTTCGTAGTTCTCCTTCAGGAAGGCGGCGAAGCCGGGCCCCGAGGTGCGTTCGGCTTCGGCGAGCAGGTCGAGTTCGACGTAGTAGCCGGCCCGCTGCGGGTCCTCGGAGATCTTCATCCCGGAGCCTTCGAGCAGCAGGTCGAGGCGCTGCTTGACGACGGCCTGCACCTTGGCCTTGTACGCCTTGCCCTCGGGGAGCAGCGCGAAGAGCGAGAACAGGGTGAGCTGGGCCTGCTGCGGGAGGGAGAGTCCGGCGGTGTGGTTGAGGGCGACCTGCCGGGAGTCGGCGACCAGGCGGTCGATGAAGCGGATGCTGCCGGGGTCGAGGCTGAGGCTGCCGTAGCGCTTGGCGAGGCGGTCCTGCTCGGCCTGCGGGAGGGCGGCGATGGCGTCGTCGATGACGTTGTCGCGCTGGAGGCCGATGACGCCGAGGCGGTGGCCGGTGCAGCCGTAGTGCTTGGAGTAGGAGTAGACGAGCAGGGTGTTGCGGGGCAGGTCGGCGGCGATGCTGCGGAAGTGGTCGACGAAGGTGCCGTAGACGTCGTCGGTGACGATGACCAGGTTCGGGTTGTCGGTGGCGACGATGGACTTGATCTGGTCGGTGACCCGCTGGGAGAGCGCGAGGGAGGGCGGGTTGCTGGGGTTGACCAGGCAGACGAGCTTGACGGCGGGGTCGGCGAGCTTGGCGACCTCCTCGGTGGGGTAGCGCCATTCGCGCACGCCGGCCTCGGCGAAGGAGGAGGCCTGGATCCGGACGACGTCGAACTCGTAGGTGTCGAGTTCGGGGATCTCGATGTAGGGGGTGAAGACCGGCACCATCAGGGCGATCTTGTCGCCCTTGTGCAGGATGCCGTTCTTCATCAGGGAGTCGAAGATGTAGCACATGGCGGCGGTGCCGCCTTCGGTGGCGAACAGGTCGAGGTCGCCCTCGGGCGGCCGGCGGTCCATCAGTTCGTCGTGCAGGTAGCCGGTGACGATCTGTTCGGCGCAGGTCAGCATCCGGTCGGGGACGGGGTAGTTGTCGCCGATGGCGGCGTCGGCGAGCTCGTGCAGGAAGGCGTCGCGGTCGAGGTCGAAGCGGTCGACGGCGAGGCCGGTGCAGGCGGTGAGCAGTTCGATGCCGGGCAGTTCGGGGTGGGAGCGGGCGAAGTGGTCGTAGCGGGCGGCGATGCCGGTCTGCTCGGGCATGCCGCCGAGGTTGTCGGCGGTCCAGACCCGGCGGGACTCGCTGAGCGCGAAGTGGCCGAGGGCGAGCATGGCTTCGCGGGGGCCGGTGCAGACCCAGTTGGGGTTGCCGCGGCCGGCGTTGAGCATGTGGACGGTGGTCTTGTCCTTCTGCCCGGGCTGGTCGGCCTGGTAGACCTCGGCGAGCCTGATGAACTCGCCCTTGAGCTCGAACGGGCTGAGCCGGGAGAGTCGCTGGATCTCCTCGCGGCTGATCGACGGCTTGCTCATGGTGCGCTTCTTTCGGAAGGGACGGCCCTCGGGGGACGGCGGACGGTTCAACCGAGCAGGGCGACGATGACGGCGCCCCAGATGGTCAGCAGGACGTTCCCGGCGGCGTACGGGATGGTGTAGCCGAGGGTGGGGATCTGGCTGCGGGAGGCCTCGTTGACGGCCCCGATCGCGGCGGTGGTGGTCTGCGCGCCGGCGACCACGCCCATCAGGATCGGCGGGCGCATCCTGAACACGAAGTGGCCGATCAGCAGGCCGACGACCAGCGGGGCGACGGTGGCGACGGCGCCCCACACCAGCAGGCCCCAACCGGCCTGGGAGAGGCCGCTGGTGAAGCTCGGTCCGGCGTTGATGCCGACGATGGCGACGAACGCGCACAGGCCGAGGGTGTCCATGAACCACTGGGCGCCGGGCGGCACGTTGCCGAAGGTCGGGTACTTGCCGCGGATCCAGCCGAACACCAGGCCCATGATCAGCGCGCCGCCGGAGGTGGACAGGCTGATCGGCACGCCGCCGAGGGTGAGCGCGGGGATGCCGATGCAGCCGCCGAGGAAGATGCCGAGGCCCACCCAGGTCATGTCGGTGGCGAAGCTGGTCGGCACGGGTTTGCCGATCGCCCGCGCGGCCGGCCCGACCAGCCGCTCGGGGCCGGACAGCAGCAGGGTGTCGCCGCGTTCGACCCGGGTGGTGAGCCGGTACGGGAACTCGGCGCCGGAGCGGTACACCTCGTCGACGAACACCCCGACCATGAACGGCTCCCGGCGGAGCTCCGCGATGGTCCTGCCGAGCTGGGCCTTCTCGGAGGCGACGACGTGCAGGTGCTCGGTCTGGTAGCCGAGCAGTTCGACGTCGTCGCTCTCGGGGCCGACGGCGGCGACCGGGTCGAACTCGACCAGGTCGTGGCGGAGCGCGCTGACGGCGACCACGTCGCCGCGCTCGATGACGGTCTGCTGGTCGTGGTCGAGGATCTTGCCGTCGCGGCGGACGCGGGTGAGGTAGATCCGGCGCCCGGCGGCCCGTTCGCGCTGTTCGATCTGCTCGATGGTGGAGCCGGCCAGGCCGTTGACGGCGGTGTAGGCGCGCAGCACGACCTCGTAGTAGCCCTCGGCGAGGTCGGGGTCGTCGGCGGGGGCGTCGAGTTCGGCGGCGAGTTCGCGGGAGTCGGCGGCGAGGTCGCTGCGCAGGAAGCGGGGGGCGATGTTGGCCAGCAGGATCGCGCACAGGACGGTGCCGAGCGGGTAGGTGACGGCGTACCCGATCGGGACGAGGTTCTGCTGGGCGGTGACCTGGTCCTGGCTGAGGCCGGGCAGTCCGGCGATGGCGTCCTGGGCGACGCCGATGACGGCGGACTGGGTGAGCGCGCCGCCGAGCAGTCCGGCGCCGAGCCCGGGCCCGTAGCCGAGCATCTCGGCGAAGCCCCAGCAGATCGCCAGGCCGCTGAGGCAGACCGCGAGGGTGACCGCGACCTGCGGCAGGCCGTCCCTCTTGAGGCCGCGGAAGAACTGCGGGCCGACCTTGTAGCCGAGGGCGAACAGGAACATGATGAAGAACACCGACTTGACGGTGCCGTTGACCTCGACGTCGGTGAGCCAGCCGGTGAACAGCCCGGCGACCAGGCAGCCGGTGACGGCGCCCAGGCCGATCGCCTTCCAGTGCAGCCGGCCGATCAGGAAGCCGATCGCGATGGTCAGGAAGATCAGCAGTTCGGGGTAGGGCTTGAAGACGTGGTCGGTGATCCAGTCCATCGACGGTCAGCCTCCGCCCAGTCCGACCAGGCCGACCAGCAGTGGTCCGGTGAGCGGGAGCAGGAAGTTGGAGATGGTGTAGGTGATGGTGTAGCCGAGCATCGGGACGCTGCTCTGGGCGACGTTGCCGACGGCGGTGATCGCGGGGGTGGAGCACTGCTGGCCGGCGATCGCGCCGACCAGGATCGGTGGTTCGATCTTGAGGAAGCGGCGTCCGATGAACAGGCCGAGGAAGGCGGGGATGACGACCATGAGGATGCCGGAGACCGGGAGCAGCACGGGGTACTGCTTGAGCAGCGGTCCGGCGTCGGGGCCGGCGGCCATGCCGGTGACGGCGATGAACATGGCCAGGCCGAGGTCCTTCGTGGTCTGCGCGGCGGCCGGCGGGTAGGCGCCGAAGGTGGGGCGCAGCGAGCGGACCCAGCCGAAGACCAGGCCGGAGATCAGGCAGCCGCCGCCGGTGCCGAGGGTGAGGTTGACCTCGCCGAGGTGGACGTTGACCTTGCCGAGCAGGACGCCGAGGCAGATGCCGAGCGAGATGTAGATGTAGTCGGCGGTGTCGGAGCGGACGGTGGCGCCGACCTTGCTCGCGAACCGCTCGACCCGGGAGCGGGCGCCGACCACGGTGAGGGTGTCGCCGCGGTGCACCTCGGTCTCGCCGACGGCGGGCAGGTGGTGGTCGACGCGCTGGATGTCGGTGAGGAAGACGCCGCCGGTGGCGTCGCGGTCCCGGTCGCGGACGGAGTCGAGGGTGTGTCCGGCGACCTCCTTGTTGGTGACCACGACCTGGCGGACGGCCAGCGGACTGTCCAGGCCGGGGACGCCGCTGGTCTCGGGGCCGAGTTCGTGTCCGGCGTCGATCACGGCGGCGCGCCGGCCGACCACCAGCACCTGGTCGCCGCGGCGCAGCACCGGGTCGTCGTCGACGCCGAGCTTCTTGCCGCTGCGGCTGACCGCCTCGACGGTGACCAGTTGGCCGGAGCGCTCCTGGATCCGGCTGATCCTGGTGCCCTCGCCCTGTGAGACCAGGTAGGTGCGGCCGACCAGGGCGGGCAGCGCGGGGGCTTCGCCGGGCTCCAGTTCGCCGGCGCCGCCGCGCATCTTCTCCCAGACCTGGCGGGAGGCTTCGGGCAGCTTGATCCGCATCAGCAGCGGGAACAGCTGGCTGGTCAGCAGGACGATGCTGATCAGGCCGAACAGGTAGCAGACCGAGTAGGCGGTGGCGACGTGCGCCTGCAGCTGGGTGGTCTGGTCGGCGGTGATGCCGGGGAGTTTGGCGATCGCGTCCTGCGCGGTGCCGACGGCGGCGGACTCGGTGGCGGCGCCGGCCAGGATGCCCGCGGCGGTGCCGACGTCCAGGTCGAAGGCCTTGGCGATGCCGAGCGCCATCAGGACGACGACGACCGCCTCCATGACGGAGAGCACGCCGAAGCGCAGGCCCTTGGCGTTCATGTTGGCGAAGAACTGCGGGCCGGCGATGTAGCCGAGCGAGAAGATGAACAGGGCGAACGCCACGTTCTTGACGTCGGCGTTCACCGAGACGTTCTGGGCGCCGACCAGCATCGACACGATCAGGACGCCGCAGATGCCGCCCAGTTGGATCGGTCCGACGCGGAGTTTTCCGACCAGGTAGCCCAGGCCCAGACAGAAGAAGAGGGCGAGAACGGCGTTCTCACGCAGGAGGCTCATGAGCGTATTAGATCCGAATTGCCGCTCTATGTCCCGATTTAACACGCCGCCATGATCATCATCTCTGCCCGAGGCGCTCCCGCACCACCTCCAGCAGCACCTCCGCGTGGCTGCGCTCCGGCTCCCGCACCGCCGTCAGCAGCACCAGCTCCCCGCCTCCGGCCGACTCGCACAACTCGTCCAACTCCCGCCGCGCGTCCGGCCCTTCCAGCTCCGCGCGGTAGCGCCGGGCGAACTCCCGGTACTCCCCCTCCGGGCCGTGGAACCAGCGGCGCAGCTCGGTGGACGGCGCCACCTCCTTGGCCCAGCGGTCCAGGTGCGCGTCCTCCTTGCGCAGCCCGCGCGGCCACAGCCGGTCCACCAGCACCCGCACGCCGCCGTCCGGCGCCTCGTACACCCGCTCCACCCGTACGCCCATGGGCCCCACCGTAAGCACGGCGGGGCCCGGGGGGCGGGAGCGGCGCGGGCGGGTCAGACGGTGACCGGCTGCTCGGCGGGGGCGGCGGGGGCGGCGCCGTGCTCGACCCGCAGGCGCGGCAGGAGGCGGTCCAGCCAGCCGGGCAGCCACCAGTTGTGGCGGCCGAGCAGGGTCATGGTGGCGGGCACCAGGACCATCCGGACCACGGTGGCGTCGACCAGGACGGCCACCGCCATGCCCACGCCGATCATCTTGACCGTGATGTCGGGGTCGATCGCGAAGCCGGTGAACACCGCCACCATGATCGCCGCGGCGCTGCTGATCACCCGGCCTGTGGAGGACAGCCCGCGCACCACGCTGCCGCGCGCGTCGCCGGTGGCCAGCCAGTCCTCGCGGACCCGGGAGAGCAGGAACACCTCGTAGTCCATCGACAGGCCGAACAGGACGGTGAACATCAGGATCGGCACCCAGCTGGAGACCGGCACCGCGTGCGGCAGGCCGAGCAGCTTCGCGCCCGCGTCGTGCTGGAAGACCGCCGTCATCACCCCGTACGCGGCCGCCACCGACAGCAGGTTCATCGCGGCGGCCTTGACCGCGATCACCGGCGCCCGGAACAGCACGGTCAGCAGGATCAGCGAGAGCACCACCACGAACGGGACGACCACCCACAGCCGTTGCGAGAGCCGGTCGGAGATGTCGGAGAAGGCCGCAACCACGCCGGTGACCCGCACCCCGGCCGGGAGTTCGGAGGCGCGCAGCCGCTTCAGCAGCTTCACGGTGGCCGCGTCCTGCGGGCCGGTGCGGGGCTGGACGCTGATCACGGCGGTGTCGCCCGCCGCGTTGACCCGGGCCGGCTGGACCGCGGCGACCGCCGGATCGACCGCCAACTTCTGCTCCAGAGACGGCAGTTCGGACTTCGACAGCTGCTCCAGGTCGACCGCCAGCAGCAGCGGCCCGTTCGCACCGGGGCCGTACGCCTCGGCGACCAGGTCGTACGCCTTGCGGGTGGTGTTGCCGGACGCCTGGCTGCCGGCGTCCTGCGGCCAGGTCCGCATGCCGAGCATCGGGGCGGCCAGGGCGAGCAGCACGGCCAGCGAGAGGACGGCGGCGGCGACCGGGCGGCGACCGACCAGCCGGGCCCAGCGCTCGGTGCGGGTCGGGGCGGCGGGGGCCGCCGGGACGGGGGCGGCGGCGGCCCGGCGTTCGGCGCGGCGCAGCAGGCGCGGGCCGGAGAGCGCGGCCAGGGCGGGCACCAGCGTCAGCGCGGCCAGCATCACGGCGCCGACGGTGGCGAAGGTCGCGTAGCCGAACGAGGCGTAGGTGGACAGGCCCGCCAGCTTGAGGCCGAGCAGCGAGACCAGCACCGTCGCACCGGCGACCACCACCGAGGAGCCGGCGGTGGCGTTCGCCTCGGCGGCGGCGGAGCGGGGGTCCAGGCCCCGGCGCAGCCCCTCCACGTGCCGGGAGACCAGTAGCAGCGCGTAGTCGATGCCGACGCCCAGGCCGACCATGGACGCCACGGTGGGCGCGATGCCGCTGATGTCGGTGACGGCCGACAGCAGGGTGATCAGCCCCGTCCCGGCGCCGAGCCCGGCCAGCGCGACCAGCAGCGGCAGGCCGGCGGCGATGACCGAGCCGAGCGCGACCACCAGGATCACCAGCGCGGCGCCCATCCCGATCGCCTCGGCCGTCCCGCTCGGGGCGCTGAAGTGCTCCGGCAGCTCGCCGCCGAACTCGACCTGGTACCCGGCGTCGGTGGTGGCCCGGGCGGCGGCGCGCAGCGCGTCCAGGCCCTCGGCGTCCTTGAACGCGGTGACCTTGACGTCGTAACCGACCGTCAGCAGCGCGGTGTCGCCGGCCCGGGACGGTATCGGCTCGCTCACCGACAGCGCGTGCGGCACCCGTGCCAGGCTCCCGCGCAGCGCGGTCAGCGCGTCGGCGGGCAGCGCCTCGCCGCCGCGGTCGTGGACGACCACCCGGGCGCTGGTGCCGGAGGTCTCGGGGAAGCGCTCGTTGAGCAGGTCCATGCCCGCGGTGGAGGGGGTGCCGGGGATCCGGTAGTTGTCGCGCGGCTCGCCGCCGAACGCCTGCGCCAGGCCGAGGACGGCGCCGATCAGCAGCACCCAGGCCGCGACGGTGCGCCAGGGCCGGGCCGCTGCGGCCCCGCCGAGTCGGCCGAGGAGTGTGGACATGGGAGAAACCTTCCGTACAGCGGTCGATGCGGTGTCGAACCCCAGTGTGGGAGGCGGCTCTTGGAGCCCACTTGGCGGCCCGTTCCAAGCCCCGGGCCGAACGCGCCGGGGGACTCCGCCCGGACGGGCCGCGAGGATCGCGGGGTGCCGGACAGGTGCGGGGTGGGAACGACGGGAGGCGAGGCGTTCTCCGCCGAGTCGGACGGCAGCGGGCTGCCCGCCCGGTGCGCCTTCGTCGTGGATCCGGGCGGCGGGCGGATCCACGGCGACGAGGCGAAGCTCACCAGCGGGGCGGGTGCGCTCGACGTGCCGGTGCCGTCGGTGATCTCCTACACCGCGTACCTGGCCGCGGGCCGACGGTAGCGGCCCCGGCCCCGGCGGGTGGTCACCTGCCGGGGCCGGGTCCGGGGCCGCCGACGGGGCCGGTGCCGAGGCCGGCCAGCGCGGCGCGGGCCTCGGCCTCCCAGCCGGGGGCCTCCCAGCGGCGGGCGACCTCGGCGGCCTGCCGGAAGTGCGCGGCGGCCTCGGCGGTGCGGCCGAGGTGGCGGGCGAGTTCACCGAGCGTGAGGGCGATCGGGCGGATCGCGATCGAGGTGGACGCCGCACCGGCCACCAGGTGGGCCAACGGGCGCAGCTCGTCCAGGAGCCGGGCGGCCTCCTCGCGCTCGTCCAGGGCGATCACCAGGTCGGCGCGCAGTTGCAGGAACAGCGAGCGGAAGTAGTCGGCCTGGACGCCCTGGTACTCGCCGCGGACCCGCCGGACCTCCGCCGGGTCGTGCCCGGCGGCGTGCATGGCGAGCGCGGTGACGTCGGCGATCAGCGGGCCGTACTGGGCGCGGTGCTCCTGGATCAGCGGCAGCAGCTCGGCGAGGCGGCCCTGCCGGTGGGCGATCACGATCCGGATCAGCGCGCCCAGGCCGTCCGCGTGCAGCGAGCCCCGCTCGTGCAGGCCGGTCAGGGCCCGCTCGTACAGGGCGACCGCCTCGTCCACCCGGTCGGCGGCGAACTCCAGCATGCCGCGCTGGAACAGCACCACGTCGGCGAACTCGGCCAGCCCGTAGCGGCGGGCGATCTCCTCGCCGGCCGCCATGTGGCGGCGCAGCGCGGGCAGGTCGGCGCGCGCGGCGGCGGCGGTGGCGGCCAGGTGCTCGGCGTGCCAGCGGTAGGCGGGCAGGTCGTGCTCGGCGGCGAGGACGGCGAGTTCGGCGGCCAGCTCGGCCCGGTCGTCGGACGCCAACTCGTGGTCGCAGGACCGGGCCTGGGCGGCGAGCGCGAGGCAGAGCAGCCGCGGGTCGCCCTCGGCTCGGGCTATCGCGACCGCTTCGCGCCCGGCGTCGATCCCCTCGGGCGAGCCCGCGCAGTCGAGTTCCTGGGTGAGCGCGTCGAGCAGCCGGCAGCGGGTGGCGGGCGGCAGGCCGGTGCGGCGCAGCAGCCGGGTGAGCTCGTCGACGGCCTCCTGGTCGAGCGCGCCGTACGGGTGGGTGACCCACGGGGTGGGTTCGGTCCAGGCCGTCCAGGCGGCGATCAGGAGTTCCTCCCGGCCGCTCTCCCGGGCGAGTCGCAGCGCGCGGGCCTTGGTCCCGGTGGCGGCGGTGACCTGCCCGGCCCGGACCTGGGCGCGTAGCAGGGCGCCGAGCAGGTCGATCCGGCGGGCGGGCCGGTCCTCGCCGGGCTGTTCGGCGGCACGTTCCAGGTTGTCGACGGCCTGCCGGAGCAGGTTGACGGCGCTGGTGTGGGCGTAGCGGCGTTCGGCGGCCTCGGCGGCGCGCACGCAGTGGTCGACCGCGAGGGCGGCCGTGCCGGCGGTCGCGGCCTGGGTGAAGTGGTGGGCCAGCGCGGTGAGTTCACCGGGGCGCAGGTCGCGCAGGGCGTGTCCGATCCGGCCGTGCAGGCGGGCCCGACGCAGGCCGCCGAGGTCGGCGTACAGGGTGTCGCGGACCAGCACGTGGGCGAACCGGACGGTGCCGGGCCGGGGTTCGAGCAGCAGGCCGCCCGCGACGGCCGCCTCGACGGCCTCGGTGGCGGTGTCCTCGTCCTGCTCGCCGGCCCGCAGCAGCAGGTCCACGTCGCTCTCCCGGCCCGCGACGGCGGCCAGCCGCAGCAGGTCCACGGCGGGGGCGGGCAGCCGCTCGAAGCGGCGGCGCAGCACGTCCCGGACGCCCTGCGGGACCTGCCGCAGCGCGGTGGACTCGTCCCCCAGCGAAAGGAGTTGGGCGCTCTCGGCGAGGTAGAACGGGTTGCCGCCGGTGCGTTCGGCCAGCGCCCGGACGGTCTCCGGGCGGACGGGGGCGGCGCACACCGCCTCGATCAGCCGTCCGGCGTCGGGCTCGGCGAGGCCGCCGAGCGGCACCCGTGCCGGCGAGCGGCGGGCCAACTTCGCCAGCACGTCGGCGAGTTCACCCTCGCCGGGGCGCAGCGCGGCCACCACCAGCAGGCCGCCGCCGGTGCCGGGCGCGCCCTGGTCGGCGGCCAACTCGCCCAGCACCTCCCGGGTTTCCTGGTCGGCGGCGTGCAGGTCGTCCAGCAGCACGGCGAGCGGCGGGGCCTGCGCGGCGGCGTGCAGGTGGGCGACGACCGCGCGGTGCAGCCGGAACCGCCCCGACCGGGCGTCCTGGCGGCCCGTCGGGTCCGGGTCGGCGAGCAGCGGGGCGAGCAGCGGGTCGGAGGCGGTGGACGGCTCGTACCCGGCGAGGTCGCGCAGCACCTCGGTCCACGCCCACGCGGCGGGGGCGCCCTCGCTCTCCGGGCACCGGCCGGTCACCACCCGCCATCCCGCACCGGCCAGTTGCTCCCGCAGCCGCCCCAACAGGGTCGACTTCCCGGCACCCGCCTCCCCGCTCACCAGCGCGAACCCGACCCCGCCCCGCGCCTGTTCGGCCGCCCCCGACAGCGCCGCCAACTCCCCCTGCCGCCCCACGAACACCGGCGAGCGCCCGGCGCCCGAACGAACGGCGGGGGCGGCGACGGGGGAAGGGGTGAGGGAAGGGGCAGGGGCAGGGGCGGGGACGAGGGCGGGGGCCGGGCCCGGGGACGCGGGCCCGGCCGTCCCGGCGCCGGGGGTCAGGACTTCGGCGCGCTGGTGGAGGATCGCGGATTCGACGGCGGTGAGCAGCGGGCCCGGGTCGAGCCCGAGTTCGGTGGCGAAGTAGGCCCGGGCGCGGCGGACGGCGGCGAGCGCGTCGGCCTGGCGGCCGCTGTGCCACAGGGCGAGCGCGAGCAGCCGCCAGGCCTCCTCGCGCAGCGGGTGGTCCTCGACCAGGCCGGCGGCGTCCTGCGCGGCGGCGCGGGCCCGCCCGGCGACGAGGTCGGCTTCGACGGCGGATTCCCGTGCGGTGGTGCGCAGTTCCTCCAGGCGGGCGATCTCGGGGGCGGCCCAGGCCCGGTCGGCGAACTCCCCGTACGCCGGTCCCCGCCACAGCCGGAGCGCCTGCCGCAGCCGCTCCGGGCCCTCCGGGTGCGGGCCGCCGAGCAGGTCCTCGAACTCCTGGGCGTCGGTGCGGACGCCGCGCAGCGCGTACCCGCCCGCTTCGCTGACCAGCAGGCGGGCTTCCTGCCGGGGGCCGCGTTCGGGTTCGAGCAGACGGCGCAGGTTGGAGACGTACGCCTGGAGGGAGGTCGCGGCCTTGGCGGGCGGGCTGCCGTCCCACAGGCCGTCGATGAGCCGGTCGGCGGGGACGACCGCCCCGCGCGCGACCAGGAGCCGGGCGAGCACGCCGCGCTGGCGCGGGCCCCCCAACCGGGTGGCGGCCCCCGCCACTTGCGCCGTCAGTGTCCCGAGCACAGTGATCCGCACCATCGTGGGGTCGAGCCTATGCGATGCCCGCGCGCAACCACCGCCCACCTGCGTTCCAAGCGGGCTCCAAGCGGGCGCGGGTCGGACGGTCCGCGATCGGGTGGAGTGCGGCGACGACCGGCCGTCGCCGCTGGTGCGGGAGATCGCCGAGGACGAGCGGGTGTGCGGCCTGTTCCGGGTGAGCCACGAGGTGGACGGCGCGACGGAGCGGCAGCTGCGCGACGGCGGGCTGCGGTGCGTACCGGCACCGCCGGGGCACGACTACCTGGACGCGTAGCGCGCCGCCGTTCGGGCCGTCCGCACGATCGACGTGTCGACGCGGCCGGTCCCCCGCCGTGCCTGCTGCCGGGCGGCGCCCGTCCGGCTCGCCCGCCTGCCCCCCCCCGGCCCCGGCGCGGTTCCCGTGCCGGTGGTCAGACGGTGGCGCTGCCGGAGGCCAGGCGGACGGCGCTGAGCGGGACGAAGCCGCCGGTGCCGCCGCCGGTGTCGTCCTCGCCGAGGCGGCGCAGCATGGCGACGGCGATCCGCTGCGACTGGGCCTTGGCGCGTTCGGTGACGGGGCCGGCGTGGCGGCCGTCGAGGGTGGCGCGCCAGAGCTGGACCCAGCGGCCGAAGTGGGCGGCGGTGAGCGGGGCGGCGGCGTGCAGGGCGGCGTGCGGGGCGAGCGCGTTGCCCCGGTAGGAGGCGGTGCGCAGCAGGGCGCTCTCCCAGAAGTCGGTGATCCTGAGGAGGTGGGCCTCCAGGTCGAGACGGGCGATCTCGGTGAAGTACGGGCCGATCAGCGGGTCGGCGAAGGCGGCGCGGTAGAAGAGCCGCAGGGCCTGTTCCAGGTCCGTCCGGCTGGTGATGTCCGGCAGTGCCACGGCGGTGTCCTCCTCGTGCTGTCACGCGCTGTCACGTGCGGTCGCACGCTGCCCCTCCCCCGCCAGGCTACGCCGGACCGGGCGTCCGCGGGCGGGGCCATTGGTCCCGCCCGTGGGCCTCACCTGGCAGGATGCTGGTCATGAGCTTCCTCCCCGCGGACGACCGCTACGCCTCGATGACCTTCCGCCGCGCCGGGCGCAGCGGTGTGCAGCTGCCCGCCGTCTCGCTCGGCCTGTGGCACAACTTCGGTGACACCCAGCCGCTGGAGGTGCAGCGCGCGGTGCTGCGCCGGGCCTTCGACCGGGGGGTGACGCACTTCGACCTGGCGAACAACTACGGCCCGCCGTACGGCAGCGCGGAGCGCAACTTCGGCTACCTGTTCGCGCAGGACTTCCGCCCGTTCCGGGACGAGCTGTTCATCGCCTCGAAGGCGGGCTGGGACATGTGGCCGGGCCCGTACGGGGACGGCGGCAGCCGCAAGTACCTGCTGGCCAGCCTGGACCAGTCGCTGGAGCGGATGGGCCTGGACTACGTCGACGTCTTCTACTCGCACCGGTGGGATCCTTCCACCCCGCTGGAGGAGACCATGGGCGCGCTGGACACGGCGGTGCGCTCGGGCCGTGCGCTGTACGCGGCGATCTCCAACTACCCGGCGGAGCAGCACCGGGAGGCGGTGGCGATCCTGCGCGAGCTGGGCACGCCGTGCCTGCTGAACCAGGCGAGCTACTCGATCCTGAACCGGGAGCCGGAGCAGGGGCTGCTGGACGCGGTGGGCGAGACGCAGACCGCGCTGATCGCCTACTCCCCGCTGGCGCAGGGCCTGTTGACCGACCGCTACCTGTCGGGTGACGTGCCGGCGGGTTCGCGGATGTCGGTGGGCCACTTCCTGAAGGAGGAGGCGCTGACGGACGCGAAGCTGGAGCGGCTGCGGGCGCTGGCGAAGGTCGCGGAGGGTCGCGGGCAGAGCCTGGCGCAGCTGGCGCTGTCCTGGGTGCTGCGGGACGAGCGGGTGGTGTCGGTGATCATCGGCGCGTCGAGCGTGAAGCAGCTGGACCAGAACCTGGACGCGCTGGCGGCCGGTCCGCTGTCCGCCGAGGAGCTGGCGGAGATCGACCGGATCAGCAGGTAGGAAGCGTTCGACGCGGTGAACGGGCGGGTGGCCGGGGAGAGTCCGGCCACCCGCCCGTCCGGTCCGGGGGGCGTGCGGGCTCAGGGGTGCAGCTTCGGCAGGACGGTCTCGGCGACCCGGTAGGCCTCCTCCAGCAGCGGGTTGCCGGAGAGGATGAAGGTGTCCACGCCCAACTCCTGGAATTCCCTCAGCCGTTCGACGACCTGCTCGGTGGAGCCGACCACGGCGGTGCCGGGGCCGGGGCGGAACAGGCTCATCCCGGGCCACAGGTTGGGGTGGGCCTCCAGCTCGCGGGCCCGGGCCGGGACGCGGCCGCCGTGCTGGCGGAACTGGCGCTGCCAGCCGATGCCGTCCTCGCCGGTCCGGCCGCCGAGCTGGCGGGCGTAGGTGGCCTCGCTGGTGACGTCGAGCAGGCGGTCGGCGGCGGCCCAGGCCTGTTCCTCGGTGTCGCGGACGATCAGGTGCAGGCGCAGGCCGAGCCGCAGGGTGCGGCCGTGGGCGGCGGCGCGTTCGCGGACGCGCTCCAGCTTCTCCTTGAGCAGGTGCGGGGGTTCGCCCCAGGTGAGGTAGACGTCGACGTGTTCGGCGGCGACCTCGATCCCGGCCGGGGAGGAGCCGCCGAACCAGAGCGGGATGTGTCCTTCGCGCAGCGGCGGCAGGTCGCGCAGCGAGGCACCGGCGTTCTTCAGCTGGTAGAACTCGCCCTCGTGGTCGAAGACTTCGCCGCTGGTGAGGCGCTTGACCAGGCTCCAGTACTCGGCGGACAGCCGGTAGCGGTCGTCGTGCTCGACGTGCAGGCCGTACTCGCGCAGCTGGTTGGTGGAGCCGTTGACCACGTTGAAGCGGAGCCGGCCGGGGCCGTGCAGGTGCTCGAAGGAGAGCGCCATCTTGGCCAGCAGGGTGGGCGAGACCAGGCCGGGGTGGACGGCCAGCAGGGGCTGGAAGCCGGGGCCGGTGGCGGCGGCCAGGGCGGAGCCGAGCGTCCACACGTCGTACTGGTCGGTGGCGAGCAGCGCGCCGGTGTAGCCGAGCCGTTCGACGGTGGCGGCGAGGTGCTGGAGGTAGCCGAGGTCGACCGGGCGGCGGCCTTCGGGCTCCCACGGGTAGTGGCCCTCGCGGGGGATCAGGTACCAGAGGACTTCGGTGGCCATGGTGCTCAGACCTTCTGGGTGGCGGCGGGCCGCGCGGCGCGGGCGACGGCGTCGGCGACGGGCCGTTCCAGCTCGGGCAGGTGGATGTCGGCGACGGTGACGGCGCGGTCGATGAAACCGACCTGGTGGAAGATGTCGGCGGCTTCCTGCTGCTCGGCGACGAACTCGGCGGTGGCGGGCTCCAGTCGCCAGGGCAGGGCGGCGAGCGCGGTGTGCCAGTCGGCGGCCTCGCCGCCCTGGTCCTCGGCGGCGATGGCGGCGGCCTCGGCGGGGTTGGCGGCGGCCCAGTGGTCGGCGCGCTGCAGGGCGGTGACGATGGCGGCGACCACCTCGGGCCGCTGGACGGCGAGTTCGCGGCGGGTGAAGAACACCGAGCGGTCGGTGATGACGTCGCCGGTGCGGACCAGTTCGCGGAAGTGGCCGGTGCGGCGGGCGGCGGCGAGCTCGGCGCCCTGGGCGATCCAGCCGGCGATCCGGCCCTCGCGCAGCCGCTCGGCCTCGTCGCCGGCCGGGCGCTCGGCGGTGATGTCGTCGCGGTAGGAGAGCCCGTGCTGGTGCAGGGCCTTGGCGAGCAGGTGGGTCTGCCAGGAGCCGATGCCGAGCACCACGGTGGCGCCCTTGAGGTCGGCGATCGAGTGCACCGGCCCGTCGGCGGCGACCAGCAGCGCGCCGTGGTCGGGGCGGGGCGCGGAGACGGCGGTGTAGACGATGTCGTGTCCGGCGGCCTGGGCGGTGATCGGCGGGGTGGATCCGGTGCCGCCGAAGTCGATGGTGCCGTCGGCCAGGTAGGGGCCGGTCTTGGTGCCGTCGGTGTAGTGGTGGAACTCGGCGCTCTCGCCGAGCGGGGCCAACTCCTGCTGGAGGTAGTCGAGTCGGGCCAGGTGGTAGAGGGACGGGTTGGAGCGGTGCACACCGACGGTGATGGTCATGGCGGTCTCTTTCCTTGGTCGGGCGGTCAGTTGGCGTGCTGTGACGCAGCGTGCTGCGGCGCGGAGTGCCGTGCTGCGGAGTGCCGTGGTGCGGAGTCCTGGTGCACGCCGAGGTCGGCGAGCAGGCGGCGGCGCAGTGCCGCGAAGTCCGGGTCGGCCGCCTCCCGGGGGCGTTCGACGGTGACGGTCTCGTCACGGACGAGGACGCCGTCGCGCAGCACGGCCACCCGGTCGGCGAGCCGGATCGCCTCGTCCACGTCGTGGGTGACCAGCAGGACGGCGGGCCGGTGCTTGCGGCACAGTTCGCCGACCAGGTCCTGCATGCGCAGCCGGGTGAGGGCGTCCAGGGCGGCGAACGGCTCGTCCAGCAGCAGGAGTTCGGGCTCGCGGACGAGGGCCCGGGCGAGGGCGGCGCGCTGGGCCTCGCCGCCGGAGAGGGTGCCGGGCCATGCGTCGGCGTGGTCGGCGAGGCCGACTTCGGCCAGCGCCCGGCGGCCGGTCTCCCGGGTGGCCGCGCCGCGCGGCAGGCCGACGGTGACGTTGCCGAGGACGCGCTTGGACGGGATCAGCCGGGGCTCCTGGAAGACCACGGTGCGCGAGGGCGGGACGAGCACGGTGCCCTGGTCGGCGCGGTCGAGCGCGCCGAGGATCCGCAGCAGGGTGGTCTTGCCGGTGCCGGAGGCGCCGAGCAGGGCGAGGAACTCGCCGCGGGCGATGTCCAGGTCGATGCCGTCCAGGACGGCCCGGGTGCCGAACACCCGGCGCAGGCCCCGGAGATGGACGGCGGGGGCGCTCGCCGTGGGCGCGCTCGTCGTGGGGGCGCTCGTCGTGGGCGTGCTCGCCGTGGGCGTGCTCGTCGTGGGCGTGCTCGTCGTGGGCGTGCTGCTCATCGTCCGGCCCCCGCCCTGCCGCCGGCGGGCCGCCAGGGCATCAGGACGCGCTCCAGGACGCGCACCGCGCCGTCGGCGGCCAGGCCGAGCAGGCCGTAGATCAGGATGCAGACGGCGAGCACGTCGGTGCGGGAGAAGTTCTGCGCCTGGGCCATCAGGTAGCCGATCCCCTCGGTGGAGTTGATCTCCTCGGCGGCGATCAGCGCGATCACGCTGAGCGTCATCGACAGCCGCAGCCCGGACAGCAGGGCGGGCAGCGCGCCGGGCAGCACGACCTCGCGGACGACGGCCCAGCGGGAGAGGCCGAAGCTGCGCATCGCCTCGACGAGCTTGCGGTCGGTGTTGCGGACGCCGCCGGAGGCGGACACGTACATCGGGAAGGAGGTGGCGACGCCGATCAGCGCGATCTTCGCCGTCTCGGTGATGCCGAACCAGACCATGAACAGCGGCACCAGCGCCAGGAACGGTACGGTGCGCAGGACTTGGATCGCGGAGTCGAGCAGTTCCTCGCCGAGCCGGAAGAAGCCGGTGACCACGCCGAGCACCAGCCCGGTGCCGGCGCCGAACAGCAGGCCGAGGCCGGCCCGGGTCAGCGAGGTGGACAGCGCGTCGGCGAGCTGTCCGTTGCCCCACAACTCCTTGACGGCTTGCAGGACTTGACCGGGCGAGGCGAGCACGTCGGGGGTGAGTGCGCCGGTGGCGGAGGAGATCTGCCAGGCGGCGATCAGGGCGATCGGGCCCAGGGTGCGCAGGGCGAGCGAGAGGCCGCGCGGCCGGGTGGCGGTGCTGCGGGCCCGGGGGGCGACCAGCCCGGCGGCCCGGGCCGCCTCGGTGGCGGTGGTCACTGGGTGCCCCCGGGAAGGGAGTTGACGTCGATCAGGTAGGGCTTGACGTCGACCAGGGTCTTGGTGACGCCCTGGTCGGCGTAGAACTTGGCGACCACGGCGAACCGGGCGGTGTCGGCGTCGGTGATCGGCGAGTCGACGGCGCGCTGCTTGCCGAAGTCCACGGCGATCTCCTTCTCGGCGGGGGTGACGGCGGTCGGGCCGGCGTCGGTGAACACGTTGAGGTAGGCGGCCGGGTCGGCCTTCTCCTTGGCGCCGTTCTCGTGCAGGTAGGCGTAGAACGCCTTGACCACCTCGGGGTGCTTCTCGGCGAAGGTCGAACGCACCGCCCACACCGCGTAGTTGTCGCTGCCTACGGCCTTGCCGTTGGCCAGGAAGTGCGCGTTCGAGTTGGCGATCGCGGGGATCGAGAAGGTGCCCCAGGTCGCCCAGGCGTCGACCTGGCCGGAGTTGAAGACGCCGGAGGTCTGGTCGGCCCGCAGGTAGACCCGTTCGACCTGGCCGACCGGGATGCCGTTCTTCTCCAGCGCCTTGAGCAGCAGGTACTCGGAGGTGCCGCCCTGCGAGACGGCGACCTTCTTGCCGACCAGGTCCTTGATCTCCTTGATCGGGGAGCCGTTCTTCACCAGGATGCCCTCGCCGGCCTCGTCCGGTTCGGTCTGCGCGAACAGTTTGAAGCCGGGCTTCTGGGCGAGCGCGGCGACGGCCGAGGTGATCGAGCCCTGGGCGACGTCCAGCTGGTCGGCGTTGAGGGCCTGCGCGGCGGGGGCGAACGGGCCGGCGCTGCCCGTCCACACCACCTTGGCGTGCACGGCGGCCAGCGCCTTGTCCAGCGAGCCGTCCTTCTTGCCCTTGGCGAGGAAGCCGGAGTTTCCGGGGTCGGGCACTCTCAGCACCACCTCGGCGCCGCCCTTGCCGTCGGCGGAGGCCGAGGCGTCCTTCGCGGACGAGCCGCAGGCGGTCAGGGCGAGCGCGGCGACGGCGGTCAGGGCGGTGGCGGCGAGCAGGGTGCGGCGGCGGGCGGGGGTGCGCATGCGGTTCTCCAACGGGGCGGGCGGGGTCAGGAACGGGCGGCGAGCAGGGCGCGGGCGGCGGCCAGCGGGGCGGGGTCGGCCCAGGCGTGGACGTCGACCCGGTCGGCGAGGAAGCCGTGGGCGTGCAGGAACTCCTCCTGCCGGGCGAGGAGTTCGAGGCGGTCGGCGGACAGGTCCGGGTGCAGGGTGCGGTGGCTGCCCGCCGCGTAGGCGCCCGCGACGCCCTCCGGTCCGGCGCCGGTCTCGGCGCCGAGGATCCGGGCGACGTCCGCGGGCCGTTCGGCCGCCCAGTCGGCGGCGCGCAGCAGCACCGCCAGGAAGCGGGCGACCAACTCGGGGTGTTCGTCCAGCAGTTGCTGGTGGACGGTGATCGGGCGCGGGGTGCCGTTGTTGACCCGGTGCCGGCGGTCGGGCAGTGCGTCCAGCTCGACGGCGGGAACGGCCCCGTGGCGCCGGGCGGCCTCCACGGCGAGCGCGCCCTTCACGTACACGGCGTCCACCCGGCCGTCGGCCAGCGCGGTCAGCTCGGCCTTCCACTGGCCGCCGCCGGGCGCGGCCTCGACGTCGACCAACTCGACGTCCGCCAGGGCGAGTCCGGCGGAGGCCAGGGCGCCGTGGTGGCCGGCCAGCGCCATCGCCCGCCAGAAGTCGATCGCGATCGGATGCCGGGGCACCGCGAGCCGCAGCCCGCGCAGCTGCTCGGCGGAGTCGATGCCGCTGCCCTCCCGGACGAGCACCGCCTGGCGCTCCTCGATCCAGGTCAGCCCGATCAGCCTGGTCCGCTCGCCGCGCGAACGCGCCCACAGCGCGGGGACGTTGCCGCCCTCCCGGAACAGGCCGGTCAGCGCGTGCGTGTAGTGGTGGTCGGCGGCGACCTCCGGCGGGACGTCCTGGAGCGAGCGCACCGCGATGCCCTCGGCGGCGAACTCCCCGGCCAGCCAGCCCTGGTCGGCGGCGATTCCGGTCGCGGTCGGCACGGGGCAGCGGGTGAACCACAGGGCGTCGGGGTACGGGGGCGCGACGGGGGACGTGCTCATGGCGGGGCTCCGGTGATCGGCAGGAGGCGCGCGGGCGTCGTGCCACATGGTGGCAAGGGCAGCGCGGGGAAAGGGGGTTCGCGTGGCGGTCAGCGACAACAGGAGGAGTGGCACCGGTGCGTCTTCACGGTGGACTCCCTCCTGCTCGAACCGGCTGATGAGCTGAGCGTTCCATCTGACCGGGGACGGAATCAAGCCTTGCCAGATGATGGGATCACCTGTTCACGGCAGGTCGGACAGCCGCAACACTGCCGACACACTGCCGCAGCGATCACTCCCATATCCTGGAAACAGCAAGGAAGTTGGCCACCCATGAGTCGACCACCGACGAGCCGAACCGGAGAAGTGCGATGCCCGGCCCCGGAACCCTCCCCGCCCCGCCGAGCGGCGCCCAGGCGGTCCACCGGGCGCTCGGCCTGCTGAACTGCTTCCACGACAACGGGCCCGACCTCAGCGCCTCCGAGCTCGCCCGCCGGATGGGCCTGTCCGTCTCCACCGCGCACCGCCTGGCCCGCACCCTGGTCGCCACCGGCTTCCTCGACCAGGACGAGCGCACCGCCCGCTACCGACTCGGACCGGCCGTCGCCGAACTCGGCCAACTCACCTTCCACCAGCGCGGACTGCACCTGGCCGGCCCCGAACTCGACCGGCTCGCCGGGCGCACCGGCGCCACCGCCGACCTGGCCATCCGCTCCGGCCCGCACGCCGTCATCCTGGTCGGCGGCTCCGTCCTGCCCTCCACCGGCCTGGGCCTGCGCCGCCCGCTGCACTCCACCGCCCTCGGCAAGGTGCTGCTGGCCTGGCCCTCCCCCACCGACCCGCCACTGGACGGGCCCCTGGCCGCCTACACCCCGCGCACCCTCACCGACCCCGCCGCCCTGGACGCCGAACTCGCCCTCACCCGGGACCGGGGCTACGCCCTCAACGACGGCGAGTCCACCCCCGGCATCCGCACCCTCGCCGTCCCCGTCCTCGACCGCACCCCCACCGCCCGCTTCGCCCTCGCCGTCCGCTCCACCCCCGCCCGCCTCACCGACGAGACGCTGCCGCGCGCCCTCGCCCACGCCCGCGCCTGCGCGGCGGCCCTCACCGTCCTGCTGCTGCCCCCGGACCAGCGCTAGTGCCGTGACCGGGATGGTTCACCACGGTCGGGAGGCGGCTTCACGGGACGAGCGCGGTTCGCGAGGCAACTGGTATGAATGGTGCATGCAGGAAGAGACCGCGCAGTCCGCGATCGACACGTTCATCTCGGCGTTCAACGCCTCGGACGACAGCGATGTGACTGCGCTGCTCTCCCAGGCCCTGACCTCGGACGTGGTCCTCTGGGGACCGTTGGGCCGCACCGAGGGGATCGACGCGGTCGAGCGGTTCGTGCTGGACATCCGGCGCCACCCCGCGGGGAACGGCACGATGGTGCGCTGTTCGGCGGTGGACATGCCGGACGAGTGGGCCCGGTACCAGTGGAACTTCACGACGCCGGATGGAGGCCCCCGCCTGTCGGGAACGGACGTCGTCCATCTGCGGCGGAACCTCATCGACCAGGTCATCGTCTTCGCGGGGCAGATCGAGCCGTCCGCCCCCTGAGCCCTCCTCCTGGACCGGCCCCCGTTCTGGGCTGCCCGGCCGGGTCTTGGTGCGCTGGAAGGGGCCCACCGATCCGGAACGGGACGCCGAACTCGACCGGGCGGCAGGTCCGTCCTCGCCGCGCAATCGAGCAGCCCGGCGAACGCGCGCGGTCAGAGCACCAGCGAGCAGCGCGGCGCACCGGCCGGGGCGCGGGGAACCGCGCGAACGGCCGCGCGCGCACGGCGAGGTCGCGACGGGGCTTCGACCCACTGCCCTCGCCGCGACCTCGCCGGTGTTCATCCGCCGCTGCGCGCGGTTCCCCGCGCCCGTGGCGTCACGCCACCGGCGCGTACTTGTAGCCGACCCGGCGGACGGTGACGATGGTGTCGCGGTAGGCCGCGCCGAGCTTGCGGCGCAGGCGGGCGACGTGGACGTCCACGGTGCGGCCGTCGCCGACGTGGCCGTAGCCCCAGACGGTGTGGACCAGCTGGTCGCGGGTGTGGACGCGGTGCGGGTGCTCGGTGAGGTGGGCGAGGAGTTCGAACTCGAGGTAGGTGAGGTCGAGCAGCGAGCCGTCGACGTAGGCGTTGCGGCGGTCGAGGTCGACGGAGATGCCGCTGTCGGCGGGTCGGGTGAACGGCCGGACGGTGGCCGGGGCCTCGACGGCGGCGGGGGTGGTCGTCGTCTCCGCGGGCACCAGGACCAGGTATCCCACCAGCGGGGAGTTGGTCGCGCCGAGCTGCGCCAGCAGCCCCTGCGGGAGGACGGACTGCGGGAGGGCGGCGACCACGGCCGCGCCGTCCTGGAGGCCGGCCAGCAGGCTCTCGGGGGCGGGCGCGGGGGCGACGGTCGCGGCGATCGGCCGGGGCTGGGCGGCGATCCGCCGGTGCTCGGCGGGGGCCGCGGGGGCGGGGGCGAGGCCGGGGAGGGAGCGGACCGCGCGCAGGTGCGGGGTCGCGGTGGCGGTGGCGGCGTACGACATGTGAGGGCTCTTTCGCGCGTGACGGTCGGTGGGTGGTCGTCGTCTGCGCTTCCGGCGCACGGGAGTTGACTGGTGGTCAGTTCGCGGGCCGGGAGGCGCTGGTCGCGCGCCGACAGGTCTGGTCGAAGTGGTGGTTCCGGCGCGAGGGCCAGAAGGGTTCGAGGAGGGTGCGGGTGTGCACGGCTGCTCTCCGGAGCGCGGCGAGGGTCGACGGGGACGCGCGGAACCGCCACCCCCCGGCAGAAGGGGGTGAGGTGGCGGTGCGTCAGCGACAGCAGGCGCTGTAGATCCGGCCGTGGTCGATGTACCGACGGACGGTGAGGAGGGGAAGGGCGGCGATGCGGACCGATGCGGTCATGGCGCGGCTCCTCCCCCGGAGTGTGTCGGGCCCTGCGGCCGGTCGGCGGCGGGCACGACTACGAGACTTCCACGCCCGGTGCCCGGAAGGCAACCCACCGGAGGGTCACATCCGCAGGGCGAGACGGAAAACGTCCACCATCCGGACGCCACCGCCCCGACCTGCATGAACGTCAGAAGTGTCGGTGGCAGAACTACATGGGTCCGCACCGGCGCCGACGCCGCACGCCGGAACCGCACGCCGGAACCGCGCCGGAGTCAGAGCCGGATGCCGGCCCGGACCGCCGCGTGCTCGACCAGCCGGATGAGCAGCTCCTTGCCGTCCTCGCGCCGCCGGGCGTCGCACAGCAGCACCGGCACCCCCTCCGGCAGGTCGAGCGCGGCGCGCACGTCGTCGGGGGCGTACACCTCGGTGCCCTCGAAGCAGTTGACCGCGACGACGAACGGGATGCCGCGCTGCTCGAAGTAGTCGACCGAGGGGAAGGAGTCGGCGAGGCGCCGGGTGTCGGCCAGGACGACCGCGCCGAGGGTACCGCGGGCGAGCTCGTCCCAGACGAACCAGAACCTGTCCTGCCCGGGGGTGCCGAACAGGTACAGCGCGAGGCCGGGTTTGAGGTCGATCCGGCCGAAGTCCATGGCGACGGTGGTGGTGCGCTTGGCCTCCACCCCGGCGGTGTCGTCGACCGGGCGGCCGATCTCGCTGAGCGACTCCTCGGTGCGCAGCGGGCGGATCTCGCTGACCGCGCCGACCAGGGTGGTCTTGCCGGCGCCGAAGCCGCCGGCGATCAGGATCTTGACCGCGCTGGCTCCCCAGGGGGCCTTGCGGGCGGCGGTGGTTGACGGAGGGTCAGAGTGCACGGAGGCCATTGATCACGTCTCGCAGCAGGCGCTCGTCCGGTTGGTGGGCGAGCTGGACGGGTCGGGTGACGCTGATCAGCTCGGCGTCGTGGAGGTCGCCGAGCAGGACCCGGACCACGCTCACCGGCAGGTCGGTGTAGGACCCCAACTCGGCGACGCTGAGCGGCTCGTCGCGGCAGAGTTCGAGGATGGCGTGGTGCTCCGGGTCGAGCGCGAGGTCGGGGCGGGCTCCGCCGGGGCCGGCGAACGCCGGCCCCGCGGCGGTGACCAGGGAGATCAGGTCGAACAGGCCGTCGTCGACCGGGCGGGCGCGTCCTCTGGTCATCGAGAACAGCCGGACCACCGGTCCGGCCTCGTCGTCGAACCAGCGGTCGTCCACCGGGGTGCGGGGCGCGAACAGGTCGACCGGCGCCTCGCCGGCCGACCCCTCGTCCGCGGTCGCGCCGCTGAGGTCGGCCGGGGCGTGGGCCTCGGTCGGCTCGGTCGGATCGGGCTCGCTCATCGAATCGGTCATCTCCCGGGCAGGGTGGTATCGGTCCTCGGTTCGGCGGCCAGGTGCTCGCCGACGCGCTTGACCAACAGTGCCATCTCGTAGGCTATTTGGCCCACGTCGGACTCGGCGTCGCTGAGCACGGCCAGGCAGCTGCCGTCGCCGGCCGCGGTGATGAACAGGAACGCCTCGTCCAGTTCGACCATGGTCTGGCGGACGCCACCGACCTGGAAGTGCCGTCCGGCGCCCTTGGCGAGGCTGTGGAAGCCCGCGGCGACCGCGGCGAGGTGCTCGGCGTCCTCGCGGCCGAGGCCGCTGGAGACGCCGGTGGCCAGGCCGTCGCTGGACAGGATCACCGCATGCCGAAGGGTCGCCACCCGGCCGACCAGGTCGTTGAGGAGCCAGTCGAGGTCCCCGGACGGCGGTGTTGTTGCGGTCATGATTCGGTTCCTTCTGCTGGTGCGGGCGGTGCGGTCGGCGGCTGGTGCGCCGACGGGACGGAACGGGCGGGGGGCAGCGCGTGCGGCACCGGCGCGGAGGGCAGCGCGACCCGCAGTCTGGGCGGCTGCCCGGGCGCGGACGCGCGCCCGGGCGCGGGCCGTTCGGGGGCCCCTCCGGCACCGGGCGGCTCCGGTTCGGAGCGCACCACGGTGAGCGAGGCGGGCTGCAGCCGGTCGCCGCGGCCGCGGGCGAAGCCGCGCTGGAAGGAGGCGAACGCGGAGCGGGCCTCCTCGGGGTCGCGCTCGCGGGCCGGCTCGACCGGCTCGGGCTCGGCGCCGGGCCGCAGTTGGGGCGCCAGGCTGGCCTGCCGGACCCGCTTGGGCAGCAGCCCGCCGGCCACCGGGGTGAGCGCGGGCCCGGCGGCGCCCTCGGCGGCACCGGCACCGGCACCGGCACCGGCGGAGGACCCGGCGGCCGGCACGGGCACGGCCGGAGGAGCGTCCTCGGGGCGGCGGTGGCGTCCGGTGCCCCCGGCCTCGGCGGCCTGCTGGACGGTGGGGCGACGGCGCGGCAGCCCGCCGGGCGTCACGGACGGGTCGGCCGCGGACGGGCGGGGCCCGCCGAGCGCGGCCGGCGCGGCGTGGGCGCCCTTGCCCTGCCCGGCCGGGAGGCTCTGGACGCCCCGGCCGCCCGGGCCGCCCTGGCCGCGGATCGGCAGGGCCTGGACGGCGGCCGTAGCCTGCCCGGCGGCCGTCCCGGCGGCCGTCCCGGCGGGCGCGGGCGGGCGGCGGTGGCTGCCGGTGTCCTCGCCGCCCTGGCGGGGCCCGTCAGGCGCGGTCTCGACCGTCTCGGCGAGCAGTTCCCGCGGGACCAGCACGACCGCGGTGGTGCCGCCGTACGGGCTGGGCCGCAGGTGCACCCGGATGCCGTGCCGGCGGGCGAGCCGGGAGACCACGAACAGGCCGAGCCGGTCGGTGTCGGCGAGGTCGAACTCCTGCTCCACGGCGAGGCGTTGGTTGATCTCCTCCAGGTGGTGCTCGCTCAGGCCGAGGCCGCGGTCGTCGATCTCCAGGCAGAAGCCGTGCGCGACCACCTCGCCCTGGACGGTGACCTGGGTCTGCGGCGGGGAGAACACGGTGGCGTTCTCGACGAGTTCGGCGATCAGGTGGGTGACGTCGGCGACGGCGGAGCCGAGCAGGCCGGTGCCGGGGAAGGGGCGGACCTGCACCCTGGCGTAGTCCTCGACCTCGCCGACGGCGGCGCGCACCACGTCGACCATCCGGACCGGCTTGCGCCAGGCGCGGCCGGGCGAGCCGCCGGAGAGGATGATCAGGCCCTCGGCGTGGCGGCGCATGCGGGTGGTGAGGTGGTCGAGCCGGAACAGGTCCTCCAGCTCGCGCGGATCCTCGGTGCGGCGCTCCATGGTGTCGAGCAGGGTGAGCTGGCGGTGCAGCAGCACCTGGGAGCGGCGGGCCAGGTTGACGAAGACGGCGGAGACGCCGCGGCGCAGTTCGGCCTGTTCGACGGCGGCTTCGACGGCGACCCGCTGGACTTCGTTGAAGGCCCGGCCGACCTGGCCGATCTCGCCCGCGCCGAACTCGAGTTGGGGCACTTCGGCGACCACGTCGACGGCGTCGCCGCGGCGCAGCCGGAGCATCACCGAGGGCAGCCGGGTGGCGGACAGGTCGGCGGCGGCGTTGCGCAGGCCGACGAGTTCGCGCACCAGGCGGCGGCCGGTGCGGTAGGAGATGACGATGGACAGGACGACCGCGGCGAGGCCGATCAGGCCGGCCACGCCGCCGCGGACCAGCGCGCTGATCGCGTTGTCGCGGGCCTGCTCGCCGAGGTCGTCGGCCAGTCGGGAGTTGAGGGTGTCGATGTCGGCGAGGACCTTGTCGGCGGTCTCGCCCCAGGAGTCGACGGGGCCGCCGCGCACTTCCAGGGCCCGGTCGGCGGCCTTGTCGAAGCCGTTCTCGGCGGCGGTGAGCCAGCTCCACTCCTGGCCCATGCGCAGCGCGTTGTAGGCCTGGCGGTCCTCGTTGCCGAGTTCGGCGATGTAGATCCGGAACAGGGCCTGCTGCGCGTTCATGGCGTCCAGCGCGACCTGCTGCTTGCGGGGGTCCTTGGCGCCGGCCTCGCTGCCGGCGCGCAGGGCGCGCATCGCGGCGGTCTCCTGGGAGAGGTACTCGCCGGCCCGGGAGAGCTCGACCAGGATGGTGCCCTGCCGGGGCAGCGAGCCGGACTGCTCGGCGATGAAGGAGGAGCGGAACGCGAACACCGGGGTGATCAGGTCGCTGTAGTCCTTGAGGGCGCCGTCCCAGCTCTGCCGCTGCTGGGCGATCTGGCTGCGGATGGCGCCGAGTTGGTCGGCGACGGACAGCAGGTCCTGGTAGCGGGCGCGCTGGTCGGCGTCGAGCTTGCCGGCGTCGTGGCTGCCGCCCTGGTAGCGCAGCAGCTCCAGGTCGCGGTCGGTGGTGGTGCGGGCCTTGGCGTAGGCGGCGGCGTAGTCGGCGTCGGTCGGGTCGGCCAGCCGCAGGACGGCGGCGGTGCGTTCCTGCTGGAGGTCGTAGGCGTACTGGTCGGCGGGGTCGCCGAAGGCGGCGTAGGTGGAGCCGAGGTCGAGCTGCTCCCACACGTCGCCGGTGGTGACGAGCGTGGCGTACACCCACAGGCCGCTGAGCGCCGCGATGGGCACCAGGAGCAGTGCGACGATCCTCGCGCGGATCGAGCTGCGGCGCAGGCGCATACGGGTCCTTAGTGGTCCTCGGGCTGAGGGGGCCCGGGACGCGGGTGGGCGGGCGCGGGTGGGTGCGCGTGGGCAGGGGTGGGTACGGGTGGGATGCGAGAGCCGCGAGCCTACTACTTCCTGACCACCCGTTCGTAGGGTGAAAGTGCATCGTGATCGGCTGTTGTCCGGATCGTCCTTTAATTTCCCGGCCGGGTCGTGTCATGGCCCCGACCTGCGGACCCGCCTCCGGTGCGGGGCGTCGTCGGCCGGTGACTCTGGGCAGCGCCGCGCCGATCGGGTAGCTTCGCCGGTGCCGCCCGGAACGCGCGTGCCGGGGACGGGGGCGGCGGGATCGGGGGTACCGTGCGAGAGTTCAGCAGCCCCGCGCTGGGTGGCGCGCCGGCCGGCGGGCTGGCCGACTCGGTGTTCGACCGGGCGGAGCGGGAGCCGCGGCTGGTGCAGCTGTCCCGGGCGGTGGACGGCGACTGGGTGCCGGTGACGGCGGTTCAGTTCCGCGACGAGGTGCTGGCCCTGGCCAAGGGCCTGCTGACCCGGGGGGTGCGCTACGGCGACCGGGTCGGGGTGATGTCGACGACCCGCTGGGAGTGGACGCTGTTCGACTACGCGCTCTGGTCGATCGGCGCGATCCCGGTGCCGGTCTACCCGACGGCCTCGCAGGACCAGGTGCGCTGGATCCTGGCGGAGACCTCGGCGGTGGCCTGCGTGGTGGAGGACGAGGACCAGGCGATGACGGTGGGCGCGGTGTGCGACGCGCTGCCGAAGCTGACCGGCATCTGGCAGCTGGACCGGGGCTGCGTGGCGCAGTTGGCGGCGGACGGCGCGGGCGTGCCGGACGCGCTGGTGCACCGGCAGCGGCTGGGGGTGACGCCGGACTCGCTGGCGAGCGTCATCTACACCTCGGGCACCACGGGCCGGCCGAAGGGCTGCCTGCTGACGCACGGCAACTTCGCCTCGGTGGCGGACGCGATGCTGGCGGGCTGGGCGGAGGTGTTCGCCGACACCGGCGGCGGGCAGCCGGCGACGCTGCTGTTCCTGCCGCTGGCGCACGTGTACGGGCGGGTCACCCAGGTCGCGGCGGTGCGCGGCGGGATCCGGATCGGCCACCACCCGAAGGTGTCGCCGGACAGCCTGCTGCCGGCCCTGGCCGCGTTCGAACCGACCTTCCTGCACGCGGTGCCGTACGTCTTCGAGCGGATCCACCGCCGGGCCCGGGAGGCGGCGGAGGCGGCGGGACGGCTGGAGCTGTTCGTGCAGGCGGAGCGGGTGGCGGTGGAGTGGGCGGCGGCGTGGGAGCGCCGGGCGCACCGCAAGGGCCCCGGCCCGTCGCCGGCGCTGCGGCTGCGGCACGCCGCGTACGAGCGGATGGTGTACCAGCGGGTGCGGGCGGTGCTGGGCGGCCGGGTGCGGGCGGTGGTGTCGGGCGGCTCGATGCTGGGGCGGGAGCTCGGGCTGTTCTTCGCCGGCGCGGGCCTGCCGGTGTACGAGGGCTACGGGCTGACCGAGTCGGCGGCGGCGGTGACCGCGAACCCGCCGCGGCGGCCGAAGTTCGGCACGGTGGGCCGTCCGGTGCCGGGGTCGACGGTGGCGATCGCGGAGGACGGCGAGGTGTGGGTGAAGGGGCCCGGGGTGTTCTCCGGCTACCTGAACCACCCGCGCTGCTCGGACGAGGCGCTGTGCCGGGGCTGGCTGGCCACCGGGGACCTGGGCGAGCTGGACGCGGACGGCTACCTGACGCTGACCGGCCGCAAGAAGGAGGTGATCGTGACCTCCAGCGGCAAGAACCTGGCACCCGCGGTGCTGGAGGAGCGGGTGCGGGCGCACCCGCTGGTCGCCCAGTGCCTGGTGGTGGGCGACAACCGGCCTTACCTGGCGGCGCTGATCACGCTGGACCGGGCGGCGCTGGCGCACTGGCTGCGGGCCCGCGGGCGGGAGCGGCTGGACGTGTGGGAGGCGCTGACCGATCCGGAGCTGCACCGGGAGGTGCAGCGGGCGGTGGGGGCGGCGAACACCTCGGTGTCGCGGGCGGAGTCGATCCGGGCGTTCCGGCTGCTGCCGCGCGAGTTCTCGCTGGAGGACGGGCTGCTGACGCCCTCGCTGAAGATCCGGCGGGCGGCGGTGGCGGAGCGCTACGCGGAGGACATCGAGGAGCTCTACGCCGGTTGACCGATCTCGGCCGCCGGTCGGGCGATTCCGCTTGACCACCGTGATTGGTCCAGTCCATTGTGTGCACCGGCCTGGTGCGGCAGGGCCCCCACCCGACCCCCGCCCCTCCGGGAGTCACTCCTCCGCCCGTCCCCCACCATGGAGTTGACCCGTGATCGGTTCCGCCCGCCGCCGTCTCGCGGCCCTCGCCGCCACCGCCGCGCTGGCCTCCCTCGCCACCGCGCCGACCGCACGCGCGGACGCACCGGCCCCCGCCCCGAACCTGGCCACCAACCCGGGCTTCGAGATCCCCACCCTGCCGCTGGCCGACTGGGGTTCGATCCCCGGCTGGCACTGCGCAGCCGGCGAGGGCGCGGTCACCGCCGCCGCCCGCACCGGCGGATCGGCCCTGGCGATCACCCCCGCCTCGGACGACTCCACCGGCCGGTGCGAGCAGACCCTCGCGGTGCGCCCGAACACCACCTACACCTACAGCGCCTGGGTGCACGGCTCGTACGCCTTCCTGGGCGCGAGCGGCACCGGCCACGACGTCCCCCCGGCCTGGACGGCGTCCACCGGCGACGGCTGGCAGCGGCTGAGCACCACCTTCACCACCGGCGCGGCCACCGCCTCGGTGCGGCTGTACGCGCACGGCTGGTACGGGCAGGGCCCGGTCTCGGTGGACGACGTGTCGGTCACCGGCGACAGCCCGGCGCCCGCGCCGCTGGTCCAGAGCGCGCCGACCGAGGACGGGGTCGTCTTCGTCACCATCGACGACGGCTGGACCCGCGACCCGGCGGCCGTGCGGCTGATCGCCGACCGGAAGGTCCCGGTCACCGCGTTCCCGCTGCCGATGCCGGAGGGCTTCGAACCCGACTACTTCGCCCGGGCCACCGCCGTGCCCGGTTCGACGATCGAGGACCACGGCGTCTCGCACCGGGACCTGACCACGCTGTCGCCCGCCGAGCAGCAGGCCGAGGTCTGCGACGCCCGGGACGCCGTCACCGCCCGCTACGGCACCGTCCCGACGCTGCTGCGGCCCCCGTACTTCGCGGTGAACGCCGACCTCCGGCAGGCCGCCGCGAACTGCGGCATGAAGTACCTGGTCACCGCCTCCGCCGACTTCGGCTGGGGCGCCTCGGACATCTCCCACCCCGGCCCGCTGCGCTCCGGCGACGTCATCATCCTGCACTTCACCGACACCCTGGTGAGCGACCTGCAGCGCGCCCTGGACGCGGCCGCGCAGGCCGGTCTGAAGCCCGCGGCGCTCGGCGACCACCTGCGCTGACCCCCGGGCGGGGGAACGCCGGTGGCCGGGCTCCCGCGAGGAGCCCGGCCACCGGTCATCCGTCCCCCGGGGACGTCACGCCACTGTCCGCGGTGCCTCAGGCGGCCGCGCTGAACAGCGGCAGGTAGCCGCCGGACTGGCCGTTGGCGTTGGGGTGGTAGCTGTCGCTGATCGGCAGCGTGGTGCTGTTCAGCCACTGGGTGGAGGAGCCGCAGATCTCGTGCCCGGCGAAGGCCGACCGGACGTCCTTGAAGGTGAACCCGGCGGCGGCCACCTGCTTGGCGATCACCGTGTCCAGGGTGTCCGCCGCGCCGTTGATCGCGGTCCGCTTGGTGTCGGAGATGCCGAAGATGCAGGAGCCGGGCACCTGGTAGAGGTGCGGGTAGCCCAGCACCACCACGTTCGCGTTGGGCGCCTTCGCCTTGATCTGCCCGTACAGGTTGGCGAGCTTGCCCGGCAGGGTGTTGGTGGCGTAGCTCTTGGCCGCGCTCACCGCGCTCAGGCAGGCGCTCTCGCTGTCGAGCACGCAGGTCTGCATGGTCGAGGCGAAGCCCGCGTCGTTGCCGCCGATGGTGAGGGACACCAGCGTGGTCGAGCTGTTCAGCACGCCCAGCTGGTTGGCGATCACGTCGTCGGTCTTCGCGCCCGAACAGGCCGCGAAGGAGAACGAGGTGGGCGCGTGCGCGGTCTTCCACAGGTACGGGTACGCCTTGGTGCTGCGGCTGCAACTGCCGCTCTCGCTGGTGTAGCTGCCGGAGCCGACGCCGGCCGAGTAGGAGTCGCCGAGCGCGGCGTAGTTGACGCCGGCGGCGCTCGCCTGGGTGGCGGCGGCGACGGTGGTCAGGGACAGGGCCGCCGCGATGAGCGCGACGGGTACGGCACGGAAGCGGGACATCTGGATCCTCCAAGAGTGACGCAGGCCACACATTGGATACCAGTCGGTAGCCCCGCGGGGAAGCGGTCATGCCAAAGAAGTTGACGAACACTCAGCGAACGGGGCCCCAATCCCCGCTACGCGCGCAGACGTACGCCTGACCTGGGCTGCGGGAATGACGGCGGGTGACCGGCCCGGGCCTCGGGCGGCGTCCGGCGGGTCCGTTCCGCCCGGCGGGTCCGTTCCGCCCGGCTCAGCGGAACCGGCAGCCCGCGGGCGGCAGTTCCTCGATCGTCTCGTCCGCGCGCGGCGGCACGCCCCACCGCGCGGCCGCCGCCACCGCCGCCCGGGCCTGCCGCAGCCCCGGCGCCCCCCAGCCGAGCAGTTCGACCGCCAGGCCGGGCGCCAGCAGCAGCCGCCGGTAGTGCCGCCCCGAGGCCGGGTCCGGCACCGACGGGCCCACCCCGCGCAGCGCCGCGGCCATCCGCACCCGGGCGCACTCGTGCCCGCCGTTGGCCGAGCCGACCCGGTCGTACAGGTACCCGAGGTAGACCGGGCCCTCGATCAGCGCCTGCGCCTCCTCGGCGGCCTCCCGGGCCAGCGCCCGCCCCGGGTCGCCCGCGTCCTCCGGCTCCAGCGAGCCGCCCGGCAGGCTGACCACGCCGTCACGCGGGTTCACCAGCGTCAGCACCCGCCCGTCCGGTGCGAACAGCCACCCCCAGGACTGCTTGACCGTCAGCCCGGCCGGCACCTGCTCCCCCGGCCGCCACGGCCAGCCCGCGTTGGGGCGGCGGCGCACCCGTCCGAGCAGTTCGGAGATCTCCGGGCTGTACTCGATGCCCATCCCGCTCCCTCCGCTCTCCCGGTCGCCGCCGCACCATCTGATGATCTTCCCCGAACACCCGACCGATGAACAGCCCCGACCGCCACCCGGGTCACCGGGTCTGCTAAGGGACCGGCCCGGAGCGGTGTCCGGCACCTGTGATACTCGTACCGGAACACCGGATCGACGAGGGGCGGCGCGGGATGCGGCGGGGAGTGGCGGAGTGAGGCTGCTGCACACCTCGGACTGGCACCTGGGCCGGTCCTTCCACCGGGAGAACCTGCACGGCGCCCAGCGGGCCTTCCTCGACCACCTGGTGGAGACGGTCACCGCCGAGCGGGTCGACGCGGTGCTGGTCGCGGGGGACGTCTACGACCGGGCGCTGCCCGGTCTGGAGGCGGTGGCGCTGTTCGACGAGGCGCTGTGGCGGCTGGCCGAACTGGGCGTGCCCGCCGTGTTCATCTCCGGCAACCACGACTCGGCCCGCCGCCTGGGCACCGCCGCCCGGCTGATCGACCGGGCCGGCATCCACCTGCGCACCGACCCCGGCGCGCTGGCCGAGCCCGTGCTGCTGTCCGACGCGCACGGCCCGGTCGCCGTGTACGGGCTGCCCTACCTGGAGCCGGCCCTGGTCCGCGAGCGGCTCGGCCTGGAGAAGGGCGGCCACGAGCAGGTGCTGGCCGCGGCGATGGACGGCGTCCGCGCCGACCTGGCCACCCGCCCCGCGGGCACCCGAGCGGTGGTGCTGGCGCACGCCTTCGTCACCGGCGGCACGGCCAGCGACAGCGAGCGGGACATCGCGGTCGGCGGCGTGCAGTCGGTGCCCGCCTCGGTGTTCGACGGCGTGCACTACGCGGCGCTCGGCCACCTGCACGGCTGCCAGACGCTCGCCCCGCACCTGCGCTACTCCGGCTCCCCGCTGGCGTACTCCTTCTCCGAGGCGAAGCACGAGAAGTCGATGTGGCTGGTCGACCTGGACGCGGCGGGCGCCGTCGAGGCGCGCCGGGTGCACTGCCCGGTGCCGCGCCGGCTGGCGCGGCTCAGGGGCCGGCTGGACGACCTGCTGGCCGCCGCGGAGCACGAGTACGCCGTCGACCGCTGGGTGCAGGCCACGCTGACCGACCCGGTCCGCCCGGCCGACGCGATGGAGCGGCTGCGGGAGCGCTTCCCGCACACCCTGCAACTGCTGTTCGAACCGGAGGGCGGCGAGCGGGCCGACGGCGCCTCCTACGCCCAGCGGGTGCGCGGGCGCACCGACCGGGAGGTGGTGGAGGGCTTCGTCGCCCACGTCCGCCCCGGCCGCGAACTGGACGGGGCCGAGCAGGCCTGGCTGCTGGAGGGCCTGGAGTCGGTGCGCCGCACGGCGGCCGGCCGGGCCGAGGAGAACGCCCGGTGACGCCCCGCCGCCTCCCCCGCTCCGCCCCGGAGCCCGACTTCCTCCTGGAGCACGTCCGATGAGGCTGCACCGGCTCGCCCTCACCGCCTTCGGGCCGTTCGCGGGCACCGAGCGGATCGACTTCGACCGGCTCTCCGCCGCCGGCCTGTTCCTGCTGCGCGGGGCGACCGGCGCGGGCAAGAGCAGCGTGCTGGACGCGGTCTGCTACGCGCTGTACGGCGAACTGCCGGGCACCCGCAAGAGCAACGGGGTGCGCAGCGACCACGCCGAACCGGGCGTGCGCACCGAGGTGGTGCTGGAGGTCACCCTCGGCGGGCGGCGCCTGGAGATCACCCGCAGCCCCGAGCAGTGGCGGCCGAAGAAGCGCGGCACCGGCCTGACCCCGGAGAAGGCGCAGACCCTGCTGCGCGAGTGGGCCGCCGACGCCGGGGAGGGCGAGCCCGGCTGGGTGGCGGTCAGCCGCTCGCACCAGGAGGCCGGCGAGGAGCTGACCCGGCTGCTGGGCATGAGCCGCGACCAGTTCTGCCAGGTGGTACTGCTCCCGCAGGGCGACTTCGCGCGCTTCCTGCGGGCCGACTCCAAGCAGCGCGCCGAACTGCTCGGCCGGCTCTTCGACACCGGCCGCTTCGAGCAACTGGAACGCTGGACGGCCGAGTTGCGGCTGCGCCACGAGCGCGAGGTGCAGGGCGGCCGGCAGCGGGTGCACGCCCTGACCGCCCGCGCCGAGGAGGCCGCCGGGCCGCTCGCGGCGGGCGCCGCCGCCCACCGCCCCGGCGAGGACGCCCCGATCGCCGAGGTGCTGGGCTGGGCGGCGCTGCTGCGCGCCGAAGCCGCCGAGCGGGCCGACGCCGCCGCGCTGCGGCTGGCCGCCGCCGAGGCCGGCCGGGCCGCCGCCCGCGAGCGCCTGGAGCGGCACCGCGCCCTGGCCGAGCGGCAGTCGCGCCACCGGCTGGCCCAGCAGGAGCGGCTGCGGCTCACCGACCAGGCCGCCCGCTCGGCCCCGGAACGGGCCCGGCTGGACGCCGCGCTGGCCGCCGAGGGCCCGGCCCCGCTGCGCGCCCCGCACCGCGCCGCACTGGCCGCGCTGGCCGCCGCCACCGCCGAGGAGGGCGCCCGCCGCGCCGAGCTGGCCGCCCGGGCGGCCGCCGCCGGCTGGGCCGGGCCGCTCGACGGCATCGACGAACTGCGGTCCGCCGAAGGGGTGCTGCGCGCCGAGACGGGCCGGCTGGAGGCCGCCGGAGCGGACGAGGCCCGCTACCGCGCGCTGCTCGCCGACCGCGCCGAACTGGCCCGCAGACGGGACGGCGCGGACGACCTCGCGGCCGACTCCCGCAGCTGGCTGGAGGACTTCGAGGACCGCCGCGAACGCCTCCGGCAGGAACGCGAGGCGGCCCGCGAGGCCCGCACCGAACTGGAGCAACTGGCCGCAAAGCACCAGGAGTTGCTGGAGCAGCGGCAGTCCGCCGACCGGCACCTGCGGCTGCTGGACGACCTCGCCGCCGCCCGGGACGCCGTCCGCTCGCGCACCGACGCCGCGCAGGACGCCCGGCAGCGCACCCTGGACCTCCAGGAGCGCCGACTCGCCGGCATGGCAGCCGAGTTGGCCGCCGCCCTGACCCCCGGCACCCCCTGCCGGGTCTGCGGCTCGCCCGAGCACCCGGCCCCCGCCGAACCCTCCGCCGACCAGGTCACCGCCGAGGACGAGCGCCGCGCCCGCGCCGCCCAGCACGCCGCCGAGGCCGAACTCGCCACCGCCACGGACCACTTGAGCACCGTCACGGCATCGGCCGCCGCGGCCGAGGCCGCCGCCGGCGGCCGCACGCTCGGCGAACTCGACGCCGCGATCCGCGAGTCGGCGCTCAGGCAGAAGGAGACCCTGCGCGCGGCGGAACGCTGGCTGCCGCTCGGCCAGCAGCTCGAACAGCTGGAGCGCGACGGCGCCGACCAGCGCGAGCAGCTCCACCAGGCCAACCACCAGATCTCCCTGACCACCGGCCAACTGGCCGCCCTGGACGCCGAACTCACCGACCTGAAGCAGCGGATCGACGCCGCCCGGGGCGACGCCCCGTCCGTCGCCGCCCGCACCGCCGCCGTCACCGCGCTGGCCGCCGCCACCACCGCCGTCCTGGACGCCACCCGGGCCACCGCCGCCGCCCGCGCCCACCGCGACGAGAGCGCCGAGGCACTGCGCCGCGCCGCCCGCGACGCGGGCTTCGCCGACCTGGCGGCACTCGACGCGGCCGCCCTGCCCCCGTACGAACTGGACGCGCTGCGGCGGAAGTTCAAACAGCTCGACGCCGACCTCGACCTGGCCGCCGCCCAGCTCGCCGACCCCGCGCTGCGGGCCGCCGCCGAACTCCCGCCCGCCGAGGCCGAATCCGCCCGGGCCGAGGCGGCCCGGGCCGACGAGCTCCTCGCCGCGGCGCACACCGCCGACCACACCGCCCGCCGCCGGGTCGCCGACCTGTCCCGGATCGGCCGCGACCTGGCCGCGCTGGCCGCCGAGCTCGCCCCCGTCCTGGACGCCCACGCCCGGATCAGCCGGCTGGCCGCCCTGCTGGCCGGGGCCCCCGCCGAGAACGCGCTGCGGATGCGCCTGGAGTCCTACGTGCTGGCCGCCCGCCTGGAGCAGGTCGCCGCCGCCGCCACCCGCCGCCTGCTGAAGATGTCCGGCGGCCGCTACACCCTGGTCCACAGCGACGGCCTGGTCTCCGGCACCAAGCGCTCCGGCCTGTCCCTGCACGTCGTCGACGCCTGGACCGGCCGCGAACGCGACACCGCCACCCTCTCCGGCGGCGAGTCCTTCTTCGCCTCCCTCGCCCTCGCCCTCGGCCTCGCCGACGTGGTCACCGACGAGGCCGGCGGCATGCCCCTGGACACCCTCTTCATCGACGAGGGCTTCGGGACCCTCGACGAGAACGCCCTCGAAGAGGTCATGGACGTCCTCGACTCCCTCCGCGAACGCGACCGCGCCGTCGGCATCGTCAGCCACGTCCCCGACCTGCGCACCCGCATCCCCGCCCAACTCCTGGTCCGCAAGCACCGCACCGGCTCCACCGTCCACCACACCACCCGCGAGGACGCCTGACCGACACACCCACCCCTACCTGCGGGAATAACTTGCAGCGCATATAACTTGCCACGCATAATCCTGCCGTGACATGGGAAGTACCACTGCACGAAGCGGTAGATGCCTGGTTCGTCAGGCCGAGTGCGGACGAACCAGAGGTCGCGGACCAGGCCGCCGCCGCCATCGACAAGCTCGCCGTCCTGCTGGTGGCAGGCGACGAGTCCGGGCAGTGGAACCGGTGGACGACGTGAACATCCCGATCGCGGATGCCCGGTTCGACCGGCATCTCGACGCGCTCAAGGAGGGCGAGTAGCCATGGCCAGATCCTGGAAGGAAGTCCGGGCCGAGGTCGTCACCGACGAGGACCGGGTGACGGCGCACCGCGCCAGGCTGGACGCCGAAGTGCGCGCCTACCGCCTGGCCGAGATCCGCCGGGAGCAGGACCTGACCCAGACCGAGGTGGCGGAGCTGATCGGTATCACCCAGCCCAACGTGTCCCGGCTGGAGCGCGGCGACCTGGAGGGCACCTCCCTCGGCACGCTCCGCGAGTACGTCGAAGCACTCGGCGGCCGACTCCACTTGGTCGCGGATTTCGGCGACCGGCACCTGCGCATCCAGTAGCCCGCCCGAACGATCTGCTCCGCCCTCCCGGCCGGGCCGCCGGGCCGTGTTCATCCGGCCAGGAAGGCCGCCGCCAGGCCGTCCCAGTTCCGCACCTCGGCGAGGGTGTGCGAGACGTGCAGGCGGGCGTTCGGGAGGTGGGCGGCCAGGGTGCGGGAGGTGGCGAGGGGGTGCAGGGGGTCGGTGTCCCAGGCGAGCAGGAGGACGGGGTGCGGGAGGTCGCGCAGCGTCCCGGGGGCGGGCAGGTCGGAGTCGGCGGCGGCCCGCAGTGCGGCCGGGAGGAGCGCTTCGGGGAGGTCGAACTCGGTGGTGTACTGCGGGACTTCGGCGAGGACGGCGGGCGGCCCGGACAGCCGGGCGGCGGCGTCCAGCGCGGCCCGGCCGCGCCGTTCGACCAGCGTCGCGGCGGCCCGCAGCCCGCTGCGGCGGGGCTCCCGGGCCGCCCAGGCGACGGCGGGCACGGCCAGCACCAGGCGGTCGAAGCGTTCGGGGCGCTCCAGCGCGGCCCACAGCACGGTGGCGGCGCCCATGGACGCGCCGAGCGCGGTGACGGGCGCGTCGGGCGAGAGGTGGTCGCAGAGCGCGAGCAGGTCGGCGGCGAGGGCGGGGTAGCGGTAGTCGGCGGGGTCGGGCCGGCCGGTCGACTCACCGTGCCCGCGCGCGTCGTACCGGGCCAGCCGGTGCGTCGCGGTGAGGGCCGCCCAGTCGAACAGCCCGGCCCGCCGTTCGTGCGCCCGGCTGGAGAGCGCCCCGTGGGCGTGCACGGCGAGCGGGCCGGAGCCGCCGGCGGTGCTGTAGGCGAGGGTGGCGTGCGGCCGCTCCAGGCGCCCGTGGACGGCCGGACCGGGCGGCGCGGCGGGGGCGGGCACCCCGGTCAGCCGGAGCAGGCGGCCCGCTGGGCCTGCTGCCAGGTGCAGACGGGGCACAGCGGGCTGCCGGGCGCGTCCGCCGGGTACTCGGTCTCCTCGCCGCACAGCACGCACGCGGCCCGCTCCCCCGTCCCGCCGGGCCGCAGCCCGCGCAGCGACTGCTCGGGGTCGGCGGACACCTCGCAGACCTGGTCGGTGACGGGCCAGGTCCGGTTCTCGGTCTCGGACGGCTGCTGCTCTCCCATACCGGACAGGGTACGCCGGGCCGGACGGCGGCTATCCGACGGGCGGCACCGGCACCGGCACCGGCGCAGCAAGTGCTCGGCGTGGACGGTCCGTTCGGCGTCCACCACGATCGGCGTCTTCGCCCCGGGGCTCGTCCAGGCTCGGCCGCGTTCGACGCGGCCGGCCTGCCGACGGCAGGCGGGCCCGGCCGGAGAGCGGGGCGCCCCGGCTGCCGGTCCGGCCGACCAGCGGGGCGAAGACGCCGATCGGGGCCCGGGGCGGGCGTCCCGGGAGTTCGGCGCGGCGGTGACCAGCGGCGCGAAGTCGAGGGGAAGTACCGGACGGGGGTGGCCTCCGGGTTGCGGGGCGGCGGGCCAGGGGCCCGTCGGGGGCGCGCGCCGGCACGGCACGGGCCGCGTCCGCCCGGCCCAGCGGCGCCCACCGCACCGCCGTGACCTGCGGACGGGCCGTCAGCCGAGGAAGGAGAGGCGGAGCTTGCGCTGCGGGTTGTCGCCGTTGGTGTCGATCAGGACGACGGACTGCCAGGTGCCCAGGGCGAGCCGGCCGCCGATCACCGGCAGGGTGGCGTGCGGGGCGACCAGGCCGGGCAGGACGTGGTCGCGGCCGTGGCCGGGGCTGCCGTGGCGGTGGTGCCAGCGGTCGTCGGCGGGCAGCAGCTCGCGCAGGGTGGCGAGCAGGTCGTCGTCACTGCCGGCGCCGGTCTCGATCACGGCGATGCCCGCGGTGGCGTGCGGGACGAAGACGTTGAGCAGTCCGTCACGGCCGCCGGCGACTTCCCTCAGGAAGGCGTGGCAGCGGTCGGTGACGTCGAGGGCGACCTCGTCGCGGCCGGTGGCGATGTCGATCGTCTGGGTGTGGAAGGTGTCGGACATGGAGCCATCCTGGCCGATCTTGCGGCGCGCCTCGTAGGGGCGGCGGCCGAACGCCACCCGACCGCCAGGGCGCGCCAGCGGGCCGCCACCCCGTGCCGGGACCGGCGGGGCGGTGCGCGGCCCTCCCCCGGGGGGTGCACGCGGAGACGCCGAAAGCCCGACGGACTCCCCGTCCGTCGGGTCACGGCAGCGGGCGGCGGACCGCCCGGGCGGGATCACCCGCCCCGGGTCAGCCCCGGCTGCCGAACAGGCTCCGCTTCAGGCGGCGCAACGGCGCCATCAGGGAGACCCGGGCGCTGCGGCGCGGGGAGGCGGCCGGTGCGGGGGCGCCGGGCCCGCGCGGGGTCAGCTCCCTTATCAGGCCGAGGGCCTCCGCCGTGTCCACCACCGGCAGCGCCGGCGCGCCGAGGACGGCCAGGTGTCGGTCGATCCGGCGGCCGGTCGTGCCGACACCGCACTGGATCGCGGGCACCCGGGGCCGCGGTCGCACTTGCATCTGTTCCATCTTGTTTCCCACCCCTACGAGGCGCCAGGGCCGTGAGGCGAAGACTATCCGGCTATGACGGCCTTCACGCAACCGTCCTGGTGTTCTGCCACCGTATCGCGCGAACGGAACTGACGCCGCACCAGGACTCGGTGGTCTCGGTCACGACTGCGCATCGGTTGGTGGTGCACCATCCAAGCACGACCCGGGTGTTGGGCTCTGCGGCGGTCCGGGGCGTTGCCGGAGCGCGCCGCCGACGGCGGGTGCGCCGGGCGCACGGACGCCCGCCCGCGCGGAGATGACACCTTGAGTTCAGAAATTGAACACATACGAGGGATTGACGCGGCCGAAACCTCCAAGCAATATCTGTATCGACACGGGATGGCCGGGGAAGACCCACCCCTCCCCGGTCGGATGATTTCGAGTATGAACGGATCGTCCGACCATCCCGTTATGCTTCCGACACCACAGTGAGTCACTGTCCGGCCGTCTCGACGCTGCGGCGGCCAGACTCCGACGTGGTGGACGGACCGGCGGTCGATCGTTGAGGGTCGGTCGGACCGCCAACCGGGCTGCCGGTGCCGCCGCTGGTACGGCGCGGCACCGGCGGTCGCGTTTCCGCCGTCCGCGACACCCCGGTCACCCCGACCACCTGCGCCCGGGGTGCCGCGGCCCGGCGGTCCCCTCCCTCCGGCCTCCCCCGGCCCTTCCTCCGGCCTTCCTCCGGCCCGCTCCCAGGGACCGTCCAGGCCCGCTCGGTAGAGTGTGCGTACCGGGCGACCGCCGGCAGCCACCTCCATCCCTTCGCGGAGTGAACGCACGTGCCACCCCTGCTCAGCATCGTCCTGCCCGTTCACGGCGTGGAGCGCTTCCTGCCGCAGTGCCTGGACTCGCTCCGGGCGGAGGGCGCGGCCCCCGGCGAGGTCGAGCTGATCGCGGTGGATGACCGCTCCCCCGACAACTGCGGCGCCCTGCTCGACGCGCACGCCGCCGGCGACCCCCGGATGCGGGTGCTGCACCTGGCCGAGAACCAAGGGCTGGGCGGCGCCCGCACGGCCGGCCTGGCGGAGGCCACCGGCACCTACGTCTGGTTCGTCGACAGCGACGACTGGCTGCCCGAGGGCAGCATCGACGCCGTCCTGGCCGAGCTGCGCGCCGAGACCGCCCGCGAGGTGCCGGCCGACGTGCTGCTCACCGACTTCACCCACGTCTACCCCGACGGCGGCCGGGAGCCGAACCCGTGGCGCAAGGTGCTGGCCGGCTCGCCGCTGGTCTCCGGCTGCACCGCCGCCGAGCACCCGGCGCTGTTCAACGCGGTGCTCGCGGTGTGGAACAAGGTGATGCGCCGCGCGTACCTGCTCGGCCTGGACGTCCACTTCGGCCGCGGCCACTACGAGGACATCTCGGTCACCTACCCGCTGCTGCTGGCCGCCGACCGGCTGCTCTACCTCGACCGGCCCTGCTACAACTACCGGCGCGGCCGCCCCGGCGCGATCACCGCCACCGCCTCCGCCAAGCACGCCGACGCCTTCGCCCAGTACGACGCGATCTTCGCCTTCCTGGACCGGAACGAGCGCGCGGACGCCCTGCGCACCCTGGTCTTCGACCGCACCGTCAAGCAGGCGCTCACCGTCTACGACACCCCCGGGCTGGTCCCGGTCGAGCTGCGCCCCGAGTTCTTCGCCCGGATCACCGGCCACTTCGCCAAGCACCGCCCGGCCGGCTACCAGTACCCCGCCGGCGTGCGCGGCGTCCAGTACCGGCTGGCCGCCCGCGGCTCCCGGCGCGCCTACGCCGAGCTGCGCCGCGGCGGCCGGCTGCCCGGCGCGGTGAAGCGCGGCACCAGGGCGGTGGCGCCCGGCGTGAAGAAGGTCGTCCGCAGCGGGGCCAGGTTCACCGCGTACAACGCCTTCAAGCGGCTGCCGATCGACCAGAACCTGGCGGTGTACGCGGCGTACTGGCACCGCGGGTACGCCTGCAACCCGGCGGCGATCTACGCCAAGGCCAGGGAGCTGGCCCCGCAGGTGCGCGGGGTGTGGGTGGTGGAGAACGCCGAACGGGCCGCCACGCTGCCCGCCGGGGTGCCGTACGTGATCGTCAACACGCCCGCGTACCTGAAGGTGATGGCCACCGCCAAGTACTTCGTCAACAACGTCAACTTCCCGCACACCATGACCAAGCGCACCGGCACCGTGCACGTGCAGACCCAGCACGGCACGCCGCTGAAGGCGATGGGCATGGACCTGGTGGACCGGCCGCTGGCCGCGGACGGGATGGACTTCGAGCGGCTGCGCGAGGTGGTCGGGCGCTGGGACTACCTGGTCTCGCCCAACCCGCACACCAGCAAGCACTTCGCCCGGGCCTTCCCCGGCACCTACCAGATCCTGGACACCGGCTACCCGCGCAACGACCGCCTGGTGCTGGCCACCCCCGAGCAGTGCGTGGACGCCCGCCGGGCGCTGGGCATCGCCGACGGGCAGCGCACCGTGCTGTACGCGCCGACCCACCGCGAGTCGCGCGGCGGCTACCTGCCGCTGCTGGACCTGCCCGCGCTGGCCGAGCGGCTGGGCCCCGGCTGGACGGTGCTGGTGCGCACCCACTACTTCCACGACGGCGGCGCGGGCGACCTGACCGCCGCCCCGGGCTCGGCGACCCTGCTGGACGTCTCCGACCACCCCTCGGTCGAGGACCTCTACCTGGCCGCGGACACCCTGGTCACCGACTACTCGTCGATGATGTTCGACTACGCGGTGCTGGACCGCCCGATCGCCGTGTACGCCCCCGACTGGGAGGAGTACCAGGAGGTCCGCGGCGTCTACTTCGACCTGATGGAGGAACCGCCCGGCGCGGTCACCACCGACCAGGAGGCGCTCGCCGGGGCGCTGCTCGCGGGCGACCCGGAGCCGGAGGCCAGACGGCGCTTCCGGGAGCGGTTCTGCCCGTGGGACGACGGCCGGGCCGCCGAACGGGTGGTCAGCCGGATCTTCCCGGTCCGCGCCTGACCTGCCGTCTCACCCTTCGAACGCCGGTCCGTCCGGCATCCGGGCGTGACCAGGATCGCAGCGCGCGATGGCGGCGGGTGCGGGCGCACGGCGGGGTGCATGTCGTAGTCTGCGGTCCGTTGCCCAGTGGTCCGGCCCAGTCCGAGCCGCGCGCCTCGCCCCCGCGGCGAGACCCCGGCCGGGGACGTCCCCCGGTCGGAACCGTTTTTCGGCCAGGGAGGGCCACACCGTGATCGACCTCGTCACCAAGCTCGTGCTCAAGCCGCTCGCGAAGGCCCTGTACCGGCCGACGATCGAGGGCCTGGAGAACGTGCCGCGCAAGGGCGGGGTGATCCTGGCGAGCAACCACCTGTCGTTCGTCGACAGCGTGGTGATCCCGCTGGCGGCACCGCGCCAGGTGTTCTTCCTGGCCAAGGCCGAGTACTTCACCGGCACCGGCTTCAAGGGCGCGGTCTCCCGGTTCTTCTTCACCCACGTGATCAACGCCGTCCCGGTGGAGCGCGGCAGCGTCCGGGCCGCCACCGCCTCGCTGGACGAGGGCCTGGAGATCCTGAACTCCGGCCGGGCGTTCGGCATCTACCCCGAGGGCACCCGCTCGCTGGACGGCCGCCTGTACCGCGGCAAGACCGGCGTGGCCTGGCTGGCGCTGACCGCCGGCGTCCCGGTGGTGCCGGTCGCCCTGGAGGGGCCGCAGCACATCCTGCCGGTCGGCAAGCGGATCCCCCGGCTGCGGAAGATCAGCGTGAAGTTCGGCGAGCCGCTGCGCTTCGACGACCTGCACGGGCAGGCCCGCTCGGCCAAGGCCCGCCGCCAGGTCACCGACGAGGTGATGGCCGCCATCCAGGCGCTCTCCGGCCAGGAGCTCGCCGAGCAGTACAACGAGTCCCCCAAGGCCGCCTGACGCCCGTCCGACGCCCGCCTGACGCCGCGTCAGCCGGTCCGTCACCCGTCCGGGCCGCGCGGGAACAACCGCGCGGCCCCGCCTGTTCGGCATCCTCGTGGGCGCGTCCTCCCGGCGCCCGCGAAACGGACCGAACGGAGTGCGTTCCATGAAGATCGGCATCATCGGCGCGGGCAACATCGGCGGCAACCTGACCCGCCGCCTCACCGCGCTCGGCCACCAGGTCTCGGTGGCCAACTCGCGCGGCCCCGAGACGCTGGCCGAGCTGGCCGCCGAGACCGGCGCGACACCCGTGGCGGCCTCCGAGGCGGCGAACGGCGCGGAGCTGGTCGTGGTGACCATCCCGCTGAAGAACCTGCCCGACCTCCCGAAGGACCTGCTGGAGGGCGCCGCCGAGGGCTTCGTCCTGCTCGACACCAACAACTACTACCCGCAGCAGCGGGACGGCCGGATCGCCGCCATCGAGGACGAGGGGCTGACCGAGAGCCGCTGGGTCGAGCGGCAGCTCGGCCACCCCGTGGTCAAGGCGTTCAACGGCACCTACGCCCAGGACATCCTGGACGCCCCGCGCCCGGCCGGCGACCCGGAGCGGATCGCCCTCCCGGTGGCGGGCGACGACCCGGCCGCCAAGCAGGTGGTGCGCGAGCTGATCGACGCCCTCGGCTTCGACACGGTCGACGCGGGCGGCATCGACGACTCCTGGCGCCAGCAGCCCGACACCCCCGTCTACGGCCTGCGCGCCGGCGTCGAGGCCGTCACCAAGGCCCTGGCCGAGGCCTCCCCGGAGCGCTCGGCCGGCTTCCGCGGCTGACGCCGTCCCCACTCCCGGCCCCGGGCGCACGGCGCGCGCCCGGGGCCGGTGCCGTCCTCAGTAGCCGACGGCCTCGCGCAGCAGCAGGACGGTGCCGCGGGTGAAGCGGGGCGGGGCGTGCAGCACCAGGAGTTGGTTGACGGCGCTGGGCTGGCCGTAGGCGGCCTCGGTGCGGGCGCTCTCCAGGGGGAGGGCGTGCTCGTGGACGCGGCGCAGGGCGGCGGGCAGGTCGGGGACGAGCTTCTGCGCGCCGACCACCCAGATCGCGTGGCCCGCGCCGCCGCCGTGGGCGGGCAGTTGGCTGCCGGTGCCGGAGGCGATCACCAGGGTGCCGGTCTCCACCAGGGCGGTGACGCTGCCCAGGACGGTGTCGGGGGTGGCGAGCAGGCGGCGCAGTTCGCCGGCCTCGCGCTCCCGGTCCAGGGCGAGCAGCCGGGGTTTCACCGCGCCCGGGCGGCCGTTGACGTCCTCCTCGATGCCGGAGAGCCGGAGCGTCTCGCTGGCGGTGGTGAGCACGCTCGCGCCGGGCGGGAGGAGCTCCCCGACCCGGGCCCGGGCGGCCTTCGCGTCGTCCAGGATCTCGACGCCGAAGCCGTGCCCGGCCAGGGCGGCGGCGGCCCGCTGGAGCCGGTCCTCGGTGGCGGGGGCGGTGTGGGAGGGGCGGGTGGTGCCGGGGGCGGAGCCGGCGAGCGGGCTGGTGTCCAGGTAGCGGATCTCGTAGACCCGTTCGGTGAACCGCCAGCCGTCCGGGGTACGCCGGTAGCGGTCGTGGTAGATGGCGTAGTTGATGCCCTGGCGGTCGTCGCGCAGCCGGACCACCTCGTGCACGTGGGCCCGGCCGGTGGCGGTGTCGCCGTCGATCCGGACGGTGCCGGGGTGGGTGTTCTGCACGAAGAACTCCCACTGCTCCTGGAGCTTCTCGCCGCCTACCCGGATCTGCTCGGGGCCGGTCAGCTCGACCGGGACGTCGGGCATCCGCAGCACCCCGTCGGGGGTGAACAGCGCGGCGAGCCGCGCGCGGTCGCGCATCATCGCCGCGTCGGTGAACTCGGCCTGCAGGGCCTGGATCTCCACCCGGTCCGCGACCGCTCGGAAGTCGTTCATCGCTCTCTCTCCGTCCGTCGGTGTCCTTCTCCCGGTACGACGAAACGGCCGCGCGGAGTGTGAGGCGGGGGCCGGATGTCACGTTCCGGGGCGCTGTCCGGTCATAGGGGGGACGGGAGCGACGGAGGAGGGCACGTGGGAGAGACCGTGGAACGGCGGCGGGACGAGGCGCTGCGCGTGGTGGCGGCCGAGCGGCGGCGGTTGACCAACCTGGCGTACCGGCTGCTCGGCTCGCTGGCCGACGCCGAGGACGTGGTGCAGGAGACGTACGCCCGCTGGTACGCGCTGCCGGAGCGGCGGCGGGCGGAGGTGGCCGCGCCGGGCGGGTGGCTGACCACGGTCGCCGGGCGGATCTGCCTGGACCTGCTGGGTTCGGCCCGGGTGCGGCGGGAGCGGTACGTGGGGGCGTGGCTGCCGGAGCCGGTGCCGGGCGGGCCGTACGGGTCGGACCCGGCCGGGGACCCGGCGGACCGGATCACCCTGGACGAGTCGGTGCACATGGCGTTCCTGGTGGTGCTGGAGTCGATGACCCCGGCGGAGCGGGTCGCCTTCGTGCTGCACGACGTGTTCCGGTACCCGTTCCCCGAGGTGGCGGCGGTGGTGGGCCGTTCGGCGGCGGCCTGCCGCCAGTTGGCGGCCTCGGGGCGCCGCCGGGTGCGCGACGCCCGGCCGCCGGCCGCGCCGGCGGGTGAGCGGGCCGCGCTGGTGCGGGAGTTCAAGCGGGCGTGGGAGGCGAAGGACGTCAGGTCGCTGGTGGGGCTGCTGGATCCGGACGCGACGGTGGTGGCCGACGGCGGCGGGCTGGCTCCGGCCGTGCTGGAGCCGCTGTCGGGCGGTGAGCGGATCGCGCTGGCGGTGGCCGCGTTCGCGGACGCGCAGCCCGGGGTCGAGCTGCTGGAGTGCCCGGTCAACGGGCAGGACGGGCTGGTGGCGCTGGTGGACGGGGCGGTGGCCGGGGTGCTCGCGTTCCGCACCGCCGGGGGCCGGATCACCCACGTCTGGGCGGTGCGCAACCCGGAGAAGCTCCGGCCGTGGGGGTGAGCCCGCCCCGGTCAGGCGGCCGGCACCGGGAGCGCCTCGCGGCCCAGCAGCGCGGCGTAGCGGCCGCCGCGGGCGAGCAGTTCGTCGTGGGTGCCGAGTTCGGCGATCTCGCCGCGGTCGAGGACGGCGATCTGGTCGGCGTCGCGGACGGTGGAGAGCCGGTGCGCGATGGTGATGGTGGTGCGGCCGGCGGCGAGGGTGTCCAGGGCCTGCTGGACGGCGTGCTCGGTGCGGTTGTCGAGCGCGCTGGTGGCCTCGTCCAGGATCAGGACCGGCGGGTTGCGCAGCACGGTGCGGGCGATGGCCAGGCGCTGCTTCTCGCCGCCGGAGAAGCGGTAGCCGCGCTCGCCGACCATGGTGTCGTAGCCGTCGGGGAGGGCCGCGATCATGTCGTGGATCCGGGCGGCCCTCGCGGCTTCGACGAGTTCGGCGCCGGTGGCGTCGGGCTTGGCGAAGCGCAGGTTGTCGGCGACCGAGGCGTGGAACAGGTAGGTCTCCTGGGAGACCACGCCGACGGCGCGGGCCAGCGTCCCGAAGGACAGTTCGCGCACGTCCACCCCGTCGATCAGGACCCGGCCGCCGGTGGCGTCGTACAGGCGCGGCACCAGGTAGGAGAGGGTGGACTTGCCGGAGCCGGTCTCGCCGACCACGGCGAGCGAGCCGCCGGCCGGGACGGCCAGGTCGATGCCGGAGAGCGTGGGGCGGTCCTGGTCGGGGCGGTAGTGGAACTCGACGCCCTCGAAGCGGACGTCGCCGCGGATCTCCTCCAGGTGGACGGGGTGCTCGGGTTCGTCGATCTCCACCGGCAGGTCGAGGTACTCGAAGATGCGCTGGAACAGGGCGAGCGAGGTCTGCACCTCCACGCCGGTGGACAGCAGGCTGACGGTGGGGCGGAACAGGCCCTGCTGGAGCGAGACGAACGCGACCAGGGTGCCCAGCGAGACGATCGGCGCCCCGGCGGCGGAGGCCAGGCCGGCCGCCCAGTAGATCAGCGCGGGCATGGCGGCCATCACGATCCCGATGGTGGACATCCGCCACCGCCCGGCCATGCTGGAGCGCACCTCCAGGGCGGCCAGGTCGTCGGAGCGCTCGGCGAACTCGCGGGTCAGCGAGTCGGAGCGGCCCATGGTGCGGCCGAGCAGGATGCCGCTGACCGACAGCGACTCCTGGACGGCGGAGGAGAGTTCGGCGAGCCGGCGCTGCCGCTCGCCGGTGATCTTCTTGCGCTCGCGGCCGACCCGGCGGCTGATCCAGACGAACACCGGGAGCAGCAGCAGCGAGACGATCGTCAGCCGCCAGTCGAGCGCGACCATCGCGACCACGCTGGCCACCACCGCCGTCAGGTTGGACACCAGGGAGGTGGCGGTGCCGGTGACGGTGGCCTGCATGCCGCCGATGTCGTTGGCGATCCTGGACTGCACCTCGCCGGTGCGGGTGCGGGTGAAGAACGCCAGCGACATCCGTTGCAGGTGCCGGTAGACGGAGGTGCGCAGGTCGTGCATGACGCGCTGGCCGACGGTGGTGGAGATCAGCGTCTGCAGGACGTTCAGCACGCTGGTGACCACGGCGGCGGCGATCATGCCGAGCGCGAGCAGGCTCAGCAGCCCCGTCCGCCCCTGCGGTATCGCGGTGTCCAGCACCGCGCGCAGCAGGAACGGCGTCACCACCGAGACCACGGCGGACGCCGCGACCAGCAGCCCCACCACGCCCAGCCGCCCGGCGTAGGGCCGGAACAGCCGCAGGATCCGCCGCACCTGGGCGGGCTGCTCGGAGCGGCCCTCGGGCGGGGTCCAGTCGATCCGGTTCAACTGCACGGGGACCTCCCGGGGGTCGGTGGGCACGAGGACGGACCCGAGTTTAACGAGCCTTGCTCACCATTAGCAAACCTAAGCTTCTGGGCATTCCCGCCGGTGCGCGCGAGGAGGGCGGAGACGGCGGCGGGCGCGGAACCGGGGCGCGGCGGAGCCGCGCGGCCGGTTCCGCCCCGCCCCGCCGCCCTCCTAGGGCTTGCGGTAGTCGCGGCCCGCCGTGTTGGAGAGCTTGCCGAGACCGCCCGGCGGCAGGAGCCGCGCGGCGGCGACGGCGGCCCGGTAGCGCTTGCTGGGGACGCAGAGCGGGCGGTTGCGGGCCAGGTCGCGCAGGGAGTCGTCGACGACGCGGTCGGCGGTGAGCCAGCCCCAGGCGGGGATGGAGGAGGTGCCCATGCCGGCCCGCTGGTGGAACTCGGTGCGGGTGAAGCCGGGGCACAGGGCCTGGAGGCGGACGCCGCTGCCGGCCAGGTCGCGGGCGATGCCGAGGGTGAAGTTGACCACCCAGGACTTGGTCGCGCCGTAGGTGCCGCGCGGCAGGAAGGCGGCGACCGAGGCGACGTTGACGACCGCGCCGAAGCCGCGGTCGCGCATGCCGGGGACGGCGGCGGTGGTGAGCCGCAGCACGGCCTCGACGTGGACCTTGAGCATGTCCAGCTCGTCCTGCACGGGGACGTCCAGGTAGGTGCCGCGGTGGCCGAAGCCGGCGTTGTTGATCAGCAGGTCGACGGGCCGGGAGCCGTCGCGCAGCCGGCCTTCGACGGCCTCGATGCCGGCCTCGGTGGCGAGGTCGGCGCCCAGGGTCTCGACCTGGACGCCGTAGCGGGCGGAGAGGTCGGCCGCGGCGGCGGCCAGGCGTTCGGTGTCGCGGGCGACCAGCACCAGGTCGCGGCCGTCGCGGGCCAGGCGGTTCGCGTAGGCGGCGCCGATGCCGGCGGTGGCGCCGGTGATGAGAGCGGTGGTCATGGCCCGACCGTACCGGGCGGTACCGCGGCGGCGCATCGACCGACCGGACCACGGGCGCCTCGGCCCTTCGGGCGACGCGGGCCCGCTCGGCGGCGCGCCCCGCACCGGCGTTGGTCCGATCACCCTACGGTTTCGGGCAGCGCCGCCGTCCCACGCGGCGCCCATCCCCTTCAGGAGAACTGATGTCCGTTCGGCTCCACGCCCGCTCCATAGAAGTCGCACCGCCGGCCCGCTCCCGCCGCCCCTCGCGGCACTGACGGTCCGGCACCGGCTCCGCACGCCCGGGCCCGCCCCTCTCCACGGGGCCGGGCCCGACGCGCGTCCGGGGCCGGGCCGGGGCCCGGTGCTCCGCCGACCCGTCGACGGACCACCGGTCCGGCCGCCGGGTCACTCCGTCCGGTCCGCCCTGGCCCGCTGGTCGGCCAACCCGCCCGCGCCGACCGGGCCGAGGCGGGTGGCGGCGGTGGCCTTCAGCTCGGGGGCGAGGCGGGCGACGTCGCGGGAGCCGACGGCGGCGATCAGGCCGGGCAGGAAGCCCCGCAGCGGCTGCATGCCGCGCAGCCACGCCTGGGCGTAGACGTGCGCGGAGCGGCGGGCCAGGCCGGCCACCAGGCGGTCGACGGCCGGGCCGATCGGATAGGTCTTGTTGGCCGGCCAGGGCAGTTTGGCCCGCATCTGCCGCAGCACGGCGTCCTGGTCGGCCCCGCGCACCATGTCGGTGTCGGTCCAGCTCAGGTACCCGACGCCGACCTTGACGCCCTGGTGGGCGACCTCGGCGCGCAGCGCGTGGGCGAAGGACTCGACGCCCGACTTGGAGGCGCAGTACGCGGACATCAGCGGGGCCGGGGTGAGCGCGGCGAGCGAGGCGATCTGCAGCAGGTAGCCGCGGCTCTCGGCGAGCGCGGGCAGGAAGGCCCGGGCGGTGGCGACGGAGCCGAGCAGGTTGACCTCGATGACGCGGGTCCAGGCCCGGTGGTCGCTGTCCTGGAGCGGCCCGCCGAGCGCGATGCCGGCGTTGGCCACCACGGCGTCGATCCGCCCGTAGCGGTCCTTGATCCGGTTCGCGGTCTCGACGAGCGCGTCCAGGTCGGTGACGTCGGCCTCCCAGGCGGAGGCGTGCTCGCCGCACTGGGCGGCCACCGCCTTGAGCTCGGCGGGCTCCAGGCCGACCAGCGCGACCTTGGCGCCGCGTTCGGAGAGCTTGCGGGCCATCAGCGCGCCGAGGCCGCGGGCGGCTCCGGTGACGACGACGACCTGCGAGGACAGCGGCGGTGTCATGCGGTCTCCTCAAGGGACGGCGAGGCGGTGGCCAGGGCGGCGAGGCGGCGGATCTCGGCGGCGACCTCGGCGGGGCGCTCGACCGGGCTCATGTGGCCGGTGCCGGGCAGTTCGAGCAGGCCGCGCGGGTCGGCCAGGGCGGCGGCGATCCGGCGGGCGTGGACGGGCGGGGTGAGCCGGTCGTGGCTGCCGGCGACGACGGCGGTGGGGGCGGCGACCCTGGCCAGGGCGTCGTGCACGTCGAGGGTGTCGAGCACGGTCGCCCAGTGGAAGCGGACCTTCGCCGGGCAGGCGTGCACCACCTGCGCGCAGGCCTCGACCCGGTCGGCGGGGGTGGCGGGGCCCATGGTGGCGTACTTGAGGGCGGCCCTGGTGACGGCCGTGACGGGGCCGAGCGGGAGCCGGGAGCGCAGGATCTGCCGGTGCAGGAAGCGGCGCAGCCCCTTGGCGCGGACGGCGGCCGGCAGCACGGCCAGTTCGGCGATCAGCTCGCCGGGGCCGGTGTTGACCAGCAGGTTGGCGGCGGTGCGGGCGGCGACGCCGGGCCGGTCGCCGGCCGCCATGACGGTCATGCCCCCCATGCTGTGCCCGGCGACCACGGCGCGCCGCCCGTCGGGGACGGTGGCGGCGAGCACCGCTTCGAGGTCGTCGGCGAGCTTGGCGGTGGAGTACCCGTCGGGGCCCGCCGGGGCGGGGCTGCGGCCGTGGCCGCGCTGGTCGTAGGCGACGACGCGGAAGTCGGCGGCCAGCCGGTTGATCACCGGCGCCCAGAACGCGGTGGAGCACGTCCACCCGTGGGCGAGCACGACCAGCGGCGCGCCCTCGGGCCCGTACTCCTCGACGTTCAGCTCGGCGCCGTCGGCGGAGCGGACGGTGCGCACGGCGGCCGGGTCGGGCAGCACGCAGTCGGCGGGGATGCGGCGGCTCATGCGGTCACCGCCCGCACGTCGACCGGCGCGGCCTGCTCGGGCGCGGTGCGCTTGACCAGCTCGTACTCGGCGAGGTCGACGTGCCGGGTGGCGCGGCGGAAGGCGCTGGTGGAGGCGGGCCACAGCACGGTGTTCTTGCCGTCCTGGTCGAGGTACCAGCTGCGGCAGCCGCCGGTGGTCCACACGGTGCGGCCCATCCGGTGCTGGAGTTCCAGGTTCCACCGCCGCTGGGCGCGCTCGGTGGGCTGCATGGCGGTGGCGCCGACCGCGTCGAGGGTGGTGAGCGCGTCGATCAGGTAGTTCAGCTGGGACTCGATCATCAGGATCATCGAGTTGTTGCCGAGGCCGGTGTTCGGGCCGATCAGGAAGAACAGGTTGGGGAAGCCGCGCACGGTGGAGCCGCGCAGCGCCTCCATGCCGTCCTTCCAGCTCTCGGCGAGCGCGGTGCCGCCGATGCCGAAGACCCGTTCGGCGATCGGCAGGTCGGTGACGTGGAAGCCGGTGCCGAAGACGATCGCGTCGACCTCGTGCTCGCTGCCGTCCGCGCCGACCAGGGTGGAGCCGCGCAGCTCGCGCAGGCCGCCGGCGACCACCTCGGTGTTGGGCGCGGCCAGCGCCGGGTAGTAGGTGTTGCTGAGCAGGATGCGCTTGCAGCCGATCCGGTAGTCGGGGGTGAGCTTGGCGCGCAGCGCCGGGTCGGCGACGGCCCTGTGCATGTGCCGCAGGGCGACCTGCTGGACGAGCTTGAGCAGCTGCGGGCGGCGGACGAACGCGTCGACCTGGAGCTCGCGCATCACGAACAGCCCGGCGCGGCGCAGCAGCCCGGTCGGCGGGAGCTTGGCGTGCAGCCACTTCTCCACGCCGCTGACCTCGCGGTCGGCGCGCGGCAGGACCCAGGCGGGGGTGCGCTGGAAAACGGTCAGGGCGCCGACGGCGGGTTGGATCGCCGGGATGATCTGGGCGGCGGAGGCGCCGGTGCCGACCACGGCGACGCGCTTGCCCGCGAGGTCGTAGTCGTGGTCCCAGCGGGAGGAGTGGAAGACCTTGCCGGGGAAGGCGTCCAGGCCGGGCAGGTCGGGGATCTGCGGGTCGGCGAGCGGCCCGGCGGCGGAGACCACGGCGTCGGCGGTCCAGGTACCGGCCCTGGAGGAGACCCGCCAGCGGGTGTGCTCCTCCTCCCAGCGCAGTTCGGTGACCTCGGCGCCGAAGCGCAGGTGCGGGCGGAGCCCGAAGGTGTCGGCGACGCGCTCCAGGTAGGCCCGGATGTCGGGCTGGCCGGAGAACACCCGGGGCCACTCGGGGTTGGGCGCGAACGAGAACGAGTACAGGTGCGAGGGCACGTCGCAGGCGCAGCCCGGGTAGGAGTTGTCGCGCCAGGTGCCGCCGACGGAGTCCGCGCGCTCCAGGATCACGAAGTCGGTGATGCCGGCCCGGCGCAGCCGGACGCCGGCGCCGAGGCCGCCGAAGCCGGAGCCGACGACGGCGACCCGCACGTGCGGGACGGCCTCGGCCTGCTGCGGGTCGGCGGCTCCGGGGTCGGCGCCGGGCGCGGGGGGCTTCTTGGTGCGGGGTGCCATGGGCGGGCCTCCTGGCGAGGGTGGGGTGCGGGTGGCCGGCGGTGCTGCGGCGCCTCGGGAGCGGCGCCGGACGTTGCCAGTAATCACTGGCGCGTTTGGCAGAGTAGCCCTTGTTGACACTCAGTGGAATAGCGCGGGACGCGGCTGTTTCCGCGCCGCCCCGCAGCCCTATGCTGACCGACGTGGCGGAGACCGAGCAGGAAGACGAGCACCCCCGCGCCTACCGGGTCGCCGAGCTCGCCGAGGCGGCCGGGGTCAGCGTGCGCACCGTCCGCTTCTACCGCGAACGCCGCCTGCTGCCGCCGCCCCGGAAGGAGGGCCGGATCGCCTGGTACGGAGAGGAGCACCTGGCCCGGCTGCGCCTGATCGCCGAACTCCTGGAGCGCGGCCACGCGTTGGGCGGCATCGCCGAACTGATCGGCGCCGGCGAGGACGGCCGGGACGTCGCCGAGCTGATCGGGCTGCAGGCCGCGCTGGTCGCCCCCTGGTCCGACGAGACGCCCGTCCACCTCGGCTGGGACGAGCTGCGCGCCGCGTTCGGCGACCAGCTCACCGAGGCCAACACCGCCGAGTCGGTCGCCCAGGGCTACGTCACCGTCGGCCCCGACGGCGTCACCCACGTCAGCCGGCGCCTGATGGACGCCACCGTCGCCCTGGTGGACGAGGGCGTGCCGCTGGCCGCCGTGCTGGACGTCAGCCGCCGGGCCGCCGAGCACGCGGACGCGATGGCCGACCTGTTCGTCGCCCTGATCCGCGACCGGCTGCTCGGCGCGCTCACCCGCGTCCAGGACCTCACGCCCGCCGAGGCGGCCCGGCTCACCGAGCAGATCCAGCGCGTGCGCCCGCTCGCCCGGGCCGTCAACGACGCCCAGTTCGCGCTGGCGATGGACCGCCGGGTGCGCGCCGAGTACGGGGGCCTCACCGCGGAGTGACCCGCGCGCCGCCCCGGCGGTCGTCCCACCCGTCACCTGCGCACCGTCCGTACCGTCCCGGCGTGGGAGAGTGGGAGGCGGTGAAGGGAGCACGGGCGTGTTGATGGAGAAGGTCACCGAGATCCTGGTCGAGGCCTCGGCCGAGGCGGTGGAGCCGCGGTTCCGGGCGTTGGCCGAGGGCGAGGTGATGGAGAAGGCCCCCGGCGAGATCGTCACCGTCGCCGACCGGGAGGCCGAGCGGATCATCTCCCGGCGCCTGCGCGAGCTGCTCCCCGTCCCCGTCGTCGGCGAGGAGGCCGTCTCCGCCGACCCCGCGCTCGCCCGCGCCCTGCACGAGGAGCCCGCCGCCTGGCTGGTCGACCCGGTGGACGGCACCCGCAACTTCGTCGCCGGACAGCCCTCGTACGCGGTGATGGCCTCCCTGGTCCGCCGCGGCGAGACGGTCGCCTCCTGGATCTGGCAGCCCTGCGACCGCACCGCGTACACCGCCGAGCTCGGCGCCGGGGCCTGGCGGGACGGCGAACGGCTCACCCTGCCGAAGGTCACCACCGCCCCCGAGAAGTGGACCGGCATCCTCAAGACCCGCTACTTCGCCCCGCCCGTCGGCCACCGGCTGCTCGCCAACACGCTCGCCCTCGGCCCCCTCGACCCCGGGCGCGGCTCCGCCGGCATCGAGTACCCGCTGGTCGTCACCGGCGTCCGCGACTTCGCCCTCTACTGGCGCACCCTCCCCTGGGACCACGCCCCCGGATCCCTGCTGGTCACCGAGGCCGGCGGCCGCAGCGCCCGCTTCGACGGCACCCCCTACCGCCCCGAGGCGCCGGGCGGCACCGACGGCCTGCTGGTCGCCGCCGACCCGGAGCAGTGGGACACCCTCCGGGACATCCTGCTCGAAGGCGTGTAGCCGGCCGGACCGGGTTCAGCCGCGCCGGCCCGCTTCGACCACGGCGTCCAGCAGGGACGCCAGTTCGGCCTCCGTGGTGTGCGGGTTGAGCAGCGTGAGCTTGAGGCGGACCCGGCCCGGGCCGGGGCCGGGGAGTTCGGTGCGGCCGACCACCGCCCGGCCGGTGCGCAGCAGTTCGCGGCGCAGCCCGGCGTTGACGCGGTCGCTGCCGACCGGGTCGGCGACGGCGTAGCGGAAGACCACGGTGGTCAGGACCGGGTCGCAGTGGAGCTCCAACTCGGGTGTGGCGCGGATGAGTTCGGCCGCCCGTAGGGCGCTGTCGTGGCAGCGGTCGACCAGCGCGCCGAGGCCGTCGCGGCCCAGCACCCGCAGGGTCACGGCGAGTTTGAAGGCGTCGGGGCGGCGGGTGGTGCGCAGGGACTGGCCGAGCAGGCTGGGGTAGCCGGCCGCTTCGTCGTCGGCGGGGTTGAGGTAGGCCGCGCGGCGGGCGAGCGAGGCGTAGGTGCGGGCTTCGCGGACCAGGAAGACGCCGGCGGCGGCGGGCTGCCAGCCGAGCTTGTGCCAGTCGAGGGAGACGGAGTCGGCGCGGTCGAGGCCGTCGAGGAGCGGGGCGAGCCGTTCCGAGAACAGGGCGCCGCCGCCGTAGGCCGCGTCGACGTGCAGCCAGGCGCCGTGGCGGGCGGCGAGGTCGGCGGCGGCGTGCAGCGGGTCGATCGCGCCGGTGTCGGTGGTGCCGGCGGTGGCGACGACCGCGACGGGGGTGGCGCCCTCCCGCTCGGCTTCGGCGAAGGCGTCGGCCAGCGCGCCCGCGTCCATCCGCAGTCGGCGGTCGACGGGGACGGTGCGGACGGCGCGTTCGCCGAGGCCGAGCAGGGCGGCAGCGCGCTGGACGGAGAAGTGCGCGGCCTCGGAGGCCAGGACGCGGGGGCGGGCGCCGGCCGGTACGCCGTTCGACGCGACGTCCGGGCCGAGGCGTTGGTCGCGGGCCAGCATCAGGCCCATCAGGTTGGACTCGGTGCCGCCGGTGGTCAGCACGCCGGCCGCCCGGTCGGGCCGGAAGCCCACCGACCCGGCGAGTTCGGCGAGCAGTTCGCTCTCCAGGGCGGTCGCGGCGGGGGCCTGGTCCCAGGAGTCCTGGGAGGGGTTGAGCGCGCTGACGGCGAGGTCGGCGGCGACCGCGACGGCCAGCGGCGGGCAGTGCAGGTGCGCGGCGCACCGCGGGTCGGCCGGGTCGGCCGCGCCGTACGCCAGCAGTTCCACCAACCGCCCCAGCGCGGAAGGGCCCCGGGCTTCGGCCAGCGCCTCCCGGACGGCCGCCGCGATCTCTTCCGGCTCGCCGGGGACGATCGGCCCGCCGCGCCGCCGCGCCCCGGCGGCGAGCCCGGCCAGCACCTCGGCGACCAGCGGCCGCAGGGCCTCCGGCCCGGCGACCCCGCCGGAGAGCCCGCCCGTCCCGTTCATGCCCCGCCCGTCCATCGTCCCGCCCTCGCCCGTTGTCGACTTGTCGCTGTTCCCGTTGCCGCGCGGGCGGCCGTCACCCGCCGGCGCCCGGCTGCCGCATCGCGGACTCGATGGCGTCGCAGAGCCGTTCGAGGACGGCTTCGGCCTGCTCGTCGGTGATGGTGAGCGGCGGCAGCAGGCGCAGGACGGCGTCGTGGCGGCCGCCGAGCTCGACGATCAGGCCGCGGGCCAGGCAGGCTTCGCGGACCCGGACGGCGAGGCGGGGGTCGGCCGGGCGGGCGCCGCAGCTGTCGGGTTCACCGGCGGGGTCGACGAGTTCGACGCCGAGCATCAGGCCGCGGCCGCGGACGTCGCCGATCACCGGGAGGCGGTCGCGGGCGCCGTCGAGGCGGGCCGCGATCCGGGCGCCGACCACCTCGGCGCGGGCGACCAGGCCGTTGGCGGCGACGTACCGGAGGGTGGCGGCGCCGGCGGCCATGGCCAGGGTGTTGCCGCGGAAGGTGCCGGTGTGGGCGCCGGGCTGCCAGCCGTCGTACTCGTCGCGGTAGACCACGACGGCGAGCGGGAGGCTGCCGCCGATGGCCTTGGAGAGCACCATCGCGTCGGGTTCGATGCCGCTGTGCTCGACGGCCCACATCCGTCCGGTGCGGCCGACGCCGGTCTGCACCTCGTCGAGGATCAGCGGGACGCCGCGTTCGGCGGTGATCCGGCGCATCTCGCGCAGCCAGGTGTCGGGGGCGGGGACGACGCCGCCCTCGCCCTGCACGGCCTCCAGGATCATCGCGGCGGGCGGCAGCACGCCCCCGGACGGGTCGTCGAGGAGGCGTTCGGTGTAGGCGGCGGCGAGTTCGGCGCCGCGCTCGCCGCCGACGCCGAACGGGCAGCGGTAGGCGTACGGGTAGGGCAGCCGGGTGACTTCGCCGCCGCTGGGCAGCGGGGCCTTGACGGCGGTGCTGCCGGTGACGGCGAGGGCCCCGGCGGTCATGCCGTGGTAGGCGCCGGTGAAGGCGAGGGCGCCGCGCCGGCCGGTGGCGGTCTGCATCAGCTTGAGGGCGGCTTCGACGGCGTCGGTGCCGGCCGGGCCGCAGAAGTGGATCCGGGACCTGGCGGCGAACTTCTCCGGGAGGCTCTCCAGCAGCGCGGTGGTGAAGTCGTCCTTCTCGGCGGTGGCGAGGTCGAGCAGGTGCAGCGGCGCCCCGCTGTCCAGGGTGCGGCGGATCGCGCCGAGCACCACGGGGTGGTTGTGGCCGAGCGCGAGGGTGCCGGCGCCGGAGAGGCAGTCGAGGTAGCGGCGGCCGTCGGCGCCCTCCACGGTCATGCCGTTCGCGCGCACCGGGACGATCGGGAAGGACCGGGCGTAGGTGCGGGCGGCCGATTCGCGGATGCGCTGGCGGCGCAGGATCGCGTCGCCCGCCGGTGCGGCGGAGGTGCCGACGGTGAGGGTCACAGCAGGAGCTCCCTTGGGAAGTTAGGTAAGCCTAACTTTATCTCCGGAGGTCCGGCGAATGCCGTCACCAGGCCCTCCGGATCACCCGTCCGGGTGAGCGGTTCCCCTGCCCGCTCCCCCGCCCGGCCCCCGCCGGGCGCCCGCCGGGCGCCCGCCGGGCGCCCCCGCCCCTCCAACGAGCCGAACCGTGACGGGTCACGGCCCGCCCCGGGTAGCCTCCCGTCCATGGACAGCACCGCCGCCCGCGAAGCCCACTCCCGCGAACTGGCCGAGACCCGCGCCTTCTTCGCCGAACGCGCCGCCCGCTGGGACGGCAAGTACCCGGACGACAGCCCGCGCTACGCCGCCGCGATCGCCGACACCGGCCTGGCCGCCGGAGAGTTCGTCATCGACGCGGGCTGCGGCACCGGCCGCGCCCTGCCCCTGCTGCGCGCCGCCGTCGGCCCGGCCGGCACCGTCCTCGGCGTCGACCTGACGCCCGAGATGCTGGAGCAGGCCGCCGTCCACCGCGCCGACGCCGCCCTGGTGCAGGCCGACTGCACCCGGCTGCCGCTGCCCGAGGCCGTCGCCGACCTGGTGTTCGGCGCGGGCCTGATCTCCCACCTGCCCGGCCCGGCCGAGGGCCTGCGCGAACTCGCCCGGGTCACCCGCCCCGGCGGCCGCCTCGCCCTCTTCCACCCGCTCGGCCGCGCCGCCCTCGCCGCCCGCAAGGGCCGCCCGCTCACCCCCGACGACCTGCGCGCCCGCGAGCACCTCTTCCCGCTGCTCGCCGCCAACGGCTGGACCCCGCTGTCCTACACCGACGAACCGGCCCGCTACCTGGTCCTGGCCGCGCGGAGCTGACCGGCCTCAGCCCTCCTGCCAGCGGTAGCCCAGTTCGGGGCGGCCGACCTGGCCGTAGCGGGGTTCGCGGGTGGCGCGACCGGTGGTGACCAGGTGCTCCAGGTAGCGGCGGGCGGTGATCCGGGAGACGCCGGTGGCCTCGGCGGCGGCTGCGGCGGAGAGGCCGTCGGGGGCGGTGCGCAGGGCGGCGGCGAGGGTGTCGAGGGTGTCGGCGGCCAGGCCCTTGGGGAGGCTGCTGCGGTCGGTGCCGCGCAGCAGGGCGAGCGCCCGGTCGACCTCGTCCTGGCCGAGCGCCTGGCCGGGGCGCTCGAGGTTGGCCCGGTAGCGGGCGTACTGACGCAGGCGGTCGCCGAGGGCGGCGGCGCCGAAGGGTTTCAGCAGGTACTGGACGACGCCCGCGCTGACCGCCTGCCGGACCACGGCGAGGTCGCGGGCGGAGGTGACGGCGATGACGTCGGCGCCGTGCCCGGCGGCGCGCAGCGCGGCGCACAGTTGCAGGCCGTGGCCGTCGGGGAGGTACAGGTCGAGCAGGATCAGGTCGACCGGGGCGTGGGCGTCCAGCGCGCGGAGCCCGGCGGCGCGGGAGTGCGCGACGGCGGCGACGGCGAAGCCGGGGGTGCGGGCGACGTAGCGGGCGTGGGCGTCGGCGGCGACGGGGTCGTCCTCGACGACCAGGACGCGGATGGGCCGGTCGGTCACGGGGCGGTGTCCGTTTCGGTGCGCTGGAGCGGGAGCCGGACGGTGAGCACGGCGCCGGGGCCGTCCTGCCGGTCGATCCGGACGTCGCCGCCGTTGCGGCGGGCGGTCTGGGCGACCAGGGCGAGGCCGAGGCCGCGGCCGTGCTGCTTGGTGGTCCAGCCGCGCCGGAAGACGTCCCCGGCGGCGGCGGGGTCGACGCCCGGGCCGGTGTCGGCGACCCGCAGCAGCAGGTGGCCGTCCTCGGTGCGGGCGGTGACGGCGACCGCGGGGGCGGCGCGGGCGGCGTTCTCGATGGCGGCGTCCATGGCGTTGTCGAGCAGGTTGCCGAGCAGGGTGACCAGGTCGCGCGGGGTGAGGCGGTCGGGCAGCACGCCGTCGTCGATCCGGCTGTCCTCGGTGAGGGCGAGGTCGACGCCGCGTTCGGCGGCCTGGGCGGCCTTGCCCAGCAGCAGGGCGGCGAGCACGGGTTCGGCGACGGCGCCGACGACCTGGTCGGTGAGCCGCTGGGCCAGGGCGAGTTCGGCGGTGGCGAACTCCACGGCCTCGCGGTGGCGGCCGAGTTCGATCAGCGAGACCACGGCGTGCAGCCGGTTGGCGGCTTCGTGGGCCTGCGCGTCGAGGGCCGCGGCGATGCCGCGGATGTTGTCCAACTCGCCCGTCAGCCCCTGGAGTTCGGTGTGGTCGCGGAGGGTGACCACGGTACCGAGGCCGGGCCCGACCGGGGAGGTGTTGAGCAGCACCACGCGTTCGGCGGTCAGGTGCACCTCGTCCCGGACGGGCTCCTCGCTCTCCAGCGCCCGGGTGAGCGATCCCGGCAGGTCGAGCTGACGGACCGTCAACCCGTCGGCGTTCTCGGCCAGTTGGAGCAGGTCGCGGGCGGCGTCGTTGCACAGCAGGACGCGGTGCTCGCGGTCGAGCAGCACCAGCCCCTCCCGGACGGAGTGCAGCGTCGCCTGGTGGTAGTCGTACAGGTGGGCGAGCTGTTCGGCGTCCAGGCCGTGGGTGTACCGGCGCAGCCGGGCGGCGAGCAGGTAGCTGGCGGCGGCGCCGAGGGCGAGCGCGGCGGCGGCGACGCCGGTGAGGGCGAGCAGCGGGGTGCGCAGCCGGGCGGTGATGTTGTCGACGGTGATGCCCGCGCTGACCAGGGCGACCACGCGGTGCTCGCCGTCGAGGACGGGGGTGACGACCCGGACGGACGGGCCGAGGGTGCCGGTGTACGTCTCGTGCTGGGTCTGCCCGGCCCGGGCCCGGTCGGTGTGGCCGAGGAAGGGGAGGCCGATCCGGGCCGGATCGGGGTGGGTCCAGCGGATGCCGTCGGGGTCCATCACGGTGACGAAGTCGACGCCGGTGTCGGCGCGGACCCGTTCCGCGTACGGCTGCAGGACGGCGCTGGGGTCGGGCCGGACGGCGGCCTCCCGGACGGTGGGGGTGTCGGCGACGGCGAGGGCGACGGCGGTGGCCTGCCGCAGGGCGGCGTCCTCGGCGCGGTGCGCGGTGAACAGGTAGGCCAGGACGGCGCCGCCCGCGACCACGGCGGCGACGATCACCACCTGGACGGCGAACAGCCGCCCGGCCAGGCTGCGCCGACGGCGGTGCGGGGGCGGCGTGCCGGTCGGGTGCATGCCGACCAGTGTGCACGCCCGGGCCGGTGCGCCGAAGGGCCGGGACGGCGGCGTGAACGCTATGAACGCAAGCGTGCCCCGGCCGCGTCCGGGCCGGATAGTCGGGCCGCGGCCCGCCACCCCTCGGGCCCGAGCCCCCACCGAGCCTACGGCGAAGGAGCCGCGAGCATGGAGCCGACCCAGCACGGAACGCCGCCCGGCGCGAGGAAGCCCGGGACCGGGAGGTCCGACCGCACCCACTACCTGTACCTGGCGGTGGTCGCCGCGGTCGTCGCGGGCGTGGTGGTGGGGCTGGCCGCGCCGGGGTTCGCGGTGGAGCTGAAGCCGGTGGGCACCGGGTTCGTCAACCTGATCAAGATGATGATCTCCCCGGTGATCTTCTGCACGATCGTGCTGGGCGTCGGCTCGGTCACCAGGGCCGCGAAGGTCGGCCGGGTCGGCGGCCTGGCGCTGGGCTACTTCCTGCTGACCTCGACGGTGGCGCTCGGCATCGGCCTGCTGGTCGGCAACCTGCTGGAGCCCGGCAGCGGGCTGCACCTGACCGCGGCGCTCGCCAAGTCCGGCCACGCGCAGGCCGCGGCGGGCGCGGAGTCGACCACCGAGTTCCTGCTCGGCGTCGTCCCGACCACCCTGGTGTCGGCGCTGACCGCCGGCCAGGTGCTGCAGACCCTGCTGGTGGCGCTGCTGGTCGGGTTCGCCCTGCAGGCGATGGGCCCGGCCGGGGCGCCGGTGCTGCGCGGGGTGGAGCACCTGCAGAAGCTGGTGTTCAAGGTGATGTCGATGATCATGTGGGTGGCGCCGGTCGGCGCGTTCGGCGCGATGGCGGCGGTGGTCGGGGCGACCGGCACGGCGGCGCTGAAGAGCCTCGCCGTGATCATGGTCGGTTTCTACGCCACCTGCGTGCTGTTCGTGGTCGTGGTGCTGGGCCTGCTGCTGCGGCTGGCCGCCGGGGTGAACGTGTTCGCGCTGCTGCGCTACCTCGGACGGGAGTTCCTGCTGATCCTCTCCACCTCCTCCTCGGAGAGCGCCCTGCCCCGGCTGATCGCCAAGATGGAGCACCTCGGGGTGAGCCGCCCGGTGGTCGGCATCACCGTGCCGACCGGCTACAGCTTCAACCTGGACGGCACCGCGATCTACCTCACCATGGCGTCGATCTTCGTCTCGGAGGCGATGGACAAGCCGATGTCACTGGGCGAGCAGCTCTCCCTGCTGCTGTTCATGGTGCTGGCCTCCAAGGGCGCGGCAGGCGTGACCGGCGCGGGCCTGGCCACCCTGGCCGGCGGCCTCCAGTCGCACAAGCCCGCCCTCGTCGACGGCGTCGGCCTGATCGTCGGCATCGACCGCTTCATGTCGGAGGCCCGGGCGCTCACCAACTTCGCGGGCAACGCGGCCGCCACCGTCCTGATCGGGCACTGGACCGGCGAACTCGACCGCACCCGGATGGCGTCCGTCCTGTCCGGCGCGCTCCCCTACGACGAGAGCGCGACCGCCGCGACCGCCGAACTGCCCGCGCAGGCCGGCGCACCGGCCGCGGAGCAGCCCGTCACCGGTTCCTGAGCCACTCGAAGTACGACGGGCCGAACGGCCAGCGCGGCATCGGGCCGCAGTCCGGCTCCACCCCCGCCGGGACGTCCGCCGGGGCGCCCATGCCGTGCGCGTACAGCGCGGCGAGGGCGTACCCGGCCAGCAGCAGCACCGGCCACAGCCACCAGGCGCTGCCCTTCAGCCGGGACAGCGGGGCGGCGAGCAGCAGCATCGTCACCACGCAGACGCCCATCACCGCCGCCTTCGGCCAGAACCGGCCGGGCAGCCCCTCGGCGTCCTGCGTCAGGCACCAGTGCCAGGCCCCGTCGGCGAGGCCGCTCCCGCGCAGCGCCGCCCACACCCCGAACGCCACCGCCAGCGGCACCCAGGCGCATCCGTTCGCCGGCACCCGCCAGCCCTTCCAGTCCAGCGCCTTCGTTCCCATCCGGCCTCCGCCCGTGTGGTCAACCACCTCCACGCGGGCGGGGGTCCGGCGGTTCCACGGGGGCCTCCGGCAGACGGGGAGGGAGGCGTCGGGGGCTCTCAGGCGGGTTCCGGGGTGGTGCCGGAGAGGGCCCAGGCCAGGCCGGTGGCGGGGTCCTCCAGGGCGAGGTGGAGGTGGCGGAGGTCGTCGGCGGGTTCGGTCCAGGCGAGGCAGCGCAGGCGGGCGACCAGGGATTCGGCGACGGTCCGGAGGGGGCCGGGGGTGCCGTCCATCGCGGCGAGCAACTGCCAGACGGCGAGCCGTCCCTGGGCCGCGCCGCGGTCGGGGCGGGCCGAGGCGAGGTGGACCAGGGCGGGGTAGAGGGCGGCGAACGGCAAGTGGCCGCCGGTGACTTCGGGGCCGCCGGCGAGCTGGGCGGCGGCGTCGGCGGCGCGGCCGCGGACGCACACGGCGGTGGTCCAGTCGGAGAGCGCGGCGAGTGCCCGGGTGGCCGGGAGCCCGGTCAACCGGCTTCCCGGGTTGGGGAGTTCGATGACGGCGAGGCCCTCGCGGGTGGGCGGGGCGAGGTGCAGGGCGCGGCGGGCGCCGCCGAAGGGCAGGTACTCGCGGACCCGGGTGTCGCGCTCCCAGCCGCCGTCCTCCCAGGGCAGCAGCCGGTAGGGCACCCCGTCCTCGTCGGGGGCGTCGTCGCCGGGGTCCTCGCCGAGCAGGGCGCGGGTGTGGGCGGCGAGGCGGCGGATCCCGGACGGCAGCGGCAGGGCGTCCAGGACCGGCCGGGGGTGGCGGGTGGCCAGGACCTCCCACAGCGGCCCGGCGTCGTGGTCGGCGGCGGTCGCGGGGGCGCCGGGGCCGCCGGGGCCGCCGGGGTCGAACAGCCGGGCGGCGAGGGCGGCGGGCGCGCCGTACGCGACCAGGTGGCCGAGCGGCCCGGACAGCGAGTCGCCCAGCGCCCTGGCCAGCCGGAAGCGCTCCAGCAGCTCCTCCCACCGGCCCTGCTCGGCGAGCCGCCGCCCGGACGGGCCCTGCCCGTAGCGCACCTGCCGCGCGGGCCCCGGCCCGTTCTCCACGATCATCCGCTCAATGTACGACCGGGTCGGCGCGCGGAGCTGACACCCCGTCAGTGGCGGAGTGTCACGGTGCGCCCGGCCGGGTCGGCCGGTGGGGCTGCGGCGCCATCAGCCCGTGCCGGTACGCGGCGGCCACCGCCTGCGAGCGGTCGCGCGCCGAGCCTGCCGGGGATCCGCTTGACGTGCGTCTTCACGGTGGACTCGGCGAGGTGCAGCGGCGCGGCGGTCCCCTCGCCGTCCCCACCCTCGCCACCACCGCCCTCGGCCTCCACCACGCCCGGCACGGCCGCGTCCCCGCCCACCGCCGCTCCGCTCCTACGCCCTGTTGTTCACCGCCGTCACCTTCCGCCTCCGGCTCCTCCTCACCCCGACCGGCCTCCCCGCGGTCTACCCCTCCGGCGCCTGGGCCGCCCGGATCGTCGGCCTGGCCGTCGCGGAGCGCTCCCGCCGCTCTCGGCGCAGGCTCAGCATCGCCTCCGCGACCTCCTCCTCCGCCGCCGCGGGCAGCGCCGTCGCGGCGTCCAGGACCAGCAGCCGGGCCCCCGGGATCGCGCGGGCGAGCGCCTCGCCGTTGCCGACGGGGAAGAAGCCGTCGCGGCGGCCGTGGACGACCAGGGCGGGGAGGCCGATGCCGGGCAGGCGTTCGCGCCAGCGGGGGCCGCAGTCGAGCCGGGAGAACACCAGGCCGAGCTGGTTGGCCGCCTGCACCGGGGGCGCGGTGCCGGGCGTGCGGTCCCAGATCCGGGCGGCGGTGGCCCGGGCGGCGGCCGGGTCGTCGCCGAGGACCTCCGCGCCGGCCGCGGCGAACCCGGCGACCGCCTCGCGGTCGGACCAGTCGGGCAGCGGACGGGAGAACAGCCGTCCCGTCACCGCCCGGTCGTGGTCGGGCAGGTCCGCGTCGACCGGGCCGGGGGCGACCGGGCGGGTGCCGACCAGGGTGAGCGCCGAGAACGCGTCCGGGTGGTCGAGCGCGGCCACCTGCGCGACCATCCCGCCGACGCCGATCCCGGCGAGGTGCGCGGGGCCCCCGCCGAGCGCCCCGGCGAGGGCCGCCGCGTCGGCGGCGAGGGTGCGCAGCGTGTAGCCGGGCGCCTCCGGATCACCGGTCGCCGACTCCCCGCTGTCGCGCAGGTCGTAGCGCACCGCGCGGCGGCCGCCGGCGGCGAGGCGTTCGCACAGGGCGTCCGGCCAGGAGAGCATCGTCGGCCCGCCCGCGAGCAGGACGAGCGGGGCGTCCTCGTCGCCGAACGACTCCGTTCCCAGGGTGGTGCCGTTGACGTGGATTCGTGTCATGTCGGGTTGGACGGGGTCCGGTGCCGGAACTCATCGGCGGGCGGGCGGGTGTCGGGAGGGCGCGACATCAGGGGCCCGGGGAGCGGCGGGGCCCGGGCTCCCGGGTGCGCACCCCGCTACGGCTTCCTCCGCCGGAGGGCGAGTGCGGCGAGGGGCGGGGTCGCGGCGAGCAGGAGGCAGGTGGAGAGGGGGAGGTGGGTGAGGAGGGTGCCGGTGAGGGCGGTGGCGGTGGAACTGCCGGCGTTGAAGGAGGTGTTGACCCAGGCTCCGGCGCGGGTGCGTTCGGCGGGGGCGGCGAGTTCGTCGGTGAGGAGGTAGGCGGTGGTGAGGGTGGGGGCCACGGCGAGGCCGGCCAGGGCGGCGACGGCGGTGAGGGCCGGGAGGGTGGGGGCGAACGCGGCGAGGGCGAGCGCGGTGGCGAGGGCGGCGGTCAAGGCGGTGAGCCGGGTGGTGACGGGGGCGCGCCAGTCGACCGCGCCGAGGGCGAGCCCGCCCGTCGCGCTGCCGGCGGCCAGCGCGGCTTCGACCCAGGCGACGTCCGCGGGGCGGCCGTGGCGGCCGGCGAAGACCACCGCGAGCAGGGAGAACGCGGCGAGGCCCGCGCCGGCGCCGGCCGCGGCGGCGAGGGGTTGGCGGGCCCGGCCGAGCAGGTGGCGGGTGCCGGAGCGGGGCGACGGGGCCGCCTCGGAGGCCGGTACGGGCACGGCGACGGCCGCCAGGGCGAGCGTTCCACCGAGGGCGAGGGCCGCGCTGAGCAGCACTCCGGTGGCGGGGCGGGCGACGGTGGCGAGCAGGCCGGCCAGCAGCGGGCCGGTGACGTAGAGGAGTTCCTCGGCGACGGTGTCCAGGCTGTAGGCGCGGCGGCGCAGTCCGGGGTCGGTGGCGAGGATGCTCCACTGGGCCCGGGTGACCGGTCCGAGCGGCGGGGCGAGGACGCCGGCGGCGGCCGCCAGCACCAGCAGCAGCCCGTACGGGGTGCCGGGGCGCCAGGTGGCGGCGGTCAGGGCGAGCAGGACGGCCGCGTAGCCGACGGCCATCGGGGGCAGGGTCCGCCGGGGCCCGTACCGGTCGACCAGGCCGGCCCGGGTCGGGAACAGCAGGACGCCGACCGCGGAGAACACCGCCATCACCCAGCCGGCCCGGGCGTACGAGCCGGTGGCGTCGGTGGTGGCGAGCAGCAGGGAGAGCGAGACGGTGCCGTAGGAGAGGCGGCCGAGCAGGGCGGCGGGGATCAGCCGGGCGGCGCCGGGAGCGCGCAGCACGGCCAGGTAGGACGCGGACATGACGGAGTGGGGTTCCTCAACGGTGGCGGCGCGCGGCGCGCCGGTGGACGGGGACGCCGGAGCGACCGCGGCGCCGGTTGCGGCGGGCGGTCGCGGTGCGGGTCCTAGTCACGGGTGAGGAACATGCCGGGCATGCTAACGCGGCGGTGCGCGGCGGCGTCAACTCCTCGCCTGGGCCAGCACCCGGGCCGCGTGGACCTTTCCGGCGTGTTCGACCAGGCTGATCAGGACGTCCTTGCCGGAGGCGCGTTCGCGGGCGTCGCAGAGCACCACGGGGGTGGCGGGGTCGAGGTCGAGTGCCCTGGAGACGTCCTCGGGGCGGAAGGTGCGGCTGCCCTCGAAGCGGTTGACGGCGACCACGAAGGGGATGCCGCGGTGCTCGAAGAAGTCGACGGCGGGGAAGCAGTCGGTGAGGCGGCGGGTGTCGGCGAGGACGACGGCGCCGAGGGCGCCCTGGGCGAGTTCGTCCCAGAGGAACCAGAAGCGGTCCTGGCCGGGGGTGCCGAAGAGGTAGACGGACAGGCCCTCGCGGATGGTGATCCGGCCGAAGTCCATGGCGACGGTGGTGGTGGTCTTGCGTTCGACGCCGCCGAGGTCGTCGACGTGGGTGCCGGCCGCGGTGAGCTGCTCCTCGGTGCGCAGGGGTTTGATCTCGCTGACCGCCCCGACCAGGGTGGTCTTGCCGACGCCGAAGCCCCCGGCGACCAGGATCTTCAGGGCGAGGTCGGTGCTGTCAGAGGGCGCGAAGCCCATGGATGACCTCCTGGAGGATGTGTTCGTGCGGGAGCAGGGCCGGCGGGACGGGGCGGCTGACCCGGATGTGCTCGCCGTCGAGGAGGTCGCCGAGCAGGACCCGGACCACGCCGAGCGGCAGGTCGAGGTCGGCGGCGATCTCGGCGACGGACAGGGCGTTGCCCCGGCAGATCTCCAGGATGGCGACCTGCTCGGGGCCGACCGGCAGCACGGTCGGGTCGGGGACGTCGGTGACGACCAGGGCGATCAGGTCGAAGGGCTGGCCGGGGCGGGTGCGGCCCTTGGTGAGGGCGTAGGGGCGGACCATCGGCCCGGCGTCCTCGTCGTACCACTGGACGGGGCGGTCCGGCGGCGGCGGGTAGCCGAACGGGGTGCCGGGCAGGTACTCCCGGGGCGGGTAGGCCATCGGCGGACTCCCCCTTCTGGTACGGGGTTTCGGGGCGGACTAGTAACCGCGCGGGGCGGCGTGCAGGTGCTCGCCGACGCGGCGGACCAGGCGGGCCATCTCGTAGGCGACCAGGCCCAGGTCGGCGTCGGGTTCGGCGAAGACGGCCAGGCAGGAGCCCTGCCCGGCGGCCGCGACGAACAGGTAGCCGTGTTCCAACTCGACCATGGTCTGGCGGACTTGGCCCGCCTCAAAGTGGCGCCCGGCACCCTTGGCCAGGCTGTGGAAGCCGGAGGCGACGGCGGCCAGGTGTTCGGCGTCCTCGCGCCCGAGGCCGGTGGAGTTGCCCATCGGCAGGCCGTCGGCGGAGAGCATGACGGCGAACCTGACCCGGGCCGTCCTGGCCACCAACTCGTCCAGGAGCCAGTTGAGTTCGCCGCTCTGGCGGGTGGTTCCGATCATCGGGCGCGGTCTCCTCGGTCGTAGGGGTCGGAGGGGGTGTTGTCGTCCGGTCCGGGGCCCCGGCCGCGCTGCCAGCCCTGCTGGAAGGCGGTCATCGCGGAGCGGGCCTGTTCGGGGTCCCGGTCGGCGGGTTCGGCGGGGCGCAGTCCGGGGCGGGGCGGTTCGGGGGTTTCGCGCAGTTGCGGGGCGAGGCTGGCCTGCCGCACCCGGCGCGGGAGTTCGTCCTCCTGCTCGGCGGGCACGGCCGTCGAGGGCAGGGCCTGCACGGGCGGCGGCGCGGGGACCGGGCGCGGCACGGGGGCGGGAGCCGGGCGCGGCACGGGGGCCGGGACCGGGGCCGGGGCGGAGCGCGGGGCGGGCGGCAACTGGCGGGCGCCGGGCGGGAGTCCGGTGCCGGCGGCCGGAGCGGTCACGGCGGCCACGGCACCCGCGCCGACGGCCGGTTCCCGTTCCTCCGGCCGGAGTTCGGCCTCGCGCTGGTCGAGCAGGTCGGTGGGCAGCAGCACGATCGCGGTGGTGCCGCCGTACGCGGAGGGGCGCAGCGAGACCTTGACGCCGTGCCGCTTGGCGAGGCGGCTGACCACGAACAGGCCGAGGCGGTCGCTGTCGAAGAGGTCGACCTGTTCGCTGGCGTCTATCCGCCGGTTGGCGTCGGCGAGCGCTTCGGGGCCCATGCCCAGGCCGCGGTCCTCGATCTCCAGGGCGTAGCCGTTGCCGACCGCCTCGCCGCGGATCTGGACCTTGGTGTGCGGGGGCGAGAACCCGGTGGCGTTCTCGACGAGTTCGGCGACCAGGTGGGTGAGGTCGGCGACGGCGGGGCCGGTGACGGCGGCGTACGGGAGGCGGTGGACGTCGACCCGGGCGTACTCCTCGACCTCGGCGACGGCGGCCCGGACCACGTCGGTGAGCGGGACGGGCTTGCGCCAGGCGCGGCCGGGGGCGGCGCCGGAGAGGATGATCAGGCCCTCGGCGTGGCGGCGCATCCGGGTGGTGAGGTGGTCGAGCTTGAACAGGTCGTCGAGTTCGGCCGGGTCCTCGGTGCGGCGCTCCATGGCGTCCAGCAGGGTGAGCTGGCGGTGCACCAGGACCTGGCTGCGGCGGGCCAGGTTGACGAACACGCCGGAGACGCCGGAGAGCACTTCGGCGCGTTCGACGGCGGCGGTGACGGCGGCCCGCTGGACGGTGTCGAGGGCGTGGTGGACCTGGCCGATCTCGTCGCCGCCGTGGTCGCGCGGCGGCACCTCGGCGTCCACGTCGACCTCCTCGCCGGCCCGCAACCTGCGCATGGTGGCGGGGAGTTTGCGTCCGGCGAGTTCGAGTGCGGAGTTGCGCAGGGCGTGCAGTTCGGCGACCAGGCCGCGGCCGATCTGGACCGAGATCAGCAGCGAGGCGAGGACGGCGACCAGGCCGAGCAGCACGGTGGCGCCGGAGGTGCTGAACAGGCCCAGCGCGTACGGGTTCGCGCGTTCGGCGGCGGCCGCGCCGGCCTGCCGTTCGACCCCGGCCAGGGCGGGCGCGACGGCGTCGGCGGCGGCGGCCCAGCGGGTGTCCAGGACGGCGTGCAGGGCGGTGGCCGGGTCGGGGGCGTTCAGCAACTGCTCCTCGTAGCGGCGCAGTTCCTGGTACTCGGGGCTGCCGGTGACGGCGGCGAGCGCGGTGCGGTCGGCGGGGCGCAGGTCGGGGGCGGCGGTCCGCTCGAACTGGGTGCGGGCGTAGCCGGCCTGGACGATCTGCCGGTACTGCCCGTCGGTGAGCCGGCCGACGCGCTGGGCGGCGCGCAACAGGGTGTCCTCGCGGGCGAGTTGCTCCCGGGAGCGGGCGAATTCGAGCAGGACGCGGGCGTCGGCGGCGACCCGGTGGTCCTGGAGCGCGGTGAGCGAGCCGGTGGCGGCGAGCGCGTCGTCGACGGCGGCGGTGTAGACGGTGTAGGCGTCGTCCCAGGTGACGGAACGTTCCAGCAGTTTGGCGCGCAGCGCGGGCAGGGCGCCGACGACGCGGCCGAGGGTGTCGAGGCGGTCGGCGGCCTCGGGGCCGAGCCCTTCGGCGTCGGCGCGGTTGTAGCCGGGGGCGAGGGTGAGCGGGGCGGCGGCCCGGTCGGTGTCCTGGGCGGCGGTGCGCAGGGCGGCCTCCCGGTCGGGGCCGGGGGCGGCGAGGTACTGGCCGGCGGCGGCGCGCTCGGCCTGCAGGGCGGCGGTGGTGCGGTCGAGCGGGGTGCGCAGGGTGGCGTCGACGTTCTTGATCCGCAGCAGGTCCCAGACGTCGCCGGCGGCGGTGACGGTGGCGAACGCCCACAGGGCCATCACGGACACCACGGGGACCATCAGCACGGCGACGATCCGGGCCCGGACGGTACGGGGGCGCAGGCCGACCCGGGCGGGGGCCGGGACGAAGACCGGCGTCTCGTCGGCGGGCGGTCCGGCGTGGGCGCCGCGCCGGGGTGCGCCGGGCCTGGTGCGGGCCGGGCCGCGCGGGGTGCTGGGGGCGGGCGGTCCGCTGCGGGAGGTGCCTCGGCTTGCGCGCATGGGTGTGGCGGCCTTTCGGGCTACGGGTCGTCGGGGCGGGGGCGGCGGCGGTCGTACGGGCCCGTGGGCGGGCGGCCCGCCGGGCGGCCGGGGTCGGGCGGGCCGGGGTTCAGGCGGCGCGGCCGAGGTCCTCGACGGCGAGTTCGCCGGCCTCGCGGTAGGCGGCGCGTTCCTGCGCGGTCGGGGAGAGCGCGACGAAGGCGGAGGTGAGGAAGAGGAAGGAGCCGAGTCCGACGGCGAGCGGGAAGACGAACTGCATGGGGGTGGCGCCGCCGAGGCCGGTGCGGGCGGGTTCCATGTGGACGTGGACGGCCGCCATGCCGGTGTAGTGCATGCAGCTGACGGCGACGCCCATGACCAGCGCGGCCGCGGCGGCGGCGTACACGTTGCGGATGGTGACGGCGGCCCAGAGCGCGGCGGTGGCGGCGCCGACGGCGATCAGCACGGACAGCGCGACGGTGCCGGCCTGGTAGCGCAGTTCGCCGTGGATGCGGACGGCGGACATCCCGAGGTAGTGCATCGCGGCGACGCCGACGCCGGTGGTGAGGCCGCCGAGCAGCAGGCTGCGGCCGCGGTGGCGGCCGTAGCCGACCACGAACACGCCGAGGCCGACCACGGCGACGGCGACCAGCAGGCTGAGGACGGTCAGCGGGACGTCGTAGCGCAGGTCGGTGCCGTCGACGGTGAAGCCGAACATGGCGACGAAGTGCATCGTCCAGATGCCGGAGCCGATCGCGGCGGCGGCGGTGAGCAGCCAGTTGCGCCGGGAGGCGCCGGTGGCGGACAGCGCGCGCAGGGTGCAGCGCAGTCCGAGGGCGGCGCCGACGCAGGCCATCGCGTAGGAGAACAGCGGCGTGAGCCAGCCGAAGCTGAAGTGGTCCATCGATCCCATCTGGTGCCTCCCGCGAGAGGTGTCTGCCGCTCGCCCGTGCTCTTGTCTTCCAGGGACCGTGGACGCTACCCAGAGCTGATGAATGGTCACCGGAAGATGTGAAAAGCACCCCGCACCACGGGGGTTGTGTGCTCGAATGGTCCGGCGGCGTGTGCCCGCCCGGACGCTGATGGGCCTGGTCGCCCTGAGCGAGGTGCGCAGGCTCCCGCGCCACCCGCACCCACCGGCCGGCCGGGGTGACGACGGCCCGGAGACCGGGACGGCCCGCCCACCGGGCGGGCCGTCCCCGCTGCCGCGGTCAGCCGCGCGGGGCGAGCTTCACCCGGGCCGGGCCGCGCAGTTCCAGGGTGATGCCCTGCCCGAGCGGCACCTCCCGGTCGACCGCGGTGAGTTCGAACTCGCGCAGCAGGACGGCCAGCGCGAGGACCGACTCCAGCATCGAGAAGTGCTGGCCGATGCAGGCCCGCGGGCCGCCGCCGAACGGGAACCAGGCGTAGCGGTGCCGGGCGGCCTCCCGCTCGGGGGCGAAGCGCTCGGGGTCGAAGCGCTCCGGGTCCTCCCAGTGCGCGGGGTGGCGGTGGGTGACGTACGGGGCGACCAGGACGTCCGCGCCGGCCGGGACGGGCACGCCGCCGATCACGGTGTCCGCGACGGCCCGGCGGCCGACCGCGGGGGCGGCCGGGTAGAGCCGCATGGCCTCCTTCAGCACCTGGGTCAGGTACGGCAGCCGGGTGTAGTCGGCGGCGGTGGGGCGGCGGCCGTCGCCGAGCAGGTCGGCGACCTCGCGGTGGGCCCGGGCCTGCGCCTCGGGGTGCTTGCCGAGCAGGTGCAGGGCGAAGATCAGCGAGGTGGCGGTGGTCTCGTGGCCGGCCAGCAGGAAGACCAGCACCTGTTCGCGCAGTTCGGTGGCGTCCAGCTGTTCGCCGTCCTCGTCGCGGGCGTCGGCGAGCAGGCCGAGCAGGTCGTCCGCCCCGTTCTCCCCCTGGGCGGCGCGGCGGGCGATGATGCCGTCGCACACTTCGTACAGGGCGCGTTCGGCGGCGAGCGCCTTGCGGTGGCCGGGCAGCGGCCACTGCCGGGGCAGGCGCAGCGGGGAGAGAGCGCGGTCGCGGACGAAGCTGTTGAGGACGGGGAAGGCGTGGTGGACGGTCTCGACGGCCTCCTCGACGTCCTGGCCGAACAGGATGCGGGAGACGGTGCGCAGCGCGAAGCGGTTCATCTCCTCGCCGAGGTCGACGGTGGCGCCGGGGGCGGCGGCCCAGCGGGCGGTCAGCGCTTCGGCCTCGGTGCCGATGGCGTCGGCGTACTGGTCGACCCGCTTGCGGGTGAACAGCGGCTGGACCAGGCGGCGCTGGCGCAGGTAGTCGGCGTCCTGGGAGGTGAGCAGGCCGTTGCCGAAGCTCTCCCGGATCTCGCCGTAGAAGACGTTCTCCTTTCGGAAGTTGGCGGCGTCGGTGGCGAGCACCTGCTGGACGGCCTCGGGCGAGAAGACCATCCAGATCTCGGCGCGCAGGCCGGGCGGGCCGGCCTGGATGCGGACCACGTCGCCGTGGTCGCGGTGGGCGGCGAGGTAGGTGGAGAGCGGGTCGCGCTTGAGGTCGAGCAGCGAGCCGATCAGCGGCAGGCCGGGCGGGCCGGGCACGCGGGTGGCGGTCATGGGTCCCCTCCTTCGGTGACCGAACCGCCTTGCCGCGGCGGTTCGCTGAAACCGCGTCAGTATCCCTCGGCCGACGGCGGCGGGCGAGGGGGCACCGGCCCGGCCCCGGAGAGGACTTGAGGCATTGCACATGCCACCCTTAAGTTCGCCTTAAGGTCGCTTGTGCGATGAGACAGCAGTCTTGAGCCCCGCAGCTGCGGGACTATGATCACCTGATCAGCTCCCCACCCTCTCCCGCCACCGCCCACACGACCAGGGGAAACCATCCATGCGCAGCGTCAGACGACTCCTCGCCGCCTCCGCCGTCCTCGCCCTCGCGGCCGGCCTGACGGCCTGCAGCGGCTCCGACGGCGGTTCCGCCTCGGTCGGCCCGGCCCCGTCCCGCCCCGACGTCAAGGGCACCGTCACGGTGTTCGCGGCCGCCTCGCTGAAGGAGTCCTTCACCGAGCTGGGCAAGCGCTTCGAGGCGGCCTACCCGGGCACCACGGTGACCTTCGACTTCGGCGGCTCCTCCGCGCTCGCCCGGAACATCGTCTCCGGCGCGCCGGCCGACGTGTTCGCCGCGGCCAGCCCCGCCACCATGAAGACGGTCACCGACGCCAAGCTGACCGGCGGCGACCCGACGGTGTTCGCCCGCAACACCCTGGAGATCGCCGTCCCCAAGGGCAACCCGAAGCACATCGCCGGCCTGAAGGACCTCAAGGGCGTCAAGACCGCGCTGTGCGCCGAGGAGGTGCCGTGCGGCGCCGCCGCCGCCACCGCGCTCGCGGCGGCCGGCGTGGAGCTCACCCCGGCCACCTACGAGCAGGACGTCAAGGGCGCCCTGACCAAGGTCGAGCTGGGCGAGGTCGACGCGTCGCTGGTGTACCAGACCGACGTCAAGGCCGACTCCGCCAAGATCGAGGGCGTGAACTTCCCCGAGGCCGCGCAGGCCGTCAACGACTACCGGATCGTGCACCTGGCCAAGGCGCCCAACGCCAACGGCGCGGCCGCCTTCCTCGGCTACCTCGGCTCCGCGGACGCCCGCCGGGTGCTCACCGACGCCGGTTTCCAGGCACCGTGACGCCGGAGGCCCCCCGCACCACCACCGCACCACACCCCCGGGGCCGACGGCGGCCCCGGGGGGCCGGGCGCGCCCCCGCCGCGCTGCTGCTGCCCGCGCTGCTCGGCCTCGCCTTCCTGGTGCTGCCGCTGCTGGGCCTGCTGGTCCGGGCCCCGTGGAGCGCCCTGCCCGGGCTGCTGACCGGCCCCGAGGTGTGGCAGGCGCTCAAGCTCTCGCTGCTCTCGGCGACGCTGGCCACCGGCGTCGCGCTGGTGCTGGGCGTCCCGCTGGCCTGGCTGCTGGCCCGCACCGACTTCCCCGGGCGGCGCCTGGTGCGCGCCCTGGTCACCCTGCCGCTGGTGCTGCCCCCGGTGGTCGGCGGCGTGGCGCTGCTGCTGGTGCTGGGCCGCAACGGCATCCTGGGCCGCTGGCTGGACGCCTGGACGGGCGTCACCCTGCCGTTCACCACCACCGGCGTGGTGGTCGCCGAGGCCTTCGTCGCGATGCCGTTCCTGGTGATCAGCGTGGAGGGGGCGCTGCGGGCCGCCGACCCGCGCTACGAGGAGGCCGCCGCCACCCTGGGCGCCTCCCGGCTGACCGCGTTCCGCCGGGTCACCCTGCCGCTGGTCGCCCCGGGCATCGGGGCGGGCGCGGTGCTGGCCTGGGCCCGGGCGCTGGGCGAGTTCGGCGCGACCATCACCTTCGCCGGGAACTTCCCCGGCCGCACCCAGACCATGCCGCTGGCCGTCTACCTGGCCATGGAGTCCGACCCGGAGGCGGCGATCGCCCTGAGCCTGGTCCTGCTCGCCGTCTCCGTCGCGGTCCTCGCCGGGCTGCGCGACCGCTGGATGTCCACCCCGTGACCCGCCCCGTGGCGCACCCCCGCGCCGGAACCCCCGCCCTGGACGCCCGGCTGACCGTCTCCCGGGGCGCGTTCACCCTGGACGTGCCGCTGGCCGCCGAGCCCGGCGAGGTGCTGGCCCTGCTCGGCCCGAACGGCGCCGGCAAGTCGACGGCGCTGCGCGCGCTGGCCGGACTGCTGCCGCTGACCGACGGGCACCTGCGGCTGGACGGCGCCCCGCTGGACTCCCCCGCGGACGGCCTGTTCCGGCCCGCCGAGCAGCGGCCGATCGGCGTGGTCTTCCAGGACTACCTGCTCTTCCCGCACCTGTCCGCGCTCGACAACGTCGCCTTCGGCCTGCGCGCCCGGGGCCTGCGCCGGGCCGCCGCCCGGGCCGGAGCGCTGCCCTGGCTGGAGCGGATGGGCCTGGCCGAGCACGCCGGGCACCGCCCCGCGAAGCTCTCCGGCGGCCAGGCCCAGCGCGTCGCGCTGGCCCGGGCGCTGGCCGTCCGCCCCCGCCTGCTGCTGCTGGACGAGCCGCTGGCCGCGCTGGACGCCCGTACCCGGCTCGACGTGCGGGCCGAACTCCGGCGCCACCTGGCCGAGTTCGAGGCGGTCGCGGTGCTGGTCACGCACGACCCACTGGACGCCATGGTGCTCGCCGACCGCCTCGTCGTCATCGAGGGCGGCCGGGTCGTGCAGAGCGGCCGCCCCGCCGAGGTGGCCCGGCACCCGCGCACCGACTACATCGCCCGGCTGGTCGGCCTCAACCTGTACCAGGGCACCGCCGACGGCCGCCGGGTCACCCTGCCCGAGGGGCAGGCGCTGGCCACCGACGAGGAGCTGACCGGCCCCGCGTTCGTTGCCTTCCCGCCCGACGCGGTCACCCTGCACCGCCACCGCCCCGAGACCAGCGCCCGCAACCTGTTCCCCTGCACCGTCGCCGGGCTCGACCTGCACGGCGACCGCTTCCGGGTCGACCTCACCGGCCCGCTCCCGATGGCCGCCGACCTCACCCCCACCGCCGCCGCCGAGCTCGACCTGTCCCCCGGCACCCGGGTCTGGGCCGCCGTCAAGGCCACCCAGACCCACGCCTACCCGGCCTGAGCACCCCTCCCCTCGTGAACCGCACCCCCGGACCGCCCCGGCCCGTCCCGTACAGTGGCGGGCATGCATCGCGGCGTCCTGCCCCCTCCCGCCCGCTGAGCGGGCGGCCGGCCACTTCCTGAGCCCGCCCGGGCCCGTCCCCTCCGCGGACGTCCGCCCCGGGCCGTTCGGTGCTGCCCGCTTCCGAGGCCCACCGACCACGACGGCTTTCCGGGAGTCACCCGTTGTCCTCCATCCCTTCCTCCGCCCTGCCCGCGCGGCGGGGCCTGCTGTACGTCGCACTCGCCGCCACCGCCTGGGGCACCGCCGGGGCGGCGGCCGCGCTGCTGTTCCAGCGCAGCGGCCTGGGCCCGCTCGCGCTGACCTTCTGGCGTTCGGTCGGCGGCGCGGCGGTGCTGCTGGCGCTGCGCCCGTTCACCGGTGCCCGACCCGCCGCGACCCGGCCCGCCCCGGGGCGGATCCTGTTCAACGGCCTGGGGCTGACGCTGTTCCAGGCCGCGTACTTCCTGGCCGTCCGGCACACCGGGCTGGCCGTGGCCACCGTGGTGACGCTGGGGTCGGCGCCGGTGCTGGTGGCGTTCGGCGGCCGGCTGCTGATGGGTGAGCGGCTGGGCCGGGCCGGGCTGGCCGCAGTGGCCGGGGCGGTGCTCGGGCTGGGCGTGCTGGTGCTGGGCAGCGGCTCCGGCGGGGTCGGCGGGGTCGAACCGGCGGGCCTGGCCTGGGCGTTGGCCTCGGCGGCGGGCTACGCGTCGATCACCGTGGCCACCCGCCACCGGGCCGCGAGCACCGGCGCCGCCGACGACCCGGCGGCCACCACCCTGTGGTCGTTCGGGGTCTGCGCGGTGTGCCTGTTCCCGTTCGCCCTGGCCGAGGGCGCGCTGCCGTCCACCGGCGCGCTGCCCTCGACGCTGCTGCTGCTCGGCTACCTGGCGACCGTGCCGACCGCGCTCGCCTACGCGCTGTACTTCGCGGGCGCGGCGGTGGTCCGGGCGGCGACGGCCTCGGTGGTGGCGCTGATCGAGCCGCTCAGCGCCACCGTGTTCGCGGCGGCGGTGCTGGACGAACCGCTGACCCCGGCGGCGCTGCTGGGCACGGCGGTCCTGCTGCTGTCGGTGACGGCGCTGGCCCGGTCCGAGCTGCGGACGCCCGCCGCCTGACCTCCGTGGGGGGCGCGGCCGGGCGGACCGCCCGCTCGCGCCCCCGCCCCGCCGGTCCGGGCCCGGCCCCGGTGCGGCATGATCGCCGGGCGTCCTTCCGGCCGGCCTCCGCCACCGCGGCGGCCCGCCGCCAGGCTCCCCGCCCTGACGAGTCCGCACCCCTCCGAGGTCCCCGTGTTCACCGACCTTCCCCTGGCAGACCTGCACGCCTACCGCTTCGACGGCGCCGAACCCGCCGACTTCGACGCCTTCTGGACGAAGACGCTCGCCGCCGCCCGCACCGCCGCCACCCCGCCCGTCCTGCGCCGCGTCGACAACGGCCTGATCCACGTCGACACCCACGACGTCACCTTCTCCGGCTTCGACGGCCAGCCCGTCCGCGCCTGGCTCCGGCTGCCGCGCGGGGTGCGCCGCCCGCTGCCCGCCGTCGTGGAGTACCTCGGCTACGGCTGCGCCCGGGGCACCGCCCTGCGCCCGACCCTGTGGTCCTCGCTCGGCTACGCCCACCTGCTGATGGACAGCCGCGGCCACTCCAGCCCGCACGGCGCGGCCGACACCCCCGACGGGGACATCGCCCCGCAGGTCGGCGGGGTGCTCACCCGCGGCCTGAGCGGGCCCGAACACCACTACTACCGGCGCCTGTTCACCGACGCCGTCCGGGCCGTCGACACCGTCGCCGCCCTGGACGAGGTGGACCCCGGCCGGATCGTGGCCGTGGGCGGCAGCCAGGGCGGCGGGATCGCCATCGCCGCCGCCGGGCTGCACCCCGGCCTGGCCGGGGCCTGCGTCGACGTGCCGTTCCTGTGCCACTTCCGGCGCGCCACCCACGTCACCGACGCCTACCCGTACCGGGAGATCACCGACTACCTCCAGGGCCGCCCCGCCGAGGTGGAGCAGGTCTTCACCACGCTGTCCTACCTGGACGGCGCCAACCACGCCGCCCGGGCCACCGCCCCGGTGCGCTTCTCGGTCGCCCTGATGGACCCGGTCTGCCCGCCCTCCACCGTCTTCGCCGCCTACCACCGCTGGGGCGAGCGGGCCGGCGGCGCCGACAAGGACGTCCGGGTCTGGGAGTACGCCGCCCACGAGGGCGGCGGCGACCACCAACTCGCCGAGCACGTCGCCTTCGTGGCCCGGGTCACCGGCCGCACGCCGTAGCCGGGCGGCCTCGACGGAACCGGAGCCGGAACCGGCCGCCCGTCCCCGACGGCCGGGCGGATGGGAGGATGGTCGTCATGGACATCCTCCGCAGGAACAACGTGACGCTCCTCGGGTCCGGTGACGGGCCCGTGGTGGTGCTCGCCCACGGTTTCGGTTGCGACCAGAACATGTGGCGCCTGGTCGTGCCCGCCCTGGCGGAGCGGTACCGGGTGGCGCTGTTCGACTACGTGGGATCCGGCGGGTCGGACCTGGCGGCCTGGGACGAGCAGCGGTACTCCTCCCTGCACGGCTACGCGCAGGACGTGGTGGAGGTGTGCCGGGAGCTGGACCTGCGCGAGGCGGTGTTCGTCGGGCACTCGGTGAGCGCGATGGTGGGGGTGCTGGCGGCCGGGGCGGCGCCGGAGCGGATCGGTGCGCTGGTGATGGTGGCGCCCTCGCCGTGCTACGTGGACGACGAGGGGTACCGGGGCGGGTTCAGCGCCGAGGACATCGAGGAGCTCCTGGCGACGCTGGAGTCGAACTACCTGGGCTGGTCCGCCGCCATGGCCCCGGTGATCATGGGCAACGCGGACCGGCCCGAGCTGGGCCGGGAGCTGACCAACAGCTTCTGCGCGACGGATCCCGACATGGCGCGGGTCTTCGCCCGCACGACGTTCCTGTCCGACAGCCGCGACGACCTGAAGGGGGTGACGGTCCCCACCCTGGTGCTGGAGTGCACCCAGGACGCGATCGCCCCCCGCGAGGTGGGCGCGTACGTGCACGCCGCGATCCCCGGCTCCCGGCTGGTCACCCTGGACGCCACCGGCCACTGCCCGCAGCTGAGCGCGCCGGAGGCCACCGCCCAAGCCGTCCTCGCCTTCCTGGACGGTCTACGGTGATGTGCCGGGTCGGCGAGGAACCGGGCCCGCCCGACGAGCGCGCGGCCACCGACGCGGCGTTCACCGCGCTGCTCGAGGACAGCGCCGAGGACCTCTACGAGCAGGCGCCCTGCGGTTACCTGTCGACGCTGATGGACGGCACCATCGCCAAGATCAACGACACCCTGCTGGGCTGGCTCGGGCTGGAGCGTGCCGAGGTGGTGGGCCGGATGCGCTTCACCGACCTGCTCACCGTCGGCGGGAAGCTGTACCACGAGACGCACTTCGCGCCGCTGCTGCGCATGCAGGGCGAGGTGCACGGCATCGCCCTGGAGATGCGGACCGCGGGCCGGGGCCGGCTCCCGACCCTGGTGTCCTCCACGGTCAAGCGCGGCGGCGACGGCGAGGCCCTGCTGATCCGCACCACCGTCTTCGACGCCTCCGACCGGCGCGCCTACGAGGCGGAGCTCCTGCGCCGCCGCCGGGAGGCCGAACAGGCCCGCGCCGAGGCCGAACGCGCGCACGCCCGGGCCGAGGCCGCCCTGCGGCAGGCGGAGACGGACCGGCAGCGGCTGACCGAGGCGCTCAGCGCCCTGCAGCAGTCCCTCGTCCCCTCCTCGCTGCCCGCCGTTCCCGGCCTGGAGACGGCCGTCTACTACCACACCGCCTCCCCCGACCTGCTCGGCGGCGACTTCTACGACCTCTTCCCCGTCGGCGGGGGACGGTGGGCGTTCTTCCTCGGGGACGTCTGCGGCAAGGGGCCCGAAGCGGCCTCCCTCACCTCGCTGACCCGCTACACCCTGCGCGCCGCGGCCCTGCACGACCCGGAGCCGGCCGCCGCGCTGCGCACCCTGAACGCGGTCCTGCACGAGCACTACACCGCCGCGGGCGACCCGAGGTACTGCACCGTCGTCTTCGGCTTGCTGGAGCAGGCCGAGGACGGCCGGGTCGGCGTCAAGGTCGCCTCCGGCGGCCACCCGCCGAGCCTGATCCTGCGCGCCGACGGCGACAGCGAGTTCCTGCCCACCCCCGGCGGCCTCCTCGTCGGGGTCCTGCCCGAGGCGCCCTTCACCACCGCGACGACCGTCCTCGCCCCCGGTGACACGCTGCTGCTCTACACCGACGGGCTCACCGAGGCCCGCACCGGCCCGACCCGCGAGGGCCTCTTCGGCGACGAGGCCCTGCTCGCCTTCGCCGCCGACCAGGCGCCCGCCACGCCCCGCGGCCTCGTCGAAGCCCTGACCGTCCTGCTCAAAGGCTTCGGCGACGGCCTGGAGGACGACACCGCCCTCCTCGCCCTCGGCGTGAGCGCCGCCCGCCCCACCACCGACCCCGCCGCCGACGCCCCATGAACCTGAGCATCGAACAGCGCGACACCGCCACCGGCCCCGTCCTGCACCTGGTCGGCGACCTCGACTACGAACAGGCACCCCGCCTGCGCCGCCACCTGGACACCCTCGTCCTCCGGGTCGGCCACTGCCTGCTCATGGACCTGTCCGGGCTGGAGTTCTGCGACTCCAGCGGCATCACCGCCCTCCTCACCGCCCACGGCCAGGCCCGGACCGCGGGCGCCGCCTTCGCCCTCGCCGCCGTCCCGCCCCGCACCCTCCGCCTCCTGTCGATCGTCGGCCTCGACCAGGTCCTCACCATCCGCCCGCACACCGACGCCCCCGCCCGGTGACCGCGCCGAGGACCGGGGCGCCGTCCTGCCCCGGCCCGGCGGGTCCTCGCCGGGCGGCCCGAGGCCGGCGGTCACACGAACGGGTGGGCCGGGTGCGTCCCGGGCGGTCGCGGCCACGGGAGTTCCCGTCGCGGGTCTAGAGTCCGCTGACGTGTCACAGACGATCCCCGACGAGCCCGTTCCCCCGTACGTCGACCCGACGAAGCCGAGCATCGCCAGGGTGTACGACGCCTTCCTGGGCGGCACCGACCACTACGAGGTGGACCGCGAGGTGGTTCGCGGGGTGACGAAGGCCGCCCCCGAGGCCGTGGACCTCGCGGTCGAGAACCGCGCCTTCCTGATCCGCGTCTGCCGGTACCTGGCCACCCAGGGCGGAATCACCCAGTTCCTGGACTGCGGCTCGGGCCTGCCCACCGCCGAGAACACCCACACCGTGGTGCAGCGCGCCGACCCGCGGGCACGGGTCGTCTACGTGGACAACGACCCGATGGTGCTGGCCCACAGCCGCGCCCTGCTGGAGGGCGACGAGAGGACCGCCGTCGTCGCCGGGGACATCTTCGAACCGGAGGCGCTGCTGCGGGACGGGACGGTGCGGTCCGCACTGGACTGGGACAGGCCGATCGCCCTGCTGCAACTGGGCACGCTGCACCACTACAACGGCGAGGACGTGCGCACCCGCCAGGACGTGATGCGCGCCTACGTCGACGCGCTGCCGCCCGGGTCGTACGTGGCGATCAGCCACTTCCTGGACCCGGAGGACGAACACAGCCGGACCGCCCGGAAGATGGAGGCGATGTTCCTGCACAGCATGATGGGCAGCGGCACCTTCTCCACCCACGACGAGCTGGCACGGCTCTTCAACGGCCTGGAACTGCTCGCCCCCGGCCTGGTCCGGTGCTGTGACTGGCGGCCCGACGGCCCCCGGCTGAAGCCGCTGACCGCAGGCCGGCGCTGCATCGCGGGCGGCGTCGCGCGGAAGGACTGAACCGGGGGACGGAGGGCGGCGGTACGGCCTTCTCCGCCATGTGTTGCCGCTGGCGGCCGGGGCGGTGAGGGTGCGGTGCATCCAGGCACAAGAAGAAGGGAAACGGTCCGAAACTTTCGTAAATCTTGCCGAACAGGCTTGAACTTAGACCTGGAAATCTTGCCCAGTCAACGGGCGTGCGCTGCCGAGATTCGCGAGCGGTCGGCCCGGCCGCATCCGGGCCGCCGGAAGGGCGCCATCGCGGCGAGAGCCGGCAGCACGGGAGATTCCTGCTGGTTGAGGCCATGCCGGCTCCTCGCCAGCGGAGGCGGGGAGACCAGGAGGGACTCGTATCGGCAGGATACGGATCCCCCGATCGGCTTCCCTGGGGCGCGATCACCCTCGAACTGAGGGCAAAAAGTTTCAGGCGAGAGTCCGGAAGTTTTCATTGACGCGTCGCTGCGGTCACCGCATACTCTCCTCAGCCAAGCCCTCAGCCAGCGTCGATCGCAGTGGTCCGACGTGCAGTCGTCACCCAGGCGTTCCCACCCCCACCGCCCGGGCGACGTCTCCTGGCCTGCCGCCCGCCACCGGGCCGGGCCCGGGCCCGACCTCCACCAACTGGGCGGCAGGCAGCCCCGCGCGGCCACAACCGCGGGCGCCCACACACCACGGCAGGGTTCAGCGACGGTCCGGCCGGCAGCCGGGCCCTTGCAGCGAAGGCAGTACCGCACACCGCGGCCCCCCACCTGTCCTGATGGGAACCACCATGAACAAAGCACTCCCGCCTGCCGGTACGACGGCGACCAGACCGCTGTGGCGCACCGCGCTGGCTACGGCCACCGCCGGCGCCTGCCTCACCCTGTACGGCGCGGTGCCCCAAGCCGCCGTCGCTGACACCCTGCTGACCACCGTGCAGGCCGAGTCCATGACCAAGAACGGCGGCTGCACCTCCACGGACAGCACCCGAACCGTCTACTACTGCAACAACGACAGCACCTCCATCTCGTATGCGTTCCCGCAGGCCGGGCGCTACAGCATCACCGTCGTCGGCGCCTCCAGCCAGAACAGCACCGCCGGCATCAGCGTGTACGCCGGCTCGGCCAAGGTCGCGGCCCTCACCTTCACCGGCACCTCCTACACCCGCCAGAGCGCCGTCTTCGACGTCGCCGCCGCCGGTTCCCAGGAAATCCGCCTGAAGCTGGAGACCGACAACGGGCAGAACGACACCTACGTCGACTGCTTCGAACTGGCCTACCAGGGCCCCACCCCGGCCGCACCCCCCGCGCCCGTCCCGCCGGACACGGGTGCCTACGCCAGCGGCACCTACCGCAACCTGTTCAAGGAGATGGATCCGACCATCACGGACGCGGCCGTGACCGACAAACTCACCGCCTACTGGAACGCCTTCTTCACCGGCACCGACGACACCAAGCGCCTCTACTACCCGGCCGGCACCAACGGCAACGGCGCGCTGGCGTACATCAAGGACACCGGCAACGGCGACGTGCGCTCCGAGGGCATGAGCTACGGCATGATGATCGCCGTCCAGATGGACAAGAAGGCCGAGTTCGACGCCCTGTGGAACTGGGCCAAGAGCAACATGCAGCACCAGAAGACCGCCCGCAGCGGCTACTTCTGCTGGCAGGCGTCCGAGAGCGGCTCCTGCACGGACGACAACCCCGCCACCGACGGCGAGGAGTACTTCGCCACCGCCCTGTTCTTCGCGGGCAACCGCTGGGGCAACGGCACCGGCATCTTCGACTACACCGCCGAGGCCAACGGCATCCTCGACACGATGCTCCACAAGCAGGACATGAACGGCGGCAGCGTCGACAGCGTCACCAACATGTTCGACAGCGAGGCCAAGCTGCCGGTCTTCGTCCCCTACGGCAGCGCCGCCCGGTTCTCCGACCCCTCCTACGTCCTGCCCGCCTTCTACGAGCTGTGGTCCCGCTGGGCCGACGGATACCAGGGCAACCAGGTCGCCGACCGCCAGTTCTGGCACGACGCCGCCACCGCCGGACGCGCCTTCTTCACGAAGACCACCAACGCCACCACCGGCCTGAACCCCGACTACGCCGAGTTCACCGGCGCCCCGAACAACACCGGCAACCACGGCGACTTCCGCTTTGACGCCTGGCGCACCGCCGTCAACTGGTCCGTCGACTACGCCTGGTGGGCCGCCGACGCGGGCCAGAAGACCCTCACCGACCGGCTCCAGGGCTTCTTCACCACCCAGGGCGCCAACGCCTACGTCAACCAGTACTCGCTGAGCGGCACCGCGCTGTCCAGCGACCGCTCCCCGGGCCTCATCGCCTCCAACGCCGCAGCCTCCCTCGCCGCCGGCAAGCAGCAGGCATGGCCCTTCGTCCAGGCGCTGTGGAACCTCCAGCCCCCCACCGGCCAGTACCGCTACTACGACGGCCTGCTGAACTTCATGGCCCTGCTCCACACCAGCGGCAACTTCCGCATCTACGGCCCCGGCACCGGCGGCAGCGCGGACACCACCGCCCCCAGCACCCCCGGCGCGCTGACCGTCACCGCCACCACCGCCACCACCGCCACTCTCTCCTGGACGGCCTCCAGCGACGACACCGCCGTGGCTTCCTACACCGCCTACACCGGCACCGCCACCGACGGCGCGTCCGGCTGCACCCAGGTCACCGCGACCAGCTGCACCGTCGCCGGACTCTCCCCGCAGAGCGCCTACACCTTCACCGTCAAGGCCCGCGACGCCGCCGGCAACACCAGCGCCGCCTCCAACAGCGCCACCGCCACCACCGCGGCCGCCGCCAACCGCAGCGCCTACCAGAGCATCGAAGCCGAGACCGCGACCGCCACCGGGGCCACCACCCGCTCCGACGACGGCGGAACCGTCGTCCAGCTCACCGGCTCCGGCAGCAGCCTGGCGCTCACCGACATCGACTTCGGCACCACCGGCGCGGCCGGCGTCTCCTTCCGTGCCTCGACCACCACCCCCGGCGTCAACCTCCAGGTCCGCCTCGGCAGCCCCACCGCGTCCCCCGCCTGCACCGTCTACCCCGACAGCAACGGCACCTGGCACACCAAGTCCAACACCTGCTACCCCAAGCCCGCCGGAGTACAGACGATCTACATCACCGCCACCGGCCCCGTCGCCGTCAACTCCCTCGTCTTCAAGAACTGACACCACACGAACCCCACTCCGGACCGCCGAGCAGCCGGGGGGAATCTCACCCCCCGGCCCTCACGGAACCGTGCGTGACAGTCTCCCGTTGCACGGCTCTTGCCGCTCCGGTCGTCAGATCGTCAGCGCACCTTGCGTGGGCACCAGACGCCAGTGAGCGAGCACGCGGGGTGCCGCTGGGCGATCTCCCGCAGCTTCGCCAACGCCTTGCGCTTGGTCGCGAGCCGCTTGTATTCCTTACGGACCCAACGCACCGAACGGGCGTTGACCTCGATTCGTCAGCGGCTGGTGCTCGGGGGCCGGGCCCGGGTCGAGGCGGGTCATGGCGTGGACAACGTCGATGAAGGACGAGTCCTGCAACGCCTGAGCCAACTCGTCGGCTTCGGGGTCGTCCTCCTCGACCGGGTGGTGCCGGTCCCGCATCCCCCAGTTCGGGCAAGCCCTCCGGAAGGCAGCTTGGCGTCCTCTCACGAGGTCATGGCGGTTGAGGCCGAGAACGCCGACAGCGGCCTCGCCCTTGGGGATCCGTCGACCGCCGTGTACTCGCCGCTGCCCAGGAGCAGCTCCAGACGGTCAGCGGGGTCTTCCGTCGTGGGGTCGATCAGCAGACAGGCTCCGGTCGCGTCCACCGGATGCTGCTCCCGTTTCCCGACATGCAGCGCGCCGCGCCACGGGCCGTCCCTTCCAGCGCGGTGCGTACGCGGTTCTTGGCCGCCTTGGCCCTGGTCCACTGCTGGTGGGAGGTCAGCCGGCGATGGTTCAGCATGAGGCCCGCTCCCTGTCCGCGCCGAGCCGCTGACAGCAACGGCAGAGCCAGCCGTGACGTGCCTACTGGCGCCGGAGGCGCAGGGCGGGGTGGTCGGCGACGACGGTGCAGCTGCCGGGGGCGATCTCGGTGAAGCCGGCGTCGCGGACCACCGGCAGGCGGCCGTCGGTGAGGGCGGGCCAGGCGGCGGGCGGGGCGGTGCGGACGGCCAGGGGGAAGTCGTCGGCCGCCCACTTCTCGCGCTGCGCCTCGTCCAGTTCCCACCAGGCGAGCTGGGCGGCGTGGCCGGTCTGGGCCATGGTCTTGCCGGCGCTCATCTCCAGTTCGGGGTTGAGCCACAGGACGGGGACGCCCTCGGGCGCGGGGCCGGGCGGTTCGGGGTCGTCGAGGTCGGTGCCGGAGACCTGGAGCTTGGCGAGTTCCCTGGGCCAGCCGTCCAGCGGGATCGGCGGGAAGACCCGCACCTCGGCGCCGCCCCCGCCGGTGACGGTGATGCCGGGCAGTTCGGCGGCCTTGCGCCACTCGCCGCCGCGGGCGCGCCGGACCACCTTGCGGATCCGGGCGTCCTCCCAGGCGGCGACCCGCTCGGCCCACTCGCCGTCCGGGTCGGTGGCCCGGGGGTCGGCGAGCAGGGTGAGGACGGCGCGCGCGGAGGTCTCCAGGGCGTCGGTGCGGGCGGGCGGGTCGGCCCGCTCCAGCCGGACCACCAGCGGCAGCACGTACTGCGGGCGGGTGTCGCGGTCCTCGGCGTGCCCGCCCACGGCGGGAACGGGCGCGGCGTCGGCGGGCACGGCGGTGGCGGGCGGGTCGAAGGGTGAGCTCACCCTCCCAGGATGCCAGTTCAGCGGCGGTAGCCCCGGCCGGGGTCGCGTTCCTCGGCGTCCTCGTAGGCGAGGAACCAGCCCTCGGGGTGGGTGGCGGCGAGCAGCCGGTCGATGCGCTGGCCCGTGTCGAGGTCGCCGTCCTCCTCGTCGGGGCCGTAGACGCCGAACAGTTCGTCCGCGCAGCCGTCCCAGTCGTAGTCGTACAGGTCGGCGGGCAGGTCGCCCATCATGTCGGCGACCGATTCGGGCTGGGCGCCGAGCAGGGCGCGGGCGTCGGCCAGGGCCAGGCGCAGCGCGACGTCCTCGGCGGGACAGCGGGGCAGCGGCCACTCGCCGGTGGCGAGGTCGTCGGCGAGGTCGTCGAAGGCCCGGGCGAAGGAGCGGCGCCAGCCCCGGTGCAGGTTCCAGGTGCGCTGCGGGAGGCGGCCGAAGACCGCCCAGTCGCTCTCGTCGGCGACGGTGACCGGGGCGTCGCCGTGGTCCTCCAGGTCTTCGTAGGCGGCGTCGGCGAGGCTGATCAGCTGGGTGTGGAGCAGGCAGGCGGTGCGCGGGGTGAGCGTCCAGTCGCCGGTGTCGCCGTCGTCGTCGAGCGGGAACAGCTCGGCGAAGTCGGGGGCGAAGTCGTCGGTGACGCTGATCTCCAGGGTGCCGCCGAGCGCCTCGACGCCGGGCAGCGCGGCGACCAGCCGGTCGGGGTGGAGCAGGGCGCCGAGGGCGGCGTTGGGGTCCTCGGCGACTTCGCGCAGCAGTTGGGCGCGCTGGCCCTCCGGGTCGATGCCGTCGAACTCCAGTTCCTCGACGGCCGCCCGGGCGGCGGCCCGCAAGGCCGGCCAGTCGGTGATCCGCAGGCCCAGTACCACCGTGGCCTCGATCTCCTGCGCGCCGGATTCCTCCGCCGCGTGCGACCCCTGTGGTTGATCGTTTCGCTCGCCCATGCGACAAGGTTGACAAACCCGGTGGCCGGTGTCCATCAGCTCTCCCGATCCGGTGCCCGGCGACGGTGGCGCGCGGGCGCGGAACGCGTCCGCCCGGCGCGCCGGGGTAGCCGACCGGCCGGGTGGGGCGGGAGGCTGGGGGCATGAGCGAACTGAGCGATTTCGGCGGCGGGCAGGACCCGGCCGGTGGCGTGCTGGTGGTGACCACGAACGACGTGCCGGGGCACCGGGTGGTCAAGGTGATCGGCGAGGTGTTCGGGCTGACGGTGCGGTCACGGCACATCGGCTCGCAGATCGGTGCGGGCCTGAAGTCCCTGATGGGCGGCGAGCTCAAGGGATTGACGAAGACGCTCGTCGAAACGCGGAACCAGGCCATGGAGCGCCTGGTGGAGCAGACCAAGGCCCGGGGCGGCAACGCGGTGCTGATGATGCGCTTCGACGTCACGGAGGCCGCGGACGTCGGCACCGAGGTGTGCGCGTACGGCACGGCCGCCGTGATCGAGCCGATCGGCTGACACCCCGCCCCCGGCCCCGGAGCAGGGCGCTCCGGGGCCGCCCGGCGCGGCTACAGCATGACCAGCAGCCGGGTGCCGGGCACCAGCTTCCGGTTGACCGAGGTCGACTGGACGAACACGGTGTACGCCGGGTTGTCGCCGGGCTTCACGGTGGTCTCCGCGGCGGGCAGCCCCAGCAGGCCGCGGGCGGCCGGGCCGGTGAACACCCGGCCGGTGAGCGCGCCGGTGGCCGGGTCCTTCTCGGCGACGGCGATCTGCTTGCCGCCCTGGATCTTCTCGCGCTTGGACAGCTCGTAGAAGGAGCAGCCGGTGCGGTACGGGTGCCCGGCGCCGGTGACGAACTCCCGGACGGCCGCCTGCCGGTCGACCGGGACGAGGACGTACGTGTCGGTCTCCAGCGCGTCGAGCTCGGCCTTCACCTCGGCGGCGCTCAAGTCCTGCCCCATGGCGAACAGCCGCTTGGTGCCGCGCACGCCCTTCTCGCGGCCGCGCAGGAAGGTGGTGGCGGCGGTCTTGACGGTGTCGATGGCCTCCTCGACGCCGCCGCTGGAGTCGGCGTCCCAGACCGCGATGTTGCCGGCGGGGAAGCCGTACTCCTGGGCGGTGCGCTTGGCCAGCGAGTTGGGGACCAGGATCGCCGACGTCCAGTGCTCGGGGAGCTCGTCCATGGCGGCGCGGATGCGGTCCATCCAGCCGCGCAGCACGGCGGTGCCCGCGGCCTTCTTCATCCGGGTGTGCATCAGGCCGTGCTCCGAGCAGCCGGAGGCGTTCTCCTCGCCGTCGGTGACGACGACCTGGAGGAAGGAGTGCTCGCCGTACCCCTCCCAGATGTGCTTCAGGTCGTCGACGGACTTCACCGCCGCCTCGATCAGCGCCGTCGCGCCGTTGTCGACCGCGTAGAGGCCCCGCAGCGACGGCAGGTGCTTGACGTCCATGTCCCACACCAGGTTGTGCACCTCGTGGTCGAAGGCGTAGAGGCTGATCCGGGTCTCGTGGCCGAGGCGGTCGGACTCCTCCTGGAGGCCCTTCACGAACTCGTCCACCACCCGGACGAGTTGTGCCTCGTGCCGGCGCATCGAACCGGATTTGTCGACCACCAGCGAAACGTGGTTGACCTTGTGGTGGATGCGGTTCGCGGAAATGCTCGCGGAAACGCTCGCGGCCATGGATTCGCCCCTTTTCCAACGCCCTTCGCGGCGCCTTCCCGGCGCCCCCTCCAGCGTTGTTCCCACACTACGGCGGGGCACTGACAATTCCGCCCGGCCCGAGGGCCCGTCAATTCCGGCCCGTTTCCTGCCCTTTCGGAGAAGGCCGGCCGCTACCCGGCGGAATCGGGCGCGCCGGGCCGCTCCGCCTCGGGGAGGCGCCCGGCGGCGGCCCGGCGCAGTTCCGCCGTGAACTGCGCGCCCGCCAGCAGTGCCAGGTTGGAGAGCCAGAGCCAGATCAGGAACACCACCGTCCCCGCCAGCGAACCGTAGAGGTGGCGGTACGTCCCCAGGACGCTGGTGTACAGCGCGAAACCCGCCGAGAAGACCAGCCAGAGCGCCGCCGCCAGCACGCCGCCCGGCAGGCTGCCCCACCGCCGCCACGCCTGTTCGGGACCGGTCCGGAAGACGATCATGACCAGCACCGCCGCCACCACCAGCAGCACGGGCCAGCGGACCACCGACCACACCAGCGGAGCCGTCCCGCCCAGGTGCAGCACCCGGCCGGCCCCCTGCGCGACCGGACCGCTCAGGATCAGCGCCAGCGCGCTCACCGCCAGCAGCACCAGCAGCACCGCCGCGGTCACCACGATCCGCGGGGCCTTGCGCAACGGGGAACGCCGGTCGCTGGTGCCGTGCATCCGGTGCAGCGCCCGCCGGAACACCGCCAGGTAGCTGCAGCACGACCACAGCGCGCTGCCGGCGCCCGCCACCAGCAGCGTCCAACCGGCCGAACCACCGCCCAGCGCCTGGGCCAGCACCCCGCCCACCTCCGAGCCGGCCTGGCCGGGCAGCAGCGCCGCCAACCGCACCGCCGCCTCCCGCGCCGCCGCCGGGCTGATCAGCGCGAAGCCCACCACGGTGGCCAGCAGGGCCGGAAGGATCGCCAGGATCGCGTAGTACGTCAGCGCCGCCGCGAAGTCGGTGATGTCGTCGTTCCACATCGTCAACGGCGTGCGCCGCAACGCCCGCCCCCAACGTCTGCTCCCGTCCGCCGACCGAGCCACCGCAAACCCCCACCCGCTGAGAAGCCGAACGCGCTCCACCGACCGCCCGGACCGGATTCCCGCCCCGCACTCCGCGAAACCGCCCGGAGCCGCGGCCGGCCGGACCGCCGCACGCGCCGAGGTGGCGGTGGGGACGCCCGGACGATCACGTTCCGGGGCCGTGCGAACACTCGGCGATCATTTCGTCCGCCGGTACGAAATACCGATTGACACTGCTCAGCGGCCCGGTGGACGCTCGCTACGCACCGCCCTCCCCCCGACGCCAGGAGCCACCGTGAGCACCGCCCCGCACCCGCCCGTCCGCCGACCCGCGCGGGTCGCGTACGCCACCTGCCGCGGGGTGGAGGACGTGGAGCAGCTGCCGGTGCTGGCGGCCTTCGCCCGGCTCGGGGTGGACGCGCAGGCGGTGTACTGGAACGACCCGGCGGTGGACTGGGCGGGGTACGACCTGGTGCTGGTGCGCAGCGTCTGGGACTACATCCTGTACCACGAGGAGTTCCTCGCCTGGACGCGCCGCGTCTCCGCGCTGACCCGGCTGGCCAACCCGGCCCGGGTGCTGGAGCGCAACACCGACAAGACCTACCTGCGCGACCTGGCCGGCGCCGGGCTGCCCGTGGTGCCGACGCTCTGGGTCGCCCCGGGCGATCCGCTGGGCGCGGTCGCGGCCGTCGACTGGCCGGAGCTGGTGGTCAAGCCCACCGTCTCCTCCGGCGCGCGGGACACCGTCCGCACCGCCGACCGGGCCGAGGCGCTGGCGCAGGTCGCCGCGCTGACCGGGGCCGGGCGGACGGCGATGGTGCAGCCGTACCTGGCGATGGTGGAGGACGAGGGCGAGACCTCGCTGCTGTACCTGGGCGGGGAGTTCAGCCACGCGGTGCGCCGCGGCCCGATGCTGAGCGGCGGCTTCGAGGACGTCGCCCGCGAGCCGGACGCCGACCAACTGGCGCTCGCCGAACGGGTGCTGGCGGCGTCGGCGGAGCCCGGCGAGCTGCTGTACGCCCGGGTCGACCTGGTCCGGCTGGCGGACGGCTCGCCCGCGCTGATCGAGCTGGAGCTGACCGAGCCCCGGCTGTTCCTGGCGCTGCGCCCGGACGGCCCGGAGCGGCTGGCCGCCGCGACCCGCGCGCTGCTGCCGGGGAACACCCGGCCGCGCCCCGGTGTTTCACCGGCGTGACTGTTGAGCGCGCAACTACCGCAGGAGGCGCCGTCCGCGAGGTGGACGCGCTGGTGATCGGCGCGGGGCAGGCCGGCCTGTCCGCCGCCTACCACCTGCGCCGCCGCGGCTTCGCCCCGCACACCGGCTTCGTGGTGCTGGACGCGGACGACGCCCCGGGCGGCGCCTGGGCGCACCGCTCCCCCTCGCTCACCATGGCCACCGTGCACGGCTTCCACGACCTGCCGGACTTCGAGCTCCCCGCCACCGACCCGGCCACCGAGGCCCGGGTCGCCGTCCCCGGCTACTTCGCCGCGTACGAGGCCGGGCACGCGCTGCCGGTGCTGCGCCCGGTCAGGGTGCTCGCGGTCCGCGACCGGCCCGACGGGCGGCCCGACGGCGGGCCGGACGGGCGCCTGCTGGTGGAGACCGACGCCGGCCGCTGGGCCGCCCGCGCCCTGCTGAACGCCACCGGCACCTGGACGCGGCCCTTCCTGCCCCGCTACCCCGGCCGCTTCGCCGGGCGGCAGCTGCACTACGCCGACTACCGGGGCCCGGCGGAGTTCGCCGGACAGCGCGTCGTCGTGGTGGGCGGCGGCGCCTCGGCGGTGCAGGTGCTCTCCGAGCTCGGCGCCGTCGCCGAGACGGTGTGGGTGACGCGCACCCCGCCGGTGGTCCACCAGGGCCCGTTCACCGAGGAGTTCGGCCGCGAGGTGGTCGCCAGGGTGGACGAGCGGGTACGGGCCGGCCTGCCCGTGCGCAGCGTCGTCTCGGTGACCGGCCTGGGCCCGAGCGTCGCCTACCGCCGCGCCGAGGAGCTGGGCGTGCTGCACCGCCGCCCGATGTTCGACCGCCTCACCGAACGCGGAGTCGCCTGGGGCGACGAGGAGTCGACCGCCGACGCGATCATCTGGGCCACCGGCTTCCGGGCCGAACTCACCCACCTCGCCCCGCTGGGTCTGCGCGCCCCGGGCGGCGGCATCCGGATGGACGGCACCCGGGTCGCCGCCGACCCCCGCGTCCACCTGCTCGGCTACGGCCCGTCCGCCTCCACCGTCGGCGCCAACCGGGCGGGCCGCGCCGCGGTCAACGAGGTGGTCCGCCTGCTGGGGGCCCCGGCGCAGCCCGCCACGGTCTGAACGGCCCGGCGACCGAGGGTCGGTGCCGACGTCCGCGGTCACGGTGGCGTCGAAGCGCACCATCGGAGCCGTGCCCCCTCTTGTCACCCGAGGTGTTCCAGCGCCGTCCGGGCCCGCCGCGCACGGTTCCTCGAGGGCGCGTGCGCCCCGCGGCCGCCCCTGCGTCGTGATCGGCAGCCTAGACCGGCCGGTGCGCGGCCCGGCCCCGGGGCCCGGGCTCCTCGGCCGCCGCGGCGAAGCGGGACGCCAGCGCGGCCACCGCCGCCCGCAGTTCGGGCCCGTCCAGGACCCGGAACGGGAACGGGACGGCCGCCAGCCACTCGCCCGCGTACATCGCCGGGTTGCGGGTGCTGCCCTCCAACAGGCACTGCGCGCCCGCCGCTTCGAGCCGGCCCATGGTGGGACCGACCCAGGGGGCGACCTGCTCGATCGGCGCGTCGAACAGCACCCGGGTGCGGAACGCCCAGCCGGTGCCGAGGTGCCGTTCCAGCACGGCGACGGGGTCGAGCCCCTCCGGCGGGTCGAACGGCACGGTGCTGCGCTCGGCGGCCCGGATCCGGTCGATCCGGTAGGTGCGGACGGCGTCGGCCCGGTGCGAGTGGCACAGCAGGTACCAGCGCGATCGGCGCACCACCACCGCCCACGGGTCGACCTCCGTCCGGCGCTCCTCGCCGCTCCCGCCCCGGTAGGCGACCACCACCCGCCGCCGGGCCGCGATCGCCTCCACCAGCGTGCTGGCGACCGCCGGATCGGGGTGCGCCGGGTACGGGTCGGGCGCGGCGGCGGCGTGCGCCCGCAGCGCGGCGGCCTGGCGCCCGATCGCCTCGGGCAGCGCCCGGACCACCTTCCCCAGCGCGGACCCGACCAGGTCGTCCGGGTCGGTGGCGGCGGGCCGCCCGTCCAGCACGGCCATGACCAGCCCGAGCGCCTCCTCCTGCGTGAACGAGACCGGCGCCAGCCGGGCCCCCCGCCCCAGCCGGTAGCCCCCGTACGGCCCGCGCTCCGACTCCACCGGCACCCCGGCCTCCCGCAGGATCGCCACGTACCGCCGCGCCGCCCGGTCCGTCACCCCGAGCCGCGCGGCGAGCTGCTCGGCCGTCGTCCCGGGCCGCTCCCGCAGGATCTCCAGCGTGCGCAGCGCCCGGGCGGTGGGGCTGGTCTCCGTGTCCGACACACCCGACAGCGTACGGAAGACCGGAACGGCACCGGGGACCCGGGGAACGGCCGTCCCCGGGTTCCGCGCCCCGGGAAGTGCTCCCCCGGTTCAGGAAGCCGATCGTCCGGAACCCTTCCTAGCATGGGCGGTGACCTGCTCGGACGGGCCGCTCGCGGCCCCGTTGAACGGAGGGGACTCCCATGGACGTCCTGTTGATCGGCGGCCTCTGGCTGAACGGCACCACCGCCTGGGACGCGGTCGCGCCCGCTCTCGTCGGACGCGGCCACCGACCGGTGCCGCTGACCCTGCCCGGGCAGGGGGACGGGCGGGCGGACGCGACGCTGGCGGAGCAGCTCGCTGCGGTGCTGGCCGCCGTGGACGCGGCCGAGGGGAAGCCGCTGGTGGTGGCGCACTCGGCGGCCTGCACGCTGGGGTGGATGGCGGTGGACGCCCGGCCGGGCGGGGTCGCGGGGCTGGTGCTGGTGGACGGGTTCCCGCACCAGGACGGGCACCCGTACGCGGACCTGTTCCCGGTGGTCGACGGCGTGGTGCCGTTCCCGGGGTGGGAGCCGTTCGAGGGGCCGACCAGCGCGGACCTGGACGAGGCAGCGCGGGCCCGGTTCGAGGCGAGCGCCGTCCCCGTGCCGGAGGGTGTCGCGCTGGCGCCGGTCCGGCTGTCGGACGAGCGGCGTTTCGGCGTGCCGGTGACGATGCTGTGCGCCGAGGCTTCCCCGGAGGAGGTCCGGGGGTGGATCGCGGCGGGCGCGGCCCCGGAGGTGTCCCGGATGGAGCGGGTCGAGTACGTGGACCTGGACTCCGGCCACTGGCCGATGTTCAGCCGGCCCGCCGAGCTGGCCGCCCTGATCGACGCGGCGGCCGCCCGCGCTGAGCCCGCTCAGCGGTCGTAGTCGACCGTCACCCGGTCGGAGACCGGCCGGGCCTGGCAGGTGAGGACGTAGCCGGCCGCCAACTCGGCTTCCTCCAGGGCGAAGTTGCGCCGCATCTCGACCTTGCCGTCGCACACCAGGGCCCGGCAGGTGCCGCAGACGCCGCCCTTGCAGGCGAACGGCAGGTCGGGGCGGGCGCGTTGGGCGCCGTCCAGGATGGAGCGGTCCCGGGGCAGCGCGAGCGTGCTGGAGCGGCCGTCGAGGACGAGGGTGACCTCGCTGGCGGCGGCGTCCGGTTCGGGTTCGGGGTGCCGCTCCTCGGGGCGCTCGTCCTCGGCGTGGAACAGCTCCTGGTGCACCCGCCCGGCGGGGACGCCGAGTTCGGCCAGCAGTCGCTTCGTCCCGGTGACCATCCCGTACGGCCCGCACAGCCACCAGTGGTCGACGGCGGGCACGTCGACCAGGGCGCCGAGCAGGGCGGTGAGCCGTTCGGGGTCGAGCCGGCCGCTGAGCAGTTCGGCGTCGCGGCTCTCCCGGGAGAGCACGTGGACGAGCTGGAAGCGTCGCAGGTAGCGGTCCTTGAGGTCGGCGAGCTCGTCGGCGAACATCACCGTGTCGCTGCGCCGGTTGCCGTACAGCAGGGTGACCTCGGAGTCGGGGTGCCCGGCCAGGACGGAGGCCGCGATGGAGAGCATCGGGGTGATGCCGGAGCCGGCCGCGATCAGCACGTGCCGGCCGGGCTCGGCCGGGTCGGCGGTGAACGCCCCGGCGGGGGGCAGGACTTCGACCACCTCGCCGGTCTCGGCCCCGCTCACCAGCCAGTGCGAGAACAGGCCGCCGGGCACCTCGCGGACGGCGATCCGCAGCGGGCCGCCGACCGGGGAGCACAGCGAGTAGGAGCGGCGTTCGTCGGCGCCGTCGACGATCCGGCGCAGGGTGAGGCTCTGGCCCGGACGGAAGGCGAACTCCTCGGCCAGTTCGGCGGGGACGTCGAAGGTGACCGCGACGGCGTCCTCGCAGAGCCGTTCCAGGGCGCCGATCGGCAGCGGGTGGAACCGCGGGCGGCGGACGGCCATCAGATCTCCTTGATCCGGTCGAAGGGTTCGCGGCAACTGCGGCACCGCCACAGCGACTTGCAGGCGGTGGAGCCGAACCGGGAGAGTTCCTCGGTGTCCTCGGACCCGCACTGCGGGCAGGCCACCGCCCGCCTGGTCGGGCCGAGTCGCAGCAGTCCGCCGGGCGCCCCGCCGGGGGCGGGCGGCGCGATGCCGGCTTCGGCGAGCTTGCGGCGGCCCTCGGCGCTGATCCGGTCGCTGGACCACGGCGGGTCGATCCGCAACCGCACCTCGACCTCCGCGAACCCGGCGGCCCGCAGCCGGCGGGCCACGTCGGCGGCCATCTCGGCGACGGCCGGGCAGCCCGAGTAGGTGGGCGTCAGCCAGGCCGTGACCCTGCCGTCCGTCTCCTCGACGTCGGCCAGCACGCCCAGGTCGGCCAGGGTGAGCATGGGCAGTTCGGGGTCGGGCACGGCGGCGGCGACCTCCCTGGCCCGCTCCAGCACGGTGCTCACCACGTCGCCCCCGGGTGCGCCCTGGCCACCACCTGCAACTCCGCCAGCAGCGGCCCCATCGCCTCGGTGTGCACCCCGTGCCGCCCGCCCCGGCCGTTCACGTACGCCCGGCCGACCACCTCGGGGACGGGCAGCGTCGCCTCGGCCAGCACCCCTTCCAGGGCGGCCAGTACGGGTGCGCGTAGCGGCGACGGGTCGACGCCGAGCCGGAGTTCGACCTCGTGCGGGGTGAACAGCTCCTCCAGCCACGGCCAGAGCGCGTCCAGCGCGGCCCGCATCCGCCGGTGCGACTCCTCGGTGCCGTCGCCGAGCCGCACCGTCCAGGCGGCCGCGTACTCCCGGTGGTACGCCAACTCCTTGACGCCGAGCGCCGCGACGGCCGACAGCACCGGGTCGGCGTGGCCGACCAGGCGCCGGTACAGCTCCTCCCGGGCGGTGGCGAACAGCAGCAGCCGCACCACGCACTGCGCGAAGTCGCCGTTCTCCAGCTCCACCAACCGCACGTTGCGGTACGCGGACTCCTCGCGCCAGTAGGCGAGTTCGTCCTCGCCGCGGCCGCTGCCGTCGAGCTGTCCGGCCCGGGTGAGCAGCCGGCGGGCCTGGCCGAGCAGGTCGAGGCCGAGGTTGGCGAGCGCCACCTCCTCCTCCAACTCGGGCGCCCGGGTGATCCACTGGATCAGCCGCTGGGACAGCACCAGCGCGTCGTCGCCCAGCATCAGGCAGTACGCGGCGAGGTCGGCCGGATCGATGCCGACCGGCGGCGCGGCGTCCACTCCCAGCAGCGGGTCGGCGAACCCCGTGCCGTACGCCCAGCGGGCCTCGCCGTCCGGCCCCGGGCCCGCCTCGGCCAGCGAGAGGTACACGTGGTCGTCGCTCATGTCGCCTTCCCTGCTCGATTTCTGACGCCCAGTCAGATGTGCGGGACGTCCTCGGGGATCGGGTAGAACGTCGGGTGCCGGTAGACCTTGTCGCCGCTCGGCGCGAAGAACGGGTCCTGCTCGTCCGGGCTGGACGCGGTGATCGCGTCCGAACGGACCACCCACAGGCTCACCCCCTCGTTGCGCCGGGTGTACAGGTCGCGCGCCGCGAGCAGCGCCATCTTGTCGTCCGCCGCGTGCAGCGACCCGACGTGCACGTGGTTCAGCCCGCGCCGGGGCCGCACGAACACCTCGTACAGCGGCCAGGAGGCCCGCTCCCCGCTCATCCCGCACTCCCTTCCCTCGCCGGCTGCTTGGCCGCGTACGCCGAGGCCGCCTCGCGCACCCACGCGCCGTCCTCGTGGGCGGCCCGGCGCCGCTCGATCCGCTGCGCGTTGCACGGGCCGTCGCCCTTGATCACCTGCTGGAGCTCGGACCAGTCCGGCTCGCCGAAGTCCCAGCCGCCGCGCTCCTCGTTCCAGGCGAGGTCCGGGTCGGGCAGCGTCACGCCCAGGTGCTCGGCCTGCGGGACGGTCATGTCGACGAAGCGCCGGCGCAGCTCGTCGTTGCTGTGCCGCTTGATCCGCCAGGCCATCGACCGCTCGCTGTTCGGCGAGGCCCCGTCCGGCGGGCCGAACATCATCAGCGACGGCCACCACCAGCGGTCCACCGCGTCCTGCACCATGGCGCGCTGGGCGTCCGTCCCGGCCATCAGGGTCATCAGCAGCTCGTAGCCCTGCCGCTGGTGGAACGACTCCTCCTTGCAGATCCGCACCATCGCCCGGGCGTACGGCCCGTAGCTGCACCGGCACAGCGGCACCTGGTTGCAGATCGCCGCGCCGTCCACCAGCCAGCCGATCACGCCGACGTCCGCGAAGGTCAGCGTCGGGTAGTTGAAGATCGAGGAGTACTTCTGCCGCCCGTCGATCAGCTTCTCGGTCAGCTCGGCCCGGTCGACGCCGAGGGTCTCGGCCGCCGCGTACAGGTACAGCCCGTGCCCGGCCTCGTCCTGGGCCTTGGCCAGCAGGATCGCCTTGCGCCGCAACGAGGGCGCCCGGGTCAGCCAGTTGCCTTCGGGCTGCATGCCGATGATCTCCGAGTGGGCGTGCTGCGCGATCTGCCGCACCAGCGTCGCCCGGTACGCCTCCGGCATCCAGTCCCGCGGCTCCACCCGCGCGTCCGCGGCGATCACCGCTTCGAACTGCGCCTCCACGACCCACCTCCCGACTGACCGTTCGGTCGGTTCCATTCTGTACACAGGGGCAGCGCCGTGACAAGCACGTGCGTCCAGGGGCCCGGGGAACGGCGGGCCCCTGGACGCACGTCCTGCCGCGCCCCTACCGCTCGCGCAAGCGGGGCAGCGGTACCGCCAGCAGCGCGGCCAGCAGCGCGATGCGGGGGCCCAGTTGGTCGATGCGCAGGTGTTCGTGGCGGGCGTGCGGGCCGGCGCCGACCGCGCCCAGGCCGTCCAGGGTCGGCAGGCCCCTCGCGCCGGCCAGGTTGGTGTCGCCCGCCCCGCCGGCGGGCGCGCCGTCGAGGTGCTGGCCGAGCGCGGCGGCCAGCGAGCGGACGTGGCGCAGCAGCGGGTTGCCGGTGCGCTCGGGCCAGGCCGGGCGGCTGGAGAGGACCTCGGTGCGGACGTCGGCGCCGGGCCGGTTGGCGGTGAGGTGGGCGAGGGTGTCGAGGGTGCGGCGCTGGGCCTCGGTGGTGGCGAAGCGCAGTCCGAGTTCGGCTTCGGCGCGTCCGGCGATGACGTTGGCGCGGGTGCCGCCGTGGATCCGTCCGGTGTTGAGCTCGGTGCCCGGTTGGCGGGCGAGGCCGCGGACGGCGATCAACTGGTCGACGAGTTCGTCGATGGCGGAGACGCCGTCGGCGGCGTCGTTGCCCGCGTGGGCCTCGCGCCCGGTGACGGTGAGCCGGACGCGGGTGGAGCCGCGGCGGGCGGTCTTGAGCCGGCCGTCGGGGTGCCCGGGTTCGAGTCCGAGGACGGCGGCGGCGCCGCGCAGGTGGCGTTCGACCTGGCGGCGGCCGTCGGGGCTGCCGACCTCCTCGTCCGAGACGATCACCATCCGGACGGGCCGGTGCGGCCGCTGCCCGAGGTCGGCGAGGAGCGCGAACGCGCCTTCCAGCAGGGCGAGTCCGCCCTTCATGTCGAGGACGCCGGGGCCGGTGAGCCGTCCGTCGCGCTCCTCCACGGGCCAGTCGGCGAGCGTGCCGACCGGCCACACGGTGTCGTGGTGGCCGACCACCAGCAGGTGCGGGAGGTCCTCCTGCTGGCCGGGCCAGTCCAGGACGAGGTGGTCGCCGTGGTCGCAGCGCTGCCGGACGGCGGTGGCGCCGGTCGCGCCGTACCCGGCGGCGAGTTCTTCGGCGAGGGAGTCGAGCCGGGCCGCGTCGCCGGAGGGGGATTCGATCCCGGCCAGGTCGGCGCAGCGCTTGCGGACGGCCGCGGCGAGGGTCCGGGCGCGCTTGGTGAGGGTGCGCGGGAGGCCGGGCAGGGCGGCGGTGGGGGTCAACGCCGCTGTGGCGGCGGACGGTTCAGTGCTGTCGCTGGTTCCGGCGGCGTCGGCGGCCGGTGGCGCGACGGGTGTGCCGGGTGTGCCGGCGGGATGCGGTTCGGGGGCGACCGGGCGGGGGCTCACCGTATGGGGACTCACCGTTCACCTCCGGCGGGTCGCACGGCATCCGGTGGTATCGGTGGGGCGAGCGGCCGGGGGCTCCTGCGCGGCGTCGGGTTCGGTCGCGACGTACGGTGCGTCCTGGGGTTGGGCAACACTGCGTCCTCCTCGCTCGGTCCGCGGCTCCGGCTCGGCCCGGGGCCCGGGGACGTCGGTCTCCGCTCCTCGGCGCGGACGGGCACCGTGGCAGGGGACCGATGAGCGAGCCTAGAAGATCGGTTCGTCTCCCTGCGAGGTGGCCTGCCGCTCAGCGCGTCGCGGCGGGTCCGGGGGCGCGGGCCCGGCGGACGGCGTCCGGCGGGCCCGCGCACGGGCCGGAGCCTGGCACGACGAGCGGGACGCGGTCTTCCGAGTGCGTCCTGCTCCCACCTTGGACCCACGGGGGCGGTTCGGCAGCACGAACCGCCCACGATCGAGCGAACCCCGTCCGATGGGTGACCGCGGATAAGCCTTTGGTACCAGTCGGGTGGTGGCGGGCGGACGGTGCCGGACGGTGGCGGGCGGTGGCGCGTGGACGGTGGCGGGCGGTGGCGCGCGGACGGTGGCGGGCGGTGGCGCGCGGACGGCCCGGTCCGGGAAATCCGTCGGCGAACGTTCGTCCCCGACCGGGACGATCGCCCCGACCAGTCCTTCTTCCCGCCCTGGAGCTCCAGGGCCCGCCTTCCGGCCCCTCGCGCCGTCCGCCGCCACCGGCCTGCGGGGGCTGGCTGGGGCTGACTGAGGCCGGCCCTGGGCGACGCGTTCGGCGACCGCTGGGTCCACCCGCCGGTGGGGCAGGCCCCGACGGAGCTCGCGGCCCGGACCGTCCGCCCGGCGCCCGCGTGACCGCGACGAGGTCGAACCAGCCACGCCGGCAAGGGAGTTCACGGCCGAGTACCCGGCCTTCCCGCACCGCAAGCACGGACCGTCGACACAGCGGGCGCTGCGGGCGGTGCAGGGCGGGGCGGGGCGGGGCGGAGCAGGCCACGCCGCGGTCACCGCCGAGCTGTTCGACGGCCGGGGGGCCTCCCCGAGGCGCTGTGGCGGACCCCGGCCGGCTGGGGCGACACGGACACCACCCGCGCCGTCGCGGGCGGCGTGGTCGCCGCCCGCACCGGTCCCGGCGGTGTCCCCGCCCGCCGGCTGGACGCGCAGGAGCCCCTGCCCCCGCCGTGACCGGGCGGTGGCGGGGGCTCGGGCCGGGCCGTCGGAGTCCTCCGACGGCCCGGTCAGTCGCGGGACTTGCCGAACACCAGCCGGTAGGCGATGAGCAGGACGAGTGCGCCGGCGATGGCGGCTATCCAGGTCGGCAGGTCGAAGAAGCCGACGTCCACCGACTTGTGCAGGATCTCCGAGGACAGCCAGCCGCCGATGAAGGACCCGGCGACGCCGATCAGGGTGGTGACGATCAGGCCGCCCGGATCCTTCCCGGGCAGCAGGAGCTTGGCGATGGCTCCCGAGAGGAGCCCGAGGATGATCCAACTGAGGATTGACATGGCGTTCTCCTGCCCTACGGCGTCGCCGGGCAACCCCGCGCGCCCGTCACGGCCGGGGACGCGCGCCCCGCACCGCGCGGTTCCGGCCACCGGCGGACCGGGGCGGCTTCCGGGCCGGGGTGCGGCTTCCGGGATGGGGGGACGGCTTCCGGGCCGGGGCGGCGCCACCGCTCGTCGCCGTCGGCCTACGCGCGGCCCCGGGGCGGCGGGAGGGGTTGCGGACGGTAGCGGGCGGTGGTCGCCGTCCAGTGCAGCATGGCGTGCGCGAATCGGACCAACGCCCGCACGTAGCACCGCACTTGCGGCGGCCAGTGGGAGCCGCGGGCGATGCCCTCGGCGAGGAACTCCAGGGTGGTGAGCTCGGCTTCGCAGAGGGCGGTGACCCGGGCGGCGGCGGTGTCCCGGGGCAGCCGCTCGTGCACCTCCAGGGCGCTCAGCAGGTTGTTGCCGTGCCCGGCGGCGTTCTCCACCCGGTAGGAGCACAGGTCGTTGGCCCAACCGATCAGGTGGTCCAACCTGGCGCGCAGGTCGACGAGTTGGGGGTGGCGGTGGAACTGCGCGGACAGGTCGAGGCGGTGCACGAGCTCGACCGTGCCGGTGGCGCAGCGGACGGCGCCGTCCTGGTCGCGGTGGGAGAGGTACTGCGAGACGGTGGGGGTGGCGCCGCGCAGGCGCAGGAAGTCGAGCGAACTCTCCAGGTAGCTGCGGAAGTCGGCGGTCTGGCGGGCCCGCCAGGACGGTCCGGCCAGGGCGATGCTGTCCTGCCAGAGGGTGCGGAACGCCCGGGCCAGGGCGGTCGCGGGGACGGGCGGGGCGGTACCGGGGACGAGTTCCGGGCCGAGCAGCGCGGCGAGTTCGCGGACGGTGCGGTCGGCCTCGTCGGACGCGTCGCCGAGCCAGTGCCGGTCGAACCGGTCGTCGAGGATCCAGCCGAGCAGCAGCCACTGGGTGCCGGCCCGCAGCGCGGGCCCGAGCGGGAGGTCGCCCCAGCAGCGCGCGGCCAGCTCCAAGTGGCCCTGTTCCAGGAGCCGTTCGACGCCCTCGCGGTCGAGCAGGCCGGTGCCGGTCAGCCAGTGCTCGGCCTCCTCGCGGAGCGCGTCGGCGTGCGGGTGGAGCGACGGCAGGGGGACCCGTTCGAGCAGTTCGGTGAGCGGTCCGGCCGGGAGCGGTCCGGCCGGGGGGCGGTGCACGGCGGCGGGGCTCGCGGCGGAACTCATGGCGGGATCCTCCTCGGGTGCGTGCGTCCGGCGCGCACGCCGGACGTCCGGGCGCGCCGGGCCGGTGGGTGCGGCCCGTCCGGTACGGGCCCGTCCGGAGCGGGTCCGTCCGGTGCGGGTCCGTCCGGTGCGGGCCGCCCGACGGGGACGAGTCTGGTCGACCGTCCGGGCCGGGCGGCGCAGAACCGTCGGCCGTTCCCCCACCCGGCGGATCCCTGCGCTCATCCGATGATCCGCCCGCTACCGCCCCTCCGTCCGGACCGCGAGGCTGCACCGGCCGTCCGCGCAGTCGCGCCGCAACCGCCCCCGGGAGACGGTCTGGAGCAGTCCGATCGCCCAGCACATCGGACAGCCGCGCAGGGCGAGCAGCCCGACCGGAACGAGCAGCAGCACCACCGCGCCGAGCACCGGCAGCAGACCGAGACCCGCCGCGATCGCCCCGAACCCGACCGCGCCGCGCAGCAGGTGACGCGGCAGCGAGGCACTCGCGAAGTCCGACCGCCCGCCCGCCGCGCGCTCACCGCCCTTCACCCACCGCCCGGTCACCGCACACCGCCCGGGAGGTCGGCGAGTTCGGCCCGGACGGCCGCCCGGGCCCGGTGCAGCCGGGACTTCATCGCGGCCGTGCTCAGCCCGAGCGCGTCGGCGACCGCCCGCCCGCCGAGCCCCTGCAGATCGCGCATGATCAGCACCCGGCGCTGGTCGGCGGGCAGCGCCGCGATCGCGGCGGCGACCCGCTCGGTGTCGAGCCGCCGCAACGCCTCCTGCTCCGCCGAGTCCGCCACCTCCACCGCCCGGCCCGGCGGTTCGGCGGTCACCGGCCGGGGCGCCCTGATCCGGCGCAGGCACTCGTTGCGGACGATCCGGAACAGCCAGGACGCGAGCGCGCCACTGGCCCGCAGCATGCCGATCTGCCGGTACAGGACGATCAGCGCCTCCTGCGCGGCGTCCTCCGCGTCCTCCGGGCTGGCGCACAGCGAGTGCGCGAACCGGCGGACGTTCGGGTGCGCCCCCGCGACCAGGACGGCCAGCGACTCCCGGTCGCCGCCGCGCGCCGCGCGGATCACCTCCTCACCGGGCCAGGCGGTCTCAACCACGGCTCCCCCGCTTCCGCTTGAGCACCAGCACGCAGGTGCAGAGCAGCACCGCACCCGCACCGACCGCGACGACGACCATCATGGTTCCTCCAGGCTTGCCCGTGCCGCCCGGCGCCCGCGTCCGTTCCCGTGCCCGCGTTCACCGTCCGGCGTGATGCCCATAAGAGGCACGGCCCGCCGAAAAGGATTCACCCCCGTTCCGCCCCCGGTCAGTCGCCGCGCTCCCCCTTGCTCCGCTCCACGCAGAACTCGTTGCCCTCGATGTCCGCCAGGACCACCCAGCCCGTCCCGTCCTCCCGGCGCCGGTCGTCCACCAGCGCGGCGCCCAGGCCGACCAGGCGCTCGACCTCCTCGTCACGGGTCCGTTCCTGCGGCTGGAGGTCGAAGTGGATCCGGTTCTTGCCCGCCTTCTCCTCCGGCACCGTCACGAACAGCAGGCCCGCCCCCTCGATCAGGGCCTCCGGGTCTCCCGGGAAGTCGTCCGGGCTCAGCGGCTGCCCCAGCACCTCCGACCAGAACGAGGCGAGGCGGTAGGGGTCGAGGCTGTCGATGGTCACGTGCCTGATCACAGATGTCATGCGCCGGATTCTCGACCGCCGGGTAAGGACCGGCAACCCCGTTTCCTCCTGTCGCCCCCGCCCGTCCGCTGTTACCGTTCACCCCGTGCCCGAGACCGACTCCCCCGCCAAGTCCGAACTCGACCGCCTCACCGCCGAGTTCTTCGCCGCCTTCGACAACCGGCACGGCGGTCCGGCCGACGTCGGACGGCTCCGGCGGTTGATGCTGCCCGACAGCGTCATCGTGGTGACCTCCCCCCGCTACGCCTCCTACACCCTCGAGGAGTTCATCGTCCCGCGCGAACTCCTGCTCTCCGACGGCCGGTTGACCGACTTCCACGAGTGGGAGACCAGCGAGCGCACCGAGACCGCCGACGGCGTGGCCTGCCGGATCGGCACCTACCGCAAGTCCGGCCTGCTCGACGGCGAACCGTACGAGGGCACCGGCACCAAGACCTTCCAGTTCGCCCGCACCCCGGACGGCTGGCGGATCACCGCCTTCTCCTGGCACGACGAACCGTAGCCACCGCACACCGCAGCCACCGCGCACCACAGCCGCCGCGCACCGGCAGCCACCGCAGCCGCCACGAGCCGAACGCGAAGCGGCGGGGGCCCCGGGGGCGACGGTTCCCGCGGCTCCGTCGCCTACGACGGCACCCCCGCCCGTGCTCCGGCCGTCAGCGGCCCTCGGCGGCCGGGCACGCCGCTCCCCGGGCCTCCGCGGGACGCACCGGCGCCGCCGCCACGGGGGCCGGCGGGGCGGCGGCCGGGGTCCGGGCGAACGTGGTGGCGAGGGAGAGCAGCGCGAGGCAGGCCACGGCGACGCCGTAGCCGGTGGCGGTGGTGAGGAGGCCCAGGTGCGGGGAGGTGAAGCCGGCCACCACCGCGGGGGCGCTGAAGGCGAGGTAGCTGAGGACGTACACGGCCGCGAACAGTTCGGCGCGTTCCGCGGGGGCGGCCAGCGGGGCGACGCCGGAGAGCGCGCCGAGGAAGGTCGCGCCGAAGCCGAGGCCGGCCAGCGCGGTCATGGCGAAGAAGAACGGCGTGCTGTGGGCGCCGAGGGCGGCCAGGGTGCCGAGGACGCCGAGGGCCAGCGCGGTGGAGCCGAACCGCAGGGCCGTGCGGGCGGGGCGGCCGCGCAGCAGGAGGGAGCCGAGCGTCCCGCCGGCGGTCATGGTGGTGATGACCAGGCCGCCGACCAGGTGGTTGCGCAGGTGCAGCACGCCGACGGCGAGCGAGGGGCCGAGCGAGAGGTAGAGGCCGCCGAGCGACCAGACCGCGATCAGGGCCGGGGTCGCGGCGAGGAAGGCGCGGCGGGCCGGGCGGGGGACGCGGGCCCGCGGCACCAGGGAGGCGAGGGCGCCGGGGCGCCGTTCGGCGGTCTCGGGCACCAGGGTCAGCGCGGCGACGGCGAGCAGGAACCCGGCGGCGAGCAGCGCGAAGACGAGGACGCGCGGAGCGGGGCCGTACTGCACCAGCAGGCCGGAGCCGAAGGCGCCGACGGCCAGGCCGAGCGTGGAGGCGACGCCGTTGATGAGGGCGCCGAGGCCCGGGGAGCGCTGCGGTTGCAGGTCGACGAGGGTCGCGGAGAGGGCGCCGGTCGCGGCGCCGGTGGCGAAGCCCTGGACGGCCCGGGCCACCAGCAGCGGGCCGACGCCGTCCGCCGTGGTGAACAGCAGCATCGCTCCCGCTTCCAGGAGCAGCGAGCCGTAGAGCAGCGGTTTGCGGCCCAGGAAGTCGGACAGCCGGCCGACGGTGGTCAGGGCGAGCAGCAGGAACACCGCGTAGACGGCGAAGATCACCGTGAGCGTGCCGGAGGAGAAGCCCCAGGCGGCCTGGTAGACGACGTAGAGCGGGGAGGGTGCGGCGGCGGCGAAGGTCAGGAGCAGCAGGGCTGCCGCGACCAGCCAGAAGGCCGGGGTGCGGGTCAGCCGGCGGGAGTTCGGCATGGAAACCTCGATGGCAGGCCGGTCGGGTGACCGGAAGCACGGCCCCTTAAGTCAAAAGGGTTGGCTTTAGTGCATGCTAAGCGACCGCCGACGCTAAAGCGAATCTCTTTGCCTTAACTTGGGAGCCCCGCCGCGGGAGCCCTACCATGGGGGCGTGAACAGCCAGCCACCGGAGCCGGTCCCGGCCGAACCCGTCCGCCGCACGGGCGGCCGCAGCGCGCGGGTGTGCGCCGCCGTGCACCGGGCCGTGACCGAGCTGATCGCCGAGGACGGCGCCGAGCCGCTGTCGATCCCGGTCGTCGCGGCCCGGGCCGGCGTCAACCCCACCTCCGTGTACCGGCGGTGGGGCGACCTCAACGGCCTGCTGGCCGACGTCACCGCCACCCGGCTGGCACCGGAGGACCCCCCGCCGGACACCGGCGACCTCCGCACCGACCTGCTCCAGTGGGCCGAACGGACCAGGGCCGCCGTCACCACGCCGGAGGTCCGGGCGCTGCTGCGCCACGCCGTCGGTCAGTCGGCGACCTGCCCCGGCCCGACCCCCCGGATGGCCTCGCGCGAACAGCAGCTGGCCACCGTCCTGGCCAGGGCCGAGGAGCGGGGCGAGACGGCGCCCACCCTCGGCCAGGCGCTGGACTACCTGCTGGCGCCCCTGTACTTCCGGGTCATCCTCAACCTGGGCCCGGTCGAGGCCGCCGACGCCCGCCGCCTCGTCGACGACCTCCTGCGCCACCACACCGGCACCTGCGCCACCTGACCGCACCTCCCCCGCAACCCCCGCCCTCTCCCCGCGCATCCACCTGTGCGAGAGTCGTGGCCCCGTGGAAGCGGGCTGGCCGGGTGGAGGTGCGGCAGGTGAGCGGCGTGGCCGGACGGGTGCTGGTGGTGGACGACGACGCGGCGATCCGGCGGAGCCTGGAGCGCGGACTGCGGCTGAGCGGGTTCCGGGTCTCGGTGGCGGCGGACGGGGCGCAGGCGCTGGCGGCGGTCGACGCGGAGCCGCCGGACGTGCTGGTGCTGGACGTGGGGATGCCGGGGGCGTCGGGGACGGAGGTGTGCCGGACGTTGCGGGCCAGGTCGGACGACACCCCGGTGCTGATGCTCTCCGCGCTGGACGAACTCGCCGACCGGGTGGCCGGGTTGCAGGCGGGCGCGGACGACTACCTGGTGAAGCCGTTCGCCCTGGAGGAGCTGGTGCTGCGGCTGCACGCGCTGTTGCGCCGCCGTCCGCCGCAGCCCTCGGACCTGATCCGGGTCGGCCCGCTGCGGGTCCGCCCGGAGACCCGGCAGGTGTTCTGGGACGAGGAGGAACTCCGGTTGACCAGACGGGAGTTCGAGCTCCTGGCGCAACTGGCCCGGAACGCGGGCATCGTCCTGTCCCGGGAGGTGCTGCTGGACCGGGTCTGGGGCTACGACTTCGAGGTGCGCAGCGACGCCGTGGACACCTTCGTCTCGTACCTGCGGCGGAAGTTGGAGGCCGGCGGCCGCCCCCGGACGGTGCACACGGTGCGCGGGGTGGGGTTCGTGCTGCGGGCCCCGGACGGGGACGGGGCCAGCCGGTGAAGCTGTCGACGCGGATCGCGATCGGGGCGGCGGTGCTGGTGCCGCTCCTGGTGGCGGCGGCCGGGCTGTTGCTGCTGCCACTGGTCGGCGCCGACCTGCACCGGCGCCAGGACGCCCGGTTGAACACCCGGGCGGCCGCCGTGCTGCCGAGCGCCCGGGCACTGCTCGCGGCGGACAGCCGGGGCCGCCCGAAGGCCGAGCAGAACCAGCAGCGCAAGCTGGCGGACGCGGCGCTGGACGCGGGCGTCCGGCTGACCGCCGCCGACGGCACGGTGCTGCTCTCGGCGGGTTCGCAGCCGGACGACCCGCGGCTGCTCCCGGCGGCACCGGGCGGTACGGCGCTGACGATTCGCCAGAACGGCTCCGCGTGGCGGGTGTTGGCGGTTCGGGTGGACAGCGGGAACACCGGCGGGACGCTGTGGGTGCTGGCCCCGGCCGAGGAGCCGGCGGACGAGCTGCGGGCGGTGCGGCGGCGGGTGCTGCTGGTGGCGCTGGTCGCGGCGCCGCTCTCGGGGCTGATCGCCTTCGCGCTCGCCGAGCGGGCCACCCGGCCGCTGCGCCGGCTGGGCCGCCGGGCGGCCGCGCTGGACCCGGGCGCGGGGCACGCGGCGTTCGCACACGCCCGGACGGGCACCGCCGAGGTGGACGAACTGTCCGGCGCCATCGCCCTGTTGCTGTCCCGGTACGACGAGCAGGCGGCCCGGACGGCGCAGGCCCTGGACACCGCCCGGTCGTTCTCCTCGGCGGCCTCGCACGAGCTGCGCACCCCGCTGATGAGCCTGCGCACCAACCTGGACGTGCTGGCCGCGCACCCGGACCTGCCGGCCGACGAGCGCGCCGAGGTGCTGGCCGAGTCGCAGCGGGACCACGCCCGGATGCTGGACCTGCTGTCCGCGCTGTCCGCGCTGGCCCGGGGCGATCTGGTGGAGGTCTCCGCGTTCGGCCCGGTCGACCTCGCGGAGCTGGTGGACACCGCCGTCGCCGAGGCCGCCCGCCGCCACCCGGGCACTGCCTACCGCGCCGAACTCCCGTCCGAGGCATGGGTGTTCGGCTGGGACGCGGGCCTGCACATCCTGCTCGCCAACCTGCTGGACAACGCCGCCGTGCACGGCCGCACCGCGGGCCGCGCCGCCGAGGTGGACATCCGCCTGCGCGTCGAGGACGGCGCCGCCCTCCTCACCGTGGACGACACCGGCCCCGGCGTCCCGCCCGCCGAACGCACCGCCGTCTTCCACCGCTTCCACCGCCGCCCGGACAGCCCCGGCTCCGGCCTCGGCCTGACCCTGGTCGCCCAACAGGCCGCCCTGCACCACGGCTCGGCCCGCACCACCGACCGCCCCGACGGCCCGGGCAGCCGCTTCGAGGTCCGCCTCCCCCTGCCGCACCCCGACGCCCCGGCCGCCCGGCTCCCGTCCCCCCGCGACTGGCTGAGCGACCGCGCTCCCGGCTAGGCCCGCGCGAGCACAGCCGCCCGCCCCGGGTCGGAGCGGAGCATTTCGGGGTCGTCACCGGCGCGTCCGGCTGCGCCGGAGACCGGCCGCCGTTCCACAGGGTTTCCACAAGAAGGCTCCCTACTCTCGGGCCCGGCCGGAGAACCGGCCCGGATCCGCAGTGGAGTGGAAGGGGATACCCATGCGCATCAACCGGACGGCGGCCGCTGTCGGGGTGCTGGCGTTGGCGGGCGCGTTCCTGGCCGCCGGGCCCGCGCAGGCGGCGGGCGGGGCGCCGAAGGGGGACGGGGCGAAGGCGGTCTGCAAGCGGCTGCCGAAGACCCAGGAGCGGGTCGACAAGGCGCTGGAGCGGCTGAACGGCGACGCCACCGTCAACGGCTCGGTGGCCCGGCTGCAGCAGCGGGTGGACGACGCCCACAAGGCGGGGCACGCCGAGGTCGAGAAGTACCTGAACGACCGGCTGACCTTCCGCCGCGGTCTGTTGCCGGCGCTGCAGACCCGCAAGGCGGACCTGACGGCGGTGGCCGACTGGTGCGCGAAGAACGCCCCGGCGGCCGGGAAGTGACCCGCCGGCCCGCCGCCCGCGCGGCCCTGGCGGGGCTGGCGCTGGCCTGCACCGCCCTGCTGGCGGCCTGCGGCCCGGCCTCCTCCGGCAAGTCCGGGGGCGGGGCCGACGACGCGCAGGTGCAGCAGATGCAGCAGAAGGTGGACGCCGCGGACAGCGCCGCCGCCCAGGCCGAGGACAACGCCGGCCAGGACGACTGAGGCAGTACCCACCGGACCCCGGCGGCCCGCGTTCTCCCCGGAGCGCGGGCCACCGGCATGTCCACGCACCGGGACGCGGAAGTCCACGATGCGACCCTCGGCGTGGCGGAACTTGACGGGCCGCCGCCGGGTCGTGAACCATCGGCGGCATGAATCCCGGCACCTTCCTGGTCTGCCGCCTGCACGTCGATCTGCGACGCCAGGCGAGCGACATGTGTGCCTGTTGTTGACGCTCTCCGCGTGACCTCCGCGCGCGCCCTGTGAGTCGGCCAGGGCGCCGCGCACCCGCCCGCCAGTCGCACCCCCTTCCCCTGCCGTCCGCGCGCCGTCCGCCCGTGCCCTCCCCCGCACGCGCACCCGGCGACGGTGACGGCGGCCACCCCGGCACACCCCGGAGGAACCCATGAGCATCGACCTCGCCACCACGCCCGCCACCGCCCCCGCCCCGGCGCCCGAGCCCGGCACCGCCGCCCGCCCGCCGCTGTCCCCGAACGCGCTGCGCCGGATCGTCCGCGACCTGGCCGAGCGCCCCGAGCGCTGGCTGCACCGGGTGCGGCTGTCCGCGGAGGACCGCTGGTACGAGCGCCTGGAGCTGGCGGAGGACTACGAGGTGTGGCTGATCAGCTGGCTGCCGGGGCAGTCCACCGGGTTCCACGACCACGGCGGCTCGCGCGGGGCGTTCACGGTGGCGCTGGGCGAGCTGGAGGAACTGGCGCTGGCCGGCCCGGAGCACGGGCTGACGGTGCGCCGACTGCCGTCGGGCAGCGAGCGGGCGTTCGGCCCGCAGTACCTGCACGACGTGCGCAACACGGCGCAGGGCCCGGCGGTGACGCTGCACGCGTACTCGCCGCCGCTGAGCGAGATGTCGCGCTACGAGTTGCGGGCGAACGGCCTGGTGCAGACCTCCACGGAAGGACCGGAGCAGTGGTGATGACGGTGGACCAGCTGCTGGCGAAGGCCCGGGCGGGCCTGGACCGGCCGGACCCGGCCCGGGCCTGGGCCGAACTCGCCGACGGGGCGCGCCTGGTGGACATCCGTCCGGCGGCGCAGCGCGCCCGCGAGGGGGAGATCCCCGGGGCGCTGGTGATCGAGCGGAACGTGCTGGAGTGGCGGTTGGACCCGACCGGCAGCCACCGGATCCCGGAGGCGGTGGACCACGGCGTGCGCTGGATCGTGGTCTGCTCGGAGGGGTACGCGTCCTCGCTGGCGGCGGCCTCGCTGCGGGAGTTGGGGCTGCACCGGGCGACCGACCTGGACGGCGGCTTCGTGGCGTGGGCGGCGGCCGGACTGCCCACGACGCGTTCGGTGGATCAAGGTTTGCGGTGAGAGCGGGACGGGAAGCCGGACAGTCGATACATTCAGATCATTGTTCGATATCTGCGGCCGGCCCGGGGCCGGCCGCAGCCGCCGGTCGCAGCACCGCTCCGGCCGACCCTCCGAGGACGCTTCCGTGATCAGATTCGAGGGCGCCGCCAAGCGCCACCCCGACGGCACGGTCGCCGTCCGCGGCCTGGACCTGGACGTCCCGGCGGGCCGGACCACCGTGCTGGTGGGGCCGTCCGGCTGCGGCAAGACCACCATCCTGCGGATGGTCAACCGGATGGTGGTGCCGACCGCCGGCCGGGTGCTGCTGGACGGGGCGGACGTGGCCTCGCTGCCCGCCGCCCGGCTGCGGCGCGGCATCGGGTACGTGATCCAGCAGGCGGGCCTGTTCCCGCACCGCCGGGTGATCGACAACGTGGCGACGGTGCCCCGGCTGCTCGGCTGGGACCGCAAGCGGGCCAGGGCCCGGGCCGCCGAACTGCTGGAGCTGGTCGGCCTGCCGCCGGAGACGGCCCGCCGCTACCCGGCCCAGCTCTCCGGCGGCCAGCAGCAACGGGTGGGCGTGGCAAGGGCGTTGGCGGCCGATCCACCGGTGCTGCTGATGGACGAGCCGTTCAGCGCGGTCGACCCGCTGGTGCGCGCCGGGTTGCAGGAGGAACTGCTGCGACTCCAGGCCGAGTTGGGCAAGACCGTGCTGTTCGTGACGCACGACATCGAGGAGGCGGTCCGGCTCGGTGACCGGGTGGTGGTGCTCCGCGAGCACGGCGAGATCGCCCAACTGGCGGACCCGCACACCTTGTTGACAGCTCCGGCGGACGCCGGTGTGGCCGCCTTCCTGGGCCGCGACCGGGGCCTGCGCGGGCTCGGCCTGCGCCCGGCCGGCGCCGTCCCCCTCGCCGCGCTCCGCCCCTCCTACGACGCGTGGGAGTTGGTGCTCGACCAGGAGGGCCGCCCGGAGCACTGGCGGCGCGGTGGCGAGCGCCACCCGGCCCCGGTGTTCGCCCCGGACCGGGATTCGCTGCGCTCGGCGCTGGACGCCGCGCTGCTCGCCCCCTCCGGCCACGCCGTCGCGGTGGACGCCGAGGGCCGGGCGGTCGGCACCGCGAGCCGCGCCGCCGTGGTCGAGGCGCTCGCCGCCGCCGGCCCCGTCCCCGGGCAGGTGCCGCATGCTGGACGGTGAGCCGCTGGTCCGCTGGCGCTGGCTGGGCGACCACTTCGGCTACCTGGCCGACCTGACGGCCGACCACGCCGTGATCGCGCTCGTCCCGGTGCTGCTGGCGCTGCTGCTCGCGGTGCCGCTGGGCCTGGCCTGCGCGCGCTTCCCCCGGATGTACCAGCCGCTCGCGGCGGTGTTCAACGTGGTGTACGCGCTGCCCTCGCTGGCGGTGTTCGTGGTGCTGATCCCGTACACCGGCCTGGCCACCCGCGAGACGGTGATGGTGCCGCTGACGTGCTACGCGCTGGCGGTGCTGCTGCCGACGGCGGTGGACGGGCTGCGGGCGGTGCCGGAGCCGGTGCGGCAGGCGGCCACCGCGATGGGCTACGGGCCGTGGCGGCGGCTGGCGGCGGTCGAACTACCGGCGTCCGTGCCGTACTTGATCGGCGGGCTGCGGGTCGCCGCGGTGTCCTCGATCTCGCTGGCGGCGGTGGGCGCGCTGGTCGGCCGGGGCGGCCTGGGCTACCTGTTCGTGGACGGCTTCCAGCGGACGTTCCCGACCCCGATCCTGGCCGGGATCGCCCTGGTGGCGCTGCTGGCGCTGGCCACCGACCTGCTGCTGGTGGCGGCCCGCCGGGTGCTGGCGCCGTGGGCCCGGGGGGTGGCGCGGTGAACTGGCTGGGCTGGCTGCACGACTTCTTCGCCGACCCGGCGCACCGCTCGGGCCCGGACTCGGTGGTCCACCGGGTGCTGGAGCACCTGGCGTTCTCCGCCGAGGCGCTGGGCCTGGCCGTGCTGGTGGCGCTGCCGCTGGGGCTGCTGATCGGCTACTCGGGCCGCGGCCTGTTCGTGGTGACGGCGCTGGCCGGCGTCGCCCGCGCGCTGCCGACGCTGGGCCTGGTGACGCTGGCGGTGCTGCTGGCGGGCGTCGGCGACGCGGCGGTGCTGCTGCCGCTGACGGCGCTGGCCGCGCCGCCGGTGCTGGTGGCCGCCGCCGAGGGGGTGCGCGGCACCGACCCGGACGTCCGGGACGCGGCCCGCGGCATCGGCCTGACCCACCCGCAGACGCTGCTGCGGGTGTGCGTGCCGGCCGCCGCGCCGACCCTGCTGGCGGGCCTGCGGACGGCGTCGGTACAGGTGATCGCGACCGCCACGGTGGCCGCGTACGTCGGCCTCGGCGGCCTGGGCCGGTACGTGATCGACGGGCTGGCCACCCGGAACTACCCGACCACGGTCGGCGGCGCCCTGCTGGTGGTGCTGCTGGCGGTGGCCGTCCAACTGCTGTTCGCCCTGCTGATCCGGCTCGCCGCGCCGCCCGGCACCCGCACCCGGGCCCGCCGCGCCGGCCGCACCGGCCGCACCGAAGAACCCGTACCCGTCGACGATCCCGCAAGCCCTCCCGCACTCGTGAAGGAAACCCCATGACGCCCCGTCCGGTCCGTATCGCCCTCGCCGTCGCCCTGCTGGCGGGTGCGGCGGCCTGCTCCTCCTCCGGCGGCAGCGACCCGCTGGCCGCGAAGTCGCCCGCCCCGGCGCCGTCCACCTCCGCCTCCGGGGCGGGTGCCGCGTCCGGGAAGACCGTGGTGGTCGGCTCGGCGAACTTCCCGGAGAACGTGCTGCTGGCCTCGATCTACTCGCAGGCCCTGCAGGCCAAGGGCGTGAAGGTGGAGGAGAAGTTCAACGTCGGCAGCCGGGAGGTGCTGTACGGGCAGTTGCAGTCCGGCGCGCTGACGGTGCTGCCGGAGTACAACGGCGCGCTGCTCGGCTACCTGGACGCCAAGTCCGCGGCCACCGGCAAGGACGCGGTGAACACCGAGCTGAAGGCGAAGCTGCCGGCCGGGCTGGCGATCCTGGACTCGGCCGCAGCCGAGGACAAGGACTCGCTGACGGTCAGCCAGGAGACCGCCGACAAGCTGGGCGTGAAGTCGATAGCCGACCTGGCGGGCAAGGCGCAGGACCTGGTGATCGGCGGCCCGCCGGAGTTCAAGTCCCGCCGCGAGCAGCAGCTCAAGGACGTCTACGGGCTGACGTTCAAGGAGTGGAAGCCGACCGGCGACACCACCGCCAACGCGCTGAAGGACGGCGGGATCCAGGTCGGCAACGTGTTCACCACCGACCCGAAGATCGTCCAGTTGAAGCTGGTGCCGCTGGACGACCCGAAGAACCTGTTCAGTTCGCAGAACGTCACCCCGCTGGTGAACACCGCCGGTCTGGACGCCACCGGGACGGCCGCGCTGAACGCGGTCTCGGCGAAGCTCGACACGGCCGGACTGACCGCGTTGATGAAGCGGGTCGCGGTCGACAAGGAGGACCCGTCGGCGGTCGCCAAGAGCTGGCTGAAGGGCGCCGGCCTGAGCTGATCCGCGCCGCCGCGAGCCGTCCGTCGGCCCCGCCCCGAGCAGTCGGGGGCGGGGCCGACGGCACGTCAAGGGCCCCATCCCCAAGGCTTGGCAAAGCTCCGGGCCGGCCTCGCCGGGGAACTGGAAAGAGTCTTGACAGACGCAGTGGTCCAGACCAACCATGAGTCCGCTGTACTTCCCGACCGGGACGCATCGTGGGGGTGTGACCACCGGCCGGGGCGAGCCGTACTGCCCCGCACCACCCCGGCAATCCCTGTACCAGGCCGACCCCCGCCCCGTGCCCGAACACCGGCACGCGGGCCACCCTTCCATGCCTGATGGAGACTCGATGCGCCTTCACCGACCACTCCAAGCGCTGCTCGCCACGGGCGCGATGGCGGCCGCCTCGCTGGGGCTGATCTCCGCCCCCGCGCAGGCCGCCACCCCGCTGCCGCAGCACGTCTTCGCCCCGTACTTCGAGGCCTGGACGGGCGAGAGCCCGGCCGCCCTGGCCGCGCAGTCCGGTGCCAAGCACCTCACCATGGCGTTCCTCCAGGCCGCCACCAAGGGCTCCTGCACCGCGCTGTGGAACGGCGACACCTCGATGCCGGTGTCCAGCTCCGTCTTCGGCGCCGACATCAACACCATCCGCGCCAACGGCGGCGACGTGATCCCGTCCTTCGGCGGCTACACCGCGGACAACACGGGCACCGAGATCGCCGACTCCTGCACGGACGTCAACCAGATCGCCGCGCAGTTCGAGAACGTCATCACCACCTACGACGTCTCCCGGATCGACCTGGACATCGAGGACAACTCGCTGACCAACACGGCCGGCATCGACCGCCGCAACAAGGCGATCAAGATCGTCGAGGACTGGGCGGCGGCCAACGGCCGCAGCATCCAGTTCGGTTACACCCTGCCGACCACCACCAGCGGCCTGGCCTCCAGCGGCCTGGCAGTGCTGAAGAACGCGGTCACCAACAACGCGCGGATCGACGTCGTCAACATGATGACGTTCGACTACTACGACAACCAGTCGCACGACATGGCCGCGGACACCCAGACCTCCGCGCAGGGCCTGTACAACCAGCTGGCGAAGCTGTACCCGACGAAGACCGCGGCCCAGCTGTGGGGCATGATCGGCATCACCGAGATGGTCGGCATCGACGACTTCGGCGCCGCCGAGACCTTCACCGTCGCCAACGCCACCACGGTCTACAACTGGGCCGTCTCCAAGGGCATCAACACGCTGTCCTTCTGGGCGCTGCAGCGTGACAACGGCGGCTGCCCGGGCACCAGCGGATCGGACAGCTGCTCCGGCATCGCGCAGGGCACCTGGGACTTCAGCCGCATCTTCTCGAAGTTCACCAGCTCCTCGGTGCCGGCGAACGACTTCTCGGTGTCGCTGAGCCCGGCCTCCGGCTCGGTCGCGGCCGGCTCCGCCACCTCGGCGACGGTCAACACCGCGGTCACCTCCGGCTCGGCCCAGAGCGTCAACCTGTCGGTGACCGGCGCCCCGGCCGGCGTCACCGCCTCGCTGAGCCCCTCCACCGTCACCGCGGGCGGCTCCGCCACCCTGAACGTCTCCACCACCTCGGGCGTCGCCAACGGCAGCTACCCGCTGACCGTGACCGGCACCGGCGCGAGCGGCACCCACTCGGCGACGTACACCCTGACCGTCACCGGCGGCACCACCGCCTCCGACTTCTCGGTCTCCCTGTCGCCCGCTGCGGGCTCCGTCCAGGCCGGCTCGGCGGTCTCCAGCACCGTGAGCACCGCGGTCACCTCCGGCACCGCCGCGAGCGTCAACCTGACGGTCTCCGGCGCCCCGGCCGGCGTCACCGCCTCGCTGAGCCCCTCCACCGTCACCGCGGGCGGCTCCGCCACCCTGAACGTCTCCACCACCGCCTCGGCGGCCCCGGGCACCTACACCCTGACCGTCACCGGCACCGGCGCGGGCAAGACCCACACCGCCACCTACGCGCTGACCGTCAACGGCACCACCCCGCCCCCCACCGGCCTGAGCAACGGCGACCTGGAGAGCGGCAACCTCGCCCCGTGGACCTGCCAGAGCGGCGGCGCGGTCGTCACCTCCCCGGTGCACGGCGGCTCCAAGGCCCTGAAGGCCGTCCCGACCGCCGGCGCCACCGGCGAGTGCGGCCAGACCGTCACCCTGGCCCCGAACCACGCGTACACCCTGACCGCCTGGGTCCAGGGCCCGTACTCGTACGTCGGTGTCAGCGGCGGCGCCACCGCCTCCTCCTGGGCGAACGGCTCCTCCTGGACCAAGCTGACCGTCCCGTTCACCACCGGCGCCAACGGCACCGTCACGGTCTACCTGCACGGCTGGTACGGCCAGGGCGCGGTCTACGGCGACGACTTCTCGATCGCCTGACCCCCGCTCAGCCGAAGGGCCGGGCCCGTCAGCGCTCCCGGCACAGCGGCAGGTACGACCCGAGCGCCAGCAGCGCGCAGCCCAGCACGACCGCGCCGAGCGCCGTCGCGGACGGGCGGCCGCCCAGGCTGCTGAGCGGGGCGACCACCGCGCCGCACAGGTAGGTGCCGGTGCCCAGCAGCGCGGACGCCGAGCCGGCGGCGTGCGGGGCCATGGTCAGCGCCCGGCCGTTGGCGTTCGGCAGGATGACGCCCATCGAGGCCATCAGCAGCGTCAGCGCGGGCCACACCCCGGCCAGGCCGGGGTCCCACACGGTGGTGCACAGCACCACGGCCCCGCCGGCCGCCGCGGCGACGGACAGGCCGCCCAGCAGCAGCGCCCGTTCGGAGTACCGCTGCACCAGGAAGCGGCCGTTGAACTGGGTGGCGACCAGCAGCGCGACGGAGTTGACGGCGAACACCAGGCTGTAGGTCTGCGGGGTGATCCGGTACACCTCCTGCAGCACCACCGAGGAGCCGCCGACGTACGCGAACAGCGCGCCGAAGGCGAAGGTGCCGGTCAGCAGGTAGCCGAGGAACAGCCGGTCGCGCAGCAGCCCGCCGATCGCCCGGACGGTGGTGCCGAGGCCGCCGCCGTGCCGCCGTTCGGGCGGCAGCGTCTCGTGGACGCCGAACGCGCAGGCGACGGTGAGCACCGCGCCGAGCAGGGCGAGCGTGACGAAGGTGCCGCGCCAGTCGGTGACGTGCAGCAGTTGGGCGCCGGCCAGCGGGGCGACGATCGGGGCGAGCCCGGATATCAGGCCCATGGTGGCCAGGAAGCGGATCATCGCGGCCCCCTCCAGCCGGTCGCGGACCACCGCCCGGGCGATCACCAGCGCGGCCGAGCCCGCGGCGCCCTGCACCACCCGGCCCGCGACCAGCACCGGCATCGAGCCGGCGAACGCGCACAGCAGGCTGGCGGCGGTGTACGCGGCCAGGCCCGCCAGCATCGGGCGGCGGCGGCCGAGGCGGTCGCTGAGCGGGCCGAACAGCAGCTGGCCGATCACCATGCCGAGCAGCGAACCGGTCAGGGTGAGCTGGGCGGCGGGGGCGGTGGAGTGCAGGTCGGCGGTCAGGTCGGGCAGTGCGGGCAGGTACAGGTCGGTGGTGAACGGCCCGAGCGCGACGAGGCTGCCCAGGGTGATCACGGTGGCGGCGGCGAACGGGGCGCGCCCCGGGGTCTCCGGGCGCACCTCCTCCGGCCGGAACGGGACGGCGGTCGCGCTCCGGTCGCCGTCGGGGCCGACGGTCGGGCCTGGCATGGGGCTCCTCACGGGTGGCGGGGTACGCGCACCGTCCTATCCCATCGGGCCGCACCCGGGAAAGCCGGAGTCCTAGGGGACGACTGGACCGTTCGGGGCCGCGCTGCGGCTGGCGGCGACCACCGCGGCGTCCTGCCAGCCGTACAGCTGGTCGCCGACCAGGGCGACGTCGTACAGGCCGCAGTGCGCGGTGGCCCGCTGCGGGGCGTCGGCCGGGAACCAGGGGGCGCTGAGGCGGACGCCGCCGAGCGGGCCTCCGCTGGTGCATCCGGCGGGCAGCGCGCGCTCCGGCAGGGTGGCGCGGATCAGCCGGTCGCCCTGCCGGTCGGAGCCGAGCAGGACGACCCCGGTGGCGGAGTCCGGCAGCCAGCCCGGCGCCGCGCCACGGCGGTCGGCCTTGGCGGCGGCCCCGCTGGGGTAGCGGGCGGTGTGGTCCATCCGGTCCTGCATCCGCTGGAACGCCGCGGGTGCCACCATCACCAGCAGCATCACGGCGGCCGCTGCCCCCAGCACCACCGTCGCCGCCCGTCCGCCGCGCATCGTCCTCGCCCCTTCTCGCCGTCCCCGTCCCCGTCCCCGTCCTTCCATGGTGGCGGCGCCCACCCCCGGGATCCATGCGCACCAGGTACCGACCCCGGTCCACCGCAAGTCGGACCCCGCCTCCCGGGACCAGGACTTCCGGCGGACCCGGCACCCCCCGCGAGGGGGACTCAGCGGTACTCGCGCACCACCTGGATCTCCCCCACCAGGTGCCGGTTGAACTCCTCCAGCTCCTCCGCGGGCACCCACAGTTCGAGGATGGTCTCGCCACCGGCCCGGCGCACGGGGTACCGCTCCGGGCGCCTCGACCAGCGCCGGGTCCCCGTCAGCGGGTGGTGGTCGGTGCCTGTCGCGTCGTCATGCCGCCCATCCTGGCCGCCCGGCCGCCTGCGGACCAGCGGTTTTCCGTCAGCGGTAGGCGGATTCGCCGGTGATCGCCTCGCCGAGGACCAGGGTGTGGATCTCGGCGGTGCCCTCGTAGGTGAGCACCGACTCCAGGTTGTTGGCGTGCCGGAGCACCGGGTAGGCGGTGGTGATGCCGTTGGCGCCGAGGACGGTGCGGGCGGTGCGGGCGATCTCCAGCGCGGTGCGGACGTTGTTGAGCTTGCCGAAGGAGATGTGCGCGCTCTGGGCGCGGCCCTCGTCCTTGAGCCGGCCGATCCGCACGGCGACCAGGTACGCCTTCTCCAACTCCAGTGCCATGTCGACGAGTTTCTGCTGGGTGAGCTGGAAGCCGCCGATCGGACGGCCGAACTGGACGCGGTCGCGGGCGTACTCGACGGCGGCCCGGTAGCAGTCGCGGGCGGCGCCGACGGTGCCCCACAGGATCCCGTAGCGGGCCTCGCCGAGCGAGGAGAGCGGGGCGCGCAGGCCGCGGGCCTGCGGCAGCATCGCGTCGGCGGGCAACCGGACGCCGTCGAAGGCGAGTTCGCTGGTGACGGAGGCGCGCAGGGAGAGCTTTCCGGGGATGTCGTGGGCGGTGAAGCCGGGGGTGCCGCGCGGGACGAGGAAGCCGCGCACGCCGTCCTCGGTGGCGGCCCAGACCACCGCGACGTCGGAGACCGAGCCGTTGGTGATCCACGTCTTGGTGCCGTCGAGGATCCAGTCGCCGCCGTCGCGCCGGGCCCGGGTGCGCATCGACGCCGGGTCGGAGCCGGCCTCCGGTTCGGTCAGGCCGAAGCAGCCGACGGCCCGGCCGGCGGCCAGCTCCGGCAGCCAGTGCCGCTTCTGCTCCTCGGAGCCGAAGGCGTGGATGGAGCGCATCGCCAGCGAGCCCTGCACCGAGACGAAGCTGCGCAGCCCCGAGTCGGCGGCCTCCAGCTCCATGCAGGCCACCCCGTACTCGGTGGCCGTGGAGCCGGTGCAGCCGTAGCCCTCCAGGTGCATCCCGAGGACGCCCAGCTCGCCGAGTTCCGGGGCGAGTTCCCGCACCGGGAAGGTGCCCCGCTCGTACCAGTCGGCGATCCGCGGGCGCACCCGCCGGCCGGTGAAGGCGCGGACGCTGTCGCGGATCAGCCGCTCGTCCTCGGTGAGCAGTTCGTCGACGCCGAGCAGGTCGAGCGGGTCGGGGGTGGTCACGGTCGGGCTCCTCGGAGGGTTCGGGGGTGCGAGCGAGGGGGCACGGGGCACACGGGTGCGCGGGTGCGTCACGCCGTCCTTACCGGTCGGTACGCCGCGCGGTCAAGGGCGCCACGGCGGGCCCGGTTCGCCGACACGCTGCCGCGGCGCGCCGGGAATGCCGGGCGCCCGTGGAAGGCTGACCGGTCCAGGAGGTGTACCGACCATGGCGGACGGACAGCAGGAACGGCAGTGGCGGACCGAGCACGACTCGATGGGCGAGGTGCGCGTCCCGGCGGCGGCGAAGTGGCGGGCGCAGACCCAGCGGGCGGTGGAGAACTTCCCGGTGTCCGGGCAGCGCCTGGAGCGCGCCCACATCGCGGCGCTGGCCCGGATCAAGGCGGCGGCGGCCACCGTCAACGCCGAACTGGGCGTCCTGGACGGGGAGACGGCCGCGGCGATCCGCTCGGCCGCCGAGGAGGTGGCCGAGGGCCGCTGGGACGACCAGTTCCCGGTGGACGTGTTCCAGACCGGGTCCGGCACCTCCTCCAACATGAACGCCAACGAGGTGATCGCCACCCTGGCCGCCGAGCGGCTGGGCCGCCCGGTCCATCCGAACGACCAGGTCAACGCCTCGCAGTCGTCGAACGACGTCTTCCCGTCCTCGATCCACATCGCGGCGACGGGCGCCGTCCTGCACGAGCTGGTCCCGGCCCTGGAGCACCTGGCGGGCGCGCTGGAGGCCAAGTCGGCGGAGTTCGCCGAGACGGTCAAGTCCGGCCGCACCCACCTGATGGACGCCACCCCCGTCACCCTCGGCCAGGAGTTCGGCGGCTACGCGGCCCAGGTCAGGTACGGCGTCGAGCGGCTGCACGCGACGCTCCCCCGGGTCGCCGAACTCCCGCTCGGCGGCACGGCCGTGGGCACCGGCATCAACACCCCGCCCGGTTTCTCCGCCGCCGTCATCGCCGAGGTCGCCCGGGCCACCGGCCTGCCGCTGACCGAGGCGCGCAACCACTTCGAGGCCCAGGGCGCCCGGGACGGCCTGGTCGAGCTGAGCGGCCAACTGCGCACCGTCGCCACCGGATTCACCAAGATCGCCAACGATCTGCGCTGGATGGGCTCGGGCCCGCGCACCGGCCTGGCCGAGATCAACCTCCCGGACCTGCAGCCCGGCTCCTCGATCATGCCCGGCAAGGTCAACCCCGTGCTGCCCGAGGTGGTCCTGATGGTCGCCGCGCAGGTCATCGGCAACGACACCACCGTCACGGTGGCCGGCGCGAGCGGGAACTTCGAGCTCAACGTGATGCTCCCCGTCATCGCCCGCAACGTGCTGGAGTCCGTCCGCCTGCTGGCCGCCGCCGCCCGCCTGCTCGCCGACCGCACCGTCTCCGGCATCACCGCCAACGCGGAGCGCGCCCGCGAGTACGCCGAGTCCTCCCCGTCCGTCGTCACCCCGCTCAACCGCTACCTCGGTTACGAGGAGGCGGCGAAGGTCGCCAAGCAGTCCCTCGCCGAACGCCGGACCATCCGCCAGGTCGTCCTCGACCGCGGCTACGTGGAGCGCGGCCTGCTCACCGAGGCGCAGCTCGACGAGGCGCTGGACGTGCTGCGGATGACCCGCCCGCAGGACGCCGGCTGACGGCCCGCCACCGACCCTCCGTCCGCCCGCGCCGCATCCTTCCGGCTCCCCCGGGTAGGAGGCGGGCGGAAGGGAAGGTGATCACATGGACGGTCGACTGTGGGTGATCCTCGGCGGCCTGTCCGTCCTGGCCGCCACGACGCTGGTCGCGGCGATCGGGCAGTGACGGACGGCGCGCCTCCCCGAATCCGCCACGCGGGGACACGCGGAGACACGTGAGGCCGCCCCGCCTCCCGGGGTGCGTCCCCGGGGGGGGCGGGGCGGCCTCCCGCACGAGGGGTACGGCGTGCGGGAGGGCGGTCCGGAACCCGCCCGGGCCGCCCCGTGAACCGCTCTGCCTACCTCCGGTGTCGGTTCGCCGCGCCGGAGACGACCATGCCGACCGCGGCCAGGGCCAGGCAGGTCATGACGCCGCCGGTGATGGCGTTGGTCAGGATGGTGCGGCGGATGTGCGCGCCGCCGTTGACCGCCCAGGGGGCGATGATCGTCCAGGCGCCGATCGCCACGCACGCCCAGGCGCGGGCGTGGGTGCGGCCGAAGGCGGAGCCGTAGCCGGCCATCAGGACGGCGTAGGCGATGCCGAGCACCAGGTTGCTGATGGTCAGGCCGGTGAAGCCGGAGAAGCCGACCACCCAGGGGGAGATCGCCAGGAAGAGGCCGGCGCAGATGGCGAGGGCTTCCGTCCCCTGCCCGGCGGTGCTGTAGGTGACGCGCTCCGCGTGTTCGCGCAGCGCCAGGATGTCCGGATGGTGTTCCATACCCGACGGCAACTGGGTCGACACCGGGACCACCTCCTCGTAGTCGGGACATGCGGGCCAATTGGCCGCTACCCGCCCTGGGCGATATGTAACGCTACTCGACGGTTTGTCCTTATTTTTTCCTTACCGGAACGCCCGGCGCGTACCGTGGGAAGCGGAGAGGTTCCGTCATGCACTTCACCGACCGGGCCGACGCGGGCCGCCGCCTCGCGGCCGCCCTGACCACGGAGATCACCGATCCGCGGCGCACCGTGGTGGTCGCCCTGCCGCGCGGCGGCGCACCCGTCGCCGCCGAGGTCGCGGCCGCGCTGGGCGCCGAACTGGACGTGTGCGTGGTGCGCAAGGTCGGCGTCCCGGGGCAGCCGGAAGTCGCGATGGGCGCGGTCGGCGAGGACGGCGCCCGGGTGGTGAACCAGGAGGTGGTGGACGCGGCGGGCGTGACGCCGGAGGCTTTCGCCGCCGTCGAGGCCCGCGAGCGGACCGAGCTGGCCCGTCGCGCGGCGGTCTACCGCCGGGGCCGGCCGCCGGTGCCGCTGGCGGGGCGGACGGTGCTGGTGGTGGACGACGGGGTCGCGACGGGGGCGTCCGCGCTGGCGGCCTGCCGGATCGTCCGGGCGCGCGGCGCCGCGCGGGTGGTGCTGGCGGTGCCGGTCGCCCCGCACGACTGGGCGCGGCGGCTGGGCGGCGCGGCGGACGGGTACGTGGCGGTGCACGCGCCGGAGGGGTTCGGGGCGGTCGGCGAGTTCTACCGGGACTTCCGCCAGACCACGGACGCCGAGGTGCTGGCCGCGCTCGACCGGCCGCGGCCGCCGGACGCCGGGCAGGACGGGGACGCCGGGCGGGACACCGGGTTCGAGGTGCCGCTCGCCGCCGGTCCGGCCGAGGTCGCGGTGCCGGCCGACCCGCTGGGCGTGGTGCTGTTCGCGCACGGCAGCGGCTCGGGCCGGGACAGCCCGCGCAACCGGGCGGTGGCCCGGCAGCTGCGGCGGGCGGGCCTGGCGACCGTCCTGTTCGACCTGCTGGCGCCCGGGGAGGCGGAGGAGCCGTGGAAGGTGTTCGACCCGGGGCTGCTGGGCGGGCGGCTGGTCGAGGCGACCCGGACGGTGCTGCGGCACCACGCGCTGGCGGGCCTGCCGTACGGCTGGTTCGGGGCGAGCACCGGCGCGGCGGCGGCGCTGTGGGCGGCGGCCGAACCGGACACCGCGCCGGCCGCGATCGTGGCGCGCGGGGGCCGTCCGGACCTGGCCCAGGCACGGCTGTCGCTGGTGACCACGCCGGTGCTGTTGATCGTGGGCGGCGCCGACCCCGAGGTGGTGGAGTTGAACCGGCGGGCCCGGGCCGAGCTGCGCGGCGAGAGCGCGCTCCAGGTCGTCCCGGGAGCGGGTCACCTGTTCGAGGAGCCGGGGGCGCTGGCGGCGGTGGCCGAGCTGGCCGCGCGGTGGTTCGTCCGCCGGCTCCCGTCCGCCGAAGGGGATGATCGGCCCCGCAGCTGAGCAATCCGTACAGCCGAAGCACCCCACCGCTGCTCATCTTGTACACATTGAGCAGCCGGATTCGGACCTGTTGCCCACCTCACCGAGCAGGAGCAAGCTCTGCGCAACCGACCTCGACGTGGAGGAGTGCCCCATGACCGCCGACGCCGCCGTTGAACTGACCCCCGAGGAGTTGCAGGCCGGTCTGACGGCCGAGCAGCTGCGCACCCTGGTGGGCCTGGTGGAGTACGACGCCTCGACCGACCCGTTCCCGGTGACCGCGCAGGACGCGGTCGTCTTCGTGGTCGGCAACGCGACCCAGACGGCGCAGTTCTACCAGGCCGTGTTCGGCATGGAGCTGGTGGCCTACTCCGGTCCGGAGACCGGCCGCCGGGACCGCAAGTCGTTCGTGCTGCGCTCGGGCTCCTGCCGCTTCGTGATCGAGGGCGGCGTGACGCCGGACAGCCCGCTGCTGGACCACCACCGCCGGCACGGCGACGGCGTGGTCGACCTGGCGATGGAGGTCCCGGACGTGGACAAGTGCATCGCGCACGCCCGCGCCCAGGGCGCCACCGTCCTGGAGGAACCGAACGACGTCTCGGACGAGCACGGCACGGTGCGCCGGGCCGCGATCGCCGCCTACGGCGAGACCCGGCACACCCTGGTCGACCGCTCCCGCTACACCGGCCCGTACCTGCCGGGCTACGTGGCCCGCGAGTCGACGGTGGTCCGCCCCGAGGGTGCGCCGAAGCGGCTGTTCCAGGCGCTCGACCACGCGGTGGGCAACGTGGAGCTCGGCAGGATGGACGAGTGGGTGTCGTTCTACAACCGGGTGATGGGCTTCGTGAACATGGCGGAGTTCGTCGGCGACGACATCGCCACCGACTACTCGGCGCTGATGTCGAAGGTCGTGGCGAGCGGCAACCACCGGGTGAAGTTCCCGCTGAACGAGCCGGCCGTGGCGAAGAAGAAGTCGCAGATCGACGAGTACCTGGAGTTCTACACCGGCCCGGGCTGCCAGCACATGGCGCTGGCCACCAACGACATCCTGACCACGGTGGACGTGCTGCGCTCGCGCGGCGTGGAGTTCCTGACCACCCCCGACTCGTACTACGAGGACCCGGAGCTGCGCGAGCGGATCGGCCACGTCCGCGTCCCGATCGAGGAGCTGCAGTCGCGCGGCATCCTGGTGGACCGCGACGAGGACGGCTACCTGCTGCAGATCTTCACCAAGCCGATCGGCGACCGGCCGACCGTCTTCTACGAGTTCATCGAGCGGCACGGTTCGCTGGGCTTCGGCAAGGGCAACTTCAAGGCGCTCTTCGAGGCGATCGAGCGCGAGCAGGACCGGCGCGGCAACCTCTGAGCAGCCTCCGACGAGCCACGGACGACAGGGAGAAGCAGGGCGATGGCGTACTACCGGCAGCTGGGCTCGGTGCCGCCCAAGCGGCACACCCAGCACCGCACCCCCGAAGGCGGCCTGTACTACGAGGAGTTGATGGGCGAGGAGGGCTTCTCCTCGGACTCCTCGCTGCTGTACCACCGGCACATCCCCTCGGCGGTGTCGGCCGCCTCGGTGTGGGAGCTGCCGGACCAGTCGACCACCGCCAACCTCCCGCTGCTGCCCCGCCACCTGAAGCTGCACGAGCTGTTCCCGGGCGAGGAGTGGAAGTCGGCGGACGCGGTCACCGGCCGCCGGCTCGTCCTCGGCAACGCGGACGTGCGGATCTCCTACGTCGCGGCGGGCGCGCCCAGCGAGCTGTACCGCAACGGGCTGGGCGACGAGTGCGTGTACGTGGAGTCCGGAACGGCCGTGCTGGAGACGGTGTTCGGGGCGCTGGACGTCGGGCAGGGCGACTACGTGCTGATCCCCCGGGCGACCACCCACCGCTGGGTGCCGACCGGGGACGAGCCGCTGCGCGCGTACTGCATCGAGGCCAACAGCCACATCACCCCGGCCCGCCGCTACCTGTCGAAGTTCGGCCAGCTGCTGGAGCACGCGCCGTTCTGCGAACGGGACCTGCGCGGGCCCGAGGGGCCGCTGCTGGTCGACGGCGGCGAGGTGGACGTGCTGGTCAAGCACCGCGGTCCGGACGGGGTCGCCGGGACGCGCTACACCGTCCCGAACCACCCGTTCGACGTGGTGGGCTGGGACGGCTGCCTGTACCCGTACGCGTTCAACATCGCGGACTACGAGCCGATCACCGGGCGGGTCCACCAGCCGCCGCCGGCCCACCAGGTGTTCGAGGGCGGCAACTTCGTGATCTGCAACTTCGTGCCGCGCAAGGTGGACTACCACCCGCTGTCGATCCCCGTGCCGTACTACCACGCGAACGTGGACAGCGACGAGGTGATGTTCTACTGCGGCGGGAACTACGAGGCCCGCAAGGGCTCCGGCATCGGACAGGGGTCGATCTCGCTGCACCCGGGCGGCCACACCCACGGCCCGCAGCCGGGCGCCTACGAGCGCTCGATCGGCGTGGAGTTCTTCGACGAGCTGGCGGTGATGGTGGACACCTTCCGCCCGCTGGAGCTCGGCGAGGCCGCCACCGCCGGCGAGGACCCGAACTACGCGTGGACCTGGGCGAGGCGATGAACGTACCCGAGCTGTACCGGGGGCTGTTCGACGACGCGGCGGTCTTCCCGCCCGGCGACCTGCCGCTGGCCGAGGCCGTCCCCGCGCACCGGGCGCACCGCGCCGGCTGGTACGCGGAGGCGGTCGGCCCGCTGCTCGCGCCCGTCGGCGCCCTGGCCGAACTGCGCGCGCTGGAGCCGGGGTTCGCAGTCGGACTGGTGGTCGGCCCGGGTCGGCTGGCCGAGGCGCTGAAGGCGGCCGAGGGCCTGGAGGTCGCCACCGTCGAGTACGCGGCGGGCGAGGACGTCCGGGCGGCGGTGGCCGAGCTGGACGCGCTGCTGCCCGAGGGCGTCGGGGCGGCCGTCGAGCTGCCCCGCTCGGAGCGGCTGGAGGACGGGCTGGACGCCCTGACCGGCACCCGCTACCGCGCCAAGTACCGTACCGGCGGCCTGGGTTACTCCGCCTTCCCGTCGGTGACCGAGCTGGCCGGCTTCCTGCTGGGCTGCGCCGAGCGCGCCCTGCCGTACAAGTGCACGGCGGGGCTGCACCACGCGGTGCGGTACACCGACCTGGGCACCGGCTACGAGCACCACGGCTTCCTCAACCTGCTGCTGGCGGCCGGGAGCCGCGACCGCGCGCAGGCCGTCGAACTGCTCGCCGAACGGGACGGCGCCCGACTGGCCACCGCCGTCGAGTCCCTGACGGAGCGTCAGGTAGCGGAGATCCGCGCCTCGTTCACCTCGTTCGGCACCTGTAGCATCGCCGAGCCGCTGGAAGACCTCGCCCGACTCGGCCTCCTGGAGACCCCTTGAGCACCACCGCCACCTGGCTCGACCTGCCCGCCGACTCCCCGTTCGGCGTCCACAACCTCCCCTACGGCGTCTTCACCGCCGCCGACCGGCCCGACCGGCGGCGGATCGGCGTCCGGGTCGGGGAGTGGGTGCTGGACGCGGGGGCGGCCGCCCGGGCGGTCGGCGCACCGTCCGCGCCGCTGGACGCGGAGAACCTCAACCCGCTGATGGCGTCCGGCCGTTCGACCTGGCGGGCGGTGCGCGCCGCACTCACCTCCTGGCTGACCGACCCGGCGCACCGGGCCGCCGTCGAGCCCTGCCTGCTGCCGCTGGCGGACGTCCGGCTGCACCTGCCGTTCGAGGTCGCCGACTACGTCGACTTCTACGCCTCCGAGCACCACGCCACCAACCTGGGGAAGATCTTCCGGCCGGGCCAGGAGCCGCTGACCCCCAACTGGAAGCACCTGCCGATCGGTTACCACGGCCGCGCCGGCACCGTGGTGGTCTCCGGCACCCCGGTGGCGCGCCCGCACGGCCAGCGCAAGGCCCCCGCCGACGCGGCGCCGAGCCACGGCCCGTCCCGCCGCCTGGACATCGAGGCCGAGGTCGCCTTCGTGGTCGGCACGCCCAGCCCGATGGGCCGCCCGGTGGCGCTGGACGCCTTCGCGGAGCACGTGTTCGGCGTCTGCCTGCTCAACGACTGGTCGGCGCGCGACCTCCAGGCCTGGGAGTACGTGCCGCTCGGCCCGTTCCTCGGCAAGTCCTTCGCCACCTCCGTCTCCCCCTGGGTGGTGCCGCTGGACGCGCTGGAGCACGCCCGGGTCGCCCCGCCGGAGCGCGACGTGGAGCCGCTGCCGTACCTGGACGACCGGAAGGCCGAGCCCTGGGGCCTGGACCTGGCGCTGGAGGTTTCGCTGAACGGGCACCTCATCTCCCGGCCGCCGTTCGCCACCATGTACTGGACCGCCGCCCAGCAGCTCGCCCACCTGACCGCCAACGGCGCGAGCCTGCGCACCGGCGACCTGTACGCCTCCGGCACGGTCTCCGGGCCCGAGCCGGAGACCCGGGGCGCGCTGATCGAGCTCACCTGGAACGGCGAGCACCCCCTCGAACTGCCCGACGGCACCGGTCGCACCTTCCTGGAGGACGGCGACGAGGTGTCCATCACCGCGACCGCCCCCGGGCCGGGGGGCTCGCGGGTCGGGTTCGGCGAGGTCACCGGAACGATCACCGGGTGACCCGCCGTGCCGCGGGTGCGCCCCCGACGTCCGCGCGACGTCAATGGCGCACCCGCAGCACGCCGCCGAACGGGTGAGATTCCGCGGCCGCAAACCCCTCCGCCACTAGAAGTTTGTCCCGACAGAACCAGCGGCCTCCCCCCGAGCCGGGCCTCCCACGCCCGGCGCCGAAGGGGCGGGCCGCGACCGTCCACGGACGACTCTCTTCCCCGGAGGACCCGATGATGAAGCTGCGCACCCTGGTCTGCGGAGCCGCGCTCGCCGCCGCCAACCTGCTGATGCCCGTACCGCAGGCCCAGGCGCTCCCGCCGGCCCCGCACCCCGTGCAGCTCTGCGGCTTCGCCCCGCGCCCGCTCGCCCCCGCCTCGCCGGTCCTGCTCGCCATGCCGCTGCGCCCCTGCTGAGCACGGACTCCCGACAGGCGGTCCGGGAGCGATCAGGGGCCCGGGGGGCGGCTGGCGCGCGGCCGCCGCTCCCCGGCCCCTGCGGCCCCGCGACCCCGCGGCCATCCGCTACGGTGCCCGGGAAGATCTTCGTACCAACCGACAGGCGGGAGCGGTGGCCATGGCGACCCCGGACAGCCAGCAGGACGTGCTGATCGAACGGACCGGCCCGCTCGGGCGGATCACCCTCAACCGGCCGCGCGCCCTCAACTCCCTGACCCGCGCCATGCTGGAGACCGTGCGCGCCGCCCTGGACGCCTGGGCCGGGGACGACGCCGTGACCGCCGTCCTGCTGACCGGCGCGGGCGAGCGCGGCCTGTGCGCGGGCGCCGACATCCGCGCCGTCCACGACGACGCCAAGCTCGGCGGCGCGGGCACCCGGGCGTTCTTCCGGGTCGAGTACCCGCTCAACGAGCTGGTCTCCCGCTACCCCAAGCCGTACGTCGCGCTGATGGACGGCATCACCATGGGCGGCGGCGTCGGCCTCTCCGGGCACGCCGGCGTCCGGGTGGTCACCGAGCGCTCGGCCGTCGCCATGCCGGAGACCCGGATCGGCCTCGTCCCGGACGTCGGCGGCAGCCGCCTGCTGGCCCTCGCCCCCGGCGAACTCGGCACCCACGTCGGCCTCACCGCCGCCACCATGACCGCCGGCGACGCCCTGCACTGCGGCTTCGCCGACCACTTCCTGCCCTCCGCCGCGCTGCCCGCCCTCACCGAGCGGCTCACCGCCGGGGACGACCCCGCCAAGGCGGTCGCCAAACTCGCCGAGCTCGCCCCGGCGTCCGCGCTCGCCGCCCAGCACGAGTGGATCGACCACTGCTACGCCGCCGACAGCGTCGAGGAGGTCCTGGAGCGGCTGCGCGCCACCGGCCTGCCCGCCGCCGAGGAGGCCGCCGCGCAACTGCTCGGCAAGTCCCCCACGATGCTCAAGGTGACGCTCGCCGCGCTGCGCCGGGCCCGCGCCCTGCCCTCGCTGGCCGCCGTCCTCGACCAGGAGTACCGGATCTCCTGCGCCGCGCTGGCCCACCACGACCTGGTCGAGGGCATCCGCGCCCAGGTCGTCGACAAGGACCGCGACCCGCACTGGTCCCCCGCCACCCTGGCGGAGGTCACCGCCGCCGACGTCGCCCGGTTCTTCGCCGTCCCCGCCGACGGGGACCTGGGGCTGGCCTGACGCCCCCGGGGTGACCATCGTCTCGCCTGTCGAGACTGGCATCCGGGGCGGCGTTCGGAGATCGTATCCAGCGGCAGAGGTTCCGCTCAGCGTGGAGAGGAAGAAGCGGCGATGACCGAGTACGAGACGATCCTGGTGGACCGCAAGGGCCGGGTCGGCATCATCACCCTCAACCGGCCCGAGGCGCTCAACGCGCTCAACACCCGGCTGATGAACGAGGTGGTGGCGGCCGCCAAGGACTTCGACCGCGACCCGGAGATCGGCGCGCTGGTGGTCACCGGCTCGGCGAAGGCCTTCGCGGCCGGCGCCGACATCAAGGAGATGCAGGACAACCGCTTCCCCGCCGTCTACCTCGACGACTGGCTCGGCCCCTGGGACGAACTGGGCCGGCTGCGCAAGCCGGTCGTCGCCGCCGTCGCGGGCTACGCGCTGGGTGGCGGCTGCGAGTTGGCGATGCTCTGCGACATCCTGATCGCCGCCGACACCGCCAAGTTCGGCCAGCCCGAGATCAAGCTCGGCGTCATCCCCGGCATCGGCGGCTCCCAGCGGCTGACCCGCGCCGTCGGCAAGGCCAAGGCCATGGACCTGTGCCTGACCGGCCGGACGATGGGCGCCGAGGAGGCCGAGCGCTCCGGCCTGGTCTCCCGCGTCGTCCCCGCCGAACAACTCCTCCCGGAGGCCCTGGCCGTCGCCGAGGCCGTCGCCGCGATGTCGCTGCCCGCCGCCGTGATGATGAAGGAGTCCGTCAACCGCGCCTTCGAGACCACCCTCGCCGAGGGCGTCCGCTTCGAACGCCGGCTCTTCCACGCCGCCTTCGCCACCGCCGACCAGAAGGAGGGCATGGCGGCCTTCGCCGAGAAGCGCGCGGCCACCTTCACCAACGGCTGACCCGCCGCAGCGCGCGCCCGGTCGTACGGGCCGGGGCCGTGCGGGGCGGCCGGGGCACCGACCGCCCGGCCGGCTACTCGCTGCCGTACCGGAGCACCTTGCCCCCGTCGCCGACGTCCACGATCACCAGGTCGGCGCCGGTGCCGTACTCGAACTGGGAGCTGCCGCCCTGGCCGCCGTGCGGCGCGAACCGCGGTTCGGCGGTCGGGGGGCGGCCGACCTGCGGTTGCCGCAGGAAGCGGTCGGCGGCCGTCCGAAGGCCGGCACCGCGCACAGGCCGATCGGCACGAACATCAGGATGTTCATCCGCCCCTGCTCGGTGTCGAGCACGAACGCCAGGTCGGAGCTGATCCCGCACACCGGGTACGTGCTGCCGCGCTGCCCGGTCGGGTAGAAGGTGGCGGTGAGTTCGCCGGCCGGCGCGACGCCGAGCAGCACGGTGGACGGCCGCGGCAGCCCGTACCGGCGGGCGAGCCACCAGGCGGCGGGGCCGAGCAGCAGGGCGAGGACGGCGAAGGCCGGGACCATGCCCTGCTTTCCGTGCAGGATGGCGCTGATCATCGTTGCCCCGTCAGGACGTTCCGCCGAGAGCCGTCCGGATGCTCAGTGAACTAGCCTGCCGATCACGTCACTTGACGGAGCGTCATCGCGTGGTCCGTCTTCGAACGATCCGTTCCGCGGGATCATGCCGTCATTGGATGACGCGCGCAAGTCCGGCCCGGGTCGCGGCGACCACGATCCGGTCGCCGGGGGTCAGCCGCCGGGAGCGGTCGGCGAAGTTCCACTGGTGGTCCTGCGGGCGGCGGTGCAGCCGGACGGCGAGGACCCGGACGCCACCGGGACCCTCCAGGTCGCCGGTGTTCTGGCCGTCCAGGCCGGAGCCCTCCTCGACGGTGAGCTCGGCGATCAGCAGCACGTGCCGGAAGACCGAGAGGGTGCCGAGCACTTCGCGCCCCATCAGGGCGGCGGCGAAGGCGGGGGCGGCCAGGTAGGAGACCGAGCGGGAGGCGACGTTGCCGAGGGTGGCGTACACGTGGTGGGCGAAGTCGTCGTCGAACAGCCGCACCACGATCCGGACTTCGGGGCGGACGGCGCGGGCCTCCAGGGCGGCTTCCAGGTTGGCGGCGTCGTCGGAGGTGACGGCGACCACGGCGCGGGCGTGCTTGACCCGGGCCTGCTTGAGCTGGGCCTCCAGCGGGCCCTCGCCGATCAGGACGGGGATGCCGAGGGCGCGGGCGGCGGCGATGCCCCGGGCCTGCGGGTCGCGTTCCAGGCAGACCACCGGCAGGCCGGTGGCGCGCACCAGGGCGGCGACCCGGGTGCCGACGTTGCCGAGGCCGACCACGATGACGTGGTCGCGGGTGCGGGCCCCGGGCGGGCGGGGGACGCCGCGCCGACCGCTGGCCAGCGCCTCGACCACGATGGCGGTGGCGACGGGGACGAAGGTGATCCCGCAGAAGGTGATCAGCACCTGGGCGGCCCGGGCCCAGGAGTCGCCGAGCACCTGCTGCCCGGGCACGTCGGGCTGGACGGCGCCGGCCGCGTCGAGCAGCGTGAAGTACACCGTCCAGCCGAAGCCGCCGGGGTGGCTGCTGTGCCGGGCCAGCACCAGCCCGCCGAGCAGGATCGCCACGAACGCGCTGATCAGGATCATCCGCAGCCGGGTGTTGGTGAAGTGCTTGAGCCCGTCGAGCAGCCACCACTTGAGCCGCTTGCGCAGCGGCGGGCGCAGCGGGGGTTCGGTGTCGAGGGTCTGCAGGGCGGCCAGCCCGCCGGATTCGTGGGCGGGCGCCAGGTCCGGACGGCCGGTCGCCCCCAACCCTTCGCCGCCGCCCATGAGTTCGGCGATCCGGATGAATTCGGCGGCCCGGCCGCCGGTCTCGGGCAGCAGCCGCAGCCGGCTGAGGTCCCGGCGGTCGATCCGGTCGGCGACCAGGCAGATCTGGTCGGGCCGGATGTCGCCGTCGTAGGCGACGTACAGCTGCCGGCCGCCGACCTCGACGGTGTGCGGGTGGCCGAGGGCGCCGTTGGCGAAGGCGGGGGCGGCGGTGGCGGAGCCGGAGAGCGCGGCGCAGTTGGGGAGCAGCTTCTCCAGGTGTTCGCCGAGGCGCTGGTTGAAGATCCGCAGCACGATCCGGACGCCCGGGTTGCGGTTCTCGGCGGCGAGCGCGGCGTGGATGTTCTCCTGGTCGGTGCCGTCCATCAGCGCGATGCCGCGGGCGTGCGCGACGTCGGCCGCGCCGAGCGCCTCGCCGGTGACCGTGGAGTGCTCCAGCACGGCCCGGACGCCGGGGATCTGGGCGATCGCCGGCCCGTGCTCGCGGGAGCGGTCGGGGACCACGGCGATCACCGGGACCTCGTACTGCTCGGTGAGCTCCAGGATCAACCGGTGCGCGAGCGAGTTGCCGCCGCACACGATGTAGTGCCCGCCGCCCGGCTCCCCGGCGTCCCCGTCCCCCTCGGCCCCGCGCGGCCCGGGCACGACCGCCGCCTCGTCGGCCGTCCCCGTACTAGCCGCCGCCTCGCCGGCCGCCCCCGCACCGGTGCCCGTACCGGCCGCCCCGTCCTCCGGGCTCCCCCGCCCCTGGTCCGTCATAGCGTCCGATGGTAGACGGCCGCCCGGGCAGCCGGGTGAACGGACGGTAGCGGATCCGGGTGCGAACGGGGCGGCCCGTTCGTCCGTCCGGCGGATCCCGCCGCGCCCCGGGGGTGGTGGGGCGCGGAGGCTGGGGGGTGTGCCGTGTCCGTTCCGTCCAGCCCCCTCGGAGGAGCCATGAGTGCCCCGTACCGGATCGACTCCCGTGACGACCTGCCCGGGCCGTTCCAGCAGCTGGCCCGGCTGGCCTGGCAGGCGGTGCTGGCGGGCGGGCTGATCTCGCTGGCGCTGGGGGTGGTCGTGCTGGTGTGGCCGAAGCAGACGCTGTGGGTGGTCGGCGTGCTGTTCGGCCTGTACCTGCTGGTGATCGGCGTGGTGCAGCTGGTGGGGGCGTTCGGCACCCACGCGTCGACGGCGCTGCGGGTGCTGGCGTTCGTCAGCGGTGCGATCTGCGTGCTGCTGGGCCTGCTGTGCTTCCGTTCGGCGGCCCAGTCGGTGCTGCTGCTGGCGCTGTGGATCGGCATCGGCTGGCTGTTCCGCGGCATCACGCACCTGGCGGCGGTGGCCTCGGACCCGATGATGCCGGCCCGCGGCTGGCAGGGTTTCGTCGGCGGCCTGAGCGTGCTGGCGGGCATCGTGCTGATGGTCTGGCCGGCCCACTCGATCACCGCGCTGGCGGTGCTGGCAGCCTGCGGCCTGGTGGTGATCGGCGTCACCGAGATCATCGCGGCGCTGCGGATCCGCAGCGCCGCCCGGCAGTACCCGAGCGAACTCTGAGCTCCCGCACCGCGGAGGGGCCCGTCCACCGGCCGGTGGACGGGCCCCTCCGTCATGTGATCCACCTCTCGTCCCGCCGGGGCCCGGGGATGTCACATCCCGGGCCGCCGATCCCTCTCAGTACCGGAAGTCACCACGTCGTTCCGGCTCTGGAGAAAGATCACTGGCATGGAGATCCTGCGGTACGTGTTCCTCGTGTTCCACCTGTTCGGGTTCGCCGCGATCCTGGGCGGGATCTTCTACCAGCTGCGGGGGAAGGACCCGGTGACGGGCGGGTACATGGTGACCAGCGCGGTGGTGCAACTGGTCACCGGCGTCGGGCTGATCTGGACCAGGCACGCGCTGGACCTGCCGGTCTCGGACCCGAAGATGGCCGTGAAGCTGGCCCTGGACGTGCTGGTGGCGGCGGTCGCCCTGATCGGCATGCGCAACCGGAAGCCGTGGCCGTTCTTCGCGGTGGCCACGTTCACGGCGGCCGCGGTCGTGGTGGCCGTCGTCTGGTGAGCGGGCCCCGGTGAGCGAGCTCCGCGGAGCCGACCGCCCCGCACGGGGTTCGGGGCGGTCGGCTCCGCGGTCCCGGCTACTTCCCGGCCGGGGCCGGGCGCTCGGGGGCGAGCGAGTTGCCGGCCGGGATGCGGCCGCAGTCGGACGGGGCGGCCTTGCCGGCGAAGCGGTCGTTCAGGTAGAGCACGGCGGTGGGCGCCCACGGGACGGCCGTGCCGAGGTGGCTGAGCAGGTCGTACTGCTGGTACTTGACGGCGCCGTTGCCGGTGGCGCAGTACTGCCGGGCCAGGGCGCGGACGTCGCCGGCCACCATCACGCCGTCGCCGGTGCCGATGCCGGGGAGGTTGCTGAAGGTGCCCTCCAGGACGCCGCCGTTGCCCTGCGCGATGTAGCCGGGGACGGTGGGGGTGGGGGCGGAGCCGAGGTTGACCTTGTTGACGGCCGCCAGGTACTCGGGGATCGAGTTCGGGTCGGCGTAGGCGGGCTTGGCGAGCTTCTGCCAGGTCAGGCCGGGGTACTGGCCGAGCGCGTTGACGATCGAGGCGTCCTTCGTCTTGGCGAACACCTCCTTGCCGTAGTCGCTCAGGTAGGGCGTCAGGTCGAAGCCGTAGGCGCGGGCCACGCCGGTGATCGCCATCGGGATGACGCCGGGCCACACCACTCCCCCGGCCACGTACTTCAGGTTGTGCGCGGGGTCGACCAGCAGGCCGCCCTCGGCGAAGCCGACCAGGCGGCGGTTGACGTCGGGGGCGTAGGAGGGGGCGAGCGCGGCGGCCCAGTTGGTGGCGATCGCGCCGCCGGAGTAGCCGATCATGCCGAACCTGGTGTCGCCGTCCAGGCCGGTGGCGGGCGAGGCGGAGGCGGCCCGGATCGAGTCCAGCGTGGTGGTGCCGTACTCGGGTCCGGCGGCGAAGTCGGCGCTCTGCCCCTCGGTGTCGGGGATCACCACGTCGTAGCCCTGGAGCACGAACGGGACGACGAACAGCGCCTCGGCGTTGGCGATCGCGCCGCCCAGGCTGACGTCGCCGGCCACCGCCCGGGACGGGGCGTGCTCGGGGTTCAGCGAGTCGTAGAAGGACTGGTACGAGACGGCCCGGCTGCCGTCGCCGCCCAGCCCGCGCACCACGGTGGTGACGCCGGCGCTGGGGCGGCCCTGCGCGTCGGTGGTGCGGAACAGCAGTTGGACGGCCCGCACGGGGGTGGCCAGCCCGAGCAGGTGGTACGAGAGGGTGCGGGTCTTGAGCACGGTGCCGGGCGCGTACGACGACAGCGGGGCGGCGCCGTCGTACGCGTAGAACGGGTCGGCCGCGGTGGTGGCGGTCGTCGCGGCGGCGGTGGCGACGGGGGCGGCGGTGGCGATCGCGGCGGCGGCGAGGGCGGTGGCGATCAGCCGGGCGGCTCGGTTCATGGCGGTTCCCGTTTCTGGGTGGGGGGTGGGGGCGCGCGACCTGAACAAGGTGGGGGATCGCAGGAGTTACCTACGGGTAGGTAACCTCCGGGGAACCATCATGAACGCGCCGCGCGGCCTCGTCGCCGGGCCGCCGCACAGAGATTCGCGAGGTGGATTGTGACCGCACCCAAGACCGGGGCCGACGCCCACACCACCCCCGGACCCGGCCCGTCCACTCCCGGACCCGGCCCGTCCGTCCCCGAACCCGGCCCGTCCGTCCCCGAACCCGGCCCGTCCGCCGCCGAACTCGCCGACGACGGGCCCCGGTTCGGCGGCCGGCCGGTCCACCTCCGGCTGCTCGCGCTGGCGCCCGCGCTGGCCGGCGAGGTGATGGTCCGGCTGCTGGACCGGCTCCCGGCCTACCACTCGCTGCCGCCCGAGCAGCTGCGCGGCGAGATCACCCGTCAGGTCGAGCGCGGCATCCGGTCGTTCGTCGAGGTGCTGCGCACCGGCGTGCTGCCCGGCGAGGCCGAACTCGCCCGGATCCGGGAGTCCTCGGCCCGCCGCGCCGACGAGGGCGTGCCGCTGGAATCCGTGGTCGGCGCCTACCACCTGGGCGCCCAGCTGTGCGCGGCCCGCGTCCTGGCCGAAGCCTCCCCCACCGACCTGCCCGACGTCGCCACCGCGCAGGACCGCCTCCTCGGCTACCTGCGGGTGGTCAGCTGCGCGGTCGCCGCCGGGTACGTGCAGGAGCGGCAGGCCGCGCTCGGCGGCGAACAGGTCTCCCGGCAGGCCCTGCTCTCCCGGCTGCTGGAGGGCGGTGACCCGCGCGCCGCCGCCGACCGGGCCGGCATCCGGCTGCCCGCGCGCTACCTGGTGCTCTCGCTGGCGATCGGCCCGCACCCCGACGAGGGCCGCCCCGGCGTCAACCGATCGGTCGTCGCCCGTCGCAAACTCCGGCGCCTGCGCGCCGAGTTGGAGCGCCGCACGGACGAGGTGCCGCTGGCCGCGCTGTCCGCCGACGGCGGCCCGGTGCTGCTGCCCGACGACTCCCGCGGACCGGTCCCCGACCGCACCGCGCTGGCCGCCCTGCTCGAACGGCTCGCCCGGGCCTGCGGCGCCGAACTGACGGCCGGCGCCACCGTCGCCGCCCCCGCGGAGGTCGCCGCCGCGGCCCGGCTGGCCGCCGAGATCCGCCAGGTCGCCGAGGCCACCGGACGCGGCCCCGGCCCGCACCTGCTCGACGACGTCCTGGTCGAGTACCAGCTCAGCCGCCCCGGACCGGCCCGCGACGCCCTCGCCGCGCTGCTCGCCCCGCTCGCCGCCCGCCCCGAACTCCTGGGCACCCTGCGGGCGTTCCTCACCTGCGGCCTCGACCGCCGCCGCACCGCCGCGAAGCTGCAGGTGCACCCCAACACCGTCGACTACCGCCTGCGCCGCACCGCCGACCTCACCGGCCTGGACGCCGTCCGCGGCCCCGACCTGCTCACCCTCCGCGCGGCGCTCGCGGCGCACGACACGGCTCCTTGAGAACGGCGGGACGCGCGATCAGGGGCTCGGGGAACGGCGGGGCCGTGGCTGCCGGCGGTGCGCCTGCCGGAGCGCGCACCGGCTTCGGGCTCCGTCACGGACACGCAGCAGCACGGTCCTCCGACGGGCTCCGGCCACCAGCAGCATCGACTCGGCGTTCCCCGGGCCCCTGCTGTGGTCGCTCTCCCCGTCCGCTCAGGCCGCCGCCGTGACGCCCGCGACCGCGAGCAGCAGGACCGCCGAGACCGCCGAGAGGCGGCGGGCCGCCGTCGGGGTGCCGCCGACGCGGTTGCCGAGGCGGGCCGCGCAGAGGGCCACCGCCGTGTAGACGGCGGCGCAGCACAGGACGTTGACCGCGCCGAGTGCCGCGACCTGGCCGCCGACCGGCAGGGTGGCGCCCGGGGTGACGAACTGCGGCACCAGCGACAGGTACAGCAGCAGGCCCTTGGGGTTGAGGAGCGCGGTCAGCAGGGACTGGCGCAGCACCGTCCGGGCCGGCTGCGGCCGGGCCGCCGCGACGGACGGACCGGTCCCGCCGCGGCGCAGGGCGAGCAGCATGCCGACGGCGAGGAACGCCAGGTAGCCGGCGCCGGCCAGCCGCAGCGCGGGGAGCAGGGCGGGGACGGCGCGCAGGGCGGCGGCGAGGCCGGCGGCGGAGAGCAGGGTGTGCACGGCGTAGCCCGCGCAGACGCCGGTGACGGCGGTGAGCGCGGTGCGGCGGCCCTGGCCGAGGCCGCGGGCGACGATGTACAGCCAGTCGGGGCCGGGCGTGCAGACCAGCAGCACGTCGACGCCGAGGAAGAGCAGCAGGGCGTGCGGGTCCATGGCACCTTCAGTGGGGGAAATCTCAACACCTGGACGCTATCCGTCCGGCGTTGGCAGCCGATGTCCCGTTTCCGCTGGTCATGGCCCCGCTCTGGCAGAATGTTGCGCCATGGACCGCATCGACCGCAGAATCCTCCACGAGCTCCAGCAGGACGGCCGGATCAGCAACGCCGAGCTGGCCGACCGGGTGGGGCTGACCCCGTCGCCGTGCCTGCGCCGGGTGCGCCACCTGGAGGAGCAGGGGGTGATCCGCGGCTACCGGGCGCGGCTCGACCCGGCCGCCGTCGGGCGCGGCTTCCAGCCCTTCGTCACGGTGGTGATGCGGCACGAGGACCGGGCCACCGTCGGCGAGTTCGAGCGGCGGGTGGCGGAGCTGCCGGAGGTGGTGGAGGCGCACCGGCTGTTCGGCGACCCGGACTACCTGCTGCGGGTCGCGGTGGCCGATCTCGCCGCGTACGAGCGCTTCGTCACCGACGTGCTCTCCGGCCTGCCGGGCATCGCGCAGGTGCACTCGCACCTGACGATGAAGCAGGTGAAGGCGGACGCGGGCATCCCGGTGGAACCGGCGGCGCGCGGCTGAGGGCGGCGAGCCCCCGCCGCGCTTCGGATCACCGCTTCCGGTCCGATTGACGGATCGGATTCCGGTGATCTCCGCGGCGGGCCTCCCCTGCGCCCGGTACGGTCGCAACTCCCATGAGAAAACCGGAGGTTGACGTGTACCGTGACCCCGCCCCCAGCCCCACCGACACCACGGACGCCGTGCTGACCGGGCTGACCGGCCTGCAGACCGCCTACCTGCGGGGGCCGGCCCTGCAGACGCCCGACGACGCCCAGGCACTGGCCGAACTGGAGGCGCTGGCGGGCGTCCTGCGGCGGGCGCTGGTCGAGCTGGAGCGCGACCGCCCGCTGACCGACCTGTCCCCGTACGTGCTGGCCGGGCTGGTGCGGGAGGTGCTGCGGGAGATCGGCCGGCTGACGGCGGGCCACGAGCGGCGGCCCGGGCGGCAGGCCCGGCGGGCCCTCGCCGACTGGGGGCAGGGCGCCGGGCAGGGCGCCTTCACCGCCGTCGCCGACCTGCGGCGGGTGCTGGTCGCCCGGCTCCAGGCCCGCGACGCGGCCCTGCTCGCCGCCCAGCAGCCCGCGCCCCGGCAGGCGCCCGCCCCGCCGGTGCAGCGCACCAATCGGGATATCCTGGCCGGTGAGTTCGCCCTCGCCCTGCGCGAGGCCGCCCCGCAGGGGACGCACACCGTGGTCCGGGCCATCCTGGTGGCCGGAGGCCGGGTCTACCGGGGACGCAACGACGGCAGCGCCCTGCTGAACCTGACCTACGCCGTGGTCAGCCGCCGGGTCGACCGCCTGGAGACCTGGTCGGTGGGGAACTGCGCCGAGGTGCACGCCCTCGACCGGTTCATCCACGCCCAGGGCTTCACCACCGAGGACCAGGTGGTCGCCGCTTTCCAGACCGTCCCCGCGGCCTTCCCCGACAGCTTGATCGTCGCGATGGACGCGCGGGGCCACGACGTCCGCTCCTGGGTCAAGCGCATCCCCTGCGAGAACTGCCGGCAGTGGCTGGCCTCGCTCGGCATCAAGGCCGACACCCAGGGCGCCGTCGGCTGACCCGGGCCGATCAGCCCGCCCCCACCGGACGGCCGGCGGGGGCGTCCGGGCGGGGCGCGTCCGGGCGGGGCGCGTCCAGGCGGCTCAGCGAGTGGAAGTGCACCACCGTCGGCGGGTGCTCCAGTTCGTGCAGTTCGCCCTCGGACCAGACCGGCCGGATCCGCCACATCGGCCCCGCGTACGCCCGCAGCGCCTCCTCGTCGCGCCAGCGCGTGATCATCCGGACCCGGTGGTCCTCGTCGGAGCAGGCCCGGAGCAGTTCCCCGCCGAGGAAGCCGTCCCAGCGCCCCAGGCCGGGCAGCACGGTCGAGGCGAGCCTGGCGCAGAAGTCCTCGGCCCGGTGCGGGGCGACCTGCGCCTCCCAGATACGAATGATCATCTCGGCCTCCTCGACTGAACACCGGACCCTGCTGCCCATTATCGAACGGCCCATCGGTTTTTCGTCCTGGTCACCGGCGCTTTGTCCGTTCGGACCGCCGCCGATTGCCGCCGACCCGGACCGGGCCAAGACTCGACGGTGGACCCGTACGGCGAGAGGAGCCCGACATGGCGGTCTGCGTGGTGTGCCAGAACGATTACTGGCTGTCCTTCGAGATCAAGACGATCACCGGCGACACGTACGTCTTCGACAGTTTCGAGTGCGCGATGGAGAAGCTCGCCCCGCGCTGCGAGCAGTGCACCGTCCGCATCGTCGGCCACGGCGTCGAGGTCGCCGGGCGGTTCTTCTGCTGCGCCCACTGCGCCCGCGCCAACAGTGTGCTGGGCGCCGAGGTCCGCGACGCGGTGGGCAGCCACCCGTCCTGATCCCGGCGGCGCAACGGAGGGGCGGCCACCGCGCGCAGCGGTGACCGCCCCTCCGTTGCACCCCCGGGCGCTCGGCACGTGAAGGGCAGCGAGCGGACGCGGTGGCCGGAGGGGGACGGAACGGCCTCGGGGACGGCGGCGTCCACGAACACGGCCACGGGGATGTTGTCGCGCGGCGCGTGGCGCTACGGCAGACCACCGTGGCGTCCGGCGATGGGCCCGATCATCCGGCCTTCGGGTCGGTCGCGTACGGGTTCGGACCGGGGTGCTGCCCCGGATACCGCCCGTACGGGTCCTGCCGGTACGGGTTCGGCTGCTGGTACGGGTCCGGCTCCGGGCCGTCGCCGTCGCCGTTCCCCTCGTCGTCCCCTTCGCCTCCCCCGGCCTCCTCCGCCCCGTACGGGGAGATCTCCCGCGCCAGCAGCGTCGCCCCGGCCACCGCGCCCGGCATCGCCAGCACCGTCGCCCCCGGGATCAGGAACAGCAGCGCGAGGCCCGTCCCGAACCCGAGCGTCATCGGCATCCTGGAACGCAGCAGCCGCAGCCGCTCCTTCTGCGGCAGGCCGCGGTTCTGCAGCGGCGTGCCCGTCAGCTCGGCCGTCAGGTAGTACCCGGACACGCACAGCGCCAGCACCGGCACGACGGTCTGCCCCACCACCGGGATGAACCCGCACAGGAACAGCACGATCCCGAACGCCACCGCCCGCAGCAGCACCGCGAGACTGTCCCGCGCCGCCACCCACAGCGCCCGCCACAGCGGAACGTCGGGCTCCGGCGGGCCGCCGCCCTCGGTGGCCTCCACCTTCGCCGACAGCGACTCGTAGAACGGCTCACCGATCAGCAGCGTCACCGCCGTGAACGTCAGCATCGCCAGCAGCCCGCCCGCACCGATCGCCACCCCCGCGACGACCACCCGCACGGCGTTCCGCCACACCTCGCTCCACCCGTCCGCGAACGGCGTGGCCCACTCGGCCAGGTCACCCGCGTACACGACCAGCACCGCCAGCGCGGCCACGTACCCGACCAGGGCGATCAGCGCCGGGATCATCCCGAACGCCCACCACCGCACGTGCCGCGCCACCCACCGCTGCCCGCTGAACAGGAACCGCAGTCCCGCCCCGAAATCTCGCATCCCCGCACCTTAAAGGAGACGCCAAGGACGTCCGACACCGGACCGCACCCGGCCCCGCGACAGCCGCTCGTCCCGCTGTCGGCGTGGCGGGGTGCACCACGACGGCCAGGGCCGGAAGAGTGAGCAGCCGGAGGTGGCCGGATGAACGGTCGGGTGACGGCGGAGCAGGCACGGACGTGGCTGGACGTCGCGGTAGCGGAGGCGGAGGCCGGACTCGCGGAGGGCGGCGTCCCGATCGGAGCGGCGCTGTTCCGGCTGGACGGCGAACTGCTCGGACGCGGACACAACCGGCGCGTCCAGGACGACGACCCGTCCGCGCACGCGGAGACCTCGGCGTTCCGCGCAGCCGGCCGGCTGCGCGGCTACCGCGACACGGTGATGGTCACCACCCTCTCCCCGTGCTGGTACTGCTCGGGGCTGGTCCGCCAGTTCGGCATCGGCCACGTGGTGATCGGCGAATCCACCACCTTCACCGGCGGCCACGACTGGCTCGCCGCCCACGGCACCGGCATCACCCTGCTCGACGACCCGCGCTGCGTACGCCTGATGACCGACTTCGCCGCCGCCCGCCCCGACCTCTGGTACGAGGACATCGGCGAATGAACCCGCCCGCCGCCGCGCACGGAGCGCGACGACGGGCGGGAAGGAACTCTCCTACTGACGAGCCGTCAGGCGCGAACGGTGGCCACCGCGGCGCCCAGCGCCTCCTTGATGCGCGGCCCGAGCCGGGCGAACCCGAGCTCCTTCATCGCCGCCCGCAGCAGTTCGTCATCGCTGCGCTTCTCCCCGTCGGAGTCCAACCAGCCCACCAGCGCGACCAGTTCCTCTGCGGAGTACGCGGCGATCGGCTTCCCGGCCACCAGATCGGGCTTGACCCACCCCGCCGTCACCGTGACAGGAGCCGGCTCCTCAGCCACAACGGCCTCCGGCGCGACGACAACCTCGGGCTCGGCCTCGACGGCAGCTTCGGGCTCCGGCTCGGGCTCCGGCGCGGCGACAATCTCGGGCTCGGCCTCGGCCTCGACAACCGCCTCGACCTCAACGGCCTCCGGCTCGGCTTCGGCCACCACCGACTCCTCAGCGACCTCGGCGACAGCCTCCGGCTCGGTCACCGCTTCCTCGGCAGCGACCCCGGCCTCGGCCTCGGCAACCGGCACGACCTCGACGGCCCCCGGCTCGGCTTCGGCCACCGGCGCCTCGGTGACAGCCTCCGGCTCCGCAACCTCGACCTCGGGCACCTGGCTTCGGCCACCGGCGCCTCGGTGACAGCCTCCGGCTCCGCAACCTCGACCTCGGGCACCTGCGGCCCCGCCGCCAGCGCGGCCTTCGCCGCGACGTGCCGGTCGTACGCGGCCAGCGCGGCGTCCTTGTCGGCTTGGCGCTCGCTCAGCTCCTCCAGCAGCTCCGTGAGCCCCTCCTCGGCGAGTTCCAGGCGCAGCTGGCGCAGGGCGGAGAGCCGGTAGAGGGTGCCTTCGTCGGCGGCCAGGCGGTCGACGAGGTCGGCGAGTTCGGTGAGCGGGAGGGAGTCGAGGGAGCGTCCGGGGAGGAGTCGGGCCAGGGAGCGGACGGCGTCGGCGAGGGAGTCGACGACGTTGGCGGTCTCGGTGAGCAGGGTGCCGTCGACGGGGACGGAGGGGCGGGAGGACGCGTCGGAGAGGGCGGTCCAGTCGCGGTGGGCGGCCGCGGCGGCGACGAGTGCGGTGTGCAGCTCGGCGCGGCCGGGGCGGGTGCCGGGGGCGGCGAGGGCGCGGGCCTGGCCGCGCAGGGTGCGGCGGCGGTTCCAGCCTAGCTTGGCGCCGGTCTCCTTGCGGTAGGCGCCGGTGCCGGTGGCGGCGGCGAGTTCGGCGAGGTCCTGCGCGTAGGCCTCGGTGCGCAGCGTCGCGGTGGTGGCGTGGACGCGCTGGAGGAGGTCGAGCAGGGTGGTGAGGCCGCCGAGGGTGTCGGGGATGTCGAGGCCGGCCTTGGCGGCGATGGCGTTGGCGGCCTGGCCGACGGCGCGGGTGTCGCGGCTGCGGAGTTCGGCGAGGGCGGTGGAGGCGGCGCGGGCGTCCTCGGGTCCGGTGACCGTGTCGGCGGCCTCCAGCCAGGGGTTGGCGTCCGCGGTGAGGGCGAAGCCGCCCTGGTCGGCGAAGCGGCCGAGTTCCTCACGGGTGCTCTGGCGGGTCTCGCCGTCCGTCGCGGACGCGGTCTCGGACGCGGCGTCGTCGGCGTCGTTCAGGGTGCGCACTGTCATGTGAAGTCCGGTTCGTGGCGTTTGGCGGGCAGAAGGACTGGCGGGGCGGGTGGGGTGTTTGCGGCGGCGGTGGCGTCGCGGGAGGCCAGAATACGGGTGCGCGTTCGAGCCGTGCACGCACCGGACCTCCGTGCGTTCGCCGGGCCGCGGTGGACCGTCGGCGGGGGCGCGGGGCCCGTCCGCGTGGTCCGTACGGTAGGGAGCGGCACCGACAGTACGCCCCGGCCGGGTGGGGGGCGGGAGTTGGGTGGGTTCATCGGTGTCCTCCCGGCTCGTCGCGGGGCCCGTTCCGGGGCCCGTTCCGGGACGCGTCCCGGGGCGCGTACGGGCGCAGTTCGGCGAGCCCGACGGGCGGCTGGTAGGTGCGGACGCGGCGGCGGTGCCACCAGGCGCCGGTGTCGCGGAGTTCGGGGCCGTCGGTGAAGCGGTAGTGGTGCAGTTGGGCGCGGACGAGGGCGGGCGGGGTGCCGGGGAAGGGGTTGTGGCGCAGCAGCCGCAGGGTGTCGGGGTCGTTGACGAGCAGGCGGGCGAGCAGCGGGCGGAACCAGGGGCGGGCGTAGGCGGGGGAGATCGCGGCGAACCACATCAGCCAGTCGAGGCGCAGGTGGTAGGGCGCGAACTGCCTTGGCAGCCGCCGCACTTCGCCGGGCTTGCCGTGGAATTCGTACTCCTGCCAGCCGTCCTGGCCGTGAACGTCGCGGGTGCCTTCGAGGACGATCTCGTACCGGTCGCGGTTGACGGAGCCGAACGCGCCGTAGCTGTTGACCAGGTGGAGGCGGTCCCAGGAGCGGTTCATCTGCTGGCGCGGGGAGAACAGGTTGCGCAGCGGCTGCCGGGAGCGGACGAGCACGAGCAGGGTGTACGCGGCCACCAGGGCCTGGTACCAGGCGGGTTGGGGGCCGTAGGAGGGGTCGGGGCCGATCGGCAGGACGCGGCGCAGGGTGCCGGTGTCCAGGACGGACAGGGCGAGTGCGACGGTGAGCCAGTTGAGCCAGGCGAAGTTGCCGGAGGCGATCAGCCACAGCTGGGTGGCGATCATCAGCAGGGCGGCGTCGGAGGCGATCGGCTGCGGGAGGAACAGGCCGAAGGGGACGACGAGTTGGACGAAGTGGTTGGCGGCGGCCTCGGCCTTGTGCAGCGGTCGGGGCAGGTGGTGGAAGAACCAGCTGAGCGGGCCGGGCATGGGCTGGGTCTCGTGGTGGTGGTAGAGGCAGGTGAGCTTGCGCCAGCACTCGTCGCCGCGCCACTTGATCAGTCCGGCGCCGAACTCGACCCGGAACAGCACCCAGCGCAGCAGCCACAGGCCGAGCAGCGGCGGGGCGACGCGGTCGTTGCCGAGGAACACGGCGAGCGCCCCGGCCTCCAGCAGCAGGGACTCCCATCCGAAGGCGTACCAGGTCTGCCCGGTGTTGACGATCGACAGGTAGAGCACCCAGAGCAGCGCCCACAGGGCCATCGCGGCGCCGAGCGGGAGCAGGTTCGCGGCGCCGGCGAGCAGGGCGAGCGACAGCAGCAGGCCGCTCCACGCGAGGGCGGCGTAGAAGCGGTCGCTGTAGTGCCAGTGGAACAGGCTGGGGGCGCGGCGGAACGGGACGCGGGCCAGGAAGCGCGGGATCGGGAGCATGCCCCGGCTGCCCAGCAGGGCGCGGAACTGCCGGGCGGCGGCCAGGAACCCGCAGGCGTGGACGAGGGCGAGCAGGCGTAGGAACAGCTCGCGGGCGAGCCGGTACTCGGGGGCGGCGAACCATGCCATGCGGCCGCTCCTCCGATCGGCTGCGCTCGGACCGCCCCCATGCCTACCATCCGGCGCGGCCGGGGCGGGGCGGCTGGGGGCGCGGTGGTGCGCCGGTTCATCCGGTCGGCCCTGTCCGGCGTGCGGCGGGGGCGTTCGCGCGTAGTGCTCTCGCCGTCCGTACCGAGTGCTGAAACCCCCTGCCGCGCACGAACGGAGTGTGGTGTCATTCCGCCGAACGCCCTGTCAGGACCAAGACAAGGAGACGCACGTGTCCGCACCCTCTCCGCAGTCCCCCGCCGACGCCGACCCCGGCTGTCCGTCCCCGACCGGCTCCCGGGCCGGCTCCCCGGTGAGCTCCCGGGCGGCAGCCGCGGAAGCGGCCCCCGACGCGGTCGGCCGGGCCGCCCCGTTCGGCGGGCTCGGGGCGGCGGTCTGGGCGGCGCTCGGCATCGTGTACGTGGTGTGGGGGTCGACCTACCTGGCGATCCGGGTAGTGGTGGAGACCATGCCGCCGCTGCTGTCGGGCGCGCTGCGCTTCGGCGCCGCGGCGCTGCTGCTCGGCGCCGGCCTGGCGGTCCGCAAGGGGTGGCGCGCGCTGCGGGTGACGTGGCGCCAGTTCGCCTCCGCCTTCCTGGTGGGCGTGCTGCTGCTGGTCGGCGGCAACGGGCTGGTGGTGCTGGCCGAGCGCACCGTGCCGTCGGGGCTGGCGGCGCTGATGGTGGCGAGCGTGCCGCTGTGGGTGGTGCTGCTGCGCCGGGCGTTCGGGACGCGGACGGGCGGGGCGACGCTGGCGGGCGTGCTGCTCGGCCTGGTGGGCCTGGTGGTGCTGACCGCACCGGGGTTGACCGGCCAGGTGGGCCTGTCGGGCCTGCTGCTGGTGGTGGCCGCGGCGGTGGTGTGGGCGCTGGGTTCGGTGCTGGCGGGGCGGCTGCCGATGCCGGCCGATCCGTTCGTGGCGAGCGTGTACGAGATGCTGGCGGGCGCGGTGGGCGCGCTGGCGCTGTCGTTCGCGCGGGGCGAGCCGGGCGGTTTCGAACCGGGCGCGGTGTCGGCGGGTTCGTGGGCGGGGCTGGTGTACCTGGTGCTGTTCGGCTCGATTGTCGCGTTCACGTCTTACGCCTGGCTGTTGCAGCGCGCGCCGCTCCCGCTGGTGGCGACCTACGCGTACGTCAATCCGGTGGTGGCGGTGTTCCTGGGCTGGCTCTTCCTCTCCGAAGCGTTGACCTGGCCGATCATTCTGGGCGGCGGGATCGTGGTCGGCGGGGTGTTCCTGGTGGCACGCAGCGAACGCTGAACGATCCGCAGACGAACCTCCCGGAATGCATTCAAGAAGGTAACGACTTGGTCGATTCCCTCCGACCAATGATTTACTTCTTGACGACACCTGGTCCGTGGGGCTTGACTCCCCTCACCTCGCCGTAGGGACACGGCGCTGTCAGGGAGGCACCACCCACCATGAACTCGATGACGCGTCGACTCGTCATCGGCACGGCCGCCGTGTCGATGGCGATGTCGCTCGCCGCCTGCGGGGACGACAAGCCCTCGTCGTCCGCGGGCAACCAGTCCATCGGACTGCTGTTGCCCGAGCGCACCTCATCCACCCGCTACGAGGCGTTCGACAAGCCGCTGATCCAGGCGTCGGTCGAAGGGCTGTGCACCAAGTGCACCCTCGACTACGCCAACGCCGACGGCGACGAGAAGGTGCAGAAGGAGCAGTTCGACGCGCTGCTCGCCCGCGGCGTCAAGGTGATCCTGCTCGACCCGGTGAACGCCGCCGCCACCGCGCCGTGGGTGGACGCGGCCAACAGCAAGGGCATCAAGGTCATCGCGTACGACCGGCTGGCCGCCGGCAACGTCGCCGCCTACATCTCGTTCGACAACCAGCGCACCGGCGAACTCCAGGGCCAGGCGCTGCTGGAGGCGATGGGCAAGCAGGCGGGCAACGCCGAGATCGTGATGATCAACGGCGCCGAGACCGACCCCAACGCGGCCTCCTTCAAGGAGGGCGCGCACAAGGCGCTGGACGGCAAGGTCAAGCGGATCGCGTACGAGCAGTCCGGCGAGTGGAAGCCGGACATCGCCGGCTCGAAGATGGCCGAGGCGATCTCCAAGCTCGGCAAGAACGGCTTCCAGGGCGTCTACTCGGCGAACGACGGCATGGCCGGCGCGATCATCGACGAGCTGCACAAGGCCGGGCGCACCGACGTGCCGGTCGGCGGGCAGGACGCCTCGCTGGACGCGATCCGCCGGATCCTCACCGGCGATCAGGCGTACACCATCTACAAGCCGTACCAGCCGGAGGCCGACGCGGCCGCCAGCATGGCGGTCTACCTGCTGAAGGGCATCGACATCACCTCGGTGGCCTCCACCATGACCGATTCGAACGGCCTGCAGATCCCGTCGATGCTGCTCACCCCGGTCGTCGTCACCAAGGACAAGGTCGTCGAGACGGTCATTGCCGGCGGTCTCTACAAGGCCGAAGAGGTCTGCACCCCGCAGTTCGCCAAGGCCTGCAAGGACGTCGGCGTCCCCGGCACCTACTGACCGGAACGGGCGGTGCGGCTCCTTGTGCGGGGGTGCCGCCCCGCCCGTTCCTCCTCCGGCAGGTCCGGCGCCCCCGATCCGTCCGGCGCCCCGGCCGGGCCGGGAACGCCGGCCTGGTCCACGGCCCGCCGTCACCGGTGCCGGCCGGCACGGACGCGCCCGGCAGGACGCGCAGCGGACGGTTCGCGGGGCGGCGGCGAGGGCCGAGGCGGGGGCGGTAGCGGGTGCACGAACGAAAGACAGTGTGCGAACTTCCCCGCCGGAACGCCCCTTCGGCGGGTGGGAGACAGATCACAGGACGGCGACCCGGCCCCGCGACGGCGCGGACTGTGATGCACTGGGCGCCTTGCCGAACGATGGGGAGCGCGCGACATGGACCTGCGGACGGATTACTTCCGGGCCGCCGACGAGGCCGCGGTACGGAAGGTGATGGAGCTGGGCGGTCGTTCGCCCGCCGAGACCTTCGAATCGGTGCAGGCCAGGGGGATCGACCCGACCGTGGTGCTGCCGCACCTGGTGGCCGCGCTGCGGGAGGGGGACTCCCCGGTCAAGGACGGCCCGGACCGCTCGGTGTGGCCGACCGGCCTGCAGCCCTGGGACCCGGAGGCGCCGGGCACCGCCGTCGACTTCGAGGATCCGTGGATGACCGGCCCCTGGGTGGTCGAGCTCTCCGACGAGACCCGCGACGCGCTGGCCGGCATCGAGCGCAGGCGGCTGCCGCAACTGACCAGCCAGTGGGGCCGCACCGACGAGGTGAAGAACGTGGAGCGGATCGAACTCATGCGGTTGATCCACCAGTTGGGGGTGCTGGCCCGCCGGGCCCGGAAGGACGGGCAGCACCTGTACTGCGTACTGGCCCAGTGAGCACGCCCGCGTACGCCTTCTTCCGCGCCCCGGGCCCGGACGCCGACCTGGTCGACCGCACCGTCTGGCCCGCCACCGGGCGGGCGCACTGCTTCGTCATCCCGGGCGACCCGTGGAGCACCGGCCCCTGGGCCCACCAGCTCTCCCCCGCCGTGCGCGACCTGCCGGCCGGCTCCCCCACCGGGGCCCTGCTCGCCCTGCGCCCGCACGGCCCGACCCCGCCCGCCCCGGCCCTCGCCGCGCTGCCCGCCCTCGCCGCCCCGGCCCGCCGGGCGGCGGCCGCCGACGAGCTGCTCTACTACTGGCTGACCGGCCCGCTGTTCGAGGACTGACTCCGGCAACGGGTCGGGACGACCCGGGTCGGCCCCGCCCCCTCCGCTACCTCCCCCGGCCGGCCCGCTGGGTGGCGGCGATGCAGGCGACCACGGCGAGGGCGGTGGGGACGGCGGCGCCGGGCAGCGCCTCGGCGAGCAGCAGGACGGCCCAGCAGAGCGTCAACAGCGGCTGGGCGAGCTGGAGTTGACTCGCCCGGGGGACACCGATGGCGGCCATCCCGCGGTACCAGACCACGAAGCCGCCGAACTGCGAGACGGCCGCCAGGTAGGCCAGGCCGGTGACGCCGTGCCAGTTCCAGTGCACGGGTTCGGCGGTGAGCGCGAGCGCGCCGGTGAGCGCGTTGACGGGCAGCGCGGCGACCACGCCCCAGCCGATCACCTGCCAGCCGGGCAGGTCACGGGCCAGCCGTCCGCCTTCCGCGTAGCCGAACGCGCAGAGCAGCAGCGCCCCGAACAGGTACAGGTCGGCGGCGGTCAGGCCCGCGCCGCCGCTCTGCTGGACGGTGAAGGCGAGCACGACGGCCGCCCCGGCCGTCGCGGCGAGCCAGAACGCGCGCGGCGGCCGCGACTTGGCGCGCAGCGCGCCGACGGCGGCGGTGGCCAGCGGCAGCAGGCCGATCACCACGGCGGAGTGCGCGGTGGAGGAGAGCCGCAGCGCGAGCGTGGACAGCAGCGGGAAACCGACCGCGCAGCCGACCGCGACGGCGGCCAGGCCCGGCCAGGCCGCCCGGGGCGGGACGCGGGCGCCGGAGGCGAGCAGGCAGGCGCCGGCCGGCAGCGCGGCGAGGATGCCGCGCAGGCCGGTGACCGTCCAGGGGCCGAAGCCCTCCAGGGCCCAGGCGGTGGCGGGGAAGCTGAAGGAGAAGGCGAGCACGCCGAGGGCGGCCTGGGCGGTGCCGCCGAGCCTGCCGACCGCTATCGGGCGAAGTGCAGTAGCGCTATTCTGTGCTGACATACAGGACGGTAGCAGTTACCGCCCGCCTGCCGGAAGGGCCGACGAATGAGCGTGCAGGAGCTGACGGGCACGCTTCGCGCCATGGTGATGCGCTACTCGCCGGGCGAGCGGATCCCCAGTAGCAGGGAGCTGGTGGAGCGCTACCGGGTCAGCCCGGTCTCGGTCTCCCGGGCGGTCCGGGAGCTGGTCGCGGAGGGCGTGGTGGTGTCCCGGCCGGGCGCGGGCGTGTTCCGGGCCGAGCCCGGGCCGGCGCCCGCCGTGCGGGGCGACTTCTCCTGGCAGGAGGTGGCGCTCAGCGCGGAGGCGGGGGCGCCGCCGGCCCGGGTGGTGGACGCCTCGGGAGTGCTGGCCGCGCTCGCGCTGGCCCCGCCGGAGGTGATCGACCTGAACAGCGGCTACCCGCACCCCTCGCTGCTGCCGGAACGGGCGCTGGCCGGCGCGCTGGCCCGGGCGGCCCGCCGGCCGGGCGCCTGGGGGCGGCCGCCGCTGGAGGGGCTGCCGGAGCTGCGCGGCTGGTTCGCCCGGGAGTTGGGCGGCGGCGTCACGGCGGCGGAGGTGCTGGTCACCGCGGGCGGGCAGAGCGCGCTGACCTGCGCGCTGCGCTCGCTGGCCCCGCCGGGTGCGCCGGTGCTGGTCGAGTCCCCCACCTATCCGGGGCTGTTGGCGGTCGCCCGGGCGGCGGGCCTGCGCCCGGTGCCGGTGCCGGTGGACGCGGACGGGGTGATCCCGGAGCGGCTGGCCGAGGCGTTCGCGGCCTCGGGGGCACGGCTGTTCGTCTGCCAGCCGCTGTTCCAGAACCCGACCGGCACCGTCCTGCCGGTCGAGCGGCGGCGGGCGGTGCTGGCGGCGGCGAAGCGGGCGGGGGCGTTCGTGGTGGAGGACGACTTCGCCCGGCTGCTGGTGCACGCGGATGCGGGCGAGTTGCCGCCGCCGCTGGCCGCGGACGACCCGGACGGCACGGTGGTGCACGTCCGTTCGCTGACCAAGGCGGCCTCGCCGAGCCTGCGGGTGGGCGCGCTGGTGGCCCGGGGCCCGGCGCTGGCCCGGCTGCGCTCGGTGCAGGCGGTGGACTCCTTCTTCGTCCCGCGCCCGCTCCAGGAAGCCGCCCTCGAACTGGTCACCGCCACCGACTGGCCGCGCCACCTGCGAGCGCTGGCCCGGGAGCTGGCCGAGCGACGGCAGCTGTTCGCCACCGCCCTGGCCCGGCACGCCCCCGCCCTGCTGCCGCCCCGCCTCCCGCGCGGCGGCTTCCACCTGTGGCTGCCGCTGCCCGCCGGGACCGAGCCGGCCGCCTTCGCCGCCGCCGCGCTGCGCCGGGGGGTCGCCCTCTCCCCCGGCTCGAACTACTTCACCGCCGAACCCGCCCCGCACGTCCGGGTCGGCTTCGCCGCCGCCGAGACACCCGCCCAGCTCGCCACCGCGGCCCACCACCTGGCCGGGGCCCTGGACTCGACGAGCTGACGACACCGCGCCCGCCCCGGACGTTCACAAATCCCCCATCGGTGCTCGAAGCTGCGCGAATCCCGGTATGATCACGCAAATTCAGTCAGTCAGTTCGTCCGACGACCATCCTGGGGGGCGTCCGCCGTGATCCTCACCGTCACGCCGAATCCGGCGCTGGACGTCACCTACACCGTGCCCGGCTTCCGCCCGCACACCAGCCACCGGGTCACCGGGGTGGCCGCCCAGGCGGGCGGCAAGGGCGTCAACGTGGCCCGGGTGCTCGCCGCGCTGGGCCGGGCCGTCCGCTGCGTGCTGCCGCTCGGCGGGCCCACCGGGGACGCCGTCCGGGCCGACCTGGCCGCCGCCGGGCTCGACCACGCCGAGGTGCCGATCACCGGCGACACCCGGCGCACCGTCACCGTCGCGGACGGCGCGGACGCCACCGTGCTCAACGAGCCCGGCCCGGCGCTGAGCGCCGCCGAGTGGGACGCCCTGCTCGGCGAGACCGCCCGGCACCTGCCGCAGGCCGCCGTCCTGGTGCTGGCCGGCAGCCTGCCGCCCGGCGCGCCCGCCGACGGCTACGGCCAACTCGTCGCGCTGGGACGGCAGTTCCACCTGCCGGTGGTGCTCGACGCGGACGGCCCGGCGCTGCTCGCCGCACTCCCGGCCCGCCCCACCGTGATCAAGCCGAACGGTGCCGAACTCACCGCCGCCACCGGCCTGCCCGACCCCCGGGACGCCGCCCGGGTGCTGATCCGCCGGGGCGCCGAGTCCGTGCTCGCCTCGCTCGGCCCGGACGGCCTGCTCGCCGTCGACCGCCAGGGCGCCTGGCGCTGCGCCCCGCCCGCCGCCGTCACCGGAAACCCCACCGGCGCGGGCGATTCCGTGGTCGCCGCCCTCGCCGCCGGCCTCTCCGGCAACGCCGGCTGGCCCGCCGTCCTGCCCGACGCGGTCGCCCTCTCCGCCGCCACCGTCCTGCACCCCCGCGCCGGCCGCTTCGACACCCCCGCCTACCACCACCTGCGCGCCACCCTCACCGCCACCCGCCTCGGCGGCGTCGTCCCGCTCACCGGCTGACCCCCGCCCGCCACCCGGCAATCCCGGTTCGGCGCGGGCCGGTTGACCGCACAATGACCGCCACGGCGCACGAAGGCCCGGTCGAACTCGACGGTGGCGGCAGCCCGTGGCGGGCGGACAGCGGGGGCGACGGGGCGACGGCGGCGCCGGCGGACCTGCGGGCGGTGCCGGACCGGCTGGGCCCGGGGCCGGTGCACCCGGTGGGGTGCGGCCCGGGCGGCGGCCCGGCGCCCGGGCCGGCCCTGGAGCGGCCGGGGCGGGTCGCCTCGCTGGTACTGGTGCGCCCGGACGTCCCCGGCCACCCGTGGCCGCCGGGGCCGGAGCAGGACGCCGCGGTCCGGGCCCCGTCGGAGTCGGCGGCGCGGGACTGGCCGCTGGGCGTGCACCAACCGCCCGACCCGCCGGTGTTCGACCGGCTCGGCGAGCCGGCGGGCCCGCCCGCCCGGGTCCCGGTCGGGGACTTGGACCCGCCGCCGGCCGTCGGCTGCGCGGAGCGCACCGCCGAGCGCCCGGACTGCGAACCGGTCCGCGTCCCCGACCGGGTGGTGGCCGCCACCCCGGGCCTCGCGGGCCGCCGACCTGCGGCTTCCGGTAGCCTGGCCAGTCCGACAGGTCACCCCGAGTCGGACATGCAGGAGGTGCGCGCCGTGGCCACCGACCCGTCCCCGCCGTCGTCGCCGCCGTCGCCGTCGTCGTCGTTGTCGCCCTTGGTGGCCGCCGTCGACCTCGGCGGGACGAAGACCGCCGGCGCGATCGTCACCGGCTCCGGCGGACTACTGGCCCGCGCCGAGTGCCCGACGGCCGCGGACGGGGACGCCGAGGCGGTGTTCGCGGGCGTCGCCCGGGTGCTGGAGGAACTCTCCGCGCACCCGGCCTGGCCGGGCGTCACCGCCGTCGGCGTGGGCAGCGCGGGGCCGGTCGACACCGCGGCGGGCACCGTCTCCCCGGTCAACGTCCCGTCCTGGCGCGGCTTCCCGCTGGCCCGGCGGATCGCGGAGCGCACCGCGCTGCCGGTGCGGCTGCTCGGCGACGGGGTGGCGCTCGCCGAGGCCGAGCACTGGCTGGGCGCCGCCGCCGGGTACCGCGAGGCGCTGTGCATGGTGGTCTCCACCGGGGTCGGCGGCGGCCTGGTCCTGGACGGCCGGGTGCACCCGGGCCCGAGCGGCAACGCCGGGCACATCGGGCACGTCAGCGTCCAGTGGGACGGCGAGCCCTGCCCGTGCGGCGGACGCGGCTGCCTGGAGGGCCTGGCCAGCGGCCCCGCGATCGTCCGCCGCGCCCGCACGGCCGGTTGGCGCCCCGCCGGGGGCGGCCCGCTCACCGCCCGCGCCGTCGCGGACTCCGCCCGCACCGGCGACGGCGCCGCCCTCGCCGCCTTCGACCTCGCCGCCCGGGCGCTGGCCGCCGCGATCGCCGGCACCGCCGCCCTGGTCGAACTCCAGGCCGTCGTCATCGGCGGCGGCGTCGCCCAGTCCGGTCCCCTCCTCTTCGACCCCCTGGCCCGCCACCTCACCCGCTACGCCGGTCTCCCCTTCACCCGCGGCATCCACCTCCACCCCGCCCGCTTCGGCCCCGACGCCGGCCTGATCGGCGCGGCGGCCGCCGCCCTGCGGGGCTGAGCGGACGCGGAACCTGGTCGTTCCCGGGCCGTCTGCCTAGGCTGGGGGCGTGCAGCCACCGGCCCCGTGGGAGATCGCGACCCCGTCGCGCCCCTGGCGGCTGCCCGGGGTGGCGATGGCCGGGTTCCGGGGGCGGGGGGTGGCGGACCTGGGGGTGGTGCCGTTCCCGGCGGTGACCTTGGCGATCGATCTGGGCGAGCGGCCGCTGACCGTCACGGACGGCGGGCGGCCGGTGCGGGGCAGCGTGGTGATCGGGTTGGGGACGGAGGGGCTGCGGGGCAGCGGGCGGGACGTGCGGTGCCTACAGGTGCGGCTGTCGCCGGTGGTGGCGCACGCGGTGCTGGAGGGGTTCGCGGCGGAGGGCGGCCCGCCGGCCGGGTGGGACGAGGTGTGGGGCCGGGCGGCCGTCCGGTTGGAGGAGCGGTTGCGGGCGGAGCCGTCCTGGGAGCGGCGCTTCGCCCTGGTGGCCGGGGAGTTGGCGGCACGGCGGTCGGCCGGCCGCCGGGTGGACGCGGAAGTGGCGTACGTCTGGCGCGAGTTGGCGCGTACGCACGGCGCGGCACGGGTGGACGCCCTGGCGGCGGAGGTGGGGTGGAGCCGCAAGCGGCTGTGGTCGCGGTTCCGGGCGCAGGCCGGGGTGACGCCGAAGCGGGCGGCCCGGCTGGTGCGGTTCGACCACGCGGCGCACCGGCTGGCGGCGGGTCGGCCGCCGGCGGCGGTCGCGGCGGAGGCCGGCTACGCGGACCAGTCCCACCTGCACCGGGAGGTCGCCGATTTCGCCCGGGTGACGCCGTCCGCGGTGGCGCGCGAGCCGTGGCTGTCGGTGGACGAGGTGGCCTGGGCGGCACCGGGCTACCTGCGCGGGTAGCGGTGGAACATTCGTCCAAGACGCGGCCCCGGCCGGGCCGTGAGACTGCCGGCATGACCGAGAACCCGTTCACGTCCCTCTTCCGCTACGGCGTCGACGCGCCCGGTTTCGTCGCCTCGACCTCCGCCCTCGGCGCGGCCTGCGCGCTCACGGCCGCCGCCCGCCCGTTCCGGGGCCGGGCCGCGGTGGCCGCGCTGGGGGCCGGACTGCTGGCACAGGCGGGGATACACCTGCACACCACGCTGCGCGGCAAACTCCGGGTTTGGGAACGCGAGTTGGACGCCCTGGAGCTGCGCGGCGACGAACGGCTGCTGGACGTGGGCTGCGGCCGCGGCGCGGTGCTGATCGGCGCGGCCCGACGGCTGCCGCGCGGCCGGGCGGTCGGGGTGGACCTGTGGGCGACGAAGGACCAGAGCGGCAACACCCCGGCGGCGACCCTGGCCAACGCCACCGCGGCCGGCGTCCGGGACCGGATCGAGGTGCACACCGCCGACGTCACCGAACTCCCTTTCCCCGAGGCGGACTTCGACCTGGTCACCTCCGCCCTGGTGATCCACAACATCCCCACCGCGGCGGCCCGGCTGCGCGCCGTGGACGAGGCCCTGCGCGTGCTGCGCCCGGGCGGCCGGCTGCTGCTCGCCGACATCTCCCCGATGGTCCGCCGCTACGCCGCCCACCTGGGCGCGGGCACCGTCCGCCCGCTCGGCCCGGCGTACTGGTACGGCGGCCCGTGGCTGTCGGTGTCGATGCTGGAGCTGCGCAAACCGGAGGGGCTCAGAGGCTGAGCGACTCCAGCACCAGCAGGGTGCCCACCGCGAGGTTGGCCCAGCGGTAGATGACGAGCACGGCGACGAACTCGCGGATGGTCGCGCTGGGCCAGAAGTACGCGGCGGTGGGCGAGCCGACGACGTGGCCGTGGACGCCCTCGCGGCGGGCGAAGACGGCGGCGCGGAAGGCGTGGAAGTTGTTGGTGACGACGACGCAGCGGTAGTCGGGGTCGGCGGCGGCCATGATCGCGTGGCTGAAGCGGAGGTTCTCCTCGGTGGTGCGGGAGCGGTCCTCGCGGATGATCCGGTCGGCGGGGAAGCCGCGTTCGACCAGGTAGTCGGCCATGGCGTGGGACTCGGGGAGCTGTTCGTCGGAGCCCTTGCCGCCGGAGGCGACCAGCAGCGGGGAGCGGCCGCGGTCGACCTGCCGGTCGTACAGGCGGCGGCCGCGCTCCAGGCGGCTGACGAGCAGCGGCGGGACGCGGCTGCCGTCGAGCAGGCCGGTGCCGAGCACGACCACGTAGTCGACGTCCTCGCGCGGGGTCAGTCGGCCGTACAGGTAGGCGTAGCCGACGAAGCAGGCGAACAGGAAGGACAGGTAGCAGGCGACCACGAACACGGTGCGGGCGACCACCACCAGCGCCTCGGAGTCGGCCCCGGTGGCGGCCAGCAGCAGGGCGAACACGGCCAGGATGCCGAGGCCGCACAGCAGGGCGAGCAGGTTGGCGAGGCTGCGGCCCTCCTTGCGGGCGGTCTTGAGCCCGTTGGCGATCAGCAGACCGGCGAGGACCAGGCTGCCCAGCGCGGGGGTGAGCACCAGGACGACCAGGACGGTCTCGGCGGCGACCGAGTCGGCCCGGTGGAGGGTGCCGAGCAGGGCCAGGGAGAACAGGGCGACGGAGAGCCCGAGGCAGACGGCGTTGCCGAAGCGGCGCCGGTCGCGCAGCATGCCGATGCCGAACAGCAGCAGGGAGAGGAGCGCGAGGGCGTACAGGAGCATGGGGGGCAGCCTAGTGCCGCGCTGGATCACGACGGCCCCGCCCCGCGGCAGGCCCGACGGGGCGGGGCGGGGCGCGGCGGCGGCCCGGCGTCAGCGGCGACGCGGTGTCAGCGGCGGCCGGAGAGGACGCCGCCCCTCTCCGGCAGCCCTTCGGAAAGGTCCTCGACGATCATGCGTTTGGCGATGGTGTCGGCGGCGGCGCGCAGTTCGGCGCTGCGCGGGCGGCCGCGGTCCTCCTCCAGCCTGCGGTTGAGCCAGTCGGACCAGGCCCGGGTGATGGTCGCGGCTTCCCGTCCGCCGGCCTCGGTGTGCTGGTAGAAGCCGTTGCTGGCCTCCAGGAAGCCCTCGGTGACCATCCGGTCGAACACCGGCTGGAGGACCTCCGGGGGGATCCGGCGGCGGGCGGCGATCAGGTTGAGGCTGGCGTGGCCGACGGTGCGGGTGAACAGTTCGACCTGCATGACGGCCCAGGCGCCGGCCACGTCGAGCCTGGTCCCGGAGGAGCCGACGAGCTGCCGGGCGGTGTCGAGCCCCGCGGTGCCGAGGAGTTTGGCGACGGCGAGCTCGAGGACCTTGGAGGAGTCGCCGGAGGAGGGCTGGGCGAAGCCCTCGCCCATGTCGGAGGAGCTGGCCCGGGCGGAGTCGCGGAGCTTGACCTGCTTGAGGAAGAGCGCGACCACGAAGCCGACCAGGGCGACCGGGACGGTCCACAGGAAGACGGTGTGCAGCGAGTCGGCGTAGGCCTGGATGACCGGCGCGGCCTGCTCGGCGGGCAGTTGGTGGACGCCGTGCGGGCTCTGCGCGGCGACGGCGATCTGCTGCGGGTCGGCGCCGGTGGTCCGGGCGGCCTCGGCGACGCCCGCGCTCAGGTTGGTCTTCAGCGAGTTGGCGTAGATGGTGCCGAAGACGGCGGTGCCGAACGAGGAGCCGAGGGTGCGGAAGAAGGTGACGCCGGAGGTGGCGGTGCCCAGGTCGGTGTAGTCGACGGTGTTCTGCACGGCGATGGTGAGCACCTGCATGCACAGGCCGATGCCGGTGCCGAGCACGAACATGTAGAGGCTGGCCAGCCAGGCGCTGGTGCCGACGTCCAGCAGCGAGAGCAGGTAGAGGCCGACGCCCATCACCACCGAGCCGATGATCGGGAAGAACCGGTACTTGCCGGTCTTGGAGACCACGTTGCCGGAGAAGATCGAGGCGATCAGCAGGCCGAGCACCATGGGCAGGGTCCGCACGCCGGAGACGGTCGCCGAGTCGCCGTCGACGTACTGCAGGAAGGTCGGCAGGAAGGTCAGCGCGCCGAGCATGGCGAAGCCGACGATGAAGCTGAGGGTCGAGCAGACGGTGAACACCTGGTTGCGGAACAGCCGCATCGGCAGGGTCGGTTGGGCGGCCCTGGTCTCGACCCAGCAGAACAGGGCGAGCGCGACGACGCCGACCGCGAACAGGCCGATGATCACGCCCGAGCCCCAGGCGTACTCGTTGCCGCCCCAACTGGTGGCCAGGATCAGGGCGCTGGCGCCGATCGCGACCAGGGCGATGCCGAGGTAGTCGATGACCGGGCGGATGCCCGACTTGACCACCGGGATGTTCCGGGCGGCGGCGATGACCACCACGATGGCGATCGGCACGTTGACGTAGAACGCCCAGCGCCAGGACAGGTGGTCGGTGAACAGGCCGCCGAGCAGCGGGCCGATCACCGTGGCCACGCCGAACACGGCGCCGATCGCACCCTGGTACTTGCCGCGTTCGCGCAGCGGGATGACGTCGGCGATCAGCGCCATCGAGGTGACCATCAGGCCGCCGGCGCCGACGCCCTGGACGGCGCGCCAGATGATCAGCAGCAGCATGTTGGTGGACAGGCCGCACAGGAACGAGCCGACGATGAAGATGACGGTGGAGACCTGGAAGACGACCTTGCGGCCGAACAGGTCGCCCATCTTGCCGACCAGCGCCGTGGTGACGGTCTCCGCCAACAGGTAGGAGGTCACCACCCAGGACATGTGGGCGGCGCCGCCGAGGTCGGCCACGATGGTGGGCAGTGCGGTGCCGACGATGGTCTGGTCGAGGGCGGCCAGCAGCATGCCCAGCATGATGGTGCCGAACACGACGTTCCGCTGCCGCCGGTCGAGGACGGGCGGGGCTGCCTGACTGACTTCGCTGGAGGTGGTCACCCTGGCATCGTCACATTTCGTCCCGGTTTGACCGACCCGACACCCCGGTTGAGCGACACGCCGACGCACGATCAGCCGGTGGTGCGACAAGAGGACGGACCCGTCGCGCCGGAGGGTCGTGGACAGCACGACGACGATCGGCCCCGACGACACCCGCGACCTGAACGCGGCGCCCCGGAGCGGGCCTTCGCCGCCGTCAGTCGTTGCGCTTCATGTCGCCGGAGAAACCCTGCTGGACGTAGTGCAGGGAGCCGTCCTTGTTCGGGGTGAGGACCGCCTCCCCGGCGATCGGGTCGCAGCCCGTGCTGACGGTCTCGGGCATGTTGCGGGCGACCAGCCGGGCCTCGGCGGCGGACACCAGGGACGCCTCGTTGGTGCACACGACCTGGCCGGTGCCGAGACCGCCGTCGGTCTCCACGTAGGCGATCGGGTCACCGACCGCGCCCTGGTGGATGGTGAACCGGATGACGATCCGCGTCCCGTTGGAGGACCTCGCCGAGCCCTCGAAGGTGCCCAGGAACGCGTCGGCGACGGCCTCCCGGCCGCTGGGCGAGGGCGAGGGCGAGTCTTCGGGCGCCTCGGTGCCGTCGTCCCCGGCCGGGGTGGCGGGGCTCTCCGGGCCGGTGCTCACCTCGCCGGCGGACGGCTTCGGGCTGCCGGACGCCCCGCCCGAGGCCTTGTCGTCCCCGTCCGCCCCGCCCGTCAGCGCCCACACGCCCAGGCCGGCCAGCGCCGCGGCGACCAGCCCGGTGGCGATCAGCGGCGCCGCCCGCCGCCCGGCCGACGGCCGCGGGGCCGGGTACGGGGCGGGCGTGTGCGGGTGGGGGTACGGGTACTGGCCCGGCGGGGTCTGCGCGGCCGCCGGGTAGCCCGGCGGGGGCGGGCCGAACGACGGGAACCCCGGCGTCGGCGTCTGGGACGGCGGGGCCTGCGCCGGGGTCTCCAGGACGGTGGGCGCGGGCGGCCGGACGGGGTCGGGCCGCGACTCCAGGTCCAGCAGCGCGACGGCCATCCGCGCCACCTCCTCGGACACCGCGGCGGGCAGCCAGCCCCGGTCGCCGAGCCTGGTCGTCCCCGCGGCGCTGCGCAGCAGCCGTTCCCGGAGGGCCGCCGGGGACGGCCTGAGCTCCGGCTCCTTGGCCAGGCAGTCCCGCACCAGGGCGAGCAACTCGCCGTCCAGGCCGCCGAGTTCCGGCTCCTCGTGGACGATCCGGTAGAGCAGCCCGGCCGCGCTGTCCTGCTCGCCGAACGGGGCCCGCCCGGTGGCCGCGAAGACCAGCACCGCGCCGAGCCCGAACACGTCGCCGGCCGGCCCGGCGGGGCGGCCCTTGGCCTGCTCCGGCGACATGAACCCCGGCGAACCGACCACGTACCCGGACCTGGTCAGCGCGGAGGTCGCGTCCAGCGCCCGGGCGATGCCGAAGTCGATCAGTCGCGGGCCGTCCAGCGCCAGCAGCACGTTCGACGGCTTGACGTCCCGGTGCACCAGCCCCAGCCCGTGCACCGCCTCCAGCGCGTCGGCCAGGCCGGTGCCCAGCGCCCGCACCGTGTCCGGCGGCAGCGCGCCGAACCGCCGCACCGCCTCCGACAGCGAGGGCCCCGCGACGTACCCGGTGGCCACCCACGGCTGCGGCCCCTCCGTGTCGGCGTCCAGCACCGGCGCGGTCCACCGTCCGCCGACCCGCCGCGCCGCGGCCACCTCCTGCCGGAACCGCTGCCGGAACTCCGGCTCTGCGGCGAACTCCTGACGGACCGTCTTCACCGCCACCGTCCGCCCGCCGGCCGTCCGCCCGAGGAACACCTCCCCCATCCCGCCGGCCCCCAGCCGCCCCAGCAGCCGGTACGGCCCCACCACATGCGGATCGCCCTCGCCGAGAGTCTCCAACGTTCCGCGCTCCTAGGCTGCTTGCCGAACCACCAGGAGATGTCCCGGCCCACTCACGAGATCTTCACGAGGCACCCTAGGGCCTCCCCCTCCCCGAACGGCACGCGTCACCCTTTTCCGAACCGGATCGGAACCTGACGGTTACGCACCCACGACAAGGACGAACTCCCCCGCCCGACCCCCGCACCGCCGCCTTCCGACTCCCCCACCCACCCCACCGGAGGCGACTCCCCCCTCGACCCCCTCAACTCCCCCCAGCTCGCCCCTTTCACCCCACCGGAGACCTCCCCCCGCCCGACCCCCGCACCGCCGTGCGGAAGGCGATCGGGGTGGTGCCGGTGCGCTGGTGGAAGAACTTGGCGAAGTTCGCGGCGTCGGCGAAGCCCAGGTGGTCGGCGATCCTGGCGGCGGAGCTCTCGCTGTGGGCGAGCAGCCGTTTGGCCTCCAGGACGACGCGGCGGTCGACGAACTCCTTGGCGCCGACGCCCGCGGCCGCGAGGGTGGCCCGGGAGAGGGTGCGCGGGGAGTAGCCGAGGTGCTTCGCGTAGTCCTCGACCCGCCGGGTGCGGGTGAAGTGGTGTTCGACGGCCTGCCGGAAGCGCCGGTAGGTCTCGCCGGGCTCGGTCGCGGTGCTGCCGCACGGCACCACCGGATTGGCGAGGCGCAGCAGCAGCGCGGCGAGCAGGTGGCGCAGCAGTGCGTGGTGGATCTCGGCGGGCAGGTCCGCGCCGGAGGCGTACTCGCGGTGGAGGTGCCGGACCGCCTGCCGCAGCGCCTCGCGGTCGGTCCCCGAGGTGTGCAGGACGGCGGCCGCGAAGGGGTCGTCGAGCTTGGCGGCGGCGACCGTCGCGGGGTCGGGGAAGCCGGGTTCGAAGAGCACCAGCGTGCCGTCGGCGTCGCCGAGTTCGCCCCACTGCTGGACCTGCCCGGGCCGTACCCACAGCCAGCTGCCGGGTTCGACGGTGTGCGCGGTGAAGTCGACGGTGTGGCGCAGGCTGCCGCGGTCGAGGGTGAGCAGGTGGTGGAAGGCGGGCCGTTGCGGGCGGTGGAAGTCGTCCGCGGGGGCGGTGGCGGCGGCGCGGCGGTGGCGGAGTTCGGCGAGCGTCATGACTTCGACGCCGACCGGTCCCCCGGGTGGCGCGGTGAACGGGACCTCGGGGATCACCGTCCCGGACGCCTGGGGTTCGTTCGCTCGCATGGTCACCACATCCGCTGCCAGGCTACCTCCGGTCGATCTTCCGCCGGGAGGCCGCCGGTGCGGTCGGGGGCGCCGTCCCGGCCCGGTCGGCCCACCGGTCGGATCCGCCCTTGACCACCGCCGGGTAACGGGTGGAGCGTGGGCCCGCTTCGCAGACGCCCACCACCCCCGAGGAGCGCGGATGGCCCCCCAGTTCGGCGACTACCAGAACGAGATCTACTTCGAGGCGCTGTTCGGCGTCGCCCCGAAGTACCCGATGACGTACGCGGGCCTGGCCGAGCGGGCCCGGGCGGCGCTGGCGCCGGAGCTGTGGTCGTACGTGGCGGGCGGGGCGGGCGACGAGCACACCCAGCGGGCGAACGCCGCGGCGTTCGAGCGGTGGGGGCTGGTGCCGCGGATGCTGGTCGGCGCGAAGGAGCGGGACCTGCGGGTGGACCTGTTCGGACTGGAGCTGGCCTCGCCGCTGTTCCTGGCCCCGGTGGGGGTGGTGGGGCTGTGCGCGCCGGACGGGCACGGGGACGTGGCGACGGCCCGGGCGGCGGCCCGGACGGGGGTGCCGATGGTGGCGTCCACGCTGTCGGTGGACCCGATGGAGGCGGTGGCGGCGGAGCTGGGCGACGCGCCCGGGTTCTTCCAGCTGTACACCCCGACCGACCGGGCGCTGGCCGAATCGCTGGTGCACCGGGCGGAGGCGGCCGGCTTCAAGGCGCTGGTGGTCACCCTGGACACCTGGGTGACCGGCTGGCGGCCGCGCGACCTGGGCAGCGGCAGCTTCCCGCAGCTGCGCGGCCACTGCCTGGCGAACTACACCTCCGACCCGGTGTTCCGGGCCCGCCTCCAGGATCCGGACGGGGATCCGCGCGGCGCGGTGATGGACTGGGTGCAGGTCTTCGGCAACCCGCTGACCTGGGACGACCTGCCGTGGCTGCGGTCGCTGACCAGCCTGCCGCTGCTGCTGAAGGGACTGTGCCACCCGGAGGACGTGCGACGGGCGAAGGACGCGGGCGTGGACGGGGTCTACTGCTCGAACCACGGCGGGCGGCAGGCGAACGGCGGGCTGCCGGCGCTGGAGTCGCTGGCCGAGGTGGTGGCGGCGGCGGACGGCCTGCCGGTGCTGTTCGACTCGGGCGTGCGCAGCGGCGCGGACGCGGTGAAGGCGCTGGCGCTGGGCGCGACGGCGGTCGGGGTGGGCCGGCCGTACGTGTACGGGCTGGCGCTGGGCGGCGAGGCGGGCGTGGTGCACGTGCTGCGCTCGCTGCTGGCGGAGGCGGACCTGCTGATGGCGGTGGACGGCTACCCCTCGCTGGAGAGCCTGCGCGCGCCGGGCGCACTGCGGCGCTGCTGAGCGCCCTCCCGGCGCGCCCGGCTTATTGCGAGCTACTTGCAATAACACTTTGCATGCAGGAGAGTGGGGGCCGCGGGGTCGTCCGACGATCGTCTTCCCAACCGGCGTCCGCCGGGACGCGGCGCCGACCCCGCGCCGACCTTCCCCCCTCGGGCCGCCCGGGCCCTTCAGGGCTCCAGCGGCAGCCGCACCAGCATGGTCTTGCCGCCGCCGTCCCCGTCAGCGACGGTCTCCACCAGGCCGCCCGCCAGCGCGGCCAGCTCGTGCACCAGGGCCAGCCCCCAGCCGCCGCTGCCGTCCTGGTGCGGCACCTCGGGACGCTGCGGGCAGTGCGGGTGGCGGTCGTGCACACGCACCGTCAGTTCGCCCGCGCCGAAGTCGAGTTGGAGCGTGGTGCGGGGCGAGCGGGGGGCGGCGTGGCGGACCGCGTTGGTGACCAGTTCGCTGACCACCAGCAGCACCGTGTCGGTCAGCGGATCGTCCGCGTCGAACCCGCGCTCGACGAGTTCGGCCCGTACGCCGCGGCGCGCCTCGGGCACGGACGCGGGTACGGTCGCCAGGCTCAGGCGGTAGCGCACGGTCTGGGGTGGGTCCGCGACAGCCATGGTCGGTCCCTTCACGGCGGGGGCGACCGGGCGGGAGCGGGAGGCGCCGCCGTCCGGCCGCGTCGGGGCTCGGCAGCGCTGCCCCGTCCGAAGGAACCGGACAGATTACCGATACTCAGTACGGTAAGGCCGAACCCCCTGAACCGCGGCGGCGGATGCTGGACAGTGGCCACAACTCGCCACCGCCGCCGCACCCTGGGGACCATGGACGCGGCGATCGCCCGCAGCCTGGGCATCACCCAGCGCACCACGACCCGCCGGATCGCCCAGCCGATGGGCGAGCCGAACGCCCGGACCGGTTCCCAGGCCGATCCGCGAGCCGCCAAACACTGCTGGCGATAGCAGGATTGACGCTCCGTCACGGCGACGGAACGTCAGACCGCCGGGCCGCCGCCCGGGACGCGCTCGAAGACCAGGTTGGTGCGGGTCTGCGCGACCGCCGGGTGGGCCGTCAGGTGGTCGACCACGAAGCAGCGCAGCGCCTCCGGGTCGGCCACCGCCACGTGCAGCAGGTAGTCGTCGCTGCCGGCCATGTGGAACACCGCCAGCACGCCCGGCAGCTGGGGCGCGGCGGCCCGGAAGCTGCCGTTCTGCTCCCTGGTGTGCGCCCGCAGCCGCACCGAGATCATCGCCTGCAGCGGCAGCCCCACCGAGGGCAGGTCCACCTCCGCGTGGTAGCCGGCGATCACCCCGCGCTCGCGCAGCGCCCGCACCCGGGCCAGGCAGGTGGACGGGGCGATGCCGACCCGTTCCGCCAGCGCGTTGTTGGGCGTCCGGGCGTCGGCCAGCAGCGCCCGGACGATCGCCCGGTCGACGGCGTCGAGCCCCGCCGCGCGGGCCCGTGGAATGTTCGGCACGCCACCAGCCTGGCCGCCCGCGCCGAACATCCGCAAGGGCGCCCCCGCCCGGGCCGAATCATCTGCCGCCACTCTGGCCACCTGGCGCCCGGCCGTTCACCATCGGGCCCCATGAGCCGACTCGACACCCGAGCCGTGCACGCCGGCCGCGACGACCTCGCCGGACTCGGCACGCACGTCCCCCCGCTCGACCTGTCCACCACCTACCCGGTGCCGGACCTCGCCGCCGGCGGCGACGCCTACCAGGCGCTGGCCGGCGGAGGACGGCCGCCCGCCGAGGGCGGCCTGGTCTACCAGCGGCTGTGGAACCCCACCGTCGCCCGCTTCGAGCGGGCGCTGGCCGAACTGGAGGGCTGCGCCGAGGCGGTGGCCTTCTCCTCCGGCATGGCCGCGCTCTCCGCCTGCCTGCTGGCCACCGCCGCGGCCGGCCGCCGGCACGTGGTCGCGCTGCGCCCGCTGTACGGCGGCTCCGACCACCTGCTGGAGTCCGGCCTGCTCGGCACCGAGGTGACCTGGGCCGACCCCGGCACGCTGGCCGCCGCGCTGCGCCCCGACACCGGGCTGGTCCTGGTCGAGACCCCCGGCAACCCCACCCTGGACCTGCTCGACCTGACCGAGATCGCCGAGCGCTGCGCCGGCGTGCCGCTGCTGGTCGACAACACCTTCGCCACCCCGGTGCTGCAGCGGCCCGCCGCGTTCGGCGCCGACCTGGTGCTGCACTCGGCGACCAAGTCGATCGGCGGCCACGGCGACGTGCTGGCGGGGGCGGTGGCCTGCACCGCCGAGTGGGCCGAGCGGCTGCGCCGGGTCCGGGCGGTCACCGGCGCGGTGCTGCACCCGCTGGCCGGCTACCTGCTGCACCGCGGCCTGCAGACCCTGCCGCTGCGGGTGCGCGCCGCGTCCGCCTCCGCCGCCCTGATCGCCGACCGGCTGGCCGGGCACCCCGGCGTCGCCGCCGTGCACTACCCCGGCCGCTCCGACTCGCCGCTGCTGGGCAAGCAGCTCCTGGGCGGCGGCAGCACCCTGGCCTTCGAGGCGGCGGGCGGCTTCGCGCACGCCGCGGCGGTCGCCGAACGCTGCCGGCTGATCACCCACGCGGTGTCGCTCGGCGGCGTCGACACCCTGATCCAGCACCCCGCCTCCCTCACCCACCGCCCGGTCGCCGCCGCCCACAAGCCGTCCCCGGCCCTGCTGCGGCTGTCCGTCGGCCTGGAGGACCCGGACGACCTGATCGCCGACCTCACCGGGGCGCTGGCCGGGTAGGGGGCTTCAGTCCGGCCTGGAGGCCGTCCGCAGGTGGTCCAGCACCAGCGGGTCTATCCGGCCCTCGGCGAGGCGGCCCTCCAGGTTCTCCACGCCCGCCCAGCGGTCCAGCGAGTCGTAACCGAGACCGCCCAGCAACTCCCGCACCTCCTCGGCCAGCGCCCCCTCCAGCGGGAGCAGTTCGGCCGGGTCGGAGGCGCCGTGCAGCACCTCGTGCACGGCGAGCAGTCGGCGCAGTTCGGCCACCGGATCGGCGTGGTCGTCCACCCGCAGGTCGTACGCGGTGTCGCCCCAGCCGCCGACGCCCCGCCCCGGGTCGACCACGTACAGGGCGGCGCTCTGCCGGCCCCGGGCGTCCCCGCCCGCCGCGTCGCCCGCCGCCAGCGCGGCCACCAGCCGGTCGGCGAGGGGCAGTTCGGCGGCGGCCAGCCAGGCGGACGCCATGTCCCGGACCACCTCGGGTCCGGTCAGGATGTTCCCCTGCACCGCGTACCCGTCCCCGGCCAGCCCGCCCGCCCAGGGCAGGCACTCGTCCCCGGTGTACGTCACCGCGGCCCCGTCCGCCCCGACCACGCCCAACTGCCGGTGCGCCCGCCCCTCGTCCGCCGCCAGCAGCGCGGCCAGCACCCCGGCCGGCCCGACACCGCTGCGCAGCATCGCCAGCCCCTGCGGCCGGTACGCGACGTTGGCCCACGCCTGCGTCGCCAACGCGCCGACGCCGACCTCGGCCGCGGGCACCAGCGCCCCGACGGACAGGAACTTGCTCGCCACGGCGACACCGAGAGCGGTGCCCTGCCGGGCCACGATGGAGAAGGTCACGAGCCGCGACGATAGCCCGGCACCGGGCGGTTCGTCCACGCCCCGAGCATCCCTGGCAAACCCCGGCAAGGGGCGCCGGCGCGGAGCCGAGCGCCCCCGGGCTCCGCGCTCAGAGGTCGAACTTGCCTCGCTTCTCCTCCGGCACCAGGTCCACGTACTCCGGGTGCTTGGCGATCCAGCCGCGGATGAACGGGCAGTACGGCAGGACGCTCGCGCCGCGCTCGCGGACGGCGTCCAGCGCGGCGCGGGCCAGCTTGCCGCCGAGGCCCTGGCCCTCGAACGCGGGGTCGATGACGGTGTGCGTGAAGGCCACCGTCCGCCCCTCGTCGCGGAGTTGGTACTCGGCGAAGCCGGCCTGCCCGGCGTCGGTGCTGATCTCGAAGCGGGACTGCTCGGTGTTGTCGCGGACCTGGGGTTCCATGGTGATGCCTCCTGGGTGTCAGCGGGCGCGCAGCGCCGCGAGTTGCTGGGCGAAGGGGACGACCTGCTCGGCCGCCCGGGCGCGGGGGGCGGTGGGCCGGCCGGCGAGGCTCTCGGTGAGTTCGCCGGCCGCGCGGGCGATCCGTCCGGCGAGCGAGCCGTCGGCGCCGTTCGCGCCCCAGTCCTCGGAGGCGGCGAAGACGGCGGTGGGGACGACCACGGCGCGCAGGTAGGAGAACAGCGGCCGCATCGCGTGTTCGAGGGCGAGGCTGTGCCGGGCGGTGCCGCCGGTGGCGGCGATCAGCACGGGCTTGCCGGTCAGCGCGTCCTTGTCGAGCACGTCCACGAAGGACTTGAACAGGCCGCTGTAGGACGCGGAGAAGATCGGCGTGACGGCGATCAGCCCGTCCGCCTCCTCCACCGCCCGGACGGCCTCGCGCAGCGCGGGCGGCGGGAAGCCGGTGACCAGGTTGTCGGCGATGTCGCGGGCGAGTCCGCGCAGTTCGACGACCTGGACGTCCACCTCCCGGCCGGCTTCGCGCAGGTCGCGGGCGGTGGCCTCGGCGAGGCGGTCGGCGAGCAGCCGGGTGGAGGAGGGGACGCTCAGCCCGGCCGTCACCACGACGAGCTTGAGGGCGTTCACTTGGCCGCCACCTCCTTGTCCTGCTTGGCCGCCAGGCGGGCGGCGTGGGTGGGCCCGTCGGGGACGCCCGCCGGGCGGTTCTTGGCGAACTCGGCGCGCAGCACGGGGACGACCTCCTCGCCGAGCAGGTCGAGCTGTTCCAGGACGGTCTTGAGCGGGAGCCCGG